>NZ_RQYT01000110.1 GCF_003932785.1 Arachnia propionica | reverse complement strand
GAGCGCGCCGAGGTCACCGAGCGCGCCCTGGCCCAGCTCGTCGCCACCGCCCACGCCCGCGGCCCCGAGGTGGTCGTCACGGCCTGCCGGGCCGCCGCGTTCGACCCGAGCCCGATCTCCGGGCATCTCCCCCGGCTCCTGGCCCGGCTCGGTGACGGCACCCTCACCCCAGGCACCGAACCGGCCCCCGCCCGCTCCCCGGAGGGGCCGCTGGTCTTCCTCGCCGCCCAGCGCGCCCGCGATGTGCTGCACCGACTCGGCGAGATCCCGTCGCTGCTGTCCACCCCCAGCAATGTCCGGCACGAGGTCACCGCCGACGACTTCCGCGCCCGCCTCACCCAGTACCTCGACGCGGACACCCCGCTGGAGCCGACCGACGTCGCCATCGCCCTGACCCGCATCCGGCCCGGGGCGGATCTCACCGGCTGCGACGCCCCCATCCGCGGCTGCGAGATGCGGTTGGCTGAGGTCATCGATCTGTGGGCCAGCACCACACCCGAACCCGCCGAGCCAGTCCTCAGACCCACCGGAAAGCGACAGGAGGAGGAACTCCACGTCGTCGGCGACGCCCCCAGCTGGCACGAGGCGCTCGGCCTGGACACGGTCTGGCAGCACCCCTACCCGTGCGACACCGGCTACTGCAACCACCATGTCGCGGATCTGGCGGAGGTGTGGCCAGGCCCGGCCGACAAATACCTCCACGCACCGGCACACGATGTCGTGATGCGGCTCATGCCCCAACATCTCGGCCGACCCGCCTGGCGAGCGATGCTCTGGCTGCGCTGGGCCAAGGTCGCGGACTCCCTGACCAACATCATCTCCTGCATCGAGGTCGCACCCCGCGTCACGGAACCCGTCGCGACGGCAACCCTCGCCGTCGCCGCCACCGTCGCCACGAAGGACCGTGACCGCATCGCCGCCCCGCTCCTGACCGCCTGGGACGAAGGCCGCCTGACCGCCGACGACCTCCTCGTCGGCTGGCGCTCCCCGGCCTGGGAGCTGGTCAACCGCGCCCAGGGTCGCAACCCCGTGGACCGCAGCCCCGCCAAGATCGCCGCCCTACTCGCTGCCCTCGCCGAGGCAGGCGGCCTGGCCCTCGTCTGGCCGCTGCTGGTGGTGATCGCGGAGGAACTCGCCGCAGCCAACAAGGTCCCTGCCACC
>NZ_RQYT01000109.1 GCF_003932785.1 Arachnia propionica | reverse complement strand
ACCCCCGCCCACCACGAAACCATCCACTATGCTGCTACTGTCCAAGAGAAAGAACCCGCATAGGAGCGGCGCAAAACCTCAGGCGCTTCACACCGACTTCACCCACATCACCGACACAGAGATCCACCACGCCGAAGACCTCCTCAACACCCGACCACGCCGAGTACTTGACTGGGCCACACCAGCAGAGAAAATAGAACAACTAATCACCGTTGCACACACCACCTGAAACCGCCCCCCCAAATGAGACCCAAAATGATCCCACGAGGCCACGCGACGGAGCGCGGGCGGAACCGACCGCTGACCAGGCACGTTGTTGCAGGGCGCGGCAATCGACAAGCCCTTGCCGCGCCCGTAGGAACGAATGAGGCTCCCGAAACTCTTAGAGTGCGAAGCACGGCTGCGGACCGTCATCACGACGACGGGCAGCCTGCCTTCGGCGGGTGCCAGGCCAGGCCCTCCGGGCGGGGTCAGGTCGGCGGGAGCGGTGCTGAGGTTGCGTGCGTCGGCGCGCATCAGCGACCACCGCCCCGGCCGTAGCGCTTGATGACAGCCTGGTGCGTGACGCCGAGGGCGTCGCCGATCTTCGCCCAGGTCACCCCATCGGCGCGGGCGTCGGCGACGGCGATCTCGACGGACTCCTCCAGCACGGAGCGGAGCACGCCGAGGTCGTAGAGACGTGCCTCGGACTCGGCGAGGGAGGGGTCGCCCTGTCGCCAGCGGAAGCCGTTCACGTGGTCGAAGGCGGCGGAGTTGGCGCTCATCAGTGACCACCGCCCATCACGGCGGCGACCGCGGCGCGCTGTCGCGGGGTCAGGGGCGTGCGAGCCAGGCGTTCACCGGCCAGACGACCAGCAGCACGAGCGGCGGCGATGACGGGATCGAGGCCGTCTGCCTGCGGAGAAGGAGTGGAGCCCTGATCGAGGCCAGGGCGGTCGAGCGCGGATGCGCGGGGAACGTCGATAACGACAGACATCGGAAGTCCTCAGACATGAGTATCTTCCGGTTCCCCGCCACGGTAATTGGGCTGTTTGACCGGCTACTCATCCGGGAGCAGAACCCCGCGCTTCTAAGAGGGTGCGCGGATAGGGGGATCGTGACGAGGATCGTCACGGTGGCCTCCTGGCAAGGCGGACGACGAGGAGCGCACTGGATTGTGCGTT
>NZ_RQYT01000108.1 GCF_003932785.1 Arachnia propionica | reverse complement strand
CTGGTCGGTGATGGCGTCGTCGGCGGTGGCTGGGGCTGGGGTGAGGAGGGATGCGGCCAGGGCGAGTGCGATGAGGGCGCGGGGGCGGTTGCGGCGCATCTGGTCTCCTTCGATCCGGTCGGGTCCAGTCTACGGGGGCGCGCCCTCAGGGCTCGCTGGCGCTCGGGGTCCGGTGTGAGCAGCGGGTGTGGTGGTCAGGTCCGGTGGTAGCGGGGTGAGGTGCCGAAGTGGGACTTGGATGGGTGGTTGGTGACGGTGTTCATGTCGAGGCCGCGGTAGCGGTAGCTGGGGTCGTCGGTGACCTTGTAGGGCTCGAGGAGTCCGTCGATGTAGTCCTGGGCTAGTTCTGGGGTGACGGGGTTGTGGTTGCGGCGGCGCAGCGGGTTGGTGTCCTCGTGGGTGGTGGGGTCGGTGTTGATGAAGGAAGCGATCTGGATGATGCCGTAGCCGTAGTAGTCGTTGGGGGCCTCGCCGACGGGGTGGGCGGTGGTGATGAGGTTGCGGATGAGTTGGTTGCCGGTGGCGTTGGGCCATTTCTGTTTGCCCAGTGCCATGAGGCCGGTGACCATGGGGGTGGAGAAGGAGGTGCCGAAAGCGTCGGTGGTGATCACTGTGAGGTTGCCGTTGCTGTCTGGTTGGCGGGTGGTGATGTCCTCGCCGGGGGCCAGCACGGTGAGGAAGTCTCCGGTGGAGGAGAACTCGGAACGGCGCGCGTTGGCGTCGGAGGAGCCGACCACGACGAAGGAGTTGAGGTCCCTAAACATTTCTTCGGGTTTGGCGTCGGGTTTGTTGCCGGTGTTGCCTGCTGCGGCGATGATGGGGACCCCCATGTGATAGGCGCGCAGCGCCGCGGAGAGAACCTTGCTACTGGAGAGTCCTCCGATGGAGATGCTGATCAGGTCCACGCCGTCGTCGAGGGCGCGGTGGATCGCTTCCCCGGTGGCTGTTTCCTTACTGCAGGTTGGGTCTCCGGGAGGACCGTCATCTTCTGTTCGGACGGTGTAGTTGATGAGTTTGGCCTTGGGTGCCCAGCCCCAGGTTTGGTTGACGAGGATGGAGGCCACTGCGGTGGAGTGGGATCGGGTGTCGGGGGTGCTGACGTAGTTGCAGGGGTTGTTGATCTCGATGTGGGCGCCTTGGAGTTCGGGGACGGTGAGGTCGGGGGCGCTTTCGATGTAGGCGATGGTCACACCTTCGCCGGTGAGGCCATGCTGATGAAGA
>NZ_RQYT01000107.1 GCF_003932785.1 Arachnia propionica | reverse complement strand
GGCAGCGGATCCGCCGCAACCTCGAAGCATGGATCATCGCCGCCGACCCCCAAGCGGCTCGGGAGCGGGAACAGCAGCAGCGGGAGAACCGATACGTGGCAGTCGATACCGTCAAGAACGGCCACTGCGCCTTGTATGGGCTGTTGGATCCCCGTGACGCGATCGACTTCGATCACGCCCTGTCGGAGGTCGCGAAAACCCTCCCAGTCGAGGCGGGGGACCTGCGGCAGCGTCGCGCCGCCGCCGTCGGGGTGTTGGCCCGGCAGGCGGGTGGGCAGGACATGCTGCCCCAGGCCACGGTATTCGTCCACATCAACGCCGACGACCCCGCCCTCGATCCGGATGCTGAGGGCTCCGGGGTGGCCGAGGTGGAGCGGTGGGGCGCGTTCCTCACCACACGACTGCCGGAGTTCTTGAAGGATTCCCGCGTGACGGTCCGGCCGATCTTTGATCCCCTTCGGCACGCACCCGAGGATCTTCATGATCCGTCGGTCGGGTTGCGCGCCGCGGTCACCGCGTTGATGCCGGTGGATGTGTTCCCCTACGCCTCCCGGGCCTCTCGGGGGTGTGATGTGGATCACACGATCCCGTACCGGGACGGCGAGACGGGGCAGACCCGGTGGGGCAACCTCGCGCCGTTGGCGCGTAGGTCGCATCGAGCGAAGACCTTCGGCGGCTGGGTGCTGACCCAACCAGCGCCGGGCTGGTTCCACTGGCGCTCCCCGGCAGGCTTTGAGTATCTGGTGCATGCCACCGGCGGCACGATCCGCCTCGCCACCCCGGAGCCAGAACCCAGGCTGGAGGAGCCGCCCCCGCCGTGGCTCGACCCGCCAGAACCCCCAGAGGCCAGGCCAGTGGAATCCGAGGCCTGGGAATGGGTCCAATACGCCCTGTGCTGAAAACCCTCTTCCTTCCCCCGAACTCCCACCGGGCGAGAGTTTCTCCCTGCCCGCTGGTCGAGACCCGGGGAAGATCCCCTTCCCCCGCTGGTCGAGCCGGGACCCGGAACGTAGTGGAGGGACCCGTGTTGAGACCCGGTGAGGGTTCGCAGGAACCCTTGCGGAGGTCTCGACACGCTCGCTTCGCTTCGCGGCTCGACCAGCGGAGAAGTATCGACCCGGGCGCTTGTGCTGCCCGTCGCCGATTCTCCCTTCCCCCGCTGGTCGAGCTGAGCGCGCAACGCGCCCGATGGTCGAGACCTGGTGAAGATCCCCTTTCTCCGTTGGTCGAGCCGGGACCCGGAACGTAGTGGAGGG
>NZ_RQYT01000106.1 GCF_003932785.1 Arachnia propionica | reverse complement strand
GAGCTGAGCGCGCAACGCGCCCGATGGTCGAGACCTGGTGAAGATCCCCTTTCTCCGTTGGTCGAGCCGGGACCCGGAACGTAGTGGAGGGGCCCGTGTCGAGACCTGGTGAGGGTGTGCAGGGACTGTTGCGGAGGTCTCTCAGCCGGCAGCTCGCAGGATGCCCTGACGGTGGAGTGGATTGCGCTCAAGCAGGGCGTCAACGCGATCAGCAAAGGGAAGGCGTTGTGGCTGGGGGAGGAACGAAGCCAGGTTCATGATCGCCCAGTACATCGACTTGTGGGTAGAGCCCCGCAACCGTTTCTCAAACAGGAGGGGTTTCTTGGGGCTGTCAGCGGTGGGGCGCATCCACAGCCGTGCATGGTGGGCGATGCAGTTCCGAAGGTAGGTGAGGGACTTGAGCTGGGTCTCGAAGATCCGAGCTTGAATCTCAAGCTGACTTGCTACGGCTTTCCACACCGGCTGCGTCGTGTCGGTGTCGCACGCCATCACGAACCTGCCCAGGAGGCCAAGGCTGAAGCTGTCCACCACAGCCCACAAGGGCAGGGAGCCCGCCACGGCAACACAGACCCCATGATTCGTCGGGTCGTATTCCTTGAGTTCCTTGCAGCAGCGTACGTCCCGCTTCTCTGCCGAGCGTTTCAGTTCCTGCACGACGTAGGGCTCGTCGTGGCGGAAGATGCTTGTGAGGATGCCTCTGACGAGGTGCTCAGCACTTCCCTCGGAGGTTGTGAGGTACTGCGAGGGAGTCAAGAAGGAGCCTGCGGGAGAGAACTTCGAGCAGTAGTGTTTGACCACTGCAGCTCGGAGACGGCACTCAGCGATGCGGACCCCTTCATGCAGCAGGGCGGAGAGCTGGGCGTCTCCGTCGAGCACACCGAGCACGTCGCTCAGCGACCTGGAAGCGACTTCGACCTGTCCGCGGCCGGGGAGTGCTCGGTAGTTGCGGGCATAACCCAGAAGATGATGGAAGTTCAGCTCTGCCAGACGGTTCTTATCGGCCTCGGTGATGGAACCGCGTTCGACATAATTCTTGTCGTAGAGGTACTCGACCTGCTGGTCTGCGGTGAGGAATGGTGGAACCGTCATGGTTGAGCCCTCAACAGAGAAGGACCCCCGCAGTGTGCATCACCATGGAAGGAGAGGCCGCGGGGGGGCTATTGGCCCCCACTCTACGGTTTCCATTGGAATCTGTCAAACACGCGACGTGCCTCAGCTAGTTTGAGCGCGTGGGTGGGGTCGGTGCCTCAGCTAGTTTGAGCGCGAAGCTTGCCCGTGTGGAAGGCAAGATC
>NZ_RQYT01000105.1 GCF_003932785.1 Arachnia propionica | reverse complement strand
GCGCGGGTCAGTCGGCCTTTCTGGTCGCGTTCGAGGGTGGCGGTGGCGAGTCCGGGATGGGTGACCTGGGTGATGTTCCCGGCCGGGTCACGCTGATAGGCCGTGGCTGCCCCGTTGGGGGTGGTGATGCTGGTGGTCCATCCGTCGACATCATGGGTCCAACAGGTGGTGTGGTCGCCTCGAGCGTGTTGCTGTAGGAGGCCGCGGGGATCGTAGGTGAGGACGTGGGTGACGGGGTGGTCGGGGTTGGAGTGGTCCTCGACCTGGACCTGCCGGGCCGCGGCGTTTCTGGTGATGTGGGAGAACGTGGCCCCGTCGATGGTGGTGGTGGTTTCCAGTCCCGCCTGGTCGTAGCTGGTTTCGACGACGTGGCCGTCCGCATCGACGCTGCGGATCAGTCGTCCGGCGGGATCGTAACCCCATGTGGTGGTGGCGCCGAGGGGGTTGGTGGTGCTGAGGCAGCGGTCCATGGGGTCGAAGACATGGTGGCTGACCGCGCCCAGGGGGTCGGTGACGGTGACCGCGCGCCCGTTGAGGTCATAGGTGTAGCGGGTGACGCCACCATTGCCCGCCACCGCGGCTGTGAGTTGGCCGGCTGGGTCGTAGCGGAACCGTCGTAGCCCGTTCCTGGGGTCACGGGTCTCGATGACCCGGCCGGTTTTGTCGTAGACCCACCGGTAGGAGCCTGCGCCGGGGGAGAAACGAGCCACCACACGGCCGCAGGGGTCGTAGCGGGTCCAGCCCTTCTCACCGGTGGGCCAGATCTCTTCGATGAGTTGGGAATCCTGGTTGTAGTTGAGGGTGGTGCGGAATCCGAGTTCGTTGCGGATCCCCGCGACCCGGCCACACGAGTCGTAGTCGTAGCGCAGTGATGCGCCCGAGGGGCGGCGGATCCGGGTCGGGCGGCCTGCCGGGTCACGGTCAATCCGGGTGGAGCCACCTGCGGGGTCGGTGTATTCGACTGGCCGACCAGCGCGGTCGTACCTGATGCGGGTTTCAGACCCATCCGGCAGAGTTTCACGGATCTGGCGGCCCCACACATCCAGCTGGATGATGCTGGAGGCGTGGGCGTCACCGATGGTGATCTCCTGGGCCTGGGTGTTGTGGTGTTGGTATGCCCGCACCCCTGACGGGTCAATCGTTTCGTTGAGGCGGCCGTACTGGTCGTAGCAGCGCTGCCACACCCCACCAGACGGATCGATGCTCTGGCGGAGGCGGGACATGGCGTCGTGGGTGAATTCCCAGGTCGCGCCATCGGGCAGCTGGACCCGGTTGATGTTGCCCAGATCATCACAGT
>NZ_RQYT01000104.1 GCF_003932785.1 Arachnia propionica | reverse complement strand
ATGCGGGGCATCGCCTCGGAGCGGGAGAGGCCGTCCAGCCCTGCGACGCGGATGCGCACGGCGGAGATGAAGTCCCCGTCGACGAGTTCCTGGGCTCCCTGCAGGGAGACGATGGCGGAGGAGGGTTGCGCTGCCAGTCCTTGGGCGTTCCGGGCCGGGGTGAGGATCTCTCCGGTCTCGGTGACGGTGACTTCGGCGGGGTCGTAGGCCCCCAACGGGACATAGCTCAGGCCATCGTCCAGGTCCTGCGGGGTGTAGGTTCCCACCTCGAACGGAGCAGCGCCGGATTGTTGTCCGTACAGCCCGATCGTCATCTTCCCCGGGGAGCTGCGCCGATAGCTCTGTTCCTGCCCGATGCCAGTCCCATCGGGAGGCTCAGTCCCCAGTTGCATGATGGGGTGCATGAATCCTTGAGGAGTGACTTTGAACGAGGTGCTGGAGGGACTGTTCTCACCTTCTGGCTGCAGCTCAAGTGGACCAAGGCCTTCGCTGTTGTACTGGATGATCGCATAGCGCTCAAGTTCTTGGGAGAGTGATTGATCCCCGGTGGGCCAGGCAATCTCCAGTTCGCCACCGTTGAAAGGGCGGGTTGCAGCGGCGAGGTCCAAGTGGAGATTGCCGACATGTTCCACACCGTTGTCTTTGATCTGGGCGATGCTGACCCGGAGGTCCATCGGCGCGTAGGGCTGAGTATTGCGTAGAAATCCGACGAAGGGACTGTCAACGCCATACCATCCCCATAATGCTGCTCGCTGACCCTTTTGGGAGCCCGGGTACTCTGCAATCCGTGCCTCCAGGGTGGCATCCATGTCCAGTTCTTTCACCATCCCGTCGGCGTCGACGTTTCTGAATCCACTGACCGTGACCGGACCGTGCTCCCGGATCAGTTCGTCGAAGTCTGCCAGCGGTTTCAGGAACTCCCCAGCATCCCCCAAGAGTCTGGCTTCGGCAATTGGGTCAACGGTGAAGATTGTTGAACGTGGTACAGTGACCAGCCACCAAGAGAACTCGATCCCCTGCTGGCTGACCGTCCCGTCGACTGTCAATACGTGTTCATCGGTCTCGATCCTCACCCCCTCCTCAGCGTATCTACCGTCTTTTCCTGACCAGTTTGTGTAGTCGATGAGGATGGTGTTCGTGCGATCCATTACCAGTCGCTCGCCCAAGCCGTCGTTGCCGGTGATGGTCCAGGTGATCTGAAATTTGGTCACGGGGTTTGGTAACTCGGACCATGGGATGAAGAACAGTGGCCAGTTCATCACGTCTCCGGTGGATCCCAGGAAGCCGATCGGGGCTGCGATCT
>NZ_RQYT01000103.1 GCF_003932785.1 Arachnia propionica | reverse complement strand
CCATCCTCACCGGAGCAGGCAACCCCGCCAGACGCTCGATCCAGGTCTGGGCCGTCTCAAAGGAAATATGTCTCAAGGCGCCATCCTCCTCCACTGGTCAAGCCAGACTGCGAACACCAGCAAGCAGTCCGTGTCGAAACCCGCAGCGAACGGTGCTGGGACTCGAGGCGGGCCGGAATCCCGCCAAGTCTCGACACGGGCCCTCCGCAAGCTCCGGCCCCAGCTCGACCAGCGGAGGGAATCACCACCGCTCCTCCGTCCGATCCGACGTGACAAACCTACAGGTAACGCAGTCAGACCACACCGTCAACTCAGCGTAACCCTGCTCATGAAATTTCCAGATGAACTTAATCATGTCCACATCCGTCATCACACTCCACGGCTCACCCCACACTCCAGAAAAAGCCTCCACAAAACGGGGAAAAAAATCCGCTACCGCCACATCCCCCAGTAGATTCCCCTCCCAGTTCCTCACCAGATCAAAGTTGACGTTATACAACTTGCCTGTTTCTCCATTGCCCGACACCAGAACAACCTGAGCTTCCTCCTCGACCTCGTACCTGTACCGAGATTCGATATTCGTGGACTCCCACCCGAACTCCGCCGCCAACCCCGGGATGTCATCCCACCTCACCGGAGCAGGCAACCCCACCAGACGCTCGATCCAGGTCCGGACCGTCTCAAACGAAATATGCCTCAAGACGTCATCCACCCCCTCCCCCCACCGCGCTGGTCGAGCCGGACCGCGAGCGTCAGCAAGCAGTCCGTGTGGAAACCCGCAGCGAACGGGTACTGGGACTCGAGTTGGGCCGGAATCCCGCCAAGTCTCGACTCGGGCCCTCCGCAAGCTCCGGCCCCAGCTCGACCAGCGGAGGGAATCACCACCGCTCCACCGTTGGGTCAAAGGTGACAAATTGGCAGGCTACACTGTGAGGCCACGCAATGAGCTCAACATAGCCCTGCTCATGGAGTTTCCAAATGAAGTCAATCGTCTCCACATCCGTCATCACACTCCACGGCTCACCCCACACCCCAGAAAACGCCTCCACATACCCCGGCAAAAAATCCACCACAGCCGCATTACCCAACAATCCACCATCCCTATTCTTCACCAAACTAAAGAAAATCTCGAGGTACTCTCCGGTCTCCTCATTCGCCGACACCAGAACCATCTGAGGCGCCCCCTCCGCCTCATACTTGTACTCGTCATCCCACTTGGTGGGCTCCCAGCCGAAGTCCGCCGCCAACCCCGGGATGTCCTCCATCCTCACCGGAGCAGGCAACCCCGCCAGACGCTCGATCCAGGTCTGGGCCGTCTCAAAGGAAATATGTCTCAAGGCGCCATCCTCCTC
>NZ_RQYT01000102.1 GCF_003932785.1 Arachnia propionica | reverse complement strand
TGAAGCGCCCCAGGTTTCGTGCCGGTCCTTTCTGGGGTGGGAAGGTTGGCATCATGCCGAAGAAGATTGATCCCGCGGTGAAGGCTCGTGCGGTGCGGTTGGTGAAGGAACATCGGGGCCAGTACTCGTCGTTGACGGCGGCGTGCCGGGCAGTGGCCCGGATGGAACGGATCGGGGCTGAGACGTTGCGTCGGTGGGTGCAGCAGGCTGAGATCGATGAGGGATCCAGGGAGGGGGTCACCAGCCAGGAGCTGGAGCAGATCCGCAAGCTGAAGGCCGAGAACGCGCGGTTGCGTGAGGACGTGGCGATCCTGAAGGCGGCCACGGTTTTCTTCGCGGGGGAGTTCGACCCCCGCAATCGTTGATCATCTCGTTCATCGACGAGATGCGTCAGCAGGGGTTCACGGTCGAATCGGTGTGTCGGGTCCTGCGGGAGCAGGGCTGTCAGATCGCTGCGCGAACCTACCGGGCATGGCGGACCCGGCCGCCCTCTGCCAGGGCGGTCAGTGACGCCAGGGTCCGTCAGACAGTCGAGGAGCTGGCGTTCACCACCGACGCCCAGGGGCGTCGCAGACTCACTCCTGAAGGGCTCTACGGGCGCCGGAAGATGCTGGTGGCGGTACGCAACACCGGCATCCCGGCCACCCCCGGGGCGGTCGATCGGGCGATGCGGGCCCTGGGTCTCAACGGGGTCAGGCGGGGCCGCAGGGTCCGCACCACGATCCCCACCAAGAACGGCAAACGGGCCGGTGACCTCCTCAACCGGGACTTCACCGCCACCGCCCCGAACCGGGTGTGGGTCACCGACTTCACCTACGTGCGGACCTGGGCCGGATTCGTCTACGTGGTGTTCATCGTCGACGTGTTCTCCCAACGCATCCTCGCCTGGCACGCCGCGACCCGTAAGGACGTGTCCTTGGTCGAGACCCCGCTGCGGATCGCGTTGTGGGAACGCCACCGTCAAGGCCACCCGATCCAGGCCGGGCAGCTGATCCATCACTCCGACGCAGGCTCCCAGTACACCTCGATCCGCTACACCGAACACCTCGAACTCGAAGGGATCACCGGCTCGATCGGGAGCGTCGGGGACGCCTACGACAACGCCTTGATGGAAACCATCAACGGCCTCTACAAGACCGAATGCATCCACACCACCATCTTCCACGACGGCCCCTACACCACCTGCGCCGACGTCGAGTACGCCACCGCCAGCTGGGTCGACTGGTACAACAACCGCCGCCTCCACTCCACCCTCGACTACACCACCCCCGCCCACCACGAAACCATCCACTATGCTGCTACTGTCCAAGAGAAAGAACCCGCATAGGAGCGGCGCAAAACCTCAGGCGCTTCA
>NZ_RQYT01000101.1 GCF_003932785.1 Arachnia propionica | reverse complement strand
CGAGGTGCCTCACGTAGGAATGAGCGCGAAGGGTGGGTTGGTGCCTCACGTAGTGTGAGCGTGAGGCTTGCGGTCATTTTGGGGTTCGGAGTCGTTGGATTGACGGGGTCAAGGATGCCATATCGAGGTGTCTGGATGCGGTCATGGTCTCGGTTTTATCGTGTGCGTGTTCGATGAGTTTGTGCTGGATATGGGTGATCTGGCGGGTCAGGTTGGCGGGGTTGATGCCGTCAAGGCGGGTCTGGATGGTGGTGGTTTGTTCCGGGGTGAGGATTCCGGTGTCGAGGACTCGTTGCCAGGGAGTCCTTGGCTGGTCGTAGATACGTGCGCGGCGTCCGTGCTTGTTGGTGGTGTAGCCGATGGGTTTGCGGGTCGGGGTGAAGAAGTTCAGCCGGAGGGACACCAAGGGCCAGAGCTCGCGGAGTAGCGCGAGTTCGGTCGGGGTGTCGTAGCGGTAGTGGAAGGCGTGTTTACGGACCACGTGGTTGTTCTTCGACTCGATGGTGGCCTGGTCGTTCTTCTGGTAGGGGCGTGACCTGGTCTGGGCGATGTCACGGGCTTGGAGCCAGCCCGCGACATCATGGTTGATGAATTCTGAGCCGTTGTCGGAGTCGAAGACCCGCAGCGGGAAGGGGAACAGGGTTTGCAGGTCAGCAACGGCGTCGATGATCCATCGTGAGGCGTTGTTACGGATCGAGGTGGTCTCGGTCCATCCGGTGACCAGGTCGGTCATGGTGAGGGTGCGGCAGAACTCTCCGGCGTGTGTGGGTCCGCAGTGGGCGACGGTGTCGGCCTCGATCACCCCGGGTGTGGTGGGTGGGGCATCCCCGCTGGTGGACAGGCTGATCGAGGTCCGCAACACCGGTGGGGTGGTTGTGGACAGGCCTCGCAGGCGCATCCGTTCCTTGGCGGGTCTGAGGTACCGGTCGATCGTGGCGGGGCTCATCGCCTGTAGCTCGGTCAAGGTTGTGGGGGTGGTGAAGGGGGCCTCCAGGTCACCTGCCGCCTCCAGGAGGGGCAGCCACAGGGGCAGCATCACCGTGAGGTACTTCCCGCAGGGGAAACCCATCAACGCCCACACATGTTCCAGCAGGGCTCTGGCGTCGTCGCTGTAACGCTTTCCTCTCAGGCGACGACGATCGATCTGTGTGGCCGGGTCGGGCAGGGGCGGGCCGGTCAGCATCCGGCGGGCTGTCGAGCGGCCCATCCCGGTCGCAGCAGTCACCTCATCAAGGATTCGGCCCTTGTCCTTGCGTGATGCTCCACGGTACGCACCACGCAGCTTGTTCGTGACATGACGCCTGGCAGCCATCGGGATCTTGCCTTCCACACGGGCAAGCTTCGCGCTCAAACTAGCTGAGGCACCGACCCCACCCACGCGCTCAAACTAGCTGAGGCACGTCG
>NZ_RQYT01000011.1 GCF_003932785.1 Arachnia propionica | reverse complement strand
GCACGATCCAGTGCGCTCTTCGTCGTCCGCCTTGCCAAGGGGCCACCGTGCCGATCCTCGTCACGATCCCCCTATCCGCGCACCCTCTAAGTCATGCATCCGACGGCCCCCAGGGCGAGCAGTACGCCGAGCACCGGTGAGTCCCCGGTTCCGGTGAGGGACCCGGCCAGCAGGAACGCGATGGTCCCTGCGACGGCGGTCATCGTGCCGAGGAGGACGACGATCCCGGGAAGGCGACGCTCTCGAACCGCGGTGGCGAGCAGCACCACGAGGGGTCCTGTCGACATCACCAGAGCCGGCAGCACCGGTCCGGCAGCCGCGATGGACATCGTCGAGAAGGCCGTGTAGCCGACGACCCCCGTGAGCGACAGGAGAGCCGTCTCTCGAAGGGGTAGGGCTCGTGGAGCGGTGTCACCGTGATCTCCCTGCGCCCGCCGCCTCATCAGCCGAAGCAGACCCCACAGGGAGATCACGGTGAATCCGACGCGGCCGGCCGAGGTCATCCCGATCGGTGCCCCGGACAACGCCACTTTGACCAGGAGCCAGGTGACTGAGAGCAGCAGCACCAGTGCCGCGGCCAGGAGTAGCCGGGGAAGCGGTCCGGTTCCCCGGCTACTGGGCGTCACCTCAGCCCTTGAGGCCGGAGGTGGCCAACCCCTCGATGACCCGTCGCTGCAGCGCGAAGAACAGGGCAAAGATCGGTGCCATGGCCATGACGGAGGCCGCCATCATGAGGTTCCAGTCCGCGGTGTACTGCCCGGCGAGGGTCGCGATACCGACGCTGAGTGGCATGTTGTCCTCGCGGGTGGTGACGATCAGCGGCCACAGCAGGTCGTTCCAGCTCCACAGCACGGTGGTGATGGCCACCGCGAACAGGCTCGGCTTCACCAGGGGCAGAATGACCTTCCAGAAGGTCTGCCAGGGGTTGCAACCGTCGAGACGGGCTGCCTCCTCCAACTCCTTGGGCAGGGTCATGAAGGCCTGCCGCATCAGGAAGGTCCCGAAGGCCGAGAACATGCCGGGCAGCACGATGCCCCACGGGGTCTCCAACAGGTTGAGGCCCTTGATGATCTGGTACTGGGTGATGAGGAATGCCTGGCCGGGGATCATGAGGATCGCCAGCAACACCCCGAACAGGATGCCCCTTCCGGTGAACTGCATTCGTGCGAAGGCGTAGCCCGCCATGGAACACAGGATGAGCTGGGCAGCCGTGCGCAGAACCGTGATCAGTACCGAGACCCAGAACTGGGACAGGAACGGAATCGTCTCGAAGACCTTCGCATAGTTGCCCCATTGCGGGCGTGCAGGGAGGAACTGTGGCGGAACCGCTTGGATCTCCACGTTGGTGGACAGGGACATCATGAGTTGCCACACGAACGGGAAGATCATCGTCAGGCCGCCCAGGATGAGGATGAGATGGGCTGGCCAGTACCTCAGCTGTTGTTCCCAGACGCCTCGTCTTCTCTCATACATAGTGCACCCACTTCTTCTGGCCCCAGAACTGGATCGCCGTGACAATGCCCACGAGGGCGAGGATGAGGATGGTCACCGCCGCACCGACGCCGCGGTTCTGGGTGACGAAGGCCTCCTGGTAGAACAGCGACACGAGTGATCGCGACTGATCCGCTGCCGGGTTGCTCGGTCCGAGCATGGCGTAGAGCGAATCGAACAGCTGGAAGCCGCCGATGGCCTGCATGATCATGAGGAAGAAGATGGACGGTGTGAGCAACGGAACCGTGATGCTCTTGAACTGGTGCCACGCCGAGGCGCCGTCGATGGAGGCCGCCTCGTAGAGCTCCTTGGGGATGGACTTCAGCCCTGCGGACAGGATGATGACGTTGAACCCGATCGAGGCCCAGATGCCGAACACCGCCGTGGCCAGGATGTTGAGGCCGGGAGTGGAGAGCCAGAACGGCGGATTCTCCACACCGAAGGCCCGGAGGATCTGGTTGAGGATGCCGAAGGTGCCGTTGTAGAACAACCGCCACACCTGCACGATGGCAACCGGCATTGCGAGGTACGGCATGAAGAACGCGATCCGGTAGAAGGTGCGGCCCTTCAGACCGGGCAACTCCATGAGGGAGGCAATGCCCACCGAGATCGGCACTGCGAGCAGGACGATGCCGGTGTAGATGAGTGTGTTGACGATGGCCGACGGCAGTGCCGGTCGGGCGAGGAGTTCCGCGTAGTTCTCCAGGCCGACGAACTTCGGATCCCCGCCGAAGGCGTTCGCCTTGGTGAGCGAGGTCCAGAAGTTGCCGAAGATGGGGTAGTAGTAGAAGAGCATGACGCCGAGCAGCAACGGTCCGATGAACAGCAGGGGCCAGGCCCCCACTGACATCGGATTGCTGTGGCGTCGAGAGGAGGGCGACTTCGTGTCGCCGCTCCTGACGACGGCCATGGGGTCACTCCTTCTCGAGCAGGGCGTTCACCTCGGCGGCGAGCTTCGCACAGACCGTGGCGGCGTCCGACTTCCCGGTGAAGACATCGGACAGGACGGTTTCCTTCTCCGCCCAGGCGGTGGTGTTCTTGGACACCGGGTAGGGCACGGCGTAGGCCTCGGCGGCCTTCGTGAAGACATCGAGCTGCCAGGACGGGGCCTGGTCCAGCCACACCTGCTGGGTGTCCTTGAAGGCCGGGATCGCGGTACCGTTCTTGGCCTCGGTCTCGTTGGCTGCCTTGTTGGTCATGAACTTGACCAGAGCCTTCGCCGCGGCGAGGTTCTTCGACTTGGCCGAGGCGGCATAGGACAGACCGTGGATGATCGTGGCCTCCTTCTCCTTCTTCGGCAGGGGAACCACGACGATCTCGTCACCGGTGAACTTCTCCCGCAGCGGCTTGGTCAGCCAGGAGCCGCCCCACAACAGACCGACGTCACCGTTCATGAACAGGGCGTCCGCCTTGGAGTCCGAGACCACCTCAGGAGCCGGCACGCTGCCGTCGGTCAACAGATCACGGAGGTACTGGATCCCCTCGATGGACTTCGGGTCGTCGAATCCGGACTTGCCGTCCTTGAGGACGAAACCACCGGCCTGGTGGATGGTGTTGTAGTAGCTGGTCTGGCTCGAGGCGAAGTCGACGACCGCACCCCAGGTCGCACCGGACTCCTTGATCTTCTTGATGGCCTCGCGGTGTTCGTCCCAGGTCCAACCGTCGGTCGGGATCGTGAGGCCGGCCTTCTCGAACACGGCCTTGTTCACGAAGCAGGCGATCGTGTCATAGTCCTTCGGCACACCGTACTTCTTGTTGTCGAAGGTGTAGAGGTCGACGAGGGCGCTCGGGTAGCTGCCCCATTCCACATCCGCCAGATCGGTGAGTTCGGCCAGCATCCCGTTGGAGGCGTAGAGCTGGAAGTTGGGGCCGTTCATCCAGAACACGTCGGGAAGCTGATTGCCCTCGGCCTGGGTGCGCAACTTCTGCCAGTAGTCCTTGTACACGGCGACCGACGGAGTGACCTTGATGTTGGGGTACTCCTTGTTGAACGCGGCGATGTTCGCCTCAACGGTCGGGGTCTGGGCCTTGTCCCAGTAGAACATGGTGAGTTCGGCCTTGGTGTCCTTGCTCAGCTCTTGACCGCCACCGTTGCCGCCCGTCGAGGAGGGGGAATCTCCACTGCCACAGGCGGTCAGCCCACCGGCGGCACCGAGCACTGCTGCCGCTGCCAGGAAGGTACGACGCTTCATCGGGTTCTCCTTCTTAGTTCGTGGTCATTTGACCTGGTTGTTCTCGAAGTACGAGATGACTTCAGGGGCGAGGGCGGGCACGTCCCTCGGCGTTGCGCCATCGCGCAGTGAGTCAGTCGCTGCGATGGCGGCAGCGACCGCATGGTAGGCCCCGAGTGGGGAGGTGTCGGTCGGGGTCGACTCGGTGATGAAGTCGATGAACTCGCCCGTGGTGAGGATGTCCGCGTCGTTGTGTCCGCGGGCGTCCCCGGTGATGGGGTAGGTGGCATCGCCCTCAGGATCCCATTCGGAACGGTGCTGCCAGAGCTTGATGTGGCCGCCCTCCGAGTCGCCGAAGTTCTCGATGCGACCCTCGGTCCCGATCACCGTGTAGTTGCGCCAGTAGTCAGGTGTGTAGTGGCACTGCTGGTACGAGGCCAGGACCCCGGAGTCCAGTTGCATGAGCATCATCGAGATGTCCTCGACGTCGACGACTGGGTTGAGCCCCTTCTGCGACAGTGGTGGCCAGTTGTCCAGGGAGAACCACTCGTGCATGAGCTGATCGCTGCGATCCATACGATCGGTGATCTGACCGTAAACGGTCAGGCCACCCATCGCTGTGACCCGGGTGGTGTGGGAATCGGCCAGCCAGTGCATGACGTCAAGGTCGTGTGCCGCCTTCTGCAGCAGCAGTCCCGTGCCGTGTTCGCGGGTGGCGTGCCAGTCCTTGAAGTAGAAATCTCCACCGTGTCCGACGAAGTGGCGGCACCAGATGGCCTTCACCTCACCGATGGTGCCCTTGCGGATGAGGTCACGCATCGAACGCACCACGTTCATGTGACGCATGTTGTGGCCGACATAGAGCTTCGTCCCCGTCTCGTAGGCGGTGGTGAGGATGGCGGCGGCATCATCCAAGCGGGTCGCCAGTGGCTTCTCCACGTAGACCGGTACCCCGGCTCGAAGCAGTTCGCAGGCGACGGTGGCGTGGGTGTCGTCGGGGGAGGTGACCAACGCTGCGTCGATCCCGGTTTCGATGAGTTCGCTCACGGATCGTGTCCAGGTGATGTCGTCCCTGCCGAGGCGGGCGAGGATGCGCTGGGCCCCGTCAGGATGCGGTTCGGCCGCGGCAGTGATACGGCACCGGCGTCCGGGCAGCTCGAAGTGCCTGGCGATGTCGGAGCGGGCTCCGACCCCCACGACGCCGATCCTCAGTTCTGGGCGGGTGGTGGCGGTGGTGGGAGTCATCGGGACGTGGCTACCTTTCGTGATGATGTGGGTCAGTGGGGTGAGATTGGTCAGCACGGGGACCTCGCCGCTGAAGTGGTCGAGGAGAAGGCCACGTGCCTGCCGCAGGGCCAGTGTCAGCGCGCCGACGGTGGCAGAGGCCTGACCGAGGCGGGGAACCTCGAGGTGGAGCGCCGCGGCGCTCGATGAGCGGAGCGTGGTGAGATGGCCACTGATCTCGGTGAGTGCCTCGGGGACCTCACGGGAGGTGGTCGCGATGACGATGGTTGACGGGTCGAGGACCGCCGAGATCGCGCCGATGCTCTCTGCCGCCCGACGGAGATGGCCCGGCGTGGGACCGTCGCGGTCCGTGATGAGCAGGCCGACCTCACCCGCGTCCTGGTGATGGCCCCGGTGCAGTTGACCTCCGAGCACCAGGCCGGTGACGATGCCGCGGGACAGGGCGATGTACAGCAGGTCCGCATCTGGGGTGAGGTCGCCTGCGGTGCAGCGGATGGCGAACTCGCCGAAGGCCGCGGTGTTCACGTCGTTCTCCACGCGGACGCTGATCCCGATCCGCTCGGCCACCTTCGCGCCGAGTTCCATCCCCTCCCATTCGGGAACGGCGTCAGAACGTTTGATGCGACCGTCAGGGTCTATGGTTCCGGTGGTGGAGATGACGATGCCGTGCACCGTAGCGGGCTGATTGGCCACGATCTGCTGGTTGATGATCTCCGTGAGCGTGTCCAGCCGACGCTTGCGGTCGGTGCTCACATCGGGGCGGAACTCGACCGTGGTGAGCTTCCCGTCGAGTCGAGCAGTGGCTGCGAGCGCACTGCACTGGAGCAGGTCCACGCCGATGACGACACCCGCTGTCGGATCCGTGGCCCAGGTCTCGGCAGGACGGCCGATGCCGACCTCCGAACCGAGGGTGCGTACGAGTCCCTGGTGTCGAAGCGTCTCCAGCAACCCGGTGATGGTGGGACGGGAGAGCCCGGTCGCCTTCACCAGCGCAGTGACCGTCGAGCCGGGGTTCGCCACGAGAGCGTCATAGACGCGGGCGAGCCGTTCAGCCCGGGCCGAAGGGTTGGGAGGGGACATCGGTGACCTCGTTTTCGCAAGATACTTACGCAAGTACCTGTATGAATGAGAAGAGAGTAGGGGCACCCGCTGGCCGCGTCAAGTACCTGCAGTCCTTCTGGACGTCAGGTTGTCACGGATCGACGAGGAATCCGTTCTCTGTCATCCCGACGGCTTCGTCAAGGATGAGTTCGATCCGACGTCGGGTGAGCTCCGTAACGTGCTGCGGGAGCTCCTGCCGGGGCACCCAGTGGACGGAGCGCAACTCCGGATCCCGCACCGACACGGACGCCACGGTTCCTGCGTCGAGCACGCCACCGTCGTAGAGGAACTCAATGGCGTCCCCCCACCCGAGGTACGGGGGCATCCAGTCCACGAGAGCTGGTTGCCCCACCCTGTGGTCGATCCCGAGTTCCTCCTCCAGTTCCCGACGGAGACCCTGTCGCGGGGATTCCCCGGCATCCACGACGCCACCTGGCAGTTCCCAGTCGTCCTTGTAGCTCGGTTCGACGAGAAGGACTCGACCTTCCGGGTCCCGGAAGACGACATGGGCGATGACCCGCTTCGTCGGCAGGACCGAGTCCATCACCCCCGAGAAACCATGGGGACCGTACACGGTGTCCACCGCCAGGCGGGCATAGATGAGCACGTCGACCAGCTGTCCTGACGGGGCGAGCAGTGCGGATCGCAATCTCCCCTCGCGCCGGAAACCGCAGCGGTGCAGGGCGATCATGGCCGCCCGGTCCGTCGCGGGGATGTCGCACTGGAGCCGTCGGAGGTTGTGGGCGATGATGGCGTCATCGGCTGCGAGGGAGACTGCACGTTCCAGCGTTGTCGGATCCACGACCTGCTCCTCCCAGCGGAGCCTCCCCACCCCCTGGCCGATGTCGACGTGGACGGTGAACTCGCTCACGAGACGGTTCGACGGAGCCACACCGAGCCGAGCGGCGGGACCGTCACTCGTGCGCTGGCGGGGAAGTGACCCCACGGGACGTCGGACGCGGTGATGCGGCCCAGGTTGCCGAACTCGCCGGAACCGTCGTAGGTGTCGGAGTCGGTGTTGAGGATCTCCTCCCAGTCGCCCGCGACGGGCAGGCCGATCTCGTAGTCGCGCACCGGGTCGGGGGAGAAGTTCGTGAGGCAGGCCACGTGGTTGCCCGCCGAGTCGTGCCGCACCCAGCTGAGGAGATTGTGGCCGCTGTCATCGGCGTTGATCCAGGTGAAACCCTCGGGGGAGTGATCCAGTTCGTACAGCGCCGGGGTGGCGGTGTAGAGGGAGTTGAGATCGCGGAACAGCCGCTGCAGTCCACCGTGCCCCCACAACTCCGAGACCCACCACTCCAGGCTGCGGGACTCGTTGAACTCCGGTCGCTGCCCGAACTCCGAGCCCATGAAGACCAATTGCTTCCCGGGGAAACTCCACATGAACGAGTAGAACGCCCTGAGGGTCGCGAACTTCCGCCAGTCGTCCTGCGGCACCTTGTTGACCATGGATCCCTTGCCGTGGACGACCTCGTCGTGGCTGATCGGCAGGATGAAGTTCTCCGAGTACTGGTAGACCATCGCGAAGGTCAGCAGATTGTGCTCGTACTGGCGATAGACCGGGTCGAGGGCCAGATAGCGCAACGAATCGTTCATCCAGCCCATGTTCCACTTGAACCCGAAACCGAGTCCGCCGTCGTGGACGGGCTTCGTCACCCCGGGGAAGCTCGTCGACTCCTCGGCGATCATGAGCACGCCGGGGTGACGTTCGTACAGATGCCGGTTCACGTAGCGCAGGAAGTCGATGGCCTCGAGGTTCTCCCGGCCGCCGTGCTCGTTCGGCACCCACTGCCCCTCCTCGCGCGAGTAGTCGAGGTAGAGCATGGAGGCGACGGCGTCGACGCGGAGCCCGTCGACGTGGAACTCCGTGAGCCAGTAGAGGGCGTTCGAGATGAGGAAGCTCTTCACCTCGTTGCGGCCGTAGTTGAAGATGTAGGTCCCCCAGTCCATGTGCTCGCCCTGGCGGGGGTCCGCGTGCTCGTACAGCGCGGTGCCGTCGAAGCGACCGAGGGCCCACTCGTCCTTGGGGAAGTGACCCGGCACCCAGTCCATGATGACGCCGATGCCGGCCTGGTGCAGCCGGTCGATGAGGTAGCGGAGGTCATCGGGCTTGCCGAACCGGCTGGTGGGGGAGAAGTAGCCGGTGACCTGGTAGCCCCAGCTCGGCTCGAACGGATGCTCAGCCAAGGGCATGAACTCGACGTGGGTGTAGCCCTGCCAGGTGACGTAGGACACGAGTTCCTCGGCGAGATCGAGGTAGCTCTTCCCACGACGCCACCCCCCGAGGTGCACCTCGTAGATGCTCATGGGCTCGCGGTGCGGCTGCGACTGGGCCCGCCGGGCCATCCACTCGTCATCGGACCAGATGTACTTCGACTCGTAGACGATCGACGCGTTCGCGGGGGCCTGCTCGGAGAAGCGGGCCATCGGGTCCACCTTCTCCCGCCAGACGCCGTCCGGGCCCTGGAGGCGGTACTTGTAGAGCGTGCCCTCACCGATGCCCTCGATGAAGGTGGCCCACACCCCGGAACCGGGGATGAGCTGCATCGTGTCCCCGGTCCACCAGTTGAAGTCACCGATCACCTGGACCGCCTGGGCGTTGGGCGCCCACACGGCGAAGCGCACGCCCTCGATCCGGCCGCGCTCGTCGTCCTCGACGGTGCAGAGGAACGACCCGAGCCGGCGCCACAGCTCGGTGTCGCCGCCCGTGTGGAACCCTTCGAGATCCCAGCCGGTCAATCCGCCAAACGGGTCGTGCGCCATGTCAGCTCCTCAGTGCTCGATGCGTGTCAGACACACTACCGGGACGGGGACGAGGTCGGGGCGGTTCCGCGACTCGTACACGACTTCATAGACGGCCTTGTCGATCTCGTAGGCCCGCAGCAGGAGCCGGCCGGGATCGTCGATGGAGCCGAATCCTTCGAGAAAGGCCGCCCGGGCGGCGGTCCGCCAGGCCTCCGAGCCTCCGCCGAGATGCGTCGCGTAGTCGAAGGACCGCAGCATCCCAGCGACGTCGCGCCACGGGGAATCGGGCTGACGGCGCTCGTCGAGGGTCTTCAACGGCTCACCCTCGAAATCCACGTAACGCCAGTGGCCACGGGTGAGCAGGGCCTGTCCCAGGTGGCAGTCGCCGTGGATGCGTTGGGTGGGGATCGCCAAGCCCTCGACGGCGGAGAACACCTCGGTGACGGGGGTGCGGAAGCGTTCGAGCACCGGGGCCTCCGTGCAGGCGGCGTCGAAGCGCCTGCGGAGGACGGCCGCCAGGGAGTCACCGTCCGTGCTCCCTGTGGGGAGGCGTTTCCCGAGGAGGGCGTGGATCACGGCGAGCTGGGAGCCCAGCGCCTGCGCCTCCGTGTCGAAACGGGAGCCGTCGCGGGCGGCGTCGCAGGCCACGACGAATCCGTCCCGGGGATCCGGGAGGGCCTCGAGGAAGACCCCCAGGTCGACGCCGTCGTGACTCCAGGTTCCCCGGAGTGCCGCCACCGCGCCGGAGTCCGCGAGCACCTCGTGGAGTTCGACGTCGAGGTTCCGGCCCGGTTTGAGGCGCCGGAAGATCTTCGCGATGAGGGCATCCCCGAAGAACACGGAGGTGTTGCTCTGCTCCCCGCGGTAGCGACGTGGTGGGAGCCCACGCGGCGGTTCACCGCCGATCGGGATGAGCCCGGGCGCCGCCTCCGCCAGGCACTCCAGCAGCGCGGTCATGGCTCCGGGGTCGTCGACGGCCTCGGCCACCTCCCAGCCATCCACGCGGGCGATGGGGTCGGGGTGGGTCCCCTCGTCCCGGTAGGACAGGGGGATGTGGTAGCGCTCCGTGTCGCCGTCCCCGTAGTCGATGTGCAGGACGGCGCTGCGCAGGCCGGGAGAGCCTGCGGACGGCCTCCGCAGCCACGGGAGGAGATCCACCGGGCCGGGACGCCAGCTGCGGGACCGGCCCGGGAACCAACGGGCGCTCGCCGCGAGCCGCACCAGTCCCGTGGCGAGGGGAGCATCCGGAGCGATCCGTTCGGACATCGGGTCAGCGCCGGGGCCCTCCTGGAAGGCCCCGGCCCCGGAGGTGCCCATCACTCGGCCGTGACGTGGAAGATGTGGGCGGGCCGCGACGGATACAGCCGGACCCAGTTGCGCTCACCCCAGTGATAGGTCTCGCCCGACAGTTCGTCGTGCACCCGCAACCGGGAGCCACCCGGGAAACCGAGCGCCGCCATGTCGAGCATGATGTCGGACTCCACCGTGTGGTTCGGGTCCAGGGAGCACACCACCAGCACCACGTCGTCGCCATCGTGCTTGCTGTAGACGATCACCTGGTCGTGGGGGGCGTGGTGGAAGTGGATGTCCCGCAGCTGCTGGAGGCTGCCGTGGCGTCGTCGGATCGCGTTGAGCTGGCCGAGCAGCAGGTTGAGATTCGGCTCGGCGTCGTAGTTGCGGGGGCGGAACTCGTACTTCTCGGAGTTGAGGTACTCCTCCCGGCCCGGCGCGTTCGCCTCGTGCTCGAACAGCTCGAACCCGGAGTAGACCCCCCACGACGGGGAGAGGGTCGCGGCCAGGATCGCGCGGATGGCGAAGATGGCGGGATTGCCCGACTGCAGGTGGAACGGATTGATGTCGGGGGTGTTGACGAAGAAGTTGGGCCGGTAGTAGGCCGACATGTCCTGGCTGAGTTCGGTGAGGTACTCGGTCAACTCCCACTTGGTCACCCGCCAGGTGAAATACGTGTAGCTCTGCTGGAAACCCACCTTTCCGAGAGCCGCCATCATCTGGGGCTTCGTGAAGGCCTCAGCGAGGAAGATCACCTCGGGATTGGTTCGCCGCACCTGACGGATGAGCCAATCCCAGAACTCCACCGGCTTCGTGTGCGGATTGTCGACCCGGAAGATCGTCACGCCCCGCGAGATCCACAACCGGACGATCCGCAGGACCTCCTCGTAGAGTCCCTCGGGGTCGTTGTCGAAGTTCAACGGGTAGATGTCCTGGTACTTCTTGGGCGGGTTCTCCGCGTAGGCGATGGTCCCGTCGAGTCGTGTGGTGAACCACTCGGGGTGCTCGCGCACCCACGGGTGGTCCGGGGAGGCCTGGAGCGCGAGGTCGAGGGCGATCTCCAGGTCGAGCTCCTTCGCCTTGGCGACGAACCGTTCGAACGCGGCGACGTCGCCGAGGTCCGGGTGGATGGCGTCATGGCCGCCCTCCGGCGCGCCGATGGCCCACGGCGATCCCGGATCGTCGGGGTGGGCGTCGAGGGAGTTGTTCCTGCCCTTCTTGAAGGCCTGCCCGATGGGGTGGATCGGCGGGAGGTAGACCACGTCGAAGCCCATGGCGGCGGCCGCCTCGAGGCGCTCATGGGAGGTGTCGAACCCGCCGGAGTGCCACTTTCCCGTGCCGTCCTGCCAGGCGCCCTGGGAACGGGGGAAGAACTCGTACCACGAGGAGAACAACGCGCGTTGCCGCTCGACGAGGATCGGGTACTCCTTCGTGGGGCTCACGCACTCCCGCGGCCCGAAGCGGGCCATGGCCCGCTCGATCGGGCGGGAGTTGACCAGCTCCAGGATCTCCTCGGCGGGGGTCTGCGGGACGAGGCTCTCCGCAGCCGCCCGCAGCAGGTGGGCGGCCGGGGCGACCTGGGCCCGGTCCGCCTCCTCGGCCGCCAGGACCAGCAGCTCCGCACCCTCCATGCACAACAGCTCGACATCCATCCCGAGCGGCAGCTTCGCCTCGGCGTGGTGATGCCAGGTGGACCACGGGTCGGACCAGCCCTCGATCCGGTAGGTCCACAGGCCCTCCGTCGCCATCCGGACGTGTGCCTCCCAGATGTCGAGGCCCATCGGCTCCACCTGGGTCATGTCGATCCGACGTTGGGTGCCGTCCGGGGCGGTGAGGATCACGGACGCGTTGACGGCGTCGTGGCCCTCCCGGAAGACGTTCGCCCGGATCAGGAGGCGCTCGTGGGCGACCGCCTTGACGGGGTAGGCGCCGGCACAGATCACGGGGGCGACATCGGTCACGGGGATTCGGCCGAAACCGCCTTCGGTTCGACGCAGATGGGCTCGGTTGGGCGTGGTCTCAGTCACGGGTCCCACACTACTTGGCTCGCGTTTCGCATGGGGGCTTGGCGCACTGTAGTTTGTGCTGGTGCGTGCATTTCGACGATTCACAGTTCATCCTGTTCTGCCCGAGCGGATCTCGAAGCTCGACGCCCTGGCCAAGAATCTGCGCTGGTCATGGCACGAGGAGACCCAGGATCTGTTCAAGGCGATTGATCCCGGTCTGTGGGAGGAGACGGGGGAGGACCCGGTCAAGCTGCTGTCCGCGGTGAGCGCGGATCGTGTCCACCAGTTGGCTTCCGACAAGGTGTTCGCCCGTAATGTGGAGTTGCTCCACGACGACCTGACGAATTACCTCTCCGCGGACCTGTGGTTCCAGCGTTACGCCGCCGAGCACTCGGATGCGCCGAAGGGGATCGGCTACTTCTCCGCCGAGTTCGGTGTCACCCAGGTGCTGCCGCAGTACTCGGGCGGCCTCGGCATCCTCGCGGGCGACCACCTCAAGGCGGCCTCCGACCTCGGTCTTCCGCTCATCGGTGTGGGCCTGCTCTACCGTTCGGGCTACTTCCGCCAGTGGATCAACGCCTCCGGCTGGCAGCAGGAGCGGTACCCGATCCTGTCGTCGAACGAGATGCCGGTCTCGCGCCTCGTGGACGCCGACGGCACCCCGCAGGAGATCAGCGTCGAGGTCGGCGGTCGTCAGGTCCAGGCCTCCATCTGGGTCGCCTCCGTCGGTCGGATCCCGCTGCTCATGCTCGACACCGACCGGGACGACAACGATCCCGAGGCCCGCAACATCACCGACCGGCTGTACGGCGGCGGTGCCGAGCACCGGCTGGCCCAGGAGGTCGTCCTCGGCATCGGCGGCGTTCGGGCCCTCAGGCGTTACTGCGAGATCACGGGTCACGCCAAGCCGGATGTCTACCACTGCAACGAGGGACACGCCGGGTTCCTCAACTTCGAGCGCATCCGCGAGTACCGCGCGGAGGGCCACGACCTGCCCACCGCCATCGAACTCACCCGTGCCGGGACGGTCTTCACGACCCACACCCCGGTGCCTGCGGGCATCGACCGCTTCGACAAGGAGCTCATCGCGCGTCAGTTCGGGTCCTTCGACCCCGGTCTGCCGCTCGACGCCATCATGTCCTTCGGGGCGGAGACCTACCCGGGCGGCGACCCGAGCCGGTACAACATGGCGGTGCTGGGGCTTCGGCTCGGACAGCGCGCCAACGGGGTCTCGAAGCTGCACGGCGAGGTCTCCCGGGACATGTTCAACGGTCTGTGGCCGGACTTCGACGCCACCGAGGTCCCGATCGGCTCGGTCACGAACGGCGTCCACCACCGCACGTGGATCCATCCCGAACTGCTGGAGATCCTCAAGGCCCACACCGACGACTCCAGCACGGTCATCGACGGCTACGACTGGTCCGCGATCCAGCGGGTCGACGACGACACCCTGTGGGCACTGAAGCGGCAGCTGCGTTCGTCCATGATCCAGATGGCCCGCCGGAGGCTGGCCGAGTCCTGCCGGACCCGCGGCATCGCGGCGGACTGGACCAAGGACGCGCTGAACCCGCGGGTGCTCACCCTCGGCTTCGCCCGTCGAGGTGCTTCGTACAAGCGCCTCACGCTCATGCTCAAGGACCCGGAGCGTCTCAAGGCCCTGCTCAACCACCCGACGACCCCGATCCAGATCGTCATCGCGGGCAAGGCCCATCCCGCCGACAACATCGGCAAGTCGCTCATCCAGGAGATGGTCCAGTTCTCCGACCAGGAGGACGTGCGCGGCAAGCTGGTGTTCCTCCCCGACTACGACATGTCGCTGGCCCGCCCCCTCTACCCGGGATGCGACGTCTGGGTGAACAACCCGCTGCGTCCCTACGAGGCGTGCGGCACCTCCGGCATGAAGGCCGCCCTCAACGGCGCAGCGAACCTGTCGATCCGCGACGGATGGTGGGATGAGCTCTACGCCCCCGAGTTCGGCTGGGAGATCCCCTCCGCCGAGGGCATCACCGACCAGGCCGAACGCGACGCCGCGGAGGCCGAGTTCCTGTACTCGATCATCGAGAACGAGATCATCCCGCGCTTCTACACCCTGGACGCCAACGGGAACCCGACCCAGTGGCTGCAGATGATGCGCGACTGCATCTCCGATCTCGGCCCGGAGATCCTGGCCTCGCGGATGGTCCGGGACTACGTCACGGACTACTACACCCCGGCTGCGCGGTCCCTCCACGCCCGGAAGGACAACGCGGTGGCTGCGGACCTCGCCGAGTGGAAGGAGCGGGTGCGCCGCGACTGGCACTCGCTGCAGGTCGTCGGGCTCGACGTCGGTGTGACGGGACAGCTGGAGACCGGCACCATGCTGCGTCCCACCGTCGATGTGCGGCTCGGTCAGCTCCGCGCCGAGGACGTGGCCGTGCAGTTGATCTTCGGTGACGTCGACAACGAGGACCAGCTCCACAACATCCGCAAGTACCCGACAACCCCGGTGTCGGAGTCGGATGGGGTCACCCGTTTCGTGGGCGAGATCCCGACGCGTTACGCCGGGCAGATCGGCTGCCTCGCCCGCGTCGTGCCTGCACACGAACTGCTCGCGAGCGATGCGGAGATGGGGCTCGCCGCCATCATCCGCTGACGACTCCTCACGCCTCCCCCGTGGCCATGCGGCCCCGGGGGAGGCGTCGTCTCAGTGGGTCGGGGTCTCGGCTCGGGCCAGGTCGAGACCGGCGAGATGCCTGCGCAGCCGGGAGGCCATGGGCCAGAAGGTCGCCAGGGTGAGGCCGCCGCTGACGACGCCACCGATGACGGGGACGATCTTCGACACCCCCTTGGCGAAGACCTCCTTGCTCATCCGGACCCCCAGCTGGGTGGCGATCCGCCTGATGAGGGGGTAGAGGGTGCTGCGGCCGAGCACCCGCTTCGGCAGCTCGGTGACGACCCGCGTCGCGATGAGTGCCGACAGCTTGGTCACGCCCTGGGCGGCACCGTGGGCACCGAACATCACGCCGGTGAACAGCGTCAACACACCCTTGGTCGCATCGTCGAACTCCTCGCCGTCGAAGAAGTCCGGCCACCCGTGGAGGTAGGCGAGTTTCTGCGACACCCGTAGCACGTGCGCCAGGTTCTGGGCCATGTCGAGGCCCGCGGTCCCGAGCACGGCGAAGCCGCCGGGGACGCCGGCAGCGGCCGAGATGGCGGAGACCCGGGTTGCCTCCTGGCGGACCGCCTCCTTGGCGAGCCTCTCGACGAGGGCGGGCGTCAGCCCGGCCCGTGCCGGGGTCGTCGCCACGGCTGCCTCCACCTGTTCGGGTGTGCAGTGCCGGGACAGCGTCCGACGCAGGAAGTCGTCGCGCTGGATCCGCACTCCCGGCAGGGTGGCTGCGGATATGAGCGCGTTCATGAAGAAGGCCTGCGGGCCCCCGTCCGGTGACGCCAGTGCGGTTCCCATGGCCTCACAGCGTAAACGAGAGCGTCATCGCGTGCATGTCGTCATAACTGGACGGCACGGTGCAGCGCAGCAGCAGCACGGTGCGTCCGGGGATCTCGATGACGCCGCCGGGCGGCAGATCCGTCTCGGGGAAGTCCTCGGGAGCACCGGAGTGCCACACGATGCGCAGACCGTAGGCCCACGGCATCGCCGGCAGGGTCACCTCCACTGGTTCCGGGGCCGAGTGGAAGTACGCGATGAAGGCCTCGTCCACGTTGGCGGTGTACATGCCGAGTAGGCGCCTCGTCCCGTCGTGCCAGTCCTGGTCTCCCATCTCGGCCCCGGCGTGGTTGAACCAGGCGAGGTCGCCGCGGCCCAGGGGGCGACGATCCTTGTCGAGCACCTCGTTGTGGTGCAGATAGACGTTCGTGCGCAGGGTCGGGTGGGCGGCGCGGAGCCGCAGCAGCTGGATCAGGCGGTCCCGGACCGCGCTCCAGCGTGGTTCGAGGTCCCAGTTGACCCAGCTCAACGGGGAGTCCTGGCAGTACGCGTTGTTGTTGCCCCGCTGGGTGCGACCGAACTCGTCACCGGCCACCAGCATGGGGGTCCCCACCGCCAGGATCTGGGTGGCATGGAGGTTGAGGACCTGCCGGGCGCGCAGGTCGTTGATCGCCTCGTCGTCCGTCTCGCCCTCGAAACCGTGGTTCCACGAGCGGTTGTTGTCGGTGCCGTCGCGGTTGCTCTCCCCATTGGCGAGGTTGTGCTTGACGTCGTAGCTCACGAGATCGCGCATGGTGAACCCGTCGTGGGCCGTGATGTAGTTCACGGAGGCCTGGGGGGCTCGTTCGGAGTCGTGGTTGAACAGGTCGGGGGAGCCGGACAGACGCGTGGCGAGTTCCTGCACCCCGTGGACGCAGTCGCGCCAGTAGTCCCGGGTGTGGTCCCGGAACCGGTCGTTCCACTCCGACCAGCCGGGGCCGAACGAGCCGACCTGGTAGCCGTAGGGGCCCACGTCCCAGGGTTCGGCAATGAGCTTGACCCGGGAGAGGACGGGATCGGCGTCGATCTGTTGCTTGAGCGGATGGTTGTGGTCGACGTGGTGGTCCGCGTTGCGCAGCAGCTCCGTGGCGAGGTCGAAGCGGAACCCGTCGACCCCCATGTGCTCGACCCAGTAGCGCAGGGAGTCCACGATGAGTTGACGGACCATGGGGGTCGACGTGTCGAGGGAGTTCCCGCAGCCGGTGACGTCGTAGTCATCGCGCAGATCCCCGGTGAGGCGGTAGTAGGCGCGCTGGTCGATGCCGCGCATGGAGAGGGTGGGGCCGGCGTGCCCGCCCTCGGCGGTGTGGTTGTAGACGACGTCGAGCAGCACCTCGATCCCGGCCTCGTGGAGGGCACCGACCATGGCCTTGAACTCGTCGACCTGGCTGCCGATGGTGCCCCGGGTGGCGTAGTAGGCGTGCGGCGCGAAGTAGGCCAGGGTGTTGTAACCCCAGTAGTTGCGCAGTCCCTTGTGGGCCACGAAGGGTTCGGAGGCGAAATGATGGACGGGGAGCAGTTCGACCGCCGTGATCCCGGTCTCCAGGAGGTACTGGATGACGTCCGGGTAGGCCAGCGCCGCGTAGGAGCCGCGCAGGTGCTCCGGCACCAGCGGGTGCATCTTCGTGAAACCCCGCACGTGCATCTCGTAGATGACGGTCTCCGACATCGGACGCCGACCGCCGGAGACGGGCGGCGGAGGGGGTGTGTCGGCCACGACGACGCCGAGGGGGACGGCACCGAGGGAGTCCGTGGTGTTCTGCGTCCAGGCATGGTCACCGAGGTGATCGTGGATGGGGCCCCGGTAGTCGACGCCACCGCTCACGGCCCGGGCATAGGGGTCGAGGAGCAGCCGTGCGGGGTTGAAGCGGAGCCCCTGCTCCGGTTCCCATGCCCCGTGGACGCGGTAGCCGTAGAGCTGGCCATTGCCGACACCGGAGACGAAGGCGCTCCACACGCCGTTGTCGCCCCGCTGCATGGCGATGTTGTGCTGTCCGTTCCTCGAATCGACGAGGACGAGATCGACGCGGGAGGCGCTGGGAGCCCACAGCCCGAACCGGGTTCCGTCGGCCAGGACATGTGCGCCGAGACGGGATGTGTCCATGGCTTCGACGAACATGTCTTCTCTTTCTCTTCGGGGGACAGGGCCGCACCATTTTGCCACAGGTTGTCAGACGTCTGGCCCCTCTGGCGGATACCGCGCAGGATGAGCGCTAGCGTGACCCCGTGCGCACCTACCTCGATCACGCCGCGACCTCACCCCTGCGACCGAGCGCGCGACAGGCGCTCTTGGCCGCTCTCGACGAGTGGGGGAACCCGGCCTCGCCCCATCGCACGGGGCAGCGCGCGCGACGTCTGCTGGAGGAGGCCCGGGAGGAACTCGCGGAGGCGGTCGGCGCCCACCCGAGCGAGGTGGTGTTCACCTCCGGTGGTTCGGAGGCGAACACGCTGGCCCTGCTCGGCTCGCGCAGTGCGCGTCCCGAACGACCCCGCTGCCTCGTCTCCGCCGTGGAACATCCCGCGGTCCTCACCCTCCGCGCCCTCGGGGCGGAGGTTCTCCCCGTCGACGCCGAGGGCGTGGTCGTCCCGACCTCGCTGACAGCCTCCGAGGACACCGTCGCGGTCGTGTCCCTCATGATGGTCAACAACGAGACCGGGGCCATCCAGCCCATCGCCGATGTGGCGGAGCGGGCCCATGCGTCCGGCGCATGGTTCCACAGCGACGCCGTCCAGGGACTCGGACACGTCCCCGTCCGCTTCGCCGACACCGGTGCCGACCTGCTCAGCCTGTCGGCGCACAAGATCGGCGGCCCCGTCGGCGTCGGGGCCCTCCTGGTGCGCCGCGGCATCCGGTTGCGAGCCGCGGGGCTCGGTGGGGGTCAAGAGGGGGGAGTGCGCTCCGGCACCCAGACCGTGGCCCTGGCCCGCGCCTTCGCCGCCGCGGCCACCGAGGCCGTGGCGACCGTGCGGCAGGAGATGCCGCGGCTCACGCGGCTGCGGGACGCCATCCGCGCCCTCGTCCTTCAGCACGGGGGGACCCTCAACGGACCGGAGCGGGCGGCACCCCACATCGTCAACGCATCCTTCCCGGGGGTGCGCGCCCAGGACCTCCTGCTGCTGCTGGACGAGGCGGGGATCGACGCGACGGCGGGGGCGGCGTGTCGCGCCGGGGTCCGGGGCCCGAGCGAGGTGCTGCTGGCCATGGGGCGCGACGAGGCCACGGCCGCATCGTCGGTGCGTTTCTCGCTTGGGCACACGAGCGGCGAGGCCGATGTCACCCATCTCGCGGAGGCCCTTCCCCGCGTCCTCGATCGGGCCCGTGGCGCCCGGTAGAATCGTGTGCCGCACACGGCGTGGAGGAGGGTGAGATGAAGGTGCTGGCCGCGATGTCGGGAGGGGTGGACTCGGCGGTGGCCGCGGCACGCCTCGTGGCCGCCGGACACGACGTGACGGGGGTGCACCTGGCGCTCAACCGCAACCCCCAGCCCTACCGTGAGGGATCCCGCGGTTGTTGTTCCCTCGAGGATGCGCACGACGCCCGACGGGCAGCCGATCTGTTGGACATCCCCTTCTACGTGTGGGACTTCTCCGAGCAGTTCCAGGCGGCGGTGGTCGACGACTTCGTCTCCGAGTACCGGCAGGGCAGGACCCCCAACCCGTGCCTGCGCTGCAACGAGCGCATCAAGTTCGCGGCGGTGCTGGAACGCGGCATCGACCTCGGGTTCGACGCGGTCGCCACGGGCCACTACGCCCGGCTCGTGGCGGTCGGTGGCGAGGTGGAACTCCACCGGGGGCAGGACCCCCGCAAGGATCAGTCCTACGTCCTGGGGGTCCTCGACCAGGAGCAGCTGCGTCACAGCCTCTTCCCCTTGGCGGACAGCCCGAAGAGTGAGGTCCGCGCCGAGGCGGCCGAGCTGGGGTTGAGGGTGGCGAACAAGCCGGACTCCTATGACATCTGCTTCATCCCCGACGGCGACACCCAGGGGTTCCTGAGGCGCCATCTCGGTGAGGAGCCCGGACCGATCGTGGACGCCGAGGGGCGCACCCTCGGGGAACACCGGGGCCACCACGGGTTCACGGTGGGACAGCGACGCGGCCTGGACCTCGGGGTGCCGGCCGCGGATGGACGTCCCCGCTACGTGTTGCGCATCGATCCGGTCGACAACGCCGTCGTGGTCGGGTCCCGGGAGGATCTCGCGGTCTCCGTCCTGACGGGGATCCGGCCGACGTGGACGCAACGTCCCCTGCAGGAACCCATGCGGGGTGAGGTCCAGTACCGGGCCCACGGGGCGGCGTTGTCCGCGCTCATCGAGCCCACCGCCGATGGGGTGCGGGTCACGCTGGACCAGCCGACCAGCGGCGTGGCTCCCGGCCAGTCCATGGTCTTCTTCGACGGCACCCGAGTGGTGGGATCAGCCATCATCCGGAGCGCGGGATGATGAGGACCACCGCTACGGGTTCGCTGCCGGGGGAGGATTTCAGGGGCGCCCTGTCGACGATGGCGGAACTGCTGCCGGATGTCCTGGCCTGGCCGGAGTTGCCCGCCAGGGGCGTCGGGTCGGACATGATCGGCCGGGCCCTCGGCGTCATCGACGATCTCGGTTTCGACCTCCAGCCCGGCGGGTGGCGGCTCACCCATCATCCCGGGGCCGACCATCGACGGGCGCGCTCCCAGTGGCGTCGCGATCTCGACGATGCGGAGGAACTGCTCCAGGGTTTCGAGGGCGTGGTGAAGATCGCCATCACCGGTCCCTGGACGCTCTCAGGGGGTGTGGAACGCCCTCGGGGGGATCGCATCCTGGCCGATCACGGGGCTCGCGCCGAGGTGGCGGAGGCGCTGTGGGAGGGGTGGTGCCGGCTCGCCGCGGAGATCGAGCGGCGACTTCCCGCAGTCCGGTTGCTGCTGCAGGTCGACGAGCCACTGCTCGTCGCGGTGCTCGACGGGACGTTGCCGACGGCGTCGGGATTCGGGCGGCACCGGGCGGTCGAGCCGGGGGAGGTGGCGGATCGGCTCCGACGCTTCGCCGACGGGGCGTGGCTCCACTGTTGCGCGTCCGGTTCCTGGGTCCCGATCGCTCGCCGCGCCGAATTCGGCACCGTCGCCGTCGATTCCCGACTGTTCCGGGGCGCGGGGATCGACACGTTGGCCGAGTGGGTGCACGACGGTCGAGGACTCGTGCTCGGTGTCGTGGACACCACGTTGCTGCGTGCTCAAGGCGTCGACGTCCTCAGGCGGGAGACGATGCGGGTGCTGCGGCCCCTCGAACTCCCCGTGACGGATCTCACGGACCGCGTGATCCTCTCAACCGGCTGTGGTCTGGGGGGATGGCCCATGGCGGAGGTGATGCCGCAGCTGCGCTCGCTGGGTGCGGCGGCCTCCCTGGTGGAGGAAGAGGTGGGGACCCCTTAGACTGTGGCGGTGCGTAAGACGTCTGACCTCAACCTCAACGCCCGAACCCCGCTGCGTGCGCAGCCCGGGGCCGGGGCCTGGGGACCTGCGGCGGTGCCGTCCACCCGAGCGAAGAAGTGGCAGCGGGTGATGGTGCCCGTCCTCGCGGTCCTCATCGCCGTCGGGGTGTTCTTCCTCGCGCGGGTGTTCTACCTGGCCCTCATGGGGACGATGGCCCTTCACTTCTCGTAGGTCACGGAGTGCACGAGCTCCGGCCAGTGACCGTCGATGTGCCGTCCGCCCAGATGGCACAGGCCGAGAGCCGCCCCGGCACCGACGGCCGGGCCGACAAGGAGCAGCACCCAGCCCAGCCAGGGTGAGTCATCGAGGGCCAGCACGACGAGCAGACACGGTGCCGTGATCACCAGCATCCCCATCCCGTGCAGGACCGAACCGAGGAAGGCCGAGCCCTGCCCCTTGGTGCTGGTGGCGAAGGGGTTGGAGCCCGGCGGAGGGAGGGTCCCGTTCAGGAAGGACGACACGAGCAACCCCACGCCCATGCTGGCGTAGAGCGCCGCGAGTCCAAGACCGATGAGGGCGGGCAGCAGGGACCAGCGGTCCGCCAGCCCGGCGATGAGGAGCGCCGTGATGGTCAGCGCGACGGTGTAGAGCAGCCCGTTGCCCATCAGCCGACCCAGCCGGTCGTCGCGTCCCGAGATCCCGGCGACGGCATGGGTCCACAGGGCTGAACCGTCGTAGGCCGTGTCCTGGAGGCCGTTGATCCCGGCCAACCAGGCGAGCGCGGCGACACCGAGCCAGGGCACGAACCCGTCGACCCCGCCCTCGCTCGTGGCCCGGTTGATGAGCACGAGGACCGTGGGCATCATCGTGACCATCACCAGGGCGATGAAGCGTCGCGGATCGCGGCGCAGGTAACGCAGGATCCGTGTCGCGAGGGCCCCGGCGGGTGAGTGGGGGAAGATCCGATCGATCCACCGCCAGGACCCCTGGGTGCGGCTGGACCCGGCACTGGGCAACGGGGAGGTCAGTGCCCGACCCAGCTGCCATGACCACAGGCCGTACAACGCGGCGAGGTACGCCAGCGCCAGGAGCAGGCGCACCGCCGCGAGCAGCCAGGCCCCCTTGACGACCGCGGCGGGGAAGGCCCAGGCCACCCCCAGTGGCGTCCACTCCAGCACGGAGACGAGGGAGTGCACCATGTCGACCCGCAGTTCCAGCAGCACCGCCGAGTCGGCGTCCATGAGGAAGGACGGCAGGAGGGCCGCCACCGTGACGGCAAGGACGACGAAGATGTAGAGGGCGTCCCGGGAGCGTCGATTCGCCAGCACGGCTGACAGGGCCGTGACCGTGATCCGTCCCGCGATGATCCCGATGAGCACGCCGATGCAGGTCGCCAACACCCCGGACAGCAGCACGATCAGCCCCGACGCCCAGGCCCCGATGAGTCCGATCGAGACCAGCAGCGTCGCGATCCCGGGCAGCGTGACGAGATCCGACAGGGCCAACGGGAGGGCGAGGTCGCGCGCCCGCAGGGGCAACAGGCACAGGCGGCCGGGGGCCACGGAGTCATCCATGGCGAAGAAGACCACCGAGCCGATCAACCACACGACGACGAGCAGGGACCCCGCCAATACTGTGGCGTCGGGTCTGAGGTGCGGCAGGGAGCTGAGCCAGAACAGGGCCACGACGACGATGACGAGACCGGGCAGCATGAAAAGGGCGAGGACCCCCATCCCGATCGCCGACCAGATGTTGCTCCGCAGCATCGCCAGCTGGGAGCGGATCCTCACAGCGAGGAGCGTCGCAACCACTGCAACGTCTCCTCCCCGGGAATGTGGCCCTGCCCGACCAACTCGATGAAACGCTGCTGAAGGGTTGAGTCCCCGCGGACCTGCTCGACGGTCCCGGCGACGAGGAGCCGCCCGGCGGCCATGATCCCCACCCCGTCGCAGATGTTCTCCACGAGTTCCATCACGTGGCTGGAGAGCAGGACCGTGCCCCCTCCGGTGACGTAGTCCCGCAGCAGGTCGCGGATGACCTGGCCCGAGACGGGATCGACGGCCTCGAGGGGTTCGTCCAGGATGAGGAGTCTCGGGGCGTGGATGAGGGCGCAGGCGAGGGAGATCTTCTTCGTCATGCCGGCCGAGTAGTCGGCGACCACCCGCCCGGCCGCGTCCTCCAGCCCCAGCACGGAGAGCAGCTCGAGGGCGCGGGTCTCCACGACGTCACGGTCCAGGCCACGGAGCCGGCCGTTGTAACGGAGCAGTTCGAGGCCCGTGAGCCGATCGAACAGCATCATCCCGTCGGGAAGCACCCCGAACAGGGCCTTCGCCCGGACCGGGTCCTGCCAGACGTCGTGTCCGAGGACGAAGGCCTCGCCGTGATCGGGGCGGAGCAGCCCGCAGATCATCGACATCGCCGTGGTCTTGCCCGCCCCGTTGGGGCCCACCAGGCCGAAGAGATGGCCGACGGGGATCTGCAGGCTGAGGTTGTCCACGGCCAGGGTGGAACCGAATCTCTTGACCAGGCCATGGGTGACGAGGGCTGTCTCCATGCATCGACCCTACCGGGTGGGGGCGAGCACCGAGGTGCCGCCCACACCCGGTGGCCACGGCTGTCAGCTGTTCTGGACGGCGTCCGAGAACCAGCTGGTGATCGTCGTGGGATGCGTGATCGCGGTGCCGACGCACACCGCCCAGGCTCCCTCCGCCATGACGGCGCGGGCCTGGTCCAGGGTGTGGACCCTGCCCTCCACGACGACGGGTCGGGTGCACTGCTGCACGGCCTGCCGCGCCAACTCGAGGTCCGGTCCGTCGGTGCGGGGCCGCTCCCCGGAGTAGCCGGCCAGCGTCGTGCCGATGATGTCGGCACCGTCGGCCTCGGCGCGGAGGCAGTCGTCGAGACTGCCGCAGTCGGCCATGACCAGCACGTCCGGATACTGCGCCTTGAGGCCCGCCACGATGTCGGTGAAGCTCGAACCGTCGGGCCGGGGGCGGGAGGTGGCGTCGATCGCGACCACCTGGGCGCCCGCCTCCGCACAGGCCAGGGCGTGGCGGAGGGTGGGGGTGATGTAGACCCCCTCGACGCCGTCCTTCCACAGTCCGATGACGGGCACGTTGACGACGGCCGCCGTGGCGCGGATGTCCTCGATTCCTTGGACCCGGATGGCGGCGGCACCGCCCTTGACGCAGGCCTGGGCCACCTGGGCCATCGTCTCGGGATGGCGCATGGCCTCACCCGGATAGGCCTGGCAGGAGACGACGAGGCGGCCCTTGATGCCGTCGATGATCCCGGTCATTTCAGCATCCCCGTGGCGACGAGGACCTCCCGCACCGCGGTGATGTCCTCGTCGGAGAACTCGCCGAGGGTGGCGGGCTGGGTCGGGTGGTCGATGATCCCGAGCAGGTGCATGGCGATCTTGAAGGCGCCCACACCGGTACCATCCCCACCCCGGCCCCGGGGCGCGAACACGATCTCGAACTCGGCGTTGATCTGCTCCTGGATCCTGGCGGCCTCCTCCCAGTTCCCGGCACTGCAGGCGTCCGCCAGGCGACGGTAGCCGTGCGGGTCGACGTTCGCGAAGCCTGGCACCTGGCCGTCGGCCCCGGCGAGCAGCATGAGCTCGTTGACCGTCTCGTGGCCGGTGAACAGGCGCAGCGGGGATCCGGCCGCCCGGTTCAACGCGACGAGACGCCGGAAGGCCACGTCGTTGCCGGAGGAGTCCTTCACGCCGGCGATGACTCCCTCCCGTCCCAGCTCCACCAGGAGCTCCGGGCTGAGCTTCACGCCGCCGAGACGCACCGGGACGTCGTAGGCGAAGATCGGGACGTCCACGGCCGCCGCGATGAGGCGGAAGTGCTGTGCGATCTCCTTCTCGTTGTTCAGGGCGTAGAACGGGGCGGTGGCGACGATGGCGTCGGCCCCCGCGGCCACCATGCGCCGGGCCTGGTCGATGACGCGCGGGGCGGTGGTCTCCATGCAGCCGACGATGAGCGGCACCCGTTTGCCGACCCTGGCGGCGATCGCCGTCACGACGGAGACGCGTTCGTCGTCGGTGAGATAGGTGACCTCGCCGGTGGAGCCGAGGACGAACAGGCCGTCCATGCCCGCGTCAAGCAGATGATCGATCACCCGGTCGAGGGAGGTGTGGTCGACCTCGCCGTTCGGGAGAAGGGGGGTGACGACCGGGGGGATGATGCCGGAGAAGGCGGTCATGACAGTGGCTCCTGAAGCAGGGACGGAACTGCGGAGAGCAGTTTCTTCGTGTACGGATCCTTCGGGTTCGAGAAGATCTCGTCGGTCGGACTCATCTCGACCAGCTTCCCGAAGAACATCACCCCGATCCGATCCGAGATGAACCGGACGGTGTTGATGTCGTGGCTGATGAAGACGAGACCCAGGCCCAGCTGGTCCTTGAGGTCGGTGAGCAGGTTGAGCACCTGCGCGCGGACCGAGACGTCGAGGGCGGAGGTGGGTTCGTCGGCGATGATGACGTCGGGTTCCAGGGCCAGGGCCCGGGCGATGGCGACGCGTTGACGCTGGCCGCCGGAGATCTGGCGGGGGAGGACGTCGAGGGCGGACTGCGGGAGACCGACCAGGTTGAGCAGCTCCTTCACCCTGGTCAGCCGGGACGCCGGATCCCCGATGCCGTGGACCCGGAAGGGGTCCAGCAGGGTCTCGCGGACCGTGAGCCGGGGGTTGAGGGCGGTGGCGGGGTCCTGGAAGACCACGGAGACCGACCGGCCCAACTCGGCGCGGTCCCTGGCGGAGCGTCCCAGGGACCTGCCCTTGAACAGGATCTCCCCCTTGGTGACGGGCTGCAGCCCCACCATGACGCGTGCGGTGGTGGACTTGCCGCAGCCGGACTCGCCGACGATCCCGACCGTCTCACCGCGGGAGACGCTGAGTGAGACGTCGTTGACGGCATGGACGAGGTTGGGGCGGAACAGCTTCCCCGTGCGCGCCTTGTGGATGACGTGCACGTTGCGCAGTTCGATGACGGGTGCCTCAGCCATGGGTGGCCTCCTTCTTCAACACCGCGAGCAGTTCGGGGGTGGTGGCCCAGTAGTGGTCCTCGGTTCCCTCGACGAGCCTGAGCTCGGGCTTGGTCTCCAGCCCCACGCTCGGGTGGGAGCTGCGTGGCGCGAAGCGGTCGCCGGGGACGAACTCGCGGGGACTGGGCACGGTGCCCGGAACCTGGTGCAACCGGCCGGCCCCCTCCTCGATGGAGAGAACCGCGCCGAGTAGGCCCTGGGTGTACTCGTGCACGGGGTTGGCGAGCAGCTCGGGGGTGGCCGCTTGCTCCACCACCTGGCCGGCGTACATGACGGTGATCCGGTGGGCCACCTCGGCGACCAGCGCGAGGTCGTGGCTGACGAACACCATGGCGAAGCCCAGCTGGGTGCGCAGTTCGTTGAGGAGCTCCACGACCTGGGCCTGGACCGTGACGTCGAGGGCCGTGGTGGGCTCGTCGGCGATCACGAGGCGGGGGTTCCGGGTGAGGGCCATGGCGATGAGCACGCGCTGGCGCTGGCCGCCGGAGAGCTCGTGCGGGTAGGACTTCAGGGTCCGCACCGGGTCGAGGCCCACCAGCTCGAGGAGTTCCGCGGCGGAACGCTTCCCGCCGCGGGACGTGAGCTGCTTCATCTGGGAACGGATGAGCATGGACGGGTTGAGGGAGCTCAGGGCGTCCTGGTAGATCATCGCCATCTCGTGGCCGCGCAACGCGTTGCGCTCGCGGGCGTTCAGGGTGAGCAGGTCGACGCCGTCGAACAGGATCTGCCCCTCGATCCTGGCCGTCCTGGGCAGCAGGCCCATGATCGCCATCGAGGTGATCGACTTGCCGCATCCGGATTCGCCGACCAGCCCCATGGTCTCGCCGGGACGCACGGTGAAGGAGATGTCATCGACGATGGCGACCTCACCGTGGGCCCCGGGGAACGAGATGGAGAGGTTCTTCACCTCGAGCAGGGGCTTCGACGCGGGGTCGGCCAGCTGCAACCGGTCGGTACGGGCGAGTTCCGAGGTCCGCAGGTGCGCGAGACGTTCCCGGAGCTTGGCGGCCTGGGCGGCGTGGGCGGCGGCGATGACCTCGTCCCGGGAGCCCTGCGCGGCGAGCTCGTCGGCCTCGACGTTGGTGCGGACCCGGATGCGGGGGCTGGCCAGCGCATCGGTGAGACCCTCGGAGAGCACGTTGAGGCACAGGGTGGTGATGAGGATGAACAGACCGGGGAAGAAGGTCACCCACCAGTGTCCGGACAGCAGCAGGGCCTTGCCCTCGGAGAGCATGTTGCCCCAGGTCGGCGTGTTGACCGAGGTGATGCCGGTCCCGATGAAGGACAACGAGGCCTCGAAGACGATCGCGTCGGCGACCAGCACGGTGGCGAACACCATGATGGGTGCGAGGCAGTTGCGGGCCACGTGCTTGACGAGGATCCACCAGGTCCTCGCCCCCATGACCTTGGAGGCGGCGACGTAGTCCTCGCCGAACTGCGAGAGGACGTTGGCGCGCACCACCCGGGTGAGCTGGGGGACGTAGAGGAACGCGATCGAGATGATGACCACGACGAGGATGCTCGACACCCGGGAGGACAGGGCGGTCACGAGGACGGCCGCCAGCGCGATGCCGGGGAAGCTCATGATGATGTCGAGCACCCGCATGAGGGTCTCGGACACCCATTTCCTGGCCGTCGCGGCGATGGAGCCGAGCACGGCGGCCACGAGGAGGGCGAGACCCGTCGCGGCGAGGCCCACGGTCAGGGAGACCCGGGCACCGTGCATGATGCGGGACAGGACGTCACGGCCACCCTGGTCGGTGCCGAACCAGAACTGCGAATCCGGCGGGATCGAGTGGTCGGGGATGAGCTGCTTCCCGACACCCTCGATCTCGGTCTCCACCTGCACGACCTTGTCCTCGGGGACGAGGCCGGTGGCGTCGGGGGAGAAGGGGGCGAGCCACGGGGCGAACACCGCCATGAGCGCCACGAGCGCGAGGATGCCGAGCGCGATCCGGGAGCCGATGGGCAGAGCGCTGAGGCTCGGCAGCCGCAGCCCGGGGGTCTGGAGCTTCTTCTTGGATTCCGCGGACAGCATCACACGCTCCTGATTCGCGGGTTGACCAGCACGTAGAGCAGGTCGACGACGATGTTGATGAAGATGAAGGCGACGGCGACCGTGATGGTGACGCCCTGCACGATGTTCACGTCGTTGCGCGTGATGCCCTGGAAGATGAGGTCACCCATCCCCTTGATGTTGAAGATCATCTCGATGACCACCGCACCACCCATGAGGTAGCCGACCCGCAGGCCGAGGACGGTGATCGGCGTGATCAGGGCGTTGCGCAGGACATTGCGTGCCACGACGACGTGCTTCGGGATGCCGGCGCCGATGGCCGTGCGGACGTAGTCGCGGTCGAGCTCCTCCACCATCGCGGTGCGGACCACCCGGGTGAGCGAACCCGCCACGGGCACCCCGAGGGCGATGGCGGGCAGGGTCACCTGGTCGATGTACCGGGCGGGGTCCTCGAACAGCCCGACCCATTCGGTGATGACGGCGGGGAAGACGCTGGCGCCACCCGGAATGTTGCCCAACCACTGGATGAGCAGCAGGGCCAACCAGAACGACGGGGTGGCGAGGCACGCGATCGAGAAGACGCGGATGACCTGATCGGGCCAGCGGTCCCGGTAGAGGGCCGCCACGACACCGAGGACGCCGGCGAGGACGACGGCGATGAGCAGGCCGAGGAACGTCAGCTGGAGGGTGATGGGGAAGGCGGTCTCCACCATGGAGTAGATGTCGGTGCCGGTGAAGGACTCGCCCAGGTTGATCTTGACGTGGAAGGGGTTGAACGAGACCTCGGGGGTGACCAGGCGCCAGAGGTAGTCGCCGAACCGCACCAGCAGGGGCCGGTTCAGCCCGTGGGTCTCGCGGTAGGCCTCGAGGGCCGCGGCATCCGCTGATTCACCGAGGGCCAGACGGGCCGGATCCGCCGTGGAGAAGGACATCACGAAGAAGACGAGGAACGTGACGCCGACCACCATCAGGGGGAGCACCAGGAGTCGTCTGCCGAGGAGACGGAGAAAGGTGGACATGGGGTGATTTCCTTGGTTGGACGTGGCGGGGGGTCCGGACGCGCAATGCGTCGGACCCCCCGGTGCTCACATCACTTGGAGCTGGAAACGTCGATGAAGGACAGGCCGGTGATGGCGATCGGCTTGAAGTCGGTCAGCGTCTTGTCGTCGTACGCGGTGGGCGTCTTGCGGTGGAACAGCGGGTAGAGCGGAACGTTCTCCGCGACAACGTCGAAGATCTCGTGCCACTTGGCCTTCTGGGCGTCTCCCGTGGCGGCGCCGGCCTCCTCCAGCAGGGTCTGCACCTTGGTGTAGGACTCCTGACCCTTCCAGTGCATGCGGGAGTCGGTCCAGGTGTCGCCGGCGTACCACCAGCGCAGCAGCAGGTCCGCGTCGTCGCCGAAGACCGACGGATCGCCGGGGGCCACGACGATGTCGTAGGCCTCGGGCTTGCCGTCGATGGTGCCGTAGACGTCCGAGGACTTCTTCTCCTCGTAGGTGACCGTCAGCCCGACGGCCTCCAGGGATTCCTTGATGATCGGGCGGACCGCGGAGAACCAGCCGTGGTCGGAGCAGAGGAGACGCACGGCGGTGAGCCCGGTCTCGGCGAGGAGGGCCTTGGCCTTCTCCTGGTCCTGGGTGTAGACCGTCGCGGCCTTCTTGTAGGCGGGGTGCTCCTGCTGCACGAAGCAGGTGGCGGGGGTGGCGAGGTCGCTCATGCCCGTCTTGCAGATCTTCTCGATGTCGAGGGCGTAGAGCATCGCCTGACGGTTCTTCACGTCGTTCATGGGGGCGGAGCCGCAGTTGAACATCATGAAGACCAGACCGAAGCCCTGCTCGGCGGCGACCTTCTTCGACGAACCGAGGGTGGCGAGGTCCGTGGCCGGCACCGCGTCGATGGCCTGGACGGAGTCGGAGGAGATGGCGTTCACGCGGGTGGCGTTGTCGGGAAGGATCTCCCAGACCATGCTCTTGGCCAGGGCCGGGCGGGGGCCGGTGTAGGCGTCGTTGCGCTCGAAGAGGATCTTCTTCGAGGCGGCGCCGTTGTCGGTCATCTTCCACGGGCCGGTGCCGACGGGGTTGAGGTCGAAGGCCTTGGCGTCGGCCTCGACGGCCGCCTTCGGGACGACCTTGACCACCGACAGGCGCTCGGGGACGAGGGAGAAGGCGTACTTGGTCTTGACGACGACGGTGGTGTCGTCCTTCTTGGTCACCGACTCCAGGAAGGGCAGGAAGGCCGCGTAGAGCGACTTGTTCTCGGGGTTGAGCACCCGCTCGAAGGAGAACACGACGTCGTCGGTGGTGACCTTCTCGCCATTGGTGAAGACGGCGCCGTCACGCAGCGCGACCTCCCAGGTGGTGTCGTCGATCTGCTTGGGCAGTTCCTTGCCGAGTGCCGGGTACACCTCGCGGGTGTCGGGGTGGAGTTCGGTGAGTCCCTCCATCGTGTGCCAGTTCGCGGCGACGGTGAGGGCCGCGGTGGTGGTCATGGGGTCGTAACCGTTCGTGCCGAGCTCGTAGGAGATGCCGGCAGTGATCGTGCCGTCACCCTTGGTGGCGGAGGGGGCGGCACCGGTGGAGCCGGGGGTGGACGTCTTCGCGTCGCCCTGCTTCGTGGTGGTGCCGCAGGCCGCCAGGCCAGCCGCGATGCCTGCAGCCGCGCTCGTGGCGCCGAGCAGCTTGACGAACGAGCGGCGGGTGAAGCTGTTCTCCTGGGGGAGATGCATCGTTGAACTCCTAACAATGTTCAGACGTCTGATGACTGACGTTGTGGATATACTAAGCACATCAACAGGCGTCGTTCAACGACCGCCATGTCACGATTCGGTCACGATCGACAGATTTGAACAATCCTTTCGGAGGACAGGTAGGGCCATGAGGTTGGAACGGCTCGAGAGCGCCAGGCGTGGTGCCCGCGACGGAAGGACCCTGGCCCGTCAGACGGCCAGCCAGATCAAGCAGTTCATCATCGCCAGCAACCTGCGGCCCGGGGATCCGTTGCCCAGCGAGGCCGAGCTGTGCGAACGTCTGGGGGTCTCCCGCAGCTCCGTCCGTGAGGCCATCCGCATGCTCAACACCTTGGAGATCGTGGAGGTCAAGCACGGTCGCGGCACCTTCGTCGGGGAGGCCTCGCTGCAGCCCCTGGTGGAGACGCTGGTCTTCCGGGCCGTGCTGGTGCCGGGGGACGACTTCCGGGCGTTGCGCGAGGTCCTGGAGGTGCGGCAGAGTCTTGACCTCAGCGTGGCCGAACGCGTGTGCTCCCGGCTCAAGGGTACGGAGAACGCAGAACTGCACGAACTCGTGGCCACCATGGTCGTGGCCGCGGAGGAGAGGCGTTCCTTCGCCGAGGAGGACCGCGAGTTCCACACCACGCTGCTCAAACGGACCGGACTCGACATCGCCTCCCAGCTCGTGGCGGCCTTCTGGGACGTCCACAGCGCGGTGCTGCCCCAACTGTCCATTCCTGCACCCGATGACATCGAGTCGACCGCCCGGACCCACGGCGACATGCTCCAGGCCGCCGAGGCCGGTGACGTTGCGGCCTATCGGCGGGCAGTGCTGCAGCACTACGAGCCACTCTGCAGGGTGCTCGACGTCAGCGTCGACAGCTAGGATGACCTCGGCCCACGCCCGTGGGTCGAGACATCCCTGGAGGAATCGTGGCCCTGACCGCTGAGGAGGTCGCGCGGCTCGCTGGGCTCGCACGACTCGATCTGACGGAAGCAGAGTGTGCTGAACTCGCCCCGGAGCTGGACGTCATCCTCACCTCGGTGTCCCGCGTGGCCGAGGTGGTGGGTCCTGACGTGCCGCTCATGACGCACGCCCTGCCCCTGACCAACGTGATGCGTCCCGACGAGGTGCGCCCCAGCCTCCCGGTTGAGGCCGTTCTCGCGGGCGCACCCGACGTCGAGGAGGGGCGCTTCCGTGTCCCGCGGATCCTGAGTGAGGACTGAGCCATGAGTGATCTGCTGACCCGATCCGCGCATGAACTGGCGGAGCTCATCGCAACGGGGGAGACCAACTCCGTCGAGGTGACCCGCGCCCACCTGGACCAGATCGAGGCGCTCAACGGTGACCTCAACGCTTTCCTCCACGTCGCCGCCGACGAGGCCCTCGAGGCCGCCGCCGCGGCCGATCGTCGTCGCGAGGCCGGCCAGCGACTGTCGCTGTTGGACGGTGTGCCCATCGCGGTCAAGGACAACTTCTGCACCCTCGGCATGCCGACCACCTGCGGCTCGCGGATGCTCGAGGGTTGGGTGCCTCCCTACGAGGCCACCGTCGTGGCCCGCCTGAGGGCGGCCGGACTGGTGTTGCTCGGCAAGACGAACATGGACGAGTTCGCGATGGGCTCCTCCACGGAGACCTCCGCCTTCGGCCCCACCCGCAACCCTTGGGACCTGGAGCGGATCCCCGGCGGTTCCGGTGGGGGGTCGGCTGCCGCCGTCGCCGCCTGCATGGCCCCCTTGGCGCTCGGCTCCGACACGGGTGGGTCCATCCGCCAGCCCGGCGCGGTGACGGGAACCATCGGGGTGAAGCCGACCTATGGCGGCGTGTCCCGCTACGGGGTCGTCGCCATGGCCTCCTCCCTGGACCAACCCGGACCCGTGACCCGGTCCGTGGTTGATGCCGCACTGCTGCATGAGGTCATGGGCGGCCACGATCCCATGGATGCGACCTCGATCGCCGAGCCCCTTCCCGCAATCGTGGCGGCGGCGCACCGTCGTGACGTCTCCGGTCTCCGGGTGGGTGTGGTGAAGGAACTGGCCGGGGACGGCTACGAGGCCGATGTCGAGGCCCGCTTCGGTGAGGCGGTGGCATGGCTCGAGGAGGCCGGCGCAGAGGTGGTCGAGGTCTCCTGTCCGAGCTTCGAGCACGCCCTGGCCGCCTACTACCTCATCATGCCTGCGGAGCTGTCCTCCAACCTCGCCCGCTTCGACGCGGTCCGCTACGGTCTGCGTCTGGGTGATGACGGCAGCAACGGCATGGAGGCCGTCACCTCCCTCACCCGGGGGCAGGGATTCGGGCGCGAGGCCAAGCGCCGCCTCATCATCGGCACCTACGCCCTGTCCAGCGGATACCACGACCAGTACTACGGGTCCGCGCAGAAGGTGCGCACCTTGGTGGCGCGGGACTTCGAGCGGGCCTTCGAGGTCTGCGACGTGCTCGTCACGCCGACCACGCCCACCGTGGCCTTCCGGCTGGGGGAGCGGATGAGCGACCCGATGGCGATGTACCGGGCCGATCTGTGCACCATCCCGTCCAACCTGGCGGGCAACGCGGCCGCCAGTTTCCCGGTCGGGCTCAGCTCCGAAGGGCTCCCGGTGGGTCTCCAGGTGGTCGCGCCGCCCCTGGCGGACGACCGGCTCTACCGTGTCGGGGGGTTCCTCGAGACGCGACTCGAATCACAGGGCGGGCCGCTGCTGGCCAGGGCCGCCGCCCTTCCCGGATCCAAGGCGGTGTGGCGATGAGCGAACTCATGGACTACGACGAGGTGCTCGAGCGCTTCGACCCGGCCCTCGGGCTCGAGGTGCACGTAGAGCTCAACACGGCGTCGAAGATGTTCTGTGGCTGTGCGACGACCTTCGGGGCGGAGCCCAACACCCAGACCTGCCCGGTGTGCCTCGGACTGCCCGGTGCGCTGCCCGTCGTCAATGCCAAGGCGGTGGAATCGGCCATCCGCATCGGTCTGGCGCTGGGCTGTGAGATCGCCCCCTGGGGGCGATTCGCGAGGAAGAACTACTTCTATCCGGACATGACGAAGAACTTCCAGACCTCACAGTACGACGAACCCATCGCCCATGACGGTCGGGTCGAGGTGGAGGTCGACGGGGAGGTCTTCGTCATCGAGATCGAACGGGCCCACATGGAGGAGGACGCCGGCAAGCTCACCCACGTCGGGTCGAGCGGTCGAATCCACGGGGCCGACTACTCCGTGGTTGACTACAACCGTGCCGGGATGCCGCTGATCGAGATCGTCACCCGCCCGATCCTCGGGACCGGGGCGAAGGCCCCCCAGGTGGCGAGGGCCTATGTCGCCCACCTGCGGGATCTCATGCGCGCCCTCGACGTCTCCGACGTGCGGATGGAGCAGGGGAGCCTCCGCTGTGATGCCAACGTCTCGCTCGCCCTGAAGGGGGATTCGCAGCTCGGCACCCGCACGGAGACGAAGAACGTGAACTCGCTGCGCTCCATCGAACGGGCCGTCACCCATGAGATGCGCAGGCAGGCGGCCATCCTCGCGTCGGGAGGGTCGGTGATCCAGGAGACCCGTCACTTCCACGAGGCCGACGGGTCGACCAGCCCGGGGCGCTCGAAGGAGGAGGCCCAGGACTACCGCTACTTCGCGGAGCCGGATCTTGTCCCGATTGCGCCGTCGGCCGAGTGGATCGAGGAACTCCGCGCCACCCTGCCCGAGCCGCCCGCGCAGCGTCGTCGGCGGTTGGCGCAGGAATGGGAGGTCGATGACCGCACGATGCAGGCCATCGTGGCCGCGGGGGCACTGGACCTCATCGAGGCGACGGTGGCCGCCGGGGCCAGCCCCCAGGCTTCGCGGAAATGGTGGATGTCCGAGCTGGCCCGCCGCGCGAACGAGTCCGGGGTGGAACTGGAGGAACTCGGGGTGAGCCCTGCCGATGTCGCCGCCACCCAGGCCCTTGTCGACGCGGGGGAGCTGACGGACAAGCTGGCCCGTGCCGTCTTCGACGGCGTCATAGCGGGGGAGGGATCCCCGGCCGAGGTCGTGGCGAGGCGTGGGCTCAAGGTCGTCTCCGACGAGGGGGCCCTCACGGCCGCGGTGGACGAGGCCATCGCCGCGAATCCCGACATCGTGGCGAAGATCCGGGGCGGGAAGGTCGCCGCGGCCGGGGCCATCATCGGGCAGGTCATGAAGGCCATGCGCGGCCAGGCCGATGCGGCCCGGGTGAGGGAACTGTTGTTGGAGCGGGTGGGGGAGTCCAGCTGAACCGGTCTCACTTGATGACTACGCTTTTTGGAATTCTTCCAGAAAAGGGCTAGAGTGACACCATGTCCTCAACCGTCTCTGACCACGCGGCCTCGCTGCGTTCGGCTGGCCTGAGGGTCACGTCGGCGCGGCTGGGGGTCCTCGAGGCCCTGGCGGAATGCCCCCATGCCACCATCGAACAGACGCGCGATCTCGTCATCAGCAGGACCGGATCTCTCTCTGTCCAGGCCACCTACGATGTGCTCGCCGCCCTCCACGGGGCCGGCCTGATCCGTCGCGTGGAGCCGGCCGGGTCCGCGCCCCGGTTCGAGTTGGCCACGGGCGACAACCACCACCACCTGAAGTGCCGCAGCTGCGGTGAGCTCAGGGACGTCGCCTGCCACATCGGGGCGGCTCCCTGTCTGGAACCGGTGGATTCCGCGGGCTTCCGTGTGGAGGAGGCTGAGGTCATCTACTGGGGCACCTGCCCCGCCTGCCTCGAAGCGGAAGGAACGGCATGAACGCCAACGAGACCCCGTCCACCCATCTCAACGGATCCCCCGTCCAGAGTGACTCCCACTCGCTGACAGTCGGGCCAGACGGCCCGATCGTCCTCCACGACGTCCACCTCGTGGAGCAGCTCGCCCACTTCAACCGGGAGCGGGTCCCGGAGCGCAGCCCCCATGCCAAGGGGGCTGGTGCATTCGGAACCTTCACCGTCACCGGTGATGTCTCCGCCTACACCAAGGCGGCCGTGTTCCAGCCGGGTGCCACGACCCGGTCCCTGCTGCGGTTCTCCACCGTCGCCGGTGAGCAGGGGTCCCCGGACACGTGGCGCGACGTGCGCGGTTTCTCGGTGCGCTTCTACAGCACCGAGGGCAATCTCGACATCGTCGGCAACAACACCCCGGTGTTCTTCCTCCGCGACCCCATGAAGTTCCCGCACTTCATCCGCTCCCAGAAGCGCATGCCTGCCTCCGGGCTGCGTGACGCCGAGATGCAGTGGGACTTCTGGACCCTGTCCCCCGAGAGCGCCCACCAGGTGTCCTACCTCATGGGTGATCGGGGTCTTCCCCGCACCTGGCGCCACATGAACGGCTACGGCTCCCACACCTACATGTGGGTCAACGCTGAGGGGGAGAAGTTCTGGGTCAAGTACCACTTCCTCAGCAACCAGGGTGTCGAGAACATGACCGGCGCCGAGGCGACGGAGATGGCGGGTGTGGACGCTGAGTTCCACCGCCGCGACCTGTTCGACTCCATCGCCAAGGGGGAGTTCCCCAGCTGGACCCTCCACGTCCAGGTGATGCCCTACGCCGAGGCCAAGGACTACCGCTTCAACCCGTTCGACCTCACCAAGGTCTGGTCGCTGAAGGACTACCCGCGCATCGAGGTCGGCCGTCTCGAACTCAACGAGAACCCGACCAACTTCTTCGCCGAGATCGAGCAGGCCGCATTCAGCCCCTCGAACATGGTGCCCGGAACGGGGATCTCGCCGGACAAGATGCTCATGGCCCGCGTCTTCGCCTACCCGGATGCCCAGCGGGCCCGGATCGGTGCGAACTTCCACCAGCTGCCCGTCAACCAGCCGGTGTGCCCGGTGAACAACTACGCCTCGCAGGCGAACATGGAGTACGTCCACACCGGAGCCTCCCCCGTGTACGCGCCGAACTCCTTCGGCCGTCCCTACGCCGAGACGCAGGGGCCGGCGGACAACGGTTGGGAGGCTGACGGTGCGCTCGTGCGCTCCGCCTACACCCTCCATGCGGAGGACGACGACTTCGGCCAGGCCCACACCCTGGTGCGCGAGGTCTACGACGACGCCCAGCGGGAGCGCCTCGTCGAGACCGTCGTGGGGTCGCTGGCGGGTGTGAACGAGCCGGTGCTCGGCCGGGTCTTCCAGTACTGGAAGAACATTGATGCCGAGGTCGGTGCGGCCATCGAGGCCAAGTTCCGGATGTGATCTTCCCATGTTGCTCGGCGGGACCCCGAGGTCCCGCCGAGCAACATGTCCGGGTCACAGTGCGCCGATGGACACCTTCAGGTCTCGTGCCACGTCGGGTTCCGCGGCGACCGTGACATCGGCGTCGCGGCCGCTGAGGAACAACAGCAGCTCGGAGGGCTGACCGTTCAACCGCACCGGTCGCGGGCCCTGGCCGTACCGCACCGCGGGGCGGTCCGTCGGCTGCAGGATCAGCTGCCCGCCCCAGGACCGTTGCACCTTTCGCGCGAGCAGCCGGGCAACCCGCCACAGCTGGCCCTGCTCCGCATCGGTGAGCCTCTGGCTGCGGTCGTTGGCGCGGAGCACGTCCTCGTGATGGATGAAGAACTCCACCGCATTGACCAGTCGATCCAAGGGGCGCATGACCCAGCCGGGGCGCCGGAGCTCGGTCACGAGGGTCTCGAAACCCTTGAGGTGGAGAGTCTCCTGCTGGATGCGTTCGGTGCGGTCGGCGAAGCGGGCGAGTCCGATGCCGGGCAGCGCAGCGGGACGGTGTTCCCGGATCCACAGGTGCGCGGCGAGGTCCTGGACCTGCCAGCCCGCGCAGCGGGTGGGAGCCGTGGCTCCCAGGTCGGCCATGAGGTCACACAGGGCGGCGCGCTGACGGGCGGCAAGACTCATGGAGCACAGCTTAGAGGGTGCGCGGCTAGGGGGATCGTGACGAGGACCAACACGGTCACGAATCGCCGTCCTGACTCGGTGGCAGCGTTGACATCGCCATGATCTCGCCGAAGCAAAGCGGCGATTGGTGCCCACCCTCATCCTTCAGTGACCCCCATCCGAGCAACCTCTGACGCGCGGACAGAGGATCGTCATGGTGTCGGGGAGCGCCCCGGTCACGTTTCTCGAGCTGCCCTCCGAGACAGGGCACGGTGTCGCATCGCGTCGAGGATCAGGACGGCAGCCGCCAGGACTCCGAGCAGGACCAGGACGTTCTTGGCGAGACTGAAGCCACCCCCGACGGTGAGCGGGATCGAGGTGGCGAGATCAGGGCCGCCTCGCAGGAAGGTCCAGACCGTCCAGTTCTCGAGATAGTCCGCCACGGCACCGAGCACGATGATCGTCTGGACGGCGATGGCTGCCCGTGGGCGAGGACTTCGGCTCCATCTGACCCACAGAACCAGGGTGCCAGCCACCAGTGCGGGGTGCAGCAGGTCCAACAGGGCCAGCCTGGTGTATGCGGCGATGCCTGGTCCATCACAGGCGCGAGCGAGCTCGATTGCCTCCGTCCGGGTCCAGAACGGGCGGGTGTCGAGCGGTGGTAGGCCACAGGTGGCCGTGACCTCGGGAAGAGCATGGAGGAAGATGACGGCTGCGACGAGGCCGCATGCGGAGGTCACTGCGATGAGCAGGGTGCGGGGTGGGCGAGTCACTGCGTCACCTCGGAGCTGTGGCGGCCGCGACGATGGATCAACCATTGCCTGAACTGACGCAGTTCCTGCTGCTCAGCCGGGGTGAGTTCCGAATCCTCGGTGGTGCAGTCCCCGAGCAATGGGCGCTGTGGCAGGTCGAGGTCGTGTCGAAGGGCCTGCTCGAGGTCGTTGAGTCCGCTCCGGGCCTGCTCGGCCCGCAGTGCGGTGGCCGCGAGCAAGCTCCGGTAGGCCTCAGCGAACCGCTCCATCGCTTCATGAACCACCTCACCTCCGGCCGAGGTGAGGCGCCACAGCCGGACGCGGCGATCATTCGGGTGGGGGATCTGTTCCAGCAGCCCGCGTCCAGCCAGGCGGTTGCCCATGCTCGCGATGGTGGAGGTGGCCGCTCCGGTGAGGTCGCAGATCTGGGAGGTCGCGGCGTCGCCGTGCAGCACCAGGGCAGCACACAGGCCCAACTCATCCGGACTCACTGGGCTGTCGCCCAGCCGGTCGGTCATCCAGCGGGACACCACCTGGTTGAGGAACCATGCCTCCAGGAGGAGCGAGGACCCCCTGGGGTTGTCGCGATATCGTTGCATAATCCAACGATATCGGAAGTTATCCGATCCTGGCCACCGCCACTGCGGTGTTCCTCAGCGGCTCCGGGATCTCGGCCTCACCGTCGTGGACCGGAGCCTCATCTCCTCCCAGCCAGTTCACACTCGTCGTCCCACACAGCTCGGGTGGGAGACGGAGCCTGCCCTGCTGCGGGTCGAGCACATGGGCGAACACCTGACCATCGACCACGGTGTGGCGCACCGTGCCCTCCCCGGCCCGCAGCCACGGCCGCGAGCCGAAGACGGCCTGCCCGTTGACCACCAACCACTGTCCCAGGCCGTCGAGGGCACGCTGCTGCACGTCCGGCACCGAACCGTCGGCGCGGGGGCCGACGTTGATGAGCAGGTTGCCGTTCTTGGCGACCACGTCGACGAGGTGCCGGATGAGATCCGGGGCCGAGAGGGAGTGTGACTCATCCTCCGCGGCGTTGTAGCCGAAGGACTGACCCAGCCCCCGCGTCGACTCCCACACCTGATCCTGGATCTCCGCCACATCGAGGTACTCGCGGGTCAGGTGGCCATGGGCGGGAACCCCCCACCGGTCGTTGACCACGCCATGAGGGACGGCCGTCAGGTACCGTCGCCACAGGGCCGCCACGCCGAAGTCGTCGCCGCCCTTGCCGGAGTCCGGCCACTCGATGTCGTTCCACAGCACGTCGGGGGAGAACCGTTCGATCAGCTCGCCGAGTTGTGCGGCCGCGTACCGCGCGAAGGACGGGTCGTTGCGTCTCAGGACGAACAGGTCCCGCTCGCTCCTGATCGGCGGCAGATCGCTGACGTGCCAGTCCAACGCCCCGGAGAAGTACACCCCGAAACGGGCGCCAGCCGCCCGGGTGGCGTCGGCGAGTTCTTGGATCAGGTCCCTGCCGGGGCCGCGTCGAACCGCATTGAACCCCGTTGTGCTGGTGTCCCACAGGCAGAAGCCGTCGTGGTGCTTGGTGACGGGTATCACGTAGCGGGCCCCGGACCGCAGCACCGAGGCGATGAGTTCGGGGGCGCGGAACGATGGCAGCTGCCAGTGGTCAGCCAGGTCCTCGTAGGTCGTCCCCTCGCCGAACCGCGCCAGGTGGTGGGCGCGGGCGGAGGACTCCTGGATGCGCACGGTGTTGCCGTACCACTCGGCGTAGCGGTGACGGGTGAAGGCGTCCTCGACCGGGACCCGCCCGTCGTGGGTCTCCGCCCAGGCCGGGATGGAGAACAGGCCCCAGTGGATGAAGACACCGAGTTTGGCGTCCCGGTACCAGGTGGGAGGGGTGACATCCGGGTAGGTGACCCCGAGGTCGGGGCCGGTGCGTTCGTCGAAGTACAGCATGTCAGTTCTCCCGGCGGGTCAAGATGGGGGTCAGGTCAGGATTCGGCTGCGAACGGTCGAAGGGCCAGGTTCCCGGCGCCAGATGTCGATGGCCCAATCGCAGGAGGTCCTGGTCCACGCCGCCCGGGGTGAGGGCCATCGTCCAGCCCGCGGCCAGGTCGAACAGCTCGGGCTCGAGGTAGCCGATCTTCACCACCACGAGGTCGGCGGTGACAGGGTCAAGACCGAGCTGCTGGAAATCGGCCAGCAGATGGAAGGGTTTTCGTTTCTCGGTGATGACGACGTGAACCCCGCCCTGCCTCACCACGGCCTGTCGGCCCGCGACGGGATCCCCGTCGGTGAGGGAAACCACCTCGCCGTGGATCTCGGCCGGGGCAGCGGTGCGGTCGACGTTGCCACCCACCCGCAGCCGTACCCGGGACCCGAGACCAGCCTTGAAGCACTGGGCGACGGCCGCCGGGTCGAAGGTTGAGGCGTGGATGACGGTGAGGGCCTCGTCGACGAGTCTCGGGTCGGCGAGCAGCGCCCGGAGCGTCCAGGAGACGTCGCCCGCACCTCCCGCCGTCGGGTTGTCGCCGGAATCCGAGATGACATAGGGGCGGGGTGCCCCCTCGGCGAGTGCCCGGTCCAGGGCGCCCTGGAGGGAATCCGTGGGGCCGACGAACTGGAAGTCGTCGCGGCTTGCCCACCAGCCCTCCGCCAGCTCCGAGGCCCCACGGCTGACCTCGTCGGGATCGTCGCCGGTGACGACGACGGCGGCGTGGCACCGAGGTTCGTCGGCCCAGGCGTAGCCCACCCAGAGGGAGGCATCCAGCACGCCGTCGCGGGCCGCGACCTCCGCGACCCGACGGTAGTGACCGGCGGCGGGCTCCACCCGGGTGCTGGTCTTCTCCCCGGGGAGCAGCAGGGGGATCGGGATGAAGGCCTTCCATGGCCGACCCGCACCGGAGCGGAGCCTCAGGAGCAGGTTGTGGGTGGCCCGTTCCTTCGTGTTGAGCCAGTCCTCGTGGGGGGCCATGCGGTAGCAGGTGATGAGGTCGACCTGCTCCACGAGTTCGGCGGAGACGTTGCCGTGCAGATCCTGGGTGCAGGAGATGAGGCAGTCGGGGCCGAGCACCTCGCGCAGGGCCGTGGTGAGGTCGGCCTCGGCGTCGCGCATCCCGACGACGGTCATGGCGCCGTGGAGGTCGAGCAGGAATCCGTCGAAGGGTCCCTGCGAGGCGGCAAGGTCGAGGATGCGTTGCTTCATCCGCTGATAGGTGGCGGGCACAACGGGTCCCCCGGGCAGCGATCGGCCGTGGTGCAGCGGAACCCAGTCGGCGGCCTCTCGGAGCTCCCGGCCGGGTGCGAGGAACGGGTAGTAGGACAGCAACTCCTCGCCCTCCCGGAGGGTGAAGGCCTCGTCGCCACTCAAATGAGGGGAGAAGACGCTGGCCTCGATCGAGATGCCGGCGATCCCGATGCGGGGCCGGGCAAGTCCGTCGGTGACGGGCGGCAGGGGTGGGCACCAGATGTCAGCAGCAGTCATGTCTTCCTCATGGGATCGGTTCGAATCGGATGGGTTGTGCCAGTGCGGCGGCCCCCAGTGCCGTGCTGGACAGGGAAGCCCGGTGCAGCCGGGGGAGCGGGACGGTGACCGGGGGCGCCGACGTCAGTGATGCGGTGAGTGGAGGCTCCAACAGGTCCCAGGCGGCGCTGACCCCGCCACCCACGACGACATCGGTGAGATCCAGCATCGTGGTGGCCACGACGATGGCTTGGGCGAGGGCGCTCGCGGCTTGAGCGAAGACGCTCGTTGCAGCTGCGTCCCCCCGACGGGCCCGCTCCGCGACCTCTCGGCCTCCCAGCCCCGTCACACCGGTGAGTTCGCCGTAGCGTAGTCCCAACGAGCGTCCGGAGGCCAGGGTTTCCAGGTGGCCCACGCCGCCGCAGGTGCAGTCCAGGTGGGAGTAGCCCGGGGTGTGGCCGATCTCCCCGGCGCTGCCACGGGGTCCGTGGTACAGCTGACCGTCGAGCAGCAGTGCCCCACCGACGCCGGTGCCGAGCATGAGGGCGAGGGCGTTTCGGACCCCACGCAGGGCTCCCCACCGCGCCTCGCCAGCCAGGAAGGCGTTGACGTCGTTGACCAGGTGTACGGGACGCCCCAGACGTGTCGCCAGCGCGTTGCCGGGGTGGCGTCCCACCCAGTCGGGGAAGATGCCGGAGGCGGCCAGTACCTCACCGGTGTCCGGCGCGATCACCCCGGCGGCACCGACGCCCACGGCCTCGGCCCGCAGCCCTGAGGAGAGCTCCAGCTGGTTCAGCAGATCCGCTGCCCCGTCGATGAGGGCCGCTCCGCCGCTACCCGAGGTCACGGTCCGGGTCGCCAACACGCTGCCGTCGACGTCGGCGAGGACGGCGCTGGTCTTGGTACCACCGATGTCGATGCCGGCGGTGACCATCATCGGCCCCCCAGACCGGCCATCGCGATGCCCCGCACCAGGTGTTTCTGCAGGGCGATGACCAGCAGGGTGGTGGGCAGCATCGAGATCACGGCGGCTGCCATCTGAAGGTCCCAGCGGGTGCCCTGTTGGGTGGAGAAGGAGGCCAGGCCGATGGGCAGGGTCCCCATTGTCGAGTAGTCGACGGTGACGATGAGGGGCCACAGGTAGGAGTTCCAGAAACCGAGGAAGGTGAACACCGCGAGCACGGCCAGCGCCGAGCGGGACAGGGGCAGGATGATGCTCCAATAGATACGGATCGCTCCGGCGCCGTCCACCCGGGCCGCCTCATCGAGTTCGTAGGGGATGCCTCGGTAGAACTGCCGCAGCAGGAAGGTGCCGAAGGCGCTGAAGGCGAACGGGATGATGAGGGCCTGGTAGGAGTTGACCCAGCCGAACCAGCCCATGAGGGTGTAGAGCGGGATGACGACAACCTCGGCGGGCACCATGAGCGTGGCCAGGAAGAGGACGAAGACCACGTCCCGCCCGCGCCACCGCAGCCGGGCGAAGGCGAAAGCAGCTGTGGAGGAGACGAACAGCACCAGCAGGGTGCCGGTCACGGACACGAACAGGGAGTTCGAGATGTAGGTGATGAAAGGGCCATAGGTGAAGACCTCGAGAAAGTTCGTCCACTTGAGTTGGGAGCCGATCAGTCGAGGTGGGGAGGCGAAAATCTCGTTGTTGGGTTTCATCGCCGAGAACACTGCGTAGATCAAGGGGGAGGCGAACAGCAGGGCCGCCAGGTAGATCGTCAGGTGGGCCAGGATCAGACGGAGCCGTGTGGTACGGCCCTGTCGCTGCCCATGGGTGTCAGTGTTCATAGTGCACCCACCTCTTCTGCGCCTTGAACTGCAGGGCGGTCAGGATGATGATGATCGCGAACAGGATCCATGCCGCGGCTGCTGCGAGGCCGAGATCCTGGAATCGGAAGCCCTGGTTGTAGATGAACTGGACGATGGGTTGGGTCGCATTGCCGGGCCCGCCACCGGTCAACAACTGGGGTTGGGCGAAGACCTGGAGCGAGCCGATCATCGTCATGACGGTGGCGAAGAACAGTGCCGGGGAGATCATGGGCAGTGTCACCTGGAAGAACAGTCTGGCCCCCGTCGCCCCGTCGATCCGAGCGGCCTCGAGGACGGTCTCCGGCAGCTGCTCCAGCACCGCGGAGAAGATGAGCATGTTGTAGCCCATGCCCTGCCACACCGACATCACCACCACCATGGTCATCGCCCAGTGGGGGTCCGCGAGGAAGTTCGGCAGGCTGAGACCGAACCAGCCCTGACTGACACCGTTGAGGGCACCCTGGGGCTGCAACAGCATCTTCCACACCAGGATGTTCGCCACCATTGGGGTCACCACGGGGATGAAGAACAGCACCCTGAGGGCCCCACGTCCCCGGATCCGGGAGCTGAGGGCCACCGCCAGGCCGAGGGAAAGGGCGATGTTGACGGGAACGTAGGCGATCGCGTAGACGAAGGTGTTGCGCAATGCCGGCCAGAAATCTGGGCTGGCAGTGAACAGCTTGAGGTAGTTGCCGAGGCCCGTGAAGGTTCTTGTCCCGAATGTTGGCCAGTCGAACAGGCTCATGACGATGGACAACCCGACGGGGAAGAGGGTGAACAGGCCGAGGCCCACCAGAGCCGGGCTGATGAAGCCCAGCGCCTGGCGTTCCTCGGCTCGGCGCAGCGCGCCAGCGGTTGATCTGGTCACTGCTGGAACTGCTGCTGTGCGCTCTGGAGCACCTCGGACATCGGCTTGGCGCCGGTGTAGACGCTCACCAGTTCGGGCTGGATGTAGGCGTTCACCTTGGACCAGTTGGGCGAGACGTGCTGCCCCTCGACGTTGGCGAAAGCGGCGTCGTAGGCCTGCTGGACCCGCTCCCGGTACTTCTCCTCGATGGAGGTGAAGTACAACGGCTGCGACTCGGCCCGGGCCGGGTAGGAACGGCCCGAGCTGGCGATGTGGTCCTGGGCCTCCTTGCTCAGCAGCGCCCCCATCACCTTCAGTGCGGCCTCCTTGTTCTGGCAGGTCTTGGCGACACCGTAGCCCGAGCCAAGGACCAGCCCCAGCGAGGTGCCCCCCTCGCCCGCGGGCAGATTCACCATGCCGACCTCGAAGCCCGCGTCGTTGCCGAGGTAACTGACGGCGTTCCAGGTACCGTCCACGGCCATGGCTGCGTTGCCGTTGCTGAACTGCTCCTCGCCCCAGCCGGCATCGGATGCGGAAGCAACCGGCAGGGCGACCTTCTGGTCGGTCACGAGACCGGAGTACCAGGTGGCGGCCTCGACGAAGGCCGGGTTGGCGATGTCGAGTCCGCCCTCCGCGGTGACGGGTTGCATCCCGGCCCTGGCGATGGGCAGGGCCTGCCACTGGAAGTCACCCATCCCGACGGCGAATCCCTGTTTGTCGGCGGTGGTGGCTGCCTTGGCGGTGGCCTCGAAGTCGTCGAAACTCCATCCATTGCTCGGCTCGGGAGCACCATTGGCCGTGATCATGTCGGCGTTGTAGTAGACCAACATGGTGGCCATGTCGAAGGGAACCCCGTACATCTTGCCCGCGTCGCTGAGAATCTCGGTGGCACCGGGCGCGAGGTCGGAGGTCTTGAGACCCGCTGTCGTGAGGTCCGCCTCGGTCAACTCCACGAACCCCTCCTTGAAGTCCGTGAGCTTCCCGGAGTTCATGCCGGTGACGCATGCCATGTTGCCGGTCCCCATGTTGGAGGTCAGCTTGGTGAAGAAGTCGCCCCACGGAGCGGTGCGAAGTTCGATCTCGATGTCGGGCAGCGAGGCCTGCGCGATCTCCACCTGCTTCTTGATCGCGGCGATGTCCTTGTCCCCGCCCGCCCACATGTCGACGATGATCTTGGCGCGGCCGTCCGAGCCGGTCTGGGCCCCGTCCCCCTTTCCGCCACCGCAACCGGTGAGCGCGAGGGCAGCGACGGCCCCCAGCGTGATGACCTTGCGGAAGTTGACCTTCATTGATCCTCCTTGTCCTTAATTCTTCCTCGAATTAAGTTTCTTGCCTGCTTGGCACAACTGAGGGTAGGGGTGTACGTCCGGTTGCGCAAGGGGTGGAGAGAGGACCGTTGCGGAACCGTGATCATGCCGGAGACTCTGGAGCGGTCTCGTTCTGGAGAACTCCTTGGTGGGCTCAGTGCGAAACCCATGTTGGCATGACCAGTTATTGCAGGACTGGCTAAAGTGGGGGTATGGCTCGACCTGATCTCTCCATTCGGCAGCTGCTGGCAGACGGTTCTGTCACGTCGAGGACGGAGTTGGCACGGCAGCTGGGGGTCTCCGCATCGACGGCCTCGGCGTGGGTGGGCCAGCTCATCGCCGAGGGGGTCGTGGTCGAGGACGGGGCGCTCGCCTCCCAGGGGGGCAGGCCGCGACGTCGCCTGCGACTGACCCAGCCAGCCGGACATCTCCTCGTTGTCGACCTGGGGGGACACCATGCCCGGGTCGGGGTCGCGGATCTGCGGGGGGACATCACCGAGGTCGTCACCGCCGAAGTGGTGATCGGTCAGGGCCCCGTCGCTGTGCTGGACGCGCTCCATGAGGTGGTGACACACCTCGAGGCCCACGGGCCGACACTGGCCGTCGGTCTGGCCCTTCCGGGCCCGGTCCAGCCGGATGGGTCGGTCCGGTTGCCCTCACGGATGCCCGGGTGGGCCGGATACCCGGTCCGCCAGGCCGCCATGGAGCGTTTCGGGGCCCCCGTCGTCGTGGAGAACGACGCGAACGCCATGGCCCTTGGCGAGCACCGGTCACAGTTCGGCAGCCACGGCCACTCGATCACGGTCAAAGCGGGGACCGCCATCGGTTCCGGCATCATCGTCGACGGTCAGCTCTACCGGGGAGCGACATCCGCGTCGGGGGATGTCACCCACACCTGGGTCGAGGCCGCGGGCCCGCGTCCCTGCACCTGTGGAAAGCTCGGTTGCCTCGAGACCATCGCCTCCGGGGCGGGCATCGTGTCCCGGCTTCGGGAGCAGGGGAGCCGGGTCGACAGCACCGCCGATGTGCTGGCGCTGACCGCTGACGGTGACCCGATCGCCACCACGATGATCCGCACCGCCGGAGCGCATCTGGGGGAGGTGCTGAGCCCGGTGGTGAGCTTCTTCAACCCCGACGCCCTGTTCCTCACCGGTGGACTGGCCGCCTCACAGCACTTCGTCTCCGCCGTGCGGGCCAGGATCTACGACGGCTGCCACCCCCTGATGACCGAGGCGTTGCGGATCGAGGCAGCCTCCTTGGGGCCCGATGCCGGGCTGCACGGCATGGCTCTCCTCGCCGCAGCCGAGGCCGAGGCGGCACGCTGAATCGTGGTCACGCTGGAGCGCCACGTGGCCCAGGCGACACAATGGCTCCATGCAGTTCTCCCCTGACCTCGCCGCCCGGCTGAAGTTCAACGCCGACGGTCTCGTGCCCGCCGTGGCGCAGGACGCGGCCACCGGCGAGGTGTTGATGCTGGCGTGGATGGACGCTGAGGCCCTGGCCCGGACCCTCACGACGGGGCGGGCCACCTACTGGTCCCGCAGTCGACAGGAGTACTGGGTGAAGGGCGAGACCAGCGGGCATGTCCAACGGGTGGTCTCCGTCGGGCTCGACTGCGACGGTGACACCATCCTGTTGCGGGTCGAGCAGACCGGCGCGGCCTGCCACACGGGCAACCCGACCTGCTTCTTCACCGAACTGACCACGGAGGATCTCGCATGAGGATCACCCCTGACCTGGCCGAGTTCACCGAACTGGCCCGCACCCGACGCGTCATCAGCGTCCATGCCCGCCTCACCGCCGACCACCTCACCCCGATCGCGCTGTACTCCAGCCTGTGCGGGGCCCGTGAGGGCACCTTCCTGCTGGAGTCGGCGACCCAGGGGGTGTGGTCCCGGTGGTCCTTCGTTGGTGTCAGGGCGGCGGCGACTCTCACCGAACGCAACGGCCGGGCGGTCTGGCTGGGACGTGAACTCGCGGGGATCGGGGAGGGCGACCCCCTGGCGGTGCTGCGGCAGACCCTGGAGGAGTTCGCCACCCCTGCGGTCGAGGGACTGCCGCCCTTCCACGCCGGAATGGTCGGGTATCTCGGCTACGACGTGGTCCGCCGATTGGAGCGGCTGCCGGACGGCTGCGTCGACGACCTGAAGCTGCCGGAGGTTGTCATGATGCTGACCTCCCAGCTGGCGGTGTTCGACCACCACCTCAACGAGGTCATCCTCATCGCCAACGCCATCAACCACGACGGCACCGACGAGGGAGTCGAACGGGCACACCACGAGGCCGTGGTCGCCATCGAGGAGATGGCACGCACCCTGGCCGAGCCCATCGCCTCCCTCGCCGCGCCCGCTCCCGAAGGGCTGGTCGACCTGCCGGTGCGCCGACAACGCAGCGCCGACGACTACCAGCAGGCGGTGCGGACCGTGATCGAGGAGATCGAGGCGGGCGAGGCCTTCCAGGTGGTGCTCTCCCAGCGCTTCGACGTCGAGACCTCCAGCGACGCCCTCGACGTGTACCGCGCGTTGCGCCTGACGAACCCCAGTCCCTACCTGTACCTGATGCGTCTGCCGGGTTTCGCCGTTGTCGGTTCGAGCCCGGAGGCCCTCGTCACCGTCAAGGACCAGGTGGCCACCACCCGCCCCATCGCGGGATCACGGCCCCGGGGCCGCACGGAGGCGGAGGACAGGGAACTCGCCGACGAACTGCTGGCCGACCCCAAGGAACGCGCCGAACACATCATGCTCGTCGATCTGGGGCGCAACGATCTGGGACGGATCTGCCGACCCGGCAGCGTCACCGTCCACGAGTTCATGCGCATCCACCGCTACAGCCACATCATGCACCTCGAGGCCGCCGTCTCCGGCACCCTGGCCGAGGGGAGCACCGCGCTCGACGCCACGCTGTCATGTTTCCCCGCCGGCACGCTCTCCGGGGCGCCCAAGGTCAGGGCCATGGAGATCATCGACGACCTGGAGGTCTCCCGGCGCGGCCTCTACGGTGGGGTGGTGGGCTACTTCGACTTCGCGGGGAACTCGGATGTCGCCATCGCCATCCGCACCGCCGTCCTGAAGAACGGGGTGGCCCACGTCCAGGCCGGGGCGGGGATCGTCGCGGACTCGCGCCCCGAGATGGAGGACGCCGAGTGTTCGCACAAGGCCGCCGCCGTCATCACCGCGCTCAGGCGCGCCGCCACGATGGGAGAACAGTCATGACCGTCCTCGACGACATCATCCAGGGCGTCCGCGAGGACCTCGAGACACGACGTGCCACCGTCCCGGATGCGGAGATCGAGGCAGCGGCTCGGGCGGCCATCCCCGCCCGCCCCGTGTGCCTGAAACGAGACAGCCTCGCGGTGATCGCCGAGGTCAAACGCCGCTCACCGAGCAAGGGCGATCTGGCCGAGATCCCCGATCCGGCATCCCTGGCGGCCGCCTACGAGTCTGGAGGGGCCGCCGCCATCTCCGTCCTCACCGAACCGCGGAGGTTCGGTGGGTCGCTGGAGGATCTCGACGCCGTTCGCGCCCGCGTGCACGCGCCGGTCCTGCGCAAGGACTTCATGGTCGACCCCTACCAGTTCCACGAGGCCCGGGCTCACGGGGCGGACCTCGTGCTCCTCATCGTCGCCGCCCTCGACGACGCCCAGCTCGGGGATTTCCTCGTCCTGAGCCGCGAACTCGGGATGACCCCCCTCGTCGAGACGCACACCGAGGAGGAGGTCGAGCGCGCCCTCGTGGCGGGAGCCGAGATCATCGGCGTCAACAACCGCAATCTCAAGACCCTCGAGGTCGACCTCGCCCAGTTCGGCAGACTCGCCTCCCTCATCCCCGAGACCTGCACCCGGGTCGCCGAGTCCGGCATCTTCACCGCCGACGACTCCCGCCGGGTGCGTGAGGAAGGAGCCGACGCGATCCTCGTCGGCGAGGCCCTCGTGAAACACGGCAACCCACTCGAGGCGATCGGCGAGTTGGGTCTGATGCCGTGACAGCGGCATGACATGGCGGAGGGCAGGTGTTCCCACTGGGAGACGAGCTCCGGGAGCGTGGCGGGGCGCGTAGGATGCCGCGCATGACTTCCTTGCCCGATGCCCGCGGTCACTTCGGTCGATTCGGTGGGACCTTCGTCCCGGAGGCGTTGCGCGCCGCCCTCGCCGAGTTGGAGGCCGAGTTCGAGGCGGCGCGCAAGGATCCCGATTTCCGGGCCGAGCTCGCCGACCTCCAACGCAACTACGCGGGGCGACCCACCCCGGTGACGGTGGCCCGCAACTTCTCCCGCGAGTGCGGCAACGCCACGATCCTGCTGAAACGGGAGGACCTCAACCACACGGGCGCCCACAAGATCAACAACGTGCTCGGCCAAGCCCTCCTGACCCGACGCATGGGCAAGAAACGCGTCATCGCCGAGACCGGCGCGGGCCAGCACGGGGTCGCAACGGCGACGGCCGCGGCCCTGCTCGGCCTCGAGTGCCGCATCTACATGGGGCAGATCGACACCGAACGCCAGGCCCTCAACGTGGCCAGGATGCAGCTGCTCGGAGCCGAGGTCCACGCCGTCGCCTCCGGCTCCCGCACCCTCAAGGACGCCATGAACGAGGCAATGCGGGACTGGGTGTCCACCGTCGAGCACACCCACTACCTCATCGGCACCGTGGGCGGCCCCCATCCCTTCCCCTACCTGGTGAGGGAACTCCAACGCGTGATCTCCACCGAGGCCAGACAGCAACTCCTCGACGAGCACGGCGGCCTGCCCGACTGGGTGGTCGCGGCCGTCGGCGGCGGCTCGAACGCGATCGGAGCCTTCGCCGACTTCATCCCCGACCCAGAGGTGGGGCTGCTCGGCATCGAGGCGGCCGGCGACGGTGTGGAGACCGGGCGGCATGCCGCGACGATCCTCGCCGGGCGGCCCGGGGTACTGCACGGTGCCCGCACCTACATCCTCCAGGACGAGGACGGCCAGACGATCGAGTCACACTCCATCTCCGCAGGTCTCGACTATCCCGGGGTCGGCCCCGAACACGCATGGCTCGCCGACACGGGACGGGCCAGCTACGAACCGGTCACGGACCACGAGGCCATGGATGCGTTCCGGCTGCTCAGCCGCACCGAGGGCATCATCCCGGCCATCGAATCGGCGCACGCCGTCGCAGGAGCCCGACGACTCGGGCTGCGACTGGCGGAGGAGCAACCCGGGACGGAACCACGGATACTCGTCTGCCTCTCGGGCCGAGGGGACAAGGACGTGGCCACCGCCTTCGACTGGTTCGACATGCCAGGGATCCCGGATCGCACCGTGGGAGGACTCGAATGAGCAGCTTCACCGACCCCGCCCGACTCGGCATCTCCGGCAGGGTCATCGCCCGGTGCCGCGACGAGGGCAGGGCCGCCTTCATCGGCTACCTCCCCGTCGGCTACCCGACCGTCGACGGCGGCCTCAGGGCCTTCCGGGCGCTCGCCGAGTCGGCGGACATCGTCGAGATCGGCATGCCCTACACGGATCCCTTCCTGGACGGCACGGTGATCCAGCACGCCACCACCCGCGCACTCCAACGTGGGGTTCGGACCACCGACGCCCTTCGCGCCGCCGAGACCGTGGCGGAGGCGGGGCGGACCCCCGTCGTGATGACCTACTGGAACCTCATCGAGCAGTACGGGCCCGACTCCTTCGCGCGGGACCTCGCTGCCGCCGGCGGGGCAGGCGTCATCACCCCGGACCTCACGCCCGACGAGGCCGAGGAGTGGTTCGCCGCCACGGATGCCCACGGCCTCGACCGGATCTTCCTCATCGCGCCGTCCAGCACGCCCGAACGGATCGCCATGACGATGGCAGCCTGCCGTGGCTGGGTGTACGCCACCAGCGTCATGGGGGTGACGGGGGTCAGAACCACCACCTCAGCCGCGGCCCCCATCATCGCCTCCCGGGCCCGGGAGATCGACCCGGGGCTGCCGGTCGGGATCGGTCTCGGCGTAGGAACCGCCGCGCAGGCGGCGGAGGTGGCCAGGTACGCGGACGCCGTCATCGTCGGCTCCGCCCTCGTGCGGTGTCTCGGACCGGACGGTGAGGATCTTGACCAGGACCTCGACCGGTTGACCCGCCTCACGGCAGAATTGGCCGCAGGAGTCAAGCAGTAGGAGAGTGCCGTGACCCAGCCCGGTCCCGACCCACGGTTCAACGCCCCCCACGGTCAACCACCCCAGGGGTGGTACCCCCCGCAGCAGCCTCCTGCCCCACCCCCCGGCCAGCCCCCTTCCTTCTCCTATCCGCCTTCCGGGCCGATGCCGCCCATGCCACCGAACGGGGGATGGCACCAGCCCCCTCCCGGCCCGCCCCCGCCCTCCGATGGCAACACGGGGCTCATCGTGGCTCTGGTCGCGGTGCTCATCGTTGCCGCGGTGCTCGTCGGGTACGTGCTCTGGCCGAAGGGGGAGCAGACCGCTGAACCGCCAGCGGCCTCCCCGTCGCAGTCCCCCTCGGCACCGGCATCGCCTACCACCAGTGAGGAACCTCCCAGCCCCTCCGCCACCTCCGCTCCGAGCACCGCAACAGGGACGACCGTGCCGCCGGCGACCAATGCGCCCGCGTCCGGGGAGGCTCCTCCCGTGGTGCCGAGTGACCTCCCGACGGTCAACCCCGACATTCCGGCGGCAACCCCGACCGAGGCAGGTCCCGACCCCCTCAACCCGGGCTACGATCCGGAGAAGGGGCGAGGAGGGTTCAAGGAGCCCCGGGCGGAGCGCCCCCCGATCGAGGCACCCGACGCCACCCCGGCCCAGGAGTGGCCGACCATCGCGGACCCCGGCCCGTGGACCGGGTCCTGGCAGCAGGTGGTCGGGGAACGCGGCCGCTACGCAGTTCCCGCCGACTGGGTCGTCGACATCGATGTCCTGCGTGGTTACGACACGATGGCCAAGACCCTCATCGTCAGGGATTCATCGGTGTTTGGCAAGGACCAGTGCCAAGGAGAGGATCTTGCCTTCGTGGGCACCATGAAGCCGATCGAGGGGAAGCGTCAGGATGCCCTGGCCGAGTTCATGGCCAGTTCGTGGTCCCTGCTCATCAACACCCAGTGGGAAGGGGACTACTATCTCGTCCCCGAACCCGTGACGATGGAGTTCCCCTTCGCCGATGGGGTGAAGGGATACCTGTCCACCGTGACCTTCGTGCCGAAGCACCCCGGCGAATGTGACTTCCCCGCCATGCGGGTCTCCGTGGTGACCCGCTCGGGCGGTGATCCATCTCAGATCGCCGTGATGGTCATGGTCAGCCGAGTGGGCAAGGAGGGCGAACTGGGGCTGACGCTCGAACGCCAGATCCTCAGTTCCTACGTGCCCAACTGAATCACCGTTGGAGCAGGGCCAGCACGGCCTTGACCCGACGGTGCACCGAGGCGTCCGGGGCGAGCCCCAGCTTGCTGAAGATGCGCTGGGTGTGTTTCTCCACCGCCCCCTCGGTGACGACGAGGCGAGCGGCGATACCCGCGTTGGTGTGCCCCTCCGCCATCAGCTCCAGCACCTCCTTCTCCCGAGGGGTGAGGGTGGCCACCGGATCCTGGGCACGCCCGCGACGCAGCGCCCGCGAGACCACCTCCGGATCCAGCACCAGCCCACCCTCGGCCACCCGGGACACGGCGTCGAGGAAGGTACCGAGGTCCGAGATCCTGTCCTTCAACAGATACCCCAGGTGCGCGTCCCCGGTGGCGAGGAGATCCGCGACATAGGCGGGGACCACGTACTGGCTCAGCAGCAGCACCGGGGCCTCCGGCCAGCGGGAGCGGATGGCGACGGCGGCCCGCAGCCCCTCATCCGTGTGACTGGGCGGCATCCGGATGTCCGTGATGACCAGGTCGGGACGAAGGTCGAGTGCGGTCTCCACCAGGGTCTCCCCGTCGCCGACGGTGGCGACGATCTCGTGCCCCTCCTCGAGGAGGATCAGATTGAGCCCCTCGCGCAGCAGCACCGAGTCGTCAGCGGTCAGGATGCGCATGGGATGACTGCCTCCAGGATCGTGGGCCCTCCGGCGGGGGACGCCACCGTCAGGGTACCGCCCAGCCCTTGGAGCCGTTGCTCCAGTCCGGCCAGACCGTGTCCCTTGGCGAGGTCCGCGCCACCGGCACCGTCATCGGCGACGGTGATCTGCACCGCATCCGGCTCGCCGAGGACCTCAACGAGGATCCGCTGGGCACCGGAGTGCTTGTTGGCATTGGTCAGGGCCTCGGCAACGACGAAGTAGGCGGCCTGTTCCACGTGGGGTGGCAGGGCCAAGGAGGTGACGCTGCACCGTGCGGGGATGGTGGAGTTCGCCACCACCTCCTCCACGGCTGCGGCGAGGCCACGGTCGACCAACACCGGAGGGGCGATGCCCCGGGAGAGGTTCCGCAACTCGGCCAGGGTGTCCTGGGTCTGCTGCATCGCCTGGACCAGCAGATCCTCGGCGGTCTCCGGGGAGGTGGCCATCTTCCGGCGGGCCCGGGCCAGGTCCATGTTCAGCCGCACCAGCCGCTGCTGGGGGCCGTCGTGGATGTCCCGCTCCAACCGTCGTAGTGAATCCGCCTCTGCACGGTGCGCGGCCTGCCGGGAGTCGAAGAGGTCGTCGTAGCGCTGCTCCTGCCGGGCACGGGAGTTGAGCAGGAACTCACCCACCCCTGACTGGAGCGAGGTCAGACCCGCGATGGCGGCGGGGCCGAGACGTACCGCCGCGAACCCCAGTAGCAGGTAGAGGCCGATGTCGACCAGCCATGCCATCGGTAGCCCGAGCAGTTCCCCGATCCCCATGCTTCCGTCGAGATGCCCGAGCGGCCCGTTGAACAGCAGGACCATGATCGGCCCCAGCACGGAGCCGACAGCGAGAGTGAGGAGGATGATGGTCAGCGACCAGGTCAACACCGAGGTGATGAAGGCCAGCGCCACCCAGGCGACATCCAACCAGCTCTGTGGGTCGGTGAGCAGGATCCGGAGTCGCTGGAGCCTGGATCCGTGAGCAGGCCGGTACACCAGCTGAGGTGCCGGTGCGCCGCCCAGGAGGGTGTGCATGACCTGCCGTTCGGCGGTGGCGCAGGCGCGGGCGAACAGCAGCCCGGCCGCCAGGATGAAGGCCCCGAACACGAGGATCGAAACCCCCAACCCCAGGGTGACGAGGGTGACGGTGACGGTGAACGCCGCCAGATGCAGGGGGAGACCGAGGAGCAGGTAGCCGAGACGACGCCAGGTGATTGCGTTCCATGATGGAGTGGTCATGGGTCAAGCCTTCTCCTTCGAGCCACCGGGGACCATCCCGCTGGCTGGTGTCTGTGATGTTCGGGCCACCCCGAACACCGACCAGCATGCCTGACGGCAAAACGGGGCGGGAGGGGTAGGGTTGGGCACCGGCCGATGGAAGAGGAGTTGGCGTGGCGGATTCGTTCGTGCACCTGCACTGTCACACGGAGTTCTCGATGCTCGACGGGGCGGCCCGGATCCACGACCTGTTCGCCGGAGCCGAACGCATGGGGATGCCCGCCCTCGCCATGACCGACCACGGCAATCTCTTCGGCGCCTACGAGTTCTACAAGGCCTCGAAGAACTACGACGTCAAACCGATCATCGGGCTCGAGGCGTACCTCACCCCGCGCACCCACCGGTCGGAACGCAAACGGGTCCAGTTCGGCGACGGCACGGGCGACGACGTCGCCTCCAAGGGCGCCTACACCCACATGACGATGTGGGCCTCCGACCAGGCCGCCATGCACAACCTGTTCAGGCTGAGCTCGCGGAGTTCGCTGGAGGGGTTCTTCTACAAGCCACGGGCCGACCGGGAACTCCTCAACGACTATGGCAAGGGGCTCATCGCGACGACCGGCTGCCCCTCGGGCGAGGTCCAGACCTTCCTCAGGCTCGGGCAGTACGACAACGCGCTCGCGGCGGCGGCCGAGTTCCGGGACATCTTCGGGGCGGGGAACTTCTACGTGGAACTCATGGACCACGGTCTGGAGATCGAGAACCGGGTCAGGCAGGACCTGCTGCGGTTGGCCAAGGAACTCAAGCTCCCGCTGGTGGCCACGAACGACCTGCACTACGTCCACGCCCACGACGCCGACGCCCACGACACCCTGCTGTGCGTGTCGGCCGGCTCCCGGAAGGCCCAGACGGACCGGTTCAAGTTCGACGGCTCCGGCTACTACCTCAAGAGCCCCGAGGAGATGCGGGCACTCTTCAGCGAACTCCCGGAGGCCTGCGACAACACCCTCGCCATCGCGGAACGCATCGAAACGGCCTTCGAGGAGGGCATGGGCACGTTCATGCCCCGCTTCGACTGCCCCGACGGGGAGGACGAGGACTCCTGGTTCCACAAGGAGGTGGACCGTGGCCTGCACGAGCGCTACCCGGACGGGATCCCGGACGAGGTGGTGGAGCGGGCCGCCTTCGAGTCGGGGATCATCGCGAAGATGGGGTTCACCGGTTACTTCCTCGTCGTCGCCGACTTCATCAACTGGGCCAAGGACAACGGCATCCGGGTGGGGCCGGGGCGTGGCTCCGGTGCCGGATCGATGTGCGCCTACGCCCTGAGGATCACCGACCTCGACCCCATCGAGCACGGCCTGCTCTTCGAGCGCTTCCTCAACCCGGAACGGGTCTCCATGCCGGACTTCGACATCGACTTCGACGATCGTCGTCGCGGGGAGGTCATCCAGTACGTCACCCGCAAGTACGGCTCCGACAAGGTCGCCCAGATCGTCACCTACGGCTCCATCAAGGCCAAGGCTGCGGTCAAGGACGCCTCCCGGGTCCTCGACATGCCCTACGCGGTGGGGGAGAAGATCACCAAGGCCATGCCCGCCGACGTGATGGGCAAGGGCGTGGCCCTGCCGGACCTCTTCAACGAGGAGCACAAGCGGTACGCCGAGGGCTCGGAGTTCCGGGACCTGTACAACTCCGACCCTGACGTGCGCACCGTCGTCGAGGCGGCCAAGGGCATCGAGGGGCTGAAACGCCAGTGGGGGGTCCACGCCGCCGGGGTCATCATGTCGAGCACCCCGCTCCAGGACGTCATCCCCGTCATGAAACGGGAGTCCGACGGGGCGATCATCACCCAGTTCGACTACCCCGGATGTGAGTCCCTCGGTCTGATCAAGATGGACTTCCTGGGGTTGCGGAACCTCACCGTCATCGACGACGCGGTGCGCAACATCAAGATCAACAAGGGCATCGACGTGGTGCTGGAGGATCTGCCGCTGACGGACCCCGCCACCTATGAACTGCTGCAACGCGGCGACACACTCGGGGTGTTCCAGCTCGATGGCGGCCCCATGCGGGCGCTGCTGCGTTCCATGCAGCCCGACTGCTTCGACGACATCTCCGCCGTCGGCGCGCTGTACCGCCCCGGCCCGATGGGTGCCGACTCGCACAACAAGTACGCCAGACGCAAGACGGGTCGCGAGGAGGTCGAACCCATCCATCCGGAGCTCGCGGAGGCCCTGGAGCCGATCCTTGGGGAGACCTACGGCCTGATCGTCTACCAGGAGCAGGTGATGGCCATCGCCCAGCAGCTGGCCGGGTACACGCTGGGTGGCGCCGACATGCTCCGCCGCGCCATGGGCAAGAAGAAGAAGGCGGAGCTGGACGCCCACTACGAGCGGTTCAGCAACGGCATGAAGGAACGGGGGTTCCACCAGGAGCCCATCGACGTGCTGTGGAACATCCTGCTGCCCTTCTCCGACTACGCGTTCAACAAGGCGCACTCCGCCGCCTACGGTGTGGTCTCGTACTGGACCGCCTACCTCAAGGCGAACCATCCCACCGAGTACATGGCCGCCCTGCTTCAGTCGGTGCGCGACGACAAGGACAAGTCCGCCGGGTACCTCGCCGAGTGCCGTCACATGGGGATCAACGTGCTGCCCCCGGACGTCAACTCGTCCGAGATCGCCTTCACCCCGGTCGGCAAGGACATCCGCTTCGGTCTGGGTGCGGTGCGCAACGTCGGCGACAAGGTGGTGTCGGCCTGGACGACGGAGCGTGCCGAGGTCGGTCCGGCGAGGGACTTCAACGACTTCCTCGACAAGGCGCCGCTGCTCATGTGCAACAAGCGGGTCATCGAGTCGCTCATCAAGGCCGGTGCTTTCGACGAGCTCGGCCACACCCGACGCTCCCTCATGGAGATCTACGAGGAGGCGGTGGACTCGGTCATCGACCTGAAGAAGAACGAGGAGAACGGACAGTTCGACCTCTTCGGCGGTCTGGAGGGGGAGAGTTCGGGCGGGGTTGACCTCAAGGCGGTACCCGATCTTCCCGAGTGGGACAAGCGCACCAAGCTCGCCTTCGAGCGGGAGATGCTGGGGCTCTACGTGTCCGATCACCCACTCAACGGTCTGGAACACGTGCTGCTCCAGCACGGCAAGCATTCCATCGGTTCGCTGTTCGGCGAGGGGGGTGCCCGGGGGGAGACCACCGTCTGCGGGCTCATCACCCACGTCAACCGCAAGGTCAACAAGTCCGGCGCCTTCTACGCCATCATCACCCTCGAGGACCTCGACGCCGCCATCGAGGTCACGGTGTTCCCCCGGGTCTACGATGCGGTCGCCCACTGTCTCGCCCCTGACACCATCGTGGCGGTGCGTGGCACCGTCGAGGACTCCGAGGACCGGGTCCGGATGCGTGCCGCGGACGTCCACGCCCCCCAGGTGAACGCGGAGGGAGGGGTGGGTCCTGTCGTGCTGACGCTGGCCTCGGTACGCTGCACCCCGGGCGTGGTCACCAACCTCAAACAGGTGCTGTCCGGTCACCCGGGCAGTGCCGAGGTGCATCTCCAGTTGCGTTCCGGCAGCAGCCACACGACCTTCCGGTTGGGGGACGGCTTCAAGGTGGCGCCGAGTTCCCCGCTGTTCGCCGATCTCAAGGCACTGCTGGGTCCGAGCGCGGTCAGTTTCGGGAAGGGGAGCTGAGATGAGTGAGTCCCTACCGACCCGGGCCCGACCCGCATGGACGTGGTCGGCCCTCTGGTTCACGGTCTTCGTGCTCGGGATCTCCGCCCTGGCGGCCGGAGCCTGGGCCGTGTTCGCGCATCGGCCGAGTTATGTGGTCACCGAGGAACTCGGCGCCTACCTCAGCGAGCGGGGGCAGGCCGACGTGTTCTCCTCCGACGCCCTCTACGTGGGGCTCGCCGCTCTGTGCGGGCTCTTGACCGGGGTGGTCGCCTGGGTGAAGTTCAGGGACACCGGCTGGCTGGTGTGTGTCCAGGCCATCCTCGGCGGTTTCGCGGCTGCCCTGGTGATCTGGCAGCTCGGCATGTTGTTCTCCCCGGACGACTTCGATCAACGGCTCGCCACAGCCGTGGCCGGGGACCGGGTCCCGATCGACCTGGCCCTGCACTCCCTGGCTGCCTTGCTGGTGGGGCCCTTCGGCGCCATCACCCCGGTGATGTTCTTCGCGGCCTTCTGGCCGGAGAACCCGTCCACAAGCCGATCGGCCCCGGAAGCCCGGCGTATCGCGACGGTAGACTGAGTGGTCGTGTTGCGAACCGTTGACCTGACCGCCGAGCGAGGCGACCACCGGCGGCTCATCCCGAGGTCGCCCATGGATGTCAGCCGCGCCATGGAGGCGGTGCGAGGCATCGTCGACGACGTGCGGACCCGAGGCGTCGAGGCGCTTGAGGAGTACTCGCGTCGGTTCGACCGCGTGGTACCCCCCTCGTTCCGGGTCCCGGCCGAGGTGCTGCAGCGTGCCGAGGCCGAACTCGATCCTCAGCTGCGATCGGCCTTCGAGGAGGCGATCCGGCGGCGGCGTGAGGTGGCCACCACCCTGGAACTGGACCCTGACCCCAGGCCGGCCGTCCTGGCGAAGGGCGCCGAGGTCGGGCTGCGAAACATCCCCGTGGACCGTGTCGGGCTCTACGTTCCCGGTGGTCTGGCGCCGCTGGCTTCCAGCGTCATCATGAACGTCGTCCCCGCCCAGGTCGCGGGTGTGACGGAGATCGCGGTGGCCTCCCCGCCCCAGGCCGATCACGGCGGCTGGCCCCATCCCAACATCCTCGCCCTGTGCCACATGCTGGGGGTGACCGAGGTCCACGCCATCGGCGGGGCCCAGGCCATCGCGATGTTCGCGCTCGGGGTGGAGGGGCTGTGCGCTCCCGTCGCCATGGTCACGGGCCCCGGCAACATCCACGTCGTCGCGGCCAAGCGCCTTCTCAGGGGGATCGTCGGCATCGACTCCGAGGCCGGCCCGACGGAGATCGCGATCCTCGCCGACGACCAGGCGGACCCGCGCTTCATCGCCGCCGACCTCATCTCCCAGGCGGAGCACGACCCGATGGCCGCCTCCGTGCTCATCACCGACTCGAGGGACCTGGCGGCCGCCGTGCAGCGGGAGGTCGAGGCCCAGGTGGCGACGGCGAGGCACGCGGAGCGCATCCGGACGGCCCTGACCGGGGAGCAGTCGGCGGTGCTCCTGGTGCGGGATCTCGAGCAGGGGATCGCCGTTGCCGACGCCTACGCGGCCGAGCACCTGGAGATCCACACCCGGGCCGCCGCCGAGGTCGCGGCACGGATCCGCAATGCGGGGGCGATCTTCGTCGGTCCCCATTCCCCGGTGAGCCTCGGCGACTACTCGGCGGGCTCCACGCACGTGCTGCCGACCGCGGGCTGCGCCTGCCACAGCTCCGGGCTGAGTGTGCGCTCGTTCATGCGTACCGTCCATGTCATCCACTACTCCGAGGCGGCCCTGCTGGAGATCGCCGATGGGGTCGAGCGTTTCGCCCTGGCCGAGGACCTGCCTGGCCACGCGAACGCCATCAGCGTCCGGAGGCGGCCGTGAGGGCCGGCCTGCCGTTGCGGGAGGACCTGGTCGGTCAGGAGCCGTACGGGGCCCCGCAACTGGACGCCAGGGTGGTGCTCAACGTCAACGAGAACCCCCACAGTCCCTCCGAGGCCCTCAGACGGGCCTTCGCCGAGGCCATTCACGAGGCAACTGGCCGGCTCAACAGGTACCCCGATCGGGAGGCGCTCGGGTTGAGGGAGGACCTGGCCGGGTATCTCGGGCACGGACTCCGGTCGGAGAACATCTGGGTGGCAAACGGGTCCAATGAGGTCATGACCCAGCTCCTGACCGCCTTCGGAGGTCCCGGTCGCAACGTCCTCACGTTCACGCCGACGTACTCGATGTACCCGGAGTACGCCCGCAACACGTGCACCCGTTACGTCACCGAGGCCCGACATCCCGACCACACAGTGGATGCCCCGCTCGTGCTGGAGGGGATCGAGCGGCACCGGCCCAGCGTGGTCATCATCACCACGCCCAACAACCCGACGGGGACCTCCGTACCCCCGGCGGTGATCGACGAGGTGTGCCGCCAGACGGAGGCGGTCGTCGTCGTGGACGAGGCGTACCAGGAGTTCTCGACCCAACCGAGCAGCGTCTCCCTCCTCGACCACCACGTCAACCTCGTGGTGGCCAGGACCATGAGCAAGGCCTTCGCGATGGCCGGGGGGCGGGTCGGATACCTGGCGGCGGGCACGGAGATCGTGGACGCGTGCCGGATCGTGCGGTTGCCCTACCACCTCAGCCTCCAGACGCAGGTCCTGGCCCGGGTCGCCCTGGCGCACCGGGACGAGCTGCTCGCGGGGGTGGCCGAACTGGGACGGCAGGCGCGGGAGTTCCAGGTCTGGCTCGGCCAACGCGGCTATGAGGTGGTCCCCTCCGATGCGAACTTCGTGCTCTTCGGACGGTTCCGGGATCGACACGCCGTCTGGCAGGGGCTCCTCGACCAGGGGGTCCTCATCCGGGAGACCGGTCCCGACGGGTTCCTCCGCGCCTCGGCGGGGACGGCCGAGGAGATGGCCGCGCTCCGTGACGCCCTCGTCAGCCTCCACCCGGAAGGACCACAGTCATGAGCCGCACCGCGACCTGCACCCGGACGACCAGCGAGTCCCGCATCACGGTCACCGTCAACCTCGACGGGCAGGGTCGTTCCACGATCTCCACGGGTGTGGGGTTCTACGACCACATGCTCACCGCGCTGTCCAAGCACTCCCTCATCGACATGGAGATCGCCGCCGAGGGGGATGTCCACATCGACGGGCACCACGTCGTCGAGGACACCGCCATCGTGCTGGGTCAGGCCCTGCGGCAGGCCCTCGGCGACAAGGTCGGCATCCGCCGCTACGCCGACGCCACGGTGCCCCTCGACGAGGCCCTCGCGCACTGCGTCGTGGATGTGGCGGGACGACCCTACGCGGTGTGCTCCGGTGAGCCGGACAGCCAGGTCCTGGCCCGCATCGGCGGCAGCGGCGTGCCCTATGCCGGTTCCATGACCTACCACGTCGTCGAATCGCTCGCCCTCAACGCCGGGCTGTGCATCCATCTGCGGCTGCTGGCCGGACGCGACCCCCACCACATCGTGGAGGCGGAGTTCAAGGCCCTCGCCCGGGCGCTGAGGGATGCGATCGCCATCGATCCCCGCGTCACGGACATCCCCTCGACGAAGGGTGCGCTCTGACCAGGATCGGGTTGCTCGACCACGGGTCGGGCAACCTGCACTCAGTGCGTCGCGCCCTGAAGGCGGCGGGGGCCGAGGTGGTTCAGTCCTCCTCGCGTGCGGAGCTCGAGGCGTGCGCCGGGCTCGTCGTCCCCGGGGTGGGGGCCTTCGCGGCCTGCATGGCCGGGTTGCGTTCCGCCGACGGGGAGGCGCTCGTCCGCGACTGGGTCGGCTCAGGGCGGCCCCTGCTGGGAATCTGCGTGGGGCATCAGGTGCTCTTCGACGCAGGCACGGAGCACGGTATCCGGGTGGAGGGCATCGGGGTGTGGGACGGCGAGGTGGAGCGCCTTCCCGCCCGCAGGCTGCCGCACATGGGATGGAACACGGTGACGGCGCCCCACGACAGCCGCCTGTTCGCGGGGCTCGACGGACAGCGGTTCTACTTCGTCCACAGCTACGCCTGCCTCACGCCGCCGCGGGACGCCCTCGTCAGCACCGCCGATCACGACGGGGGCTTCGTCGCGGCCGTGGAGCGGGGCAACGTCTCCTCCACCCAGTTCCATCCCGAGAAGTCCGGGCAGGCCGGGGCGCTCCTGCTGCGGAACTGGGTGGCTCAGGCCTGATCGGGGCCCAAGGCCGCCACGAGGGCCGGAAGCCCGACGGCCGCCGTGGTGGCCCAGTGCAGGTCGCAGTCCAGATCGGTCGGGTGGGGATTGATCTCCACGACGAAGGAACCGCTGCGTCGTGCCACCCCCGGGAGCGCCGCGGCCGGGTACACGATGGAGGAGGTACCGACCACGAGGGTCAGGTCCGCGCTCTGCGCCGCCGCCACGGCGTTGTCGATGTCGACGGGGTCGAGGGCCTCACCGAAGAACACGATGCTGGGCCGGAGATCCCCGCCACACCGGGGACACGGCGAGGGGGGATGCCTGAGGACGGGCTCGGACCCGGCGGGGGAGAGGTCCGGCTGACCGGGGGATCCGCAGTCGAGGCAGTGGAACCGGTCGAGTCGCCCGTGCAGGTGGGCCAGCACCTCGGCGCCGCCACGTTCGTGCAGGTCGTCGATGTTCTGGGTGACGATGTCCAGCCGCTCGAGGGACCCGCTGTGCTGCCACCGGCCCAGGGCACGGTGTCCCGCGTTGGGGCGGGTCCCGGCGACGATGCCGATCCGCCACAGGTACCAGGCCCACACCAGCTCGGGGTCGGCCCGCCACCCCTGCTCGGTGGCCATCGCCTCGGGCGACCAGCGTGCCCACAGGCCCGCCGACTCGTCGCGGAAGGTGGGCACCCCCGACTCGGCGGACATGCCCGCGCCGGTCAGGACCAGGACGCGCCGGGCCGCCCCGGCCCGCTCCACGAGGGCCTCGGGGACGAAGGAGTGAGGCTCGTTCATTCCCCCATCCTTGCACTCGCCGCAACACTTCGTGCCAGACTGTGCTGCCGAACCGGCAGCAGGAGGAACACGACACCATGACCACGACCGCACGGGTACTCGTCACCGGCTTCGAACCGTTCGGGGGCGACGACACCAATCCTTCCGAACAGCTCGTCGAGCGACTCGCCGACACCCACCCGGGGGTGGTGTTGCCCGTTGAGTTCCGGAACCTTCGGCAACGGGTCAACGAGCTGATGGAGCAGTGGCGTCCCACCCACGTCGTCTCGCTCGGGCTGTCCGCCAGGGCCACGGGCATCATCTACGAACGCGTGGCGCTCAACCTCATCGACGCCCCCATCGCGGACAACGCGGAGCAACAGCCGGTCGATGTTCCCGTGGTCGAGGGCGGTCCCGATGCTCTGTGGGTGGGTTTGCCCGTCAAGGAGATGATGGCGGCCACCCGAGCCGTGGACGTGCCGGCGGAGCTGTCCCTGAGTGCCGGGGCCTACGTCTGCAACGCCCTGCTGTACACCCTGCTCACGGAGGCCGGGCGTCGTCCGGAGGGGGATCGGCCCCGGTGCGGCTTCGTGCACGTGCCCCCGGTCGCGACCCTCGACCTCGACTCCCAGGAGCGGGGGCTCCGTGCGGCCCTGAACGTTCTCACGGGTGACGCCGTGAGGCGGTAGGGTTGCCGCTCGTGGACACATTGCAGTTGTTGCCCGCGGTGGATGTGCAGGACGGGCAGGCCGTCCAGCTCGTCCAGGGCGTGGCGGGAACCCAGAAGGAGTTCGGGGATCCGATGGCGGCGGCGCTCCGATGGCAGGAGCAGGGCGCGGCCTGGGTCCATCTCGTGGACCTCGACGCCGCCTTCGGGCGCGGCTCGAACGCGGAGTTGCTGGCCCGGATCATCGACCGACTCGACATCGACGTCGAGTTGTCGGGTGGCATCCGTGACGATGAGTCACTGCGTCGGGCGTTGGCGACGGGATGCCGGCGGGTCAACATCGGCACCGCGGCCCTGGAGGATCCCCAGTGGTGTGAGCGGGTGATCGTCGAGCACGGGGAGCGGATCGCCATCGGCCTCGATGTTCGGGGGGAGAGACTGGCCGCCCGCGGATGGACGACGGAGGGCGGGCCCTGGGCGGAGACCCTCGACCGCCTCTCGGCGGCGGGATGCCCGCGGTTCGTGGTGACGGATGTGAACTCGGACGGCATGCTGACGGGGCCGAATCGTGAACTGCTGGCTGAGGTCAGCGAACGCACCGAGGCCGCGATCGTGGCCTCCGGGGGGATATCGTCCCTCGCCGACCTGGCCGGGTTGCGGGGACTCGTTGAGGGCGCGATCATCGGGACCGCCCTGTACCTGGGGCGTTTCACCCTCGCCGAGGCCATCGACGTGGCCGGCCCCCAGCCCGAGAGGAGACCACGATGACCCCGGCGCCGCGCACCAGTTTCGGTGCCTCCGAGACCACGAGACTCCACACGCCGCCGCTGCTGACCGGCCGGATCCGGGACCTGCTCGCGGGCGAGAAGATCGCCCTGACAGGGGTCACGGGATTCATCGGGGAGCAGCTCCTCTGGAAGGTCCTCACCGAGTGCCCGGACACCCGCACGGCCGTCCTCGTGAGACGCAAGGGGTCGCTCAGCGCCGAGGATCGGGTCCGCTCCCTGCTGAGGAAGCCCGTGTTCAAGGAGGTCGTCGAGGCGGCCGGTTCCGTCGAGGAGCTGATGGCCGCGCGGGTGCAGGTCATCGAGGGTGACCTCCCCGACGTGCCGGTGCTCCCGCGCGACATCGACGTGCTCGTGCACTGTGCGGGGGACGTCTCCTTCGATCCCCCGATCGACCAGGCCTTCAAGACCAACGTGCTCGGCACCGAGGCGTTGCTGGCCCGATTCAGGGAGTCCTGCTCCGATCGGGAGGGCAACCTCGAGCGGGTGCCGCACTATGTCCACATCTCCACCGCCTACACGGCCGGGCGACGCCGCGGTCCGATCCCGGAGGCCGCGCATCCGCATTCCGTCGACTACGCGCGGGAAACCGACGCGGCACTGGCGATGGCCGCCATGGTGGAGGCCCGCTCCCGTACCTCGGAGCAGTTGACCCTGCTCCGCAAGGAGGCGGAGAAGCTGCACCGCCGCGCCGGATACCTCACCACGAGCGAGGACACCGAACGACGCCGTGTCGAATGGGTGAAGCAGGAACTCATCGCGGCGGGGACCGAACGGGCCCGTTCCCTCGGCTGGACCGATGTGTACACGTTCGCGAAGGCCATGGGGGAGGCCGTCGTCGCCGACCTGTGCCGCGACATGCGGGTGTCCATCGTGCGGCCCGCCATCGTGGAATCCTCCCTGCGCCATCCGCACCCCGGCTGGATCGAGGGCTTCAAGATGGCCGACCCCATCATCCTCGCCTACGGCAAGGGACAGCTCCCGGAGTTCCCCGCATCACCGGACGCCGTCATCGACATCATCCCGTGCGACTACGTCGTCAACGCCATCGTGGCGGTGTGCGCCACCCAGCCGGAGATCGGTCAGCCGGAGTACTACCACTGCTCCTCGGGCGCCCGGAACCCCCTGACCTTCCGCGGCATCTACGAGCACATCCGCGCCTACTTCTCGCGGCACCCCTACCGTGAGGGCCAGGACTCCTCGAAGCTCGCCACGTGGAACTTCCCCGGCCCCGAACCGGTGGAACGCAAGCTCTGGTTCGCCGGCCTCGGGGTGAACATCGGCAACCGACTGCTCAGTTTCGCCCCACGTGGCCGACGGACCCTCGGTGCCGCCAGGGCCCTTGACCGGACGGCGAAGCAGCTGGACTTCCTCAACAAGTACCTGGGGCTGTACGGGGAGTACCTGCAGTCGGAACTGCACTTCGTCGACGACTGCACCCTCGCCCTGCACACCTCCCTCCACGACGACGACAAGAAGTCCTTCGGCTTCGACTCGGCCGATCTCGACTGGACCCACTACATCGAGGAGGTCCACGCGCCGGCCGTGACGGATCCCGTTCGGCGCTTGGAGGCGGCCCGCAAACGGCGCCGGGTCCGGGCAGCCACCTACAAGGAGTTGAAGCCCTCCGAGCCGGGCACGGTGCTCGCCGCCTTCGACCTCGACGGCACGGTGATGAGGACCAACGTCATCGAGACCTACCTGTGGCTGCGGCTGCCGGAGATGAGCCTGTCCGCGCGGATGGGCGAGTTGGCGAAGGTCATCGGGCAGCTGCCGAACTATCTCGGCGCCGAACGCAAGGACCGCGGGGTGTTCCTCCGGCAGGTGTACCGACGCTACGAGGGGGCGAACCTGGCCGAGCTCGAACGATTCGTCGACGAGAAGGTCACCCCCTTCGTGCTCGACCGCACGTCCCCGGAGGCGGTCCGCCGGATCCGCGAGCACAAGGAGGCGGGACACACCACCATCCTCATCACCGGGGTCATCCGGCCGTTGACGCGTCCCTTCGAGGGACTCTTCGACCACATCATCGCGGCCGACCTCGCGACGGACGCGGACGGGGTGTGCACCGGCTTCCTCACCGGGCCCCCGATGGTGGGTGACTCAAGGGCCGCCTGGCTCACCCACTACGCCGGACTGCACGGCATCGATCTGGGGGCCTCGTTCGCCTACGCGGACAGCCACGTCGACCTGCCGATGCTGCGGACCGTCGGCAACCCGGTCGCCGTCAGCCCCGACGTCGGTCTCATGCGGGCGGCACGGACCTCCGGCTGGTCGATCATCGACTGGCCGTCCCACTCCGTTCAGCCTCGTTGGAAGTTGCCCTCATGACACGTCCAGGATTCGTCCTCACGGTCGACGAACGAACCCCCGACCTGCTGACGCTCGCCGGCAGCCGGGTGCAGCTGCAGCGCTTCCCGGCCGGGACCCAGGTGGTGTACCCGCCGGATGCCTCCCCCTCGAGCGATCCGGTGCTCCTCATCGACGGGGCCCTCGCGGCCCCCATCGCGAGTGACCCGCTACCGGCCGTGCTGCGGCCCGGGATGAAACTCACCATCGTCGTGGGGAGCGTCCATCCCGTGCAGCCCCGGATGCGTTTCGACATCCGGCGCAGCATCGTGGAACGGGTGCTGGAACATGCCGCCAGGGCCGGGGTGGACGATGTGGCCATCGTCATCGCGGCCGGTCTGACCCCCCGCTGGGCCACGCAGGACGTCGTGGCGGCCCTGGGGGATCGTGTCGCGGCGTCCTTCCTGCCCGATGGGTTCGTGCACAGCCACGACGTGGCCTCCCCGGATCTGGTCGAGGTCACCAGTGTCGATGGCCAACCGGTCCGGGTGGATCCGCGGATCGCCGAATCCGACCTCGTCGTCGTGGTCGACCTGTGTCACGGCCGAGGCGCAGGCTGCGTCCTGGCCACGGGAGCCACCGATGTGGCCACGATCAACCGGGTCGCCGGGATCGACGGTTCCCGCGACGCCGTCGACACCGTCTCGGCCGCCATCGGCAGGGCCGTCAACGTCTTCGCCATCTCCGCCGTGCTCGGCCAGCCCCTCATGCGCGGTCCCCTCGGCTTCCTCAACGAGCGGGAGTGGGAGTGGCGGTTGCCGGAACAGTTGTCCTTCGCGGCGACGCGACAGTTCATCGGTCTCATGCCGATGCATGGCTCGCACCGGCTCTACGCGGCGCCCCGGGCGGACTACGAACTGCTCGACATCGTGGCCGGGGACGCGGCCGCCGTGGTGCCCCAGGCCTCGGAGGTGTGGCACGCGGCGAACGCCGTCTCCGTCCCCACCGCGGATGTGGTCATCACCTCCGTGTGGGGCAGCAGTTTCGACCCCGGCGACCCCATCGGCTCGCCCATCAACGCCGCGCACCACGCCCTCGTCGAGCGGGTGGGCAGCCACGGCGACCAGCCCCTCGTGCGTGAGGGCGGGGTGGCGCTGGCCCTCCATCCCCTCACCCGTGCGTTCTCCAACCGCCTGCAGTCCCCGACCTCCGATTTCTTCGAGAAGGTGTTGCCGGTGACGCGGGACCCCCACGAGATCCGGCAACGTTTCGAGCCGCAGGCCCTCGAGGATGACTGGCACCTCAAGCTCTATCGGGAGCACCATGCCCACCATCCGTTGGCCGTGTTCCACTCGTGGTACCGGATCCAGGAGGTGACGTCGCGGCTGGCCGAGGTGATCTGGGTCGGTGGCTCCCGCAGTTCCGCAGCGGTGCTGGGGCATCGCGCCGCGACGACCCTCGACGACGCCCTCGAACTGGCGCGGGAACGCGCCGACGTGGAGCGGATCACCTACCTCCACGGTCCCGGTCTGGCGGCAGGGGAGTGCCGGTGATCACCTGGTTCGCCGATCTGGTCCGATTCGCCCGGACCGGGTTCGGGCTGCGCAACGGCAGGCCCGAGGGGGCGCCCCCGCGGGCCCCTCGACGTCGTCATCGGCTGGGACGCGGCGACCTCAGCGAGACCCCCAGCATGCTCAACCAGCTGGCCTGGCGGTTGGAGTACCAGGTGGCGGGCCTGGACGCGCTGAACGGACTCGACGCCCCCGTCATCCTCGCCTGCAACGAGCAGGGGGTGCTCGACTGGCGGGTCCTCAAGGCGGCCCTGCCGCCCCGGCTCCGGGCCACGATGAGGCGTCCGAACCAAGCGCTCGGTCGACAGCGGAGCGCAGTGGTGTTCTCCGAGCCGTCCGACATCGACGGGGCCGTCGGTGAGTTCTCCACGGTGCCGGCGGAGCTGGCGAACCTCCACAACGTGCCCGTCGTGCCGGTCGCCCTCGTCGGCACGTACCACCTCAAGGAGGTCCTGCGGCTGGCCCTCAAACGCCGTCCCAAGGTGTCCGTGCGATTCGGCGCCCCCATCTATGTGCGCGGTCAGTCGATCGACGAGGCCACGGCGGAACTCCAGGCCGCCGTCGGGGCGCTGTTCCATCGCAACGACGTTTCGTGGTGGTCGCTGCAGCAGCGGCGCCCGCTCACGGCGGAGGAGCCGCTGATGCCGCGGTGGCGTCGACGCTGGCAGCAGACGGCCCCTCGTCCCGGGCACGGGCCCGGCATCTGGCGGAGCCCCTAGGCAGCGACGTGGATCCATTCGTTGAACCGCACCTGAACTGGCGTCCCGTCGAGGGGGACGACTGGGTGGCCGTGACCGAGTTGCAGGCGCAGGTGGCCATCATCGACGAGCCGCTGGTGACCCCGGTGCTCGACCTGCTGGAATCGCTGCCCGAGGGCAGCGAACGCGGGATCGCGGTGGGAGGCTGGGACGACTACGGCAGCCTGCTCGCGTTCGCCTGGAACCACGTGGACCCGGATGCGACCGATCCCCTCGTCCATCTCCTCGGGACCATCCATCCCACGCACCGGCACCTCGGGATCGGGGCCAACCTGTTGCAGTGGCAGATCGACCGTGCCGTGGAGTGGCGTGACGTGACGCGGCCGGGCGAGCCGCTGCGGCTCCAGTGCTTCGTGGAGGGCAATCCGGCCCAGGAGCAGCTGCTGGTCCAGCGGGGCTTCCGGCTGATCCGCTGCCTCGCCGACATGACCCGGCCGCTCCACCCCCTCCCCTCGGTGCAGGTTCCCCAGGGGGTGGAACTCGTCGAGTTCTCCGAACGGTTCAGCCAGGAGGTCCTGGCTCTTCATCGGGTGTGCTTCGAGGCGCCCTTCTGCGCGCAGCGGTGGGCCGAATCGTTGTCGGCCCCCAGTTTCCGCGCCGACTGGTCGGTCGTCGCGCTCCGGGACAAACGCCTCATCGGGTACTGCCTGAACGGCCTCGTCAGTCACACCGAGGGTGTTGAGGACCAGGGCTGGTGCGACCGGTTGGGGGTGGCCCCCGAGGAGCGGGGTCATGGGATCGCCGAGGCGATGCTGGCCCGGTCGATGCGGGCCATGGCCGCTGACGGCATCCAGTCGTGTGGCATCAGCGTCGACGTCCCCAGCCGCGGCATCTCCGAGTGGCTGACCCGGGTGCTGGGCTACGTCGAGTGCGACAGCGTCGCCTCCCTGGAACTCGTGATCGACTGACCGACATGGCCGCTCGGGGACGGCGATGACTGCCCGGACCCGGTCACTGAGCTATGCTGCGCCTTGCAGTTGAGACCACCACGCAAGGACGGGGACGAATGAGCGGCCACTCCAAATGGGCGACGACGAAGCACAAGAAGGCAGTCATCGATGCCAAGCGCGGCAAGCTGTTCGCGAAACTCATCAAGAATGTCGAGGTCGCGGCGCGACTGGGTGGCGGGGACCCCGCCGGCAACCCGACCCTCTACGACGCCATCCAGAAGGCGAAGAAGTCGTCGGTGCCCAATGACAACATCGACAGGGCGGTGAAGCGGGGCTCCGGGGCCGAATCCGGTGGTGCCGACTACGAGACGATCATGTACGAGGCCTACGGGCCCTCCGGGATCGCCATCCTCATCGAGTGCCTCACCGACAACCGGAACCGATCCGCCTCGGACGTCCGGGTGTCCGTGACCCGCAACGGCGGCACCATGGCGGATGTCGGTTCGGTGCAGCGGCTGTTCTCCCGCAAGGGAGTCGTCGTGGTGCCCAAGCAGCAGGGGGAGCGGGAGCTCACCGAGGACGATCTGCTGGAGGCCGCCCTTGAGGCGGGGCTCGAGGAGGTCAGCGACGAGGGCGAGAACTGGGAGGCGATCTGCGACCCGAACGACACCGTCGAGGTGCGCAAGGCCGTGGAGGCCGCCGGTTTCGAGTACGACTCGGCCGAGGTGCAGTTCGTCGCCTCCTTCGACCAGCAGGTCGACAGCGTCGACGTGGCCACCAAGGCCTTCCGGATCATCGATGCCCTCGAGGACTCCGACGACGTGCAGAACGTCTACACCAACCTTGATCTCACGGATGAGGTCGCGGCGGCCCTCGAGAACGAGGACTGATCCGCTACCATCGAACTGATGTTCGAGAGCAAGCGAATTCTGGGGATCGACCCCGGCCTCACCCGATGCGGTATCGGGGTGGTGCACGGATCGGTCGGGCGCCCGCCGTCCTTCGTCGCGGTGGGGGTGGTGCGCACCCCCACCGAACTCGACGTCGCACGTCGGCTCCTTGCCCTCGAGGTAGGACTCGAGGAGTGGTTCGACCGGTGTCTGCCCGATGTGGTGGCCATCGAGCGGGTCTTCGCGCAGCACAACCGGGCATCCGTCATCGACACGGCGCAGGCGGCCGGGGTGGCCGCCCTCGTCGCCGCCCGAAGGGGCATCCCCGTCACCCATCACACGCCGAGTGAGGTCAAGGCCGCGGTGAGTGGATCGGGTCGGGCCGACAAGGCCCAGGTGACGGCGATGGTCACCGCCATCCTCAGACTCGACGCGCCGCCCAGGCCCGCCGACGCCGCCGACGCCCTGGCCCTCGCCGTCTGCCATGCCTGGCGGGGTGGACACACCAATCGTTACGCCGCTCTCGTCGCGGCAGCCAAGGGAAGGTCATGATCGCTCAGCTCTCGGGAACCGTCGTCCGCGCCGGGACCACATGGTTCGTCATCGATGTGGGGGGAGTGGGCTTCCACGCCCAGTGCACCCCTTCGACGGCGGCGGCGCTCCGCCCCGGGGAGCAGGCCACCGTCCACACCTCCATGGTGGTGCGCGAGGACTCCCTGACCCTGTTCGGGTTCGCCACCGACGTGGAACGGGACACCTTTGAACTCGTGCAGGCACCCAGCGGGGTGGGTCCCAAGGTGGCGCTGGGCATCTGCTCGGTCCTGGCCCCCGCGGAGCTCAAGCGGGCGGTGCTCGCCGACGATGCCCGCGCCATCTCCAAGGCGCCGGGGGTGGGGCCGAAGATGGCCCAGAAGATCATCCTCGAGTTGCGGGACAAGCCGGCCCTGCTGGCCCTCGACGACTCCGGCGTCGACACACCCCGCCCGGCACCCGGGGCCGGCGAGGAATGGCGGGATCAGCTCACCGAGGGGCTCCAGGGGCTCGGATGGTCGGCGAAGGATGCGGCCCAGGCCTGCGACGCGGTGGCGGATCGGGCGGCCGCCGGGGCCCCCGTGGGGGAGCTCATGCGCGCGGCCCTGAGCTCACTGGCGAAGCGCTGAGGAGGCGACGATGGACGAGTCAGCGGTCGATCCGAACCGTCGCGGCGAGGAGAAGGACTTCGAGGCGGCACTGCGTCCCAAGCGGCTGGCGGAGTTCGAGGGGCAGCCCCGGGTGCGCAACCAGCTGGGGCTGGTGCTGGACGCGGCCCGTCACCGTGGGACGAGCCCCGATCACGTGCTGCTCTCGGGGCCGCCGGGACTCGGCAAGACCACCCTGGCCATGATCATCGCCGCCGAGCTGGGGGTGAACCTCCGGATCTCCTCCGGGCCGGCCATCCAGCACGCGGGGGATCTCGCCGCCATCCTTTCCGGGCTGGATGAAGGGGATGTGTTGTTCCTCGACGAGATCCACCGGCTCGCGCGCCCGGCGGAGGAGATGCTCTATCTCGCCATGGAGGACTTCCGCGTCGATGTCGTCGTCGGCAAGGGACCCGGCGCGACGGCAATTCCCATCGACCTGCCACCCTTCACCCTCGTCGGTGCGACCACGAGAGCCGGATTGTTGCCGGGCCCGCTCCGCGATCGTTTCGGATTCACCGCACAACTCGAGTTCTACGATTCGGCGGATCTGGCGGGAATCGTCGCGGGATCGGCCCAGAAATTGGGGGTGGCATTGGTGCCGGATGCGGCACGGGAGATCGCTGGGCGTTCCCGCGGCACCCCCCGGATCGCGAATCGCCTGCTCCGGCGGGTTCGGGACTACGCCCAGGTCGCCGGGGAGGCGAGCGTCGGTGTCGATCACGCCCGGGCCGCCCTGGACCTCTACGAGGTCGACGCCCGCGGGCTCGACCGACTGGACCGTGCCGTGCTGGGCAATCTCTGCACCCTCTTCGGCGGGGGACCCGTGGGCCTGTCCACCCTGGCGCTCAGTGTGGGGGAGGAGACGGAGACCGTCTCCGAGGTGGCCGAACCCTTCCTCATCAGGGAGGGACTCATGATGCGGACCCCACGGGGCAGGGTGGCGACGGGGGCGGGATGGCGGCACATGGGTTTGCAGCCGCCCGTCGATGGGGCTTCTCTGTTCGATTGAGCTATCCTGACCATCGGTCTGTCACGCCCACAACTCTTGAAGGACTTGTTCCATGATTGAAATGATGCTCATGATGGTGGGAATCTTCGCCATCATGTACTTCCTGCTCATTCGTCCGCAGCAGCGGAGAATGCGGGAACAGCAGGAAGCGGTCAACGCCCTCGGCCCGGGAGCGCGTGTGCTGATGCAGAGCGGCATCTATGGCACCATCACCCATGTCGGGGACCGGCAGGCCATCGTGGAACTGGCCCCCGGCACCGAGGTCACCATCCTCAAGGCCGCCATCATGCGCGCCGCCACCGCGGACGAGGAGGAGTTCGAGTTCGACGACGAGGCGGATGACCTCGGGGTGGAGGAGGTCAAGGACCTCACCGAGGACGCCGACGTCGCCCCCGTCATCCCGGATGAGGCCGACGAGAAGAACTGATCCATGGCAACCACATCCCGCAAGCCCCGTCCGGGGCTCGTCCTGACGATCTTCCTGGTCTGTGTCGCCGCGCTGTTCGGCATCATGGCCATCGGGCGGATCTGGACCCCGAAACTCGGTCTCGACCTCCAGGGCGGCATGACCATCACCCTCACCGCAACCAACTCCACGGTGGAGGCGGACAATCTCGAACTCGCGCGACAGATCATCCAGAACCGCGTCGACAGCCTCGGGGTGAGCGAGGCCGCCGTCACCACCTCGGGTGATCGGCACATCGTCGTCTCGGCCCCCAACGTCCAGCGCGACGACCTGGTCGACCTCATCGGGAGCACGGCCCAGCTGTCCTTCCGGCCGGTGCTGAGCTACCAGCCGGTCGCCCCGGTCGAGGAGAACGGTGTCGACCGACTCCCCACCCCGACCCCGGAGCCGGGAGCCGTCGGCACCCAGCTGCCCGTCGATCAGGTGGTCGCCTACCAGGCGAGCGCCGAGGAGCAGAGCGCGTTCCACAGCTACCAGTGTGGCGACGAGGTGGTCGAGCCCCTCGACAAGGCCACCTACGCCTGCGACTCGACCAAGACCATGAAGTTCCTGCTCGGCCCCGTCGCGATCATCGGGGAGCGGGTCACGAACGCCGCGTCGACGGTCCACGCCGGCCAGGTGCAGAACGTCGTCGTGCTCTCCTTCGACGCGGAGGGCACGGAGCAGCTGCGCGCCATGACCACGGCGCTGGTGAACAAGCCCGACCCCACCAACCAGTTCGCCGTCGTCCTCGACGGGGTCGTCGAGTCCAATGCCGCTGTGCGCAGCGCCATCAACGACGGCAACGCGGAGATCTCCGGCAACTTCACGCCCGAGTCGGCCGCCCAGCTCGCCAACATCCTGCGTTTCGGTTCGCTGCCGCTGAACTTCGAGCCCTCCCAGGTGGAGACCGTCTCCGCCACCCTCGGCGGCGAGCAGCTGCGGGTCGGTCTCATCGCCGGCCTCATCGGGCTCGGGCTCGTGATCGGGTACTGCCTGCTGTACTACCGTGGCCTGGGCCTCGTGGTCATCGGCTCGCTCGCCGTCGCCGCCCTGGCCACCTACGCCTCCATGGTCATCCTCGGCGAGGCCATGGGATTCACGCTCAACCTGCCCGCCATCGCCGGCGCCATCGTGGCCATCGGCGTGACGGCCGACTCGTTCGTCATCTACTTCGAGCGGATTCGCGACGAGATCCGGGACGGCAGGAGCCTGAAGTCCGCCCTCACCACGGGGTGGACGAAGGCCAGGTCGACCATCGTCGTGGCGGACATGGTGTCCATCCTGTCCGCGCTGGTGCTGTTCATCCTCGCGGTGGGTGGTGTGAAGGGCTTCGCCTTCGCCCTCGGTCTCACCACGCTGATCGACCTGGCGGTGTGCTTCTTCTTCACCAAGCCGCTCGTCCAGGTGCTCGGCAGGACCAAGTTCTTCGGGCAGGGACACAAGCTGTCGGGTCTCGACGCCTCCCACATGGGGGTCACCCGTGACTCGCTGCTCGGACGTCGCCGCCGCTCCACCCAGATCGTCAAGGAGGCCTGATGACCAGCAAGCACGGTCTGGCACATCGTTTCTACTCGGGGCAGGTCTCCTACGACTTCGTCGGCAAGCGCCGCACGTGGTACATCCTCTCCGCGGTCATCCTCGGCATCTGTGTCGTCGGCCTGCTCGTGCGTGGCCTCGCCCTCGGCATCGAGTTCCGGGGCGGCACGGACTTCCAGGTGCCGATGGAGGTGACCGCCAGCACCGTCGACGAGGTGCGGGGCAAGGTCGACTCCTTCGAGGTGAAGAACCTCGGCGCCCAGGTCTTCTCCCTGGGGGACTCCGCCGTTCGGATCCAGACCAGGGCGCTCAACCCTGAGGAGACCAGCATCGTACGCGCCGCGATCGCGGAGATGGCCGGCAAGGAGCCCAAGGACGTCGCCTACACCGCGATCGGCGCCTCGTGGGGCAAGCAGGTGTCCCAACAGGCGCTCATCGCCCTCGTTGTGTTCATCCTGCTCGTGATGATCCTCATCGGCGTGTGGTTCAGGAACTGGAAGATGTCCCTGGCCGCCGTCATCGCCCTGGCGCACGACCTCGTCGTGACGATCGGCGTCTACGCGCTGGTCGGGTTCACGGTCACCCCCGCCACCATCATCGGTGTGCTGACGATCCTCGGCTACTCCCTCTACGACACCGTCGTGGTCTTCGACCGGGTGAGTGAGAACACCCGAGGCATCAAGGAGAGCCGCCAGACCTACGGGCAGGCGGCGAACCTCGCCGTCAACCAGGTGCTCATCCGCTCACTGAACACCACCCTCATCGGCATCCTCCCGGTCACCGCCCTGCTCATCGGCGGATCCATGCTCCACAGCGGCCCCCTCGCCGACCTCGGCCTGGCCCTCTTCATCGGCATGATCGCCGGCGCCTACTCGTCGATCTTCATCGCCACCCCGCTGCTGGTCCAGATGAAGGAACGCGAACCCGAGCAGATCGCCCACCGCAAGACGCTGGAGCGCCGGAAGGAACGTCAGGAGGCCCGTGCCGAACGTCGGGCGGCCGAGGCGTCGGAGGCCGATGCAGAGCCCCAGGAGGAGGCCGAAATGGTCGGGGCGGCGCAGCGTCGCCAGCGCCGGACCCACCTCAGCCGGGAACAGCGCAAGAGGCTGAACCGATGAATCTGGTGAGGTCCCTCATCACCGATGTCCCGGACTGGCCCAAACCCGGGGTCACGTTCAAGGACATCACCCCGCTGCTCGCCTCCCCGGAGGGCTTCCGGCAGGCGGTCGACGCCATCGCCGAATCCGCGCCGGGCGGCATCGACTTCGTGGTCGGGATGGAGGCGCGTGGCTTCATCTTCGCGGCCCCCGTCGCGTTGCGGCTCGGCGCCGGATTCGTGCCCGTACGCAAGCCGGGGAAGTTGCCGCGGGCGGTGCTGAGCGAGAGCTTCGCCCTCGAGTACGGGACGGAGACGCTCACCATGCACGTCGATGCCATGGTGGCGGGGGCGCGGGTGCTCGTCGTGGATGACGTCCTGGCCACGGGGGGCACGATCGCGGCCACGTCCGCGCTGCTCACCCGGCTGGGGGCCGAACTCGTCCACGTGAGCGTCCTGCTGGAGCTCACCTCCCTGGGCGGACGCGCCCGGCTGCTCGAGGCTGGCATCGACAGTTGCTCGGCGGTGGTGACGGACTAGCCATGCCCGCAAGGAAGCTGGTCCAGCGAGGCTACGCCACGTCGATGGTGAGCCTGCCGAGGCGTGACCTGCATCCCCTCAGGGAACTGGCGAAGAGGTTCATCCTGGCCTGCGTCCTGCTGTCGGTCAGCACCATCACGGTCTGGCTGGACAGGGACGCCTACGTGGACAACGTCCGCAACGACGGGGTCAGCTTCATCGACGCCCTGTACTACTCGACCGTCACGATGACGACCACCGGCTACGGCGACATCACGCCGCTGGCGCCGCACGCCAGGCTCCTCAACGCCATCCTCATCACCCCCATGCGCATCGGCTTCCTCGTCGTCCTCGTCGGGACCACGATCGCCGTGCTGGCCAATCAGGGCAACCGAATCATCCGTGATCTCCAGTGGAGGCGAGCCATGAGAAACCATGTCGTGGTCATCGGGTACGGCACCAAGGGACGCAGTGCCGTCAACACGTTGCGGCGTCACGGGGAGAAGGACGCGAGGATTGTCGTCATCGACAACAACGACGTCGCCGTCAACGAGGCGAACCTCGATGGCCTGGCGGCCTTCCTCGGGGACGCCACCCAACGTGAGCTGCTGCGTCGGGCGGAGATCAGCAAGGCCCGCAAGATCATCATCTGTCTCTCCCGCGACGACTCCGCCATCCTCTCCACCCTGACGGTGCGGCAGCTCAACCCGAGCGCGGCAATCGTCGTCTCCGTGCGGGAACAGGAGAACGTCCCACTCCTGCGTCAGTCCGGCGCGACCTCCGTGGTGACCTCCTCCGACACGGTGGGGCGGCTCATGGGGTTGTCGGCCGTGGGTCCCGAACTCGGCTCCATCATCCAGGACCTGCTGACCGCCGGCACGGGACTCGAGGTCAGCCAACGCCAGGCCGCCGCCCACGAGGTCGGCCAGACGCCGTCCTCCCTGCACAACGAAAGGGTGATCGGCATCATCCGTGGTGGCACCCTGCGTCGCTTCTACGACTCCACCGCATCCCGGATCGAGACGGGGGATCAACTCATTGTCGTCCGGCGCGCAGAACGCGCGGAGACGGACCTCGATCGGCTGTCCTGATGCGCGGATCGCCTGCGGGTGTGCGGTGACACTAGAATCCTGTCATGGCTGAGCAGGTGAGTGGACCAGGAGCGTTGCAACGCTTCGCGGGCGGGCCGGAACAGCCGCGGCTGCGCATGCGGCAGCGACTGGCCCGGCTCGGGGCGGTGCGGCCCCGCTCCGCCGTGCTCGACCCGTTGTTCAAGATCATCCAGGCCAGCCACCCCAAGGCCGACCTCAACGTCATCGAACGCGCCTACCGCATCGCCGAACACCACCATCACGGCCAGAAGCGCAAGTCGGGGGATCCCTACATCACCCACCCGCTCGCCGTCGCCACCATCCTGGCGGAGCTCGGAATGACCGAGCCGGTCATCGCGGCCGCGCTGCTGCACGACACCGTCGAGGACACCGACTACACCCTCGATCAGCTCCGTTCGGACTTCTCCGACGAGGTGGCACGCATGGTCGACGGCGTGACCAAGCTCGACAAGGTCACCTACGGCGAGACGGCCAAGGCCGAGACGATCCGCAAGATGATCATGGCCACCTCCGAGGAGGTCCGGGTGCTGGTCATCAAGCTCGCCGACCGGCTCCACAACATGCGGACAATCTCCTTCCTCCGCCCGGACAAGCAGGTGAGGATCGCCACCGAGACCCTCAACATCTTCGCCCCCCTGGCGCACCGGCTGGGCATGAACACCATCAAGTGGGAACTGGAGGACCTCAGTTTCCAGGCGATTGAACCGAAGGTGTTTCAGGAGATCTCCGAACTCGTGGCGCAGCAGGCGCCGGGCCGGGAACGCTACCTCCGGGAGCTCATCACCGACTTCCAGCAGCTGCTGGCGGAGAACCGCATCAAGGCGACGGTGTACGGCCGCCCCAAGCACCTCTACTCGATCTACCAGAAGATGATGGTGCGGGGACGGGACTTCGCCGACATCTACGACCTCATCGGGCTGAGGGTCCTCGTCGAGGAGGTGCGCGACTGCTACGCGGTGCTGGGGGTCGCCCACTCCAAGTGGAAGCCGATCCCGGGCCGGTTCAAGGACTACATCGCGAACCCGAAGTTCAACATGTACCAGTCGTTGCACACGACGGTGCTCGGGATCAGGGGCGAGCCGGTCGAGTTCCAGATCCGCACCCACGAGATGCACCGACGGGCGGAGTACGGTGTCGCCGCCCACTGGAAGTACAAGGAGAACCTCCGCAACGGCGTCACCCCGGAGCAGGCGGGGCTGCGGGCCATGCACCAGCTCGGCGTGATGAGCAAGGAGACCGAGGACCCCACCGAGTTCCTCGACTCGGTGCTGTTCGAGATCAATTCGGACGAGATCTACGTCTTCACCCCCAAGGGGGAGGTCGTGGCGCTCCCCGTCGGCGCGACCCCCGTCGACTTCGCATTCTCCGTGCACACCGAGGTCGGCTACCGCTGCATCGGGGCCCGGGTGAACGGCCGCCTCGTCGCGCTGTCGGCGAAGCTGGTCCAGGGGGACAAGGTCGAGATCCTCACCTCCAAGTCGGAGAACGCCGGTCCCAGCCGGGACTGGCTGAGCTTCGTCGCCTCGACGAGGGCCAAGCAGAAGATCAAGCAGTATTTCTCCCGTGAACGCCGCGACGAGGCCATTGAGACCGGCAAGGAGTCCCTGGCGAAGCAGCTGCGCCGCACCGGGCTGCCGCTGCAGCGTCTCCTGACCCTCGAGAACCTCACAGCGGTGGCGAACGTGCTGAGGCACCAGGACGTCCCCTCGCTGTACATGGCCATCGGCGAGGGACACGTCTCCGCCCAGTCCGTCGTCACCCATCTCATCCAGTTGCACGGTGGGGAGGACGAGGCGGTCGACACCATCACCGAGGACGAGGTGGTGCGTCCCCGCCGTCGTCCCCGACCGGCGAGTGAGGCGCGGGTGCTCGTCGACGGTGACCCGACGATCACCGTCAAGCTGGCGAAGTGCTGCCACCCGATTCCCGGCGACGAGATCGCGGGGTTCATCACCCGCGGCGACGGGGTCTCGGTGCACCGCGAGGACTGCAGCAACATGCCCGCCCTGCGGGAGACCCCCGAGCGCCTGGTCCCGGTGGAATGGGACGGCGACGAGGCGGGCCAGTTCGAGGTCACCATCCAGGTGGAGGGAATCGACCGGGCCCGTCTGCTCATGGATGTCTCCGCGGCGATCTCGGAGGCCCACGTGGATCTCCTCGAGGTGTCGATGACGACGGGGCGCAACCGCAAGTTCGTGGGACGGTTGACCTTCGAGGCCCCGGACCCCACCCACCTGCAACACGTCCTCACCCAGGTGCGGCGCATCCCCGGGGTCTACGACGCCTTCAGGGTGAATTCCTGAATCCCGTGTCACCTCGTGGGGTCGCGGATCGTGTTCGGGGTGTGAACGATGATGCGGAATCCCGATTCAGGGGGTTGTACGAGACGACATCCCCACGGGTGTACGCCTTCCTGAGAAGGCACAGTGACCCCGATCTGGCCGAGACCGTCACGGCGGAGGTGTTCGTCAAGGCGTGGCGGCATCTCGACTCGATGGGGCCGGAGCCCCTGGGGTGGCTCATCACCACGGCGAGACGGACGTTGATCGATCATCAACGCTCCCGATCGCGACGCGCCCGACTGACCGAGCAGATCCACATCCTCGAGCGGAGCGTTTCGCTCCCGGGGCCGGAGAGCGCCGTCGTCGAACGGCAGACGGTGCTGGCTGCCCTCGAGCGGCTGTCCGACACCGACCGTGAGGCGTTGCTCCTCGTGGGCTGGGACGGCCTCAGCCATGAGGCGGCGGCCAAGGTGCTCGGGATGAGCAAGTCCGCGTTCACGAAACGACTGGGGCGGGCTCGGCAACGCTTCGAGGAGTTGGTCGACCCCACCCACACCATCCGCCCCATCCCTGTGAGGAGCCCAGCATGACCGATCTGTCGAAACACCGTCCCGACTTCGAATCCGAGTTCACCCCGCAACGCCGTGCCGCGCTGTACGCGGAGATCACCGAGACGCGGGCCACCGGTCCCACCCGACGTCGAGGACCCGTCGTCGCCCTGGGCGTGGTGGCGGCCGCGGTGACGGCGGTGGCCCTGACCGCTCCCGTCCTCGTCCACCTGAACCGCCCGGGCCCGGCGCCGGCGGCTCAGCCCCGGATCAGCATGCCCGCGACGGCGTCGCCCACACCCGCCGCATCCGTTCCACCGGCCGAGAGTCCCGGGGTGCAGGCGGCGCTGACCTGGCGGGAAGGCGCCCAGGTCGCGCCGAGCGTCCTGGAGGAGGTGGCTGTCGCCTCGACGAAGGCCGTGGAACCCGCCGGGCAGGGATTCCGCCACCTCGTCGAGGTGATCGGATCCCGCGGCCCGAACAACGAGGTCATCCCCGAGACCACCCACGAGATCTACATGGACGCCGAGGGCTGGACGTGGACACGACGGGTCTCGGACGTCGAACCGGGAGTGGTCACGTGGCTGAAGCTCGCCCCCAACGAGGACCGGGAGTTGCCCACCGATCCGGTCGAACTCGACGCGGTGCTGCGCGGGCGGGGCGGCAACAACTCCGCGGATGAGCGTGTGTTCAAGGAGGCGACCAACCTGCTCTCGGCCCAGACCCGGCCCGAGGTGCGTGCCGCGGCGATCCGGGTGCTCCAGCGGATCGCCGAGAACCCGGAAGGACCGGGCGTGGGCAAGGAGGGAGTGCCGACGAACCCGAAGGTCACCGTGACCGAACTCCTCATCTCCGATGGCACGGTCGGGTATCGCGCCCACTTCGTGGATTCGGCGCTCGACCCGGAGGGCGGCCACAGCGTGCTCATCAATGCCGAGGGGATCCTCATCGGCGGGGACCAGGACAGGGACGCCAAGTTCTCCTGGGGGACGACGGTGACCGTCGATGAGCACGTCGCGGAGCTGCCGCAGGACTTCGTGGATCGGCTCGGCGCCGAGCGCGTGGAGATGGATCAGCCGGTCATCGAGGAGAGCTAAGAGGGTGCGCGGATAGGCGCATCTACTGCGGTCACCCCGGTGACCCCCTGACGACGTTGTCCTCCTTGAACGCACGATCCAGTGCGC
>NZ_RQYT01000002.1 GCF_003932785.1 Arachnia propionica | reverse complement strand
TCACCCCGGTGACCCCCTGACGACGTTGTCCTCCTTGAACGCACGATCCAGTGCGCTCTTCGTCGTCCGCCTTGCCAGGAGGTCACCGTGTCGATCCTCGTGACGATCCCCCTATCCGCGCACCCTCTGAGGAACCTCCACCATCCAGCCCGGACATGGTTCGGACCGGCCCCCGATGAGGGGAGCCGGGCCGAACCATGTGGTGTGTTCAGTCCTGGAAGTCCTTCAGGGTCTCCTTGGCCTGCTCCAGCCAGGAGGTGTAGGTCTCGAGGGACTTCGCAGCGTCCTTGGCCCGGCGGGAGTCGCCGCTGGCCTCGGCGGCGGCCAGGTCCCGGGTCAGCTTGTCCACCTGGGCCTGGAACAGTGCGACGGTGTCCGCGGCACGCTTGCGGGCCTCGGGATCGGTCCGGCGCCAGCGCTCCGCCTCGAGCTCGGCGACGTGATCACCGAGCTTGCGGACCCGGGCGTCGAGATCCCTCATCGCCTGCCGCGGCACATGGCCGAGCTCGTTGAACCTGGCGAGGAACTCGCGGTGGATGGCCTTCGCGTGGTCGATGTCGGTGACCCCGGCGAGGTCCGCCTCCGCCTTGGCGAGCAGTTCCTCCTTGGCCGCGAGGTTCTCGGCGTGCTCGCCGTCGAGTGCGTTCTGCGCCGCCGTGCGGGCGTTGAAGAACTGGTCCTGGAGTGCGCGGAACCTCGCCCACAGGGCGTCGTCCTCGTTCCGCCGGGCAGCGCCCGCAGCCTTCCAACGCGACATGAGCTCCCGGAACGCACCGGCCGTGGCGCCCCAGTCGGTGGACTCCGCCAGGGGAGTGGCCTCCTCGATGATGCGCTCCTTGAGGCGCTTGGCCTCGTCGCGCTTCGAGTTGAGTTCCGTGAAGTGGGCCTTGCGTCGCCTCGTGTACTGCGTGCGGGCCGAACTGAACCGATGCCACAGCTCGTTGTCGGTGGTCCGGTCGATGCGGGGAAGCGTCTTCCACTCCTCGAGCAGTTCCCGGAAGCGGTCGACCCCGCGGCGCCAGTCGTTGCCGGCGGCGAGCGCCTCCGCCTCCTCGACCATGGCCTGCTTGGCGGCCAGGGTCGCGGCGTTCTGTTCGGCCCGTGCGGCCTTGCGGGCCTCGATCTGCGCGGGCAGCAGCTCCTCCAATGCCTCGAGACGCGCCGTCAGGGCGGGCAGGTCACCCACCGCGTTGGCCTCCGCCACGTGGGTCTTCGCCGTCGCGATGGCCTTGCGTGCCTCCTCCGGCGACATGGACTGCGCCTCGACGCGGGAGACGAGCAGGCTCACCTCCGCTGCGAGGTTCTCGTAGCGTCGCGTGTAGAACGCGAGGGCCTCCCCGGGGGTGGAGTCAGGAACCTGCCCGACACTTCTCTCGGTGTCACCGACGCGGACGTAGACGGTGCCGTCGCTGTCGACACGTCCGAACTCCGCGGGTGCTTGCTGTTCGCTCATGGGAACAATCTAGCGGGCCGGGTCCGGCAACTGCCATAGAGTAGGCGGGTGCGCATCACAACTGTTCCGGTCTCGCCCTGGCAGGCGAACTGTCATCTCATCGCTGCCGGTGATGCCGGGGAGGGTTCGCCCTGCTTCGTCGTCGATCCCGGGGTGATGGGTTCCGAGGTCATCGTCCGGGCCCTCGACCGACTCGGCTGGCAGCCCCGGGCCATCCTCGTCACCCACGGCCATCTCGACCACGTGGGGGAGGCGGCCACACTCGCCGCGGTCTGGGGGGTGCCCGTGCACTGCGCCGAGGCCGATCAGGCGATGCTGCTGCAACCCTCCCTCGGTCTGGGGGCGGAGGCGGTGCCGCTCATCATCCAGCTCATCGAACGTGACGCGCTGGATCGTCCCCAGGATCTGCGGGACATCGACGCGGTGGCAGCCGTCGGGCCCCTGACCTGTCGCGCCATCCCGGCCCCCGGGCACACCCCCGGTTCCACCGTGCTGGAGATCTCCGACGGCACGGAGACCGTGTTCCTCACCGGGGACGTCATCTTCCAGGGCACCATCGGGCGCACCGACCTGCCCGGAGGGGATGGGGCGGTCATGAAGGCGAGTCTGCGTCGGCTCGTCGACCTCCTCCCCGCGGATGCCGTGCTTCTTCCCGGGCACGGTGCCGCCACCACCATGGCCGCCGAGCGTCGGCACAACCCGTACCTGCAACCCGACTTCCTGGAGAACTGACATGGCCCGCCCCAAACCCATTTCCGGATTCCCCGAGTTCCTGCCCGAGGGGCGCATCGTGGAGTCGAGGGTCCTCGACGTGATCCGCACCACGTTCGAACTCCACGGATTCGCCCCCATCGAGACCCGCGCCGTGGAACCCCTCGATCAACTCGCCCGCAAGGGCGAGATCGAGAAGGAGGTCTACGTCGTGCGGCGGCTCCACGCCGCCGAGGGGGAAACCGATGAACTGGGGCTGCACTTCGACCTCACGGTTCCCTTCGCCCGCTATGTGCTCGAGCACGCAGGGCACCTCGTCTTCCCCTTCCGCCGTCACCAGATCCAGAAGGTCTGGCGGGGGGAACGGCCCCAGGAGGGTCGGTACCGCGAGTTCACGCAGGCCGACATCGACATCGTCGGCCAGGACCAGCTCGCGGAGCACCACGACGTGGAGATCCCGCTCGTGGCCCTCGACGTGTTCAGTCGGCTCCACGTCGAGCTCGGCCTGCCAACCGTCAGCATCCGGGTCAACAACCGGAAGCTCTCCGAGGGGTTCTACCGGGGCCTCGGCATCGAGGATCCGGCCGCGGTGCTGCAGCGGGTCGACAAGTACGACAAGATCGGGCCGGATGCCGTCACCGACCTCCTTCAGGAGCAGGTTGGACTCGCTCCGGCCCAGGCCAGGGCCTGCGTCGGTCTGGCAGGCATCCAGTCCGAGGACGAATCCTTCGTCGACAAGGTGCGCGCCCTCGGCGTGCAGCACGATCTCCTCGACGCGGGACTCGAGGAACTCGCCGCACTCATCCGCATCGCCGCGAGGCAGGAACCGGGCCGGGTCGTCGCCGACCTCAGGATCGCCCGCGGTCTGGACTACTACACCGGCATGGTCTACGAGACGGTCATGCACGGTTTCGAGCGGATGGGCTCGGTCGGCTCCGGAGGACGCTACGACTCGCTGGCCTCCGACGGCAAGGTCACCTTCCCCGGGGTGGGTTACTCGTTCGGGGTCACCCGCATCCTGGCGCCGCTCATCGGCAAGGGAAGGCTCACGGCGTCGCGTTCCGTGCCGTCGGCGGTGCTCGTGGCCGTGGACGACGAGGAGTCGAGGGGATCGGCTCTCGACGTCGCGCGGCAGCTGCGCGCCCGGGGCATCCCGTGCGAGGTGGCCCCGAAGGCGGACAGGTTCGGCCGCCAGATCCGCCACGCGGAGCGACGGGGGATCCCCTTCGTGTGGTTCGGGGCCGGACACGACGACTCGGTCAAGGACATCCGATCCGGCCATCAGGAGCCGGCGGATCCCGCCGGGTGGTTCCCGCCCGAGGCTGACCTGCACCCAAGGGTCACCGCATCCGAGTGACGGAACGCCCCTGAGGGTGGTTGCTTTCACACCCTCACCTTGGTTAGGCTCGCCTCGCCTCATTAGAGCAATGAGGACTTGGCGAAACGGAGTCGCATGTTCCTGGGAGCCTTCCTCATCGGACTGCGTGAAGGGCTCGAGGCCTCCCTCATCATCGGCATCCTCATCGCCTACGTCCTCAAGCAGCAGCGCAGGGATGTCGTTCCCCGCATCTGGCTGGGGGTGGGCATCGCCATCACCGCCTCCCTCCTCCTCGGAGCGGCGTTCACCTTCGGGCGTTACGGACTGAGCTTCGAGGGACAGGAACTCCTGGGTGGTGGCATGTCGCTGCTCGCCGTCGTCATGGTGACCTGGATGGTCTTCTGGATGCTGCGTGCCGGTCGCACCATGAAGGCGGAGCTGGAGAGCAGCGCCGCCACGGCGATCGGCACGGGCTGGGGGATGTTCGGTCTCGCCTTCATCTCGGTCGGCCGTGAGGGCATCGAGACGACCCTCATGCTGTGGGCCTGGCTGACGGAGCCCGTCGCGCTCGCCGGAGCCCTCATCGGCCTCGTCACGGCGGCCATCATGGGATGGTTCGTCTACAAGGGGATGCTCAGGATCAGGTTCTCCACCTTCTTCGCCTGGACCGGCACCCTTCTCATCATCATGACGGCAGGCATCCTCGCCTACGGAATCCACGACCTCCAGGAGGCGCGGTTCCTGCCGGGCCCCTTCTCGGGGGCCCCGATCACCCCCGTCAACTTCCGCACCGGCGAGGTCCTCGTCGGATTCTTCACGGAGATCCCGTACTGGGGGGCGCCCTTCCCCTTCGGGTGGGCCTTCGACCTGCAGGATGTCATCGCTCCTGACAGCTGGCTCGCCGCACTGCTCAAGGGGACGGTCGGTTTCACCCCGCTCATGAGTTGGCTCGAGATCACCGCCTGGGCCATCTACCTCGCCATCGTCCTGCCCATGTTCATCAGGCGTGTGCGTCACGCCACCCCTCGAAAGGAATCCCATGAAGTCCCTCAGTCTGCGTAGCCTCGCCGCCCTGGCCGCCGGGGCACTCGTGCTCACCGGGTGCACCGAGAACAAGCCCGCCACGACCTCGTCCTCCGCCGCCGCCCAGGGCGCCGCCGCGGGGCCCATCTCGGTCGTCTCCACGGACACCGACTGCAAGGTCTCCGCCGCGGAGGCGAAGTCCGGCAACGTCACCTTCTCCATCAAGAACGACGGCCCGCGCACCACCGAGTTCTACCTGCTGGGCTCCGACGGTCTGCGGATCGTCTCCGAGAAGGAGAACATCGCCGCCGGCGCCTCGGCCGAGCTCACGGTGTCGCTGCAGCCCGGGGAGTACTTCACCGCCTGCAAGCCCGGAATGCGGGGTGAGAACGTCGGGCAGGCGGCCTTCAAGGTCACCGGCGAGGCGGTGGAGCTCACCGGTGAGGACCAGGAGCTGTTCGCCAAGGCCGTCACCGACTACTTCGCCTTCGTGCGCAACGAGGTCTCCGAGCTCGAACCCAAGGTCGAGGAGTTCGCCAAGGCCTACATCGACGGCGACGACGACAAGGCCCGTGACCTCTACGCGAAGATCCGTGTCCACTACGAGCGCATCGAGCCCATCGCGGAGACCCTCGGGGTGCTCGACCCCCGCATCGACTACCGGGAGATCGACTACCTCGCGGAGGCCGATGCCCTCAAGGCCGATGACCCCACGTTCACCGAATGGCTGGGCTTCCACCGCATCGAGAAGGATCTCTGGGTTCCCGCGGAGGACGCGGTGCAGCCCGACGGCACCCCCGCCCATGAAGGCTGGCAGCCGTCCACCCCGGAGCAGCGGAAGATGATCGGTGAGACGCTCATCGCGGACGTGAAGAAGCTGAACGAACTCGTCTCCTCGGAGTCGTTCATCAAGGACAACGAGCTGAACATCTCGACCGTCTCGAACGGGGCGTCGGCCCTGCTCGAGGAGATCGCCGTCGGCAAGGTCACGGGCGAGGAGAACTGGTGGAGCCACTACGACCTGTGGGACTTCCAGGCCAACCTCGACGGCGCTCGTATCGCCTTCGACCTCGTCGCCCCCATCGCGGAGCGCAAGGGTGAGGAGGGCAAGTCCCTGGTCGCGGAGATCCGCAAGGAGTTCGACGAGCTCCAGGCGCTGCTGGCGAAGTACGGCAGCCTCGAGAAGGGCTTCGTGCTCTACGACCAGGTGACCTCGGAGCAGCAGAAGGAGCTGAGCGACCAGATCAACGCGCTGCGGGAGCCCCTCTCGAAGCTCACCGTCACCGTTCTCGGCATCCAGGAGCAGTGATGGCTCTCTCCCGCAGGGGCATGCTCGCCTGGTCGGGCGCCACGGCGGGTGCCGTCGGTGTGGGGGTGGGCGGCTTCTTCGCCGGCCGCGCCACCTCCCCCGCCGACGGGACGGAGGACCTGGGCGCCGTCGAGTATCCCTTCCACGGTGAACACCAGGCCGGGATCATCACCCCCGCCCAGGAACAGCTCCACTTCGCGGCCTTCGACATGATGCCCGGCCAGTCCCGCGAGGATCTCAAGGAGCTGCTCCAGGACTGGAGCTACGCGGCCTCTCGGATGGTCCTCGGCCTACCGGTGGGGGCGGGGGGAGCCTTCGACGGGGATCCCCTCGCGCCACCCGTCGACACGGGCGAGGCGGCCGATCACGGTCCGAACGGTCTCACCCTCACGTTCGGCCTGGGACGCACCCTGTTCCTCGACACCGACGGCGACGACCGATTCGGCATCGCGGAGCAGCTGCCGGAGGCGTTCACGGGTCTGCCGAAGATGGTCAACGACTTCATCAAACCGGCCATCTCCGACGGTGACCTGTGCATCCAGGCCTGCGCCAACGACCCGCAGGTGGCGGTCCACGCCATCCGGAACCTCACCCGGATCGCCTTCGGCCGGGCCAGCCTCAGGTGGGCCCAGCTGGGGTTCGGGCGTGCCTCCTCCACCACGAAGGAGCAACCGACGCCGCGCAACCTGTTCGGGCAGAAGGACGGGACGAACAACCTCCGCGCGGAGGACACCGAGAAGCTCGCGGAACACGTCTGGATCTCCGACGGCCCGGCGTGGTCGCACGGCGGCTCCTATCTCGTCGCCCGGAAGATCTCCATGACCATCGAGGTGTGGGACGGGTTGCAGCTCGGCGAGCAGGATCGGGTCCTGGGACGGGCCAAGGGCACCGGGGCGCCCCTGTCGGGTGGGGACGAGTTCACGCCCCCCGACTTCGCGAAGGCGGGTGAGAACGGGCAGCCGCTGATCGACCCGCGGTCGCACGTCGCGCGTACCCACCCCGACAACAACGACGGCATCCACATGCTCCGCCGGGCCTACAACTACGTGGACGGCTCCGACGAGCAGGGACGGCTCGCGGCGGGTCTGTTCTTCATCGCCTACGTGAAGGAGCCGTCGCGTTTCGCGAAGGTGCACCGGAACATGGCCCGCGACGACATGTTCGTCGAGTACCTCAAGACCCTGGGTACTGGGGTCTATCTCGTGCCCCCCGGGTGCGCCGAGGGTGGTTTCGTCGGGGAGGGGCTGTTCGGCTGAGCGCGTCGGACCGCGCGCCCGTCCGGTAGAGTGACGCGCGCTCGGTCCGGCGCTCCGCGGGCCGCATGAGAGAGGGAGACAGATGCTTCGCACCCGTGACGCCGGAGAGCTTCGGGCCACCGATGCCGGCAAGGAGGTGATCCTGGCGGGATGGGTCGCCAAGCGACGTGACCATGGCGGCGTCGCCTTCATCGATCTGAGGGACGCCTCCGGGATCGCCCAGGTCGTCGTGCGCGACGAGGTGTTGGAGTCCTCCGGAGCCCATGACCTCCGCAACGAGTTCTGCATCCGGGTGACGGGCGTCGTCGAGGTGCGTCCCGAGGGCAACGCCAACCCGGAACTGCCCACGGGTGAGATCGAGGTGGCGATCTCGGAGCTCGAGGTCCTCAACCCGGCCGCCCCGCTGCCGTTCCAGATCGACGAGCGGGTCAGCGTCGGCGAGGAGGCGCGTCTGAAGTACCGCTACCTCGACCTGCGCCGTCCCGCTCCGGCGGCGGCGATCCGGCTGCGCTCCAGGGTCAACCAGGCTGCACGGAAGGTGCTGGGGGAGCGGGACTTCGTCGAGATCGAGACGCCGACGCTCACCCGCTCCACCCCGGAGGGGGCCCGGGACTTCCTCGTCCCCGCCCGGCTCAGCCCTGGCTCCTGGTACGCCCTCCCGCAGAGCCCGCAGCTGTTCAAGCAGCTGCTCATGGTGGCGGGCATGGAACGCTACTACCAGATCGCTCGTTGCTACCGCGACGAGGACTTCCGCGCCGACCGGCAGCCCGAGTTCACCCAGCTCGACATCGAGATGAGCTTCGTTGACCAGGAGGACGTGATCGAACTCGGGGAGGCCATCGCCAAGGAGGTCTGGGCCCTCATCGGCGTCGACCTGCCCACCCCCTTCCCGCGGCTGCCGTTCGCGGAGGCCATGAACCGATACGGCTCGGACAAGCCGGATCTGCGGTTCGAGGTCGAACTGACCGAACTCACCGAGCTGTTCGCCGACACCGAGTTCCGGGTGTTCAAGGCCCCCTACGTCGGCGCCGTCGTCATGCCGGGTGGGGCCTCCCAGCCGCGTCGCACCTTCGACGCCTGGCAGGAGTGGGCGAAGCAGCGTGGGGCGAAGGGACTGGCCTACGTCACCGTCTCCGAGACGGGGGAGCTGGGTGGTCCCGTGGCGAAGAACCTCTCGGAGCGTGAACTGGTGGCGTTGCCCGAACTGACCGGTGCCCGCCCCGGTGACTGCATCTTCTTCGCGGCCGGCGAGCGGACCGCGTCGCAGAACCTCCTCGGGGCCGCTCGCAACGAGATCGCCCGTCGGTGCGACCTCATCGACGAGTCCGCCTGGAGCTTCGTGTGGGTCGTGGATGCGCCGCTGTTCAAGCCTGCGTCCGAGGCGCGGGCTGACGGGGACGTCGCCGTCGGTGGTGGGGCCTGGACGGCCGTCCACCACGCCTTCACCTCGCCCAAGCCCGAGTGGCTCGACTCCTTCGACGAGAACCCCGGCGAGGCCCTTGCCTACGCCTACGACATGGTCTGCAACGGCAACGAGATCGGTGGTGGCTCGATCCGTATCCACCGTCGGGATGTCCAGGAACGGGTCTTCAAGGTCATGGGCATCAGTATCGAGGAGGCCCAGGAGAAGTTCGGCTTCCTCCTCGAGGCCTTCAGCTTCGGGGCCCCGCCGCACGGCGGCATCGCCTTCGGCTGGGACCGGATCGTGGCGCTGTTGAGCCGATCCGAGTCGATCCGCGATGTCATCGCCTTCCCGAAGTCCGGCGGTGGCTACGATCCACTCACCGCGGCCCCGGCACCCATCACGGCGCAGCAGCGCAAGGAGGCGGGGGTGGACTTCACCCCGAAGGATCCCGCCGAGCGCTGACGACGGTACCGACACTCGCCGCGATGACCATGGTCATCGCGGCGAGTTCGTGCCAGCCCAGGGACTCCCCGAGCCACCCCCACGCCACGAGGGCCGCCGCAGCCGGTTCGAGGGCCATGAGGATCCCGAAGGTCGAGCGGGGCATGCGCTCGAGTGCACGCAGCTCCAGCCCGTAGGGGAGCGCGGAACTCAGCAGACCCAGTCCCAGACCCATCACCCACACCGAGGGATGGACGTACCACGGACCGAACCCGGGCGTCGCCAGGACGGCGAGGGGCCCGAGCAGCACCGTGCCGAGGGCCATCCCCGTCGCGAGACCCGTGAAGCCCTCCCACTGCTCGGCCAAGCGGGGGGTGAGCATGATGTACAGCGCCCAGCAGCCACCCGCGGTCAGGGCGAACACCACCCCGACGGGATCGAGGGGCTCCGGACTGAACCCCAGCATCGCCACCCCGACGGCCGCGAGCAACGCCCACAGCCAGTCGCTGCGTCGACGCGTGGTGAGGATCGCCACCAGCAGGGGGCCGAGGAACTCGAAGGTGACGGCCATCCCCACCGGGATCCGCCGGATCGCCTCGTAGAAGACCGCATTCATGCCGGTCAGGCACACGGCATGGGCGATCACGAGCCGCCACTGGGCAGGGGTGCGGCCGGTCAGGCGGGGACGCACGATGACCCCGAGCAGCAGGGCGGCACCGGTCACCCGCAGCCAGGCCGCCACGAGAGGGGGCGCGGCCGTGAAGAGCCCCTTCGCCAGGGAGGAGCCCAGTTGCACGGAGACGATGGCGGCCAGCACCAGCACAACCGCCGGGATCCGCCCGAGCAGGGCGTTCACAGCTGGAAGGTGATGCTCCGTGGGCGGGCGACCGTCCACAACATCGTGGTCGAGAGCAGGGCGCAGATCAGCATCGCCAGCGCCATGGGAGCCGCCGAGGTGAGGGGGAACAGCCCGATGATCGGCCCCACCGAGGCGGCGAGGATCATGAAGCTCGCCCCCATGAGGGAGGCCGCCACCCCGGAGTCCGCCCGGTGGTTCTGCAAGGCCAGCACGTTGACGTTCGGGGCACAGCACCCGAAGGACAGGGTGAAGGCGAACATCGCCGGGATCAACGGGATGTGTCCGATCCGCGCGGCATCAAGCAGCAACAACAACGACGCCGCGAGGATCATGCCTGCCGTCCCGGCCGCCAGCACCCACTGGGGACCGAGGCGTGGGGCGAGGCGGCTACCGCTCTGCACACCGAGGAACACCCCCACCGAGCAGATGGCGAAGACCAACCCGAACTGTGATTCGGTCAGCCCGAAGGTCTCCTGCAACAGGGTGGAGGAGGTCGAGACGTAGCTGAACAACCCGGCGAAGGCGAACCCGCCGGTACCGAGCATGCCGAGGAACAACCGGTCACCCAGCACCCGCCGGTAGGCCTGGAACAGCTCGTGGACCCCGCCACGGGTGCGTTCGGCAGGCGTACGGGTCTCCGGGATGAGGAGGACCAGGAGCAGGAGCACCAGGGTGCCGTACCCGGCCAACGCCCAGAACACGCCCCGCCAGTGGGTCACGGTCACCAGCCAGGAACCGATCACGGGGGCGAGGATCGGGGCCAACCCGTTGACCAGGGCCAACCGGGACATCATCACCACCAACCGTTTCCCGGAGAACAGATCCCGTGCCATCGCCATCGCAACCACGGCCCCGCCCGCCGCCCCGATGCCCTGCAGCGCCCGCATTGCGGTCAGGAAGACCACGTTGGGGGCGGCGGCCACGAGCACCGAGGCGATGATGTGCACGGCACAGGCGACCACAAGGGGGATCCGCCGCCCGAAGCGGTCACTGACCGGCCCGACCAGCAGCTGGCCGAGCGCAAATCCGAGGGTCGTGGCGGACAGGGTCATCTGGACCTGCGGGTCCGTGATCACCAGGTCCAGCTTGAGGTTGGGGAAGGTCGGCAGGTACAGGTCGATCGTGAACGGGCCGAGACCGGTGAGCAGCCCCAGGGTGACGATGATCGCCACGCGGCGGCGGGTGCTGAAGCGGTCCCCGAGATGTTCACTCATGGGTCCTCCAGAGCAGGAAACCGGGGTGAGGGCGGAACAGGGGAGAGGAACAACCTACTACGCCCGAGCCACGACCGCCGAGCGCCGAGGCTGTCGCGGGCATCCGCTCTATAGAGTGGGTGCCCGTGAACGAGGACCTGTTCGGCAACATCGACCCGACACCGGCACGCACCGGGGGGTCGCTGGCGGATACCCGGAGCGATGGAGCCCCACTCGCAGTCCGGATGCGGCCGGCATCCCTTGAGGAGATCGTCGGTCAGCAGCACCTGCTGACCCCCGGGTCGCCGCTGCGCCGTCTCGTGGCAGGCCAGCCCATGAGCGTGTTCCTCTGGGGCCCCCCGGGGGTGGGCAAGACCACGCTCGCCTCCATCGTCTCCCGGGCCTCCGGGGCGCGCTTCGTGGAGCTGTCCGCGGTCACCGTCGGGGTGAAGGAGCTGCGGGCGGAGCTGGATCGGGCACGTGCGGAACTGGCGAAGGGACGCTCGACCGTGTTGTTCATCGACGAGGTGCACCGGTTCTCGAAGTCCCAGCAGGACGCCCTCCTGCCCGCCGTGGAGAACCGGCTGGTCACCCTCATCGCCGCCACGACCGAGAACCCGAGCTTCTCGGTGATCTCGCCACTGCTGTCCCGTTCCCTGCTCCTGCGTCTCCATCCCCTCACCGACGAGGACATCGCGGCCCTGATCGATCGGGCGGTGACCGATGATCGTGGGCTAGGCGGGCGTATGGGGCTCAGCCCCGAGGCAAGGGAGGACCTCGTCCGGCTCTCCGGGGGCGACGCGCGTCGGGCGCTCACCTACCTCGAGGAGGCCGCCGCCTCGGCCGAGGCCCTGTCGCTCGCCGAGATCACCCCCGAGGTGCTCACGCAGGCGGTCGATCGGGCCGCGGTGCGCTACGACCGTGACGGGGACCAGCACTACGACGTGATCTCCGCCTTCATCAAGTCGATCCGCGGTTCCGATGTCGATGCGGCCCTGCACTATCTGGCGCGGATGCTCGAGGCGGGGGAGGATCCGCGCTTCATCGCGCGCCGACTGATGATCTCCGCGAGTGAGGACATCGGCATGGCTGCCTCCGGGGTGCTGGCGACCTGCGTCGCGGCGGCCCAGGCGGTCCAGCTGCTCGGGATGCCGGAGGCGAGGATCACCCTGGCCCATGCCACCGTCGCCGCTGCGGCCGCCCCCAAGTCGAACGCGGCCTACCTGGCCATCGAGGCGGCATTGCAGGACGTGCGTGCCGGCAGGGGACGGGAGGTGCCCGCCCACCTGAGGGACGCCCACTACGCCGGCGCCAAGGCGCTGGGCCATGGCCAGGGATACGTGTATCCCCACGACACCGCCGAGGGGGTGGCCCAGCAGACCTACCTGCCCGAGGACCTCCGCGAGGCGCGCTACTACCTGCCGACGACGCACGGAGCGGAGGCGGCCGTTGGGGAACAGCTCGCCAATGTGCGTCGGCTGCTGGGTCGTTGACGTCCCCCGTCGGCTAGAGTTGGCGCGGAACAGCGACCCGGAAGGAAGAAGAACATGACCGTGACCCTTGGCGAAGTGGCGGGTCTGATCGCCGCCGTCGCCCTGTGTGTGCTCGTCGGGTTGGCCGCTGTTCCCCTCCTCAAGCTCGGCAGGACCCTCGACGAGGTCCGTCTCGCGGTGCGGGACCTGGGGCAGCACTCGGTGCCGGTTCTCCACGAGCTGCGCAGCACCGTCGAGAACACCAACGACGAGATCGCCAAGCTCTCCCTCGTGACGGAGGACCTCGCCAAGGTGTCCGGCCACGCCACCGTGGTGAGCGAGAACGCCGCGAGCCTGTCCCAGCTGTTCGTCGTCACCCTCGGACGCCCCGTCGTCAAGGCCGCCGCCCTCACCCACGGGGTGCGAGCCGCACTGAAAGGACGTAGGAAGTGAGTCGGCTCTTCTGGTTCATGGCCGGGGTCGCGACCACGATCGCCGTCGCGATCAACGGCAGGCGCTGGCTGCGACAGTTCACCCCCAAGGGGGTCGCCGAACGCGTCGAGAACACCGGCCGGCGCGCCGCCTCCAGCATCGGCGAGTTCTACGCCACCTTCCAGTCAGCCAAGCGGGCCCGCGAGGAGGAACTCCGTCAGGAGCTCAACCTCGAGGTCACCCCGTGACCCAACCACAAGGAATCCACGCATGAAGATCTCCGAGATTCGGAGCCGGTTCATCGAGTACTTCGCGAGGAACGGACACACCATCGTCCCCTCGGCCTCGCTGCTGTACAACGACCCCACCCTGCTGTTCGTCAACGCTGGAATGGTCCCGTTCAAGCCCTACTTCATGGGAGAGGAGCCGACCCCCTTCAAACGCGCCGTGAGCGTGCAGAAGTGCGTGCGCACCCTGGACATCGACGAGGTGGGCAGGACCACCCGGCACGGCACGTTCTTCCAGATGACGGGGAACTTCTCGTTCGGGGACTACTTCAAGGAAGGCGCCATCAACTACGCGTGGGAGTTGGTGACCTCGGAGGCCCACAACGGTGGTTTCGGCTTCCACCCGGATCAGGTCTGGGTGACGGCGCTCCACGGCGACCAGGAGACCATCGACCTCTGGCAGAAGGCCGGGGTGCCCCGATCACGGATCCAGGAGCGTGGCCACAAGGACAACTACTGGCACATGGGCGTTCCCGGCCCCGGCGGTCCCTGCTCGGAGATCTACATCGACCGTGGCCCGGAGTTCGGACCGGACGGGGGACCAGAGGCTGACGAGGACCGTTTCCTCGAGATCTGGAACCTGGTCTTCCAGCAGGAGGAGATCACCAACGTCACGGCGAAGGACCGCTTCGACGTCGTCCGGTCGCTGGCCACCCGCAACATCGACACCGGTGGCGGGTTGGAGCGGACCGCGTACCTGCTCCAGGGCGTGGCGAACATGTACGAGACGGACGAGGTCTACCCGGTCATCGCCAAGGCCGCCGAACTGTCGGGTCGTCGCTACGGGGCGGATCCCGTCGACGACATCCGGTTCCGCGTCGTCGCGGACCACATCCGTTCCTCGCTCATGCTCATGACCGACGGGGTGACCCCCGGCAACGAGGCCCGCGGCTACGTGCTGCGTCGCCTGCTGCGCCGGTCCATCCGCGCCATGCGGCTGCTGGGCGTCGAGGAGCCCGTGCTGGGCGAGTTGCTCCCCGTGAGCCGGGACGTCATGAGCATCTCCTACCCGGAGATCCTCGAGGCCTGGGACCGGGTCGCCCAGGTCAGCGGGCACGAGGAGGAGAGCTTCCGGCGGACCCTGGCCGCCGGGACGCAGATCTTCGACCTCGCGGTGCGTCGCGCGAAGGACGAGGGCAGCTCCTCCCTGCCCGGCGAGGATGCCTTCCAGCTGCACGACACCTACGGTTTCCCCATCGACCTCACCCTGGAGATGGCCGCCGAGGCCGGTCTCGACGTGGACCGCGACCGTTTCCGGGCGCTCATGCAGGAGCAGAAGGACCGCGCGAGGGCGGATGCCCGGGCCAAGAAGGGCGGCTCCGCCAGCCTCGACGCCTATCGGGAGCTGCGCGAGCGCGCTGAGACCCCCTTCGTGGGCTACACCGAGCTCGAGCACGACGCCCGGGTGATCGGGATCATCGCCGACGGTGAGGTCGTGGATTCCGCGACCGACGGCAGCGTCGTTGAGCTCGTGCTCGACGCCACCCCTTTCTACGCCGAGTCAGGTGGTCAGGAGGCCGACTCCGGGCAGATCTCCGGGGACGGGTGGCAGGCCGACGTCCTTGACGTCCAGCGCCCCGTGCCGGGCCTCATCGTCCACCGGGTACAGCTGCTGGGGGACGTGGCCGTCGGTTCCAGCAGCGCGGCCCGTGTGGATGCCCAGGCTCGTCATGCCGGATCCCAGGCCCACACCGCCACCCACATCATCCACGCCGCCCTGCGCGAGCTCGTCGGATCCACCGCCACCCAGGCCGGTTCCTACAACAAGCCGGGGTACCTCCGCTTCGACTTCTCCTCCACCCAGGGGCTGGGGGATGCGCTCCGACTGGAGATCGAGCAGCGCGCGAACGAGGCGATCCGCGAGGGATTCGAGGTCACGGCCCAGGAGATGCCCCTGGAGGAGGCCAAGGCGCTCGGTGCCATGGCCATGTTCGGGGAGAAGTACCCGCCGATCGTCCGGATGGTCGAGTTGGCGGGCCCCTGGTCCCGGGAACTGTGCGGCGGCACCCACGTGCCCAACACCGCGCAGATCGGGATGCTGAATCTGTTGAGCGAATCGTCCATCGGTTCCGGGGTGCGACGGGTGGAGGCCCTGGTCGCCGCGGATGCGTTCGACCGGTTCGCCGCTGAACGTGCCCTCGTCAACACGCTCACCGACAGCCTCCGGGTCCAGCCGGATCAGCTGGTCGAGCGGGTCGAGAAGCTCGTCACCCAGTTGAAGGCCGCGGAGAAGCAGATCGCGGCGCTCCAGGCCGAGAAACTGGTCGCCCGCGCCGGTGAGCTGGTCGACGGGGCGCGCATGGTTGGCGGGGTGCGGCTCGTCGGGGTGGCGTTGCCCGGCGTGGCAGGCGGGGACCTCAGGACCCTCGCGCTGGATCTCAGGGAGCGGCTCGGCGAGGAGCCGGGAGTCGTGGCCCTCGCGGGAGGCGCCGGGACCAAGGCTGCTGCCGTCGTCGCCACGAACGCAGGTGCCCGGGAACTCGGGATCAGGGCGGGTGCACTCATCGCCGTCGCCTGCGAGGCCATGGGCGGCAAGGGCGGCGGAAAGGACGATCTCGCCCAGGGCGGTGGCTCCAACCCGGATGCGGCGCCGCAGGCCGTGGCCGCGGTCGAGGCCTGCTTGGCGGCTCGTGGCTGATGGGGGACGCCTCGGTATCGACTGGGGCAAGGCCAGGATCGGGGTGGCCGCGAGCAACCGCGGCACCCGGTTCGCCTACCCGGTCGAGACGATCGCGGTCAACGGCGGGGAGTTGGGCCGCCTGGCGGAGCTGGTGGCCGAGTACGAGCCGGGCATCATCTACGTGGGGCTGCCACTGACCCTGAAGGGGGAACGCTCCTTCGCAGCAGAGTTCGTCATCCAACAGGCGGGGCTGCTCGCGGCCCGCGTCCCCGGCGTCCCGATCCGTCTCGTCGACGAGCGACTCAGTACGGCCGGGGCGTCGCGTAGTCTTGGAAGCGTCGGGCGTTCCCAACGCCGACAACGATCGGTCATCGACCAGGCGGCGGCGGTCGAGATCCTGCAACGGGCACTGGATCTCGAGGCCAGTGGTGCCTCGGCCGGGACGGCCCTTGGAGAGGAGACGGAGTGAGTCCCGCATTCGTCGACAACGACGCCAAGTTCAACTGGCGCAAGTTCGGCTATCACGCCCGCAGTGCCTTCGCGGTGCTGCTCGCCCTGTTCGTGCTCGTAGGCGGCGGCTGGTTCGTCTTTGACAAGGCTCGCGACACGTGGGTTTCTTGGCGCGCCGAGGAGGACTTCGTCGGCGAGGGCCGGGAGGAGGTGGTGCTGTTCATCCCGGAGGGCTCCAGTGCCACGGACATCGGAAACATCCTGGTGAGCAACGGAGTGATCAAGTCTGTTTCCACCTTCCGAAAGGTTGCGCGAAACAACCCGACGGCCAAACTCGACTGGGGGCGCTACCGGTTCCGCACCGAGATCCCGGCCAAGACGGCCCTGGACATGATGCAGGACCCGGACAACCGGGTGGCGCTCAGGGTCCGGATCAAGGAGGGGCAGCCCAATGTGATGCAGTGGAAGGAGCTCGGGGAGGAGCTGGGGCTCAGCATCGAGCAACTCCAGGAGGCAGCTGCATCCCCGGAGCTCGGCCTGCCGTCCTGGGCCAATGGGAACGCCGAGGGTTTCCTGTTCCCCGACACCTACGAGGTCGCGGAGCCGGTCTCCGCGCTCGCGGTGCTGAAGCAGCAGGTGGCGCAGTTCAACAAGGTGGCCGGCGCCGTGGAGCTGGAGGCGGCGGCTGCTGCGCTCGGGGTGTCCCCCTACGAGGTGCTCATCGTGGCCTCCCTGGTGGAACGTGAGGCGGCCCGGGACGAGGACCGGGCCATGGTGGCCAGGGTGGTCTACAACCGACTCGCCGCTGACATGCCGCTGCAGTTCGACTCCACCGTCCACTACGCCGTGGGGGATTTCACCAGGGTGACGACCCTGGAGGCGGACCGAGCCGTCGACTCCCCGTACAACACGTACATGTACAAGGGCCTGCCGCCCGGACCCATCAGCAACCCCGGAAAGGCGGCCCTGGAGGCGGCGATGCGTCCGGCGGACCACAACTACCTGTTCTTCACGACGGTGGATCTCGACACCGGTGAGACCCGTTTCGCCGAGACCGGCGCGGAGCACGACAAGAACGTCGCACTGTTCCAGGCCTGGTGCCAGTCCCACCCCGGGCGCTGCACCTGATGCGGTGCGCCGTCATCGGGGATCCGGCCGAGCACTCGCTCTCGCCGGCCATCCATCGGGCCGGGTACCGGGCGGTGGGGCTGGACTGGACCTATGACGCCATCACGGTGTCCCCGGGCGACGTCGACTGGTTCGTCGCCTCGCGCCGGGAGGAGGGGGACTGGGCCGGACTGAGCGTCACCGCCCCCCACAAGGCCCGGCTGCTCGACCTGGGTGAACCGGATGCGGTCTCACGCCTGGTGGGTGCCGCCAACACCATCGTCTTCTCGGACACGCCCCGGGTCCACAACACGGACGTCCCTGGATTCGTCAGGGCGGTCCGACGACGCGGGATCCGGTCGGTGGGATCGGCCGCGATCGTCGGCAACGGCGCCACCGCGCGGTCACTGCTCGTGGCTCTCGCCGGACTGGCCGTCACCCGGGTGACGGTGCTGGCCCGGGATCCCGACCGGGCCGCCGGGATCGTCGACCTCGGGATCGCGCTCGGCATCGACACCACCGCCCAGCCCCTCGAGGAGGCGATCCTCCCGGTGGATCTCCTGGCGAACACCATCCCCGTCGCGGCCACTGCACAGCGAGCCCCCTACTGGGCGGGCCGCGCCGAGGTGCTCTTCGACGCGGTCTACGATCCCTGGCCGACCCCGCTCGCCAGCTGTGCCGCCGGGTCGCAAACCGTCATCACCGGCCTGGAGCTCCTGGCCGGGCAGGCCGTCGACCAGTTCGAGCTGCTGACCGGTCATTCGCTGGACCTCGAGACGGCCCTGTCCGCGGCGCAGACGGAACTCGAGCAGCGGGTCGGCTCCTGACACAATGGCCCAATGCTGCGTTACCTGACGGCTGGGGAATCCCACGGACAAGCACTCATCGCCACCATGGAGGGCATTCCTGCCCACGTCCGCGTCGGCGAGCCCGAGATCTCAGCCGAACTGGCCCGTCGCAGGTTGGGTGTCGGTCGGGGCGCCCGGATGCGGTTCGAGGCCGACGAGGTCACGCTCGTGGGCGGTTTCCGTCACGGCGAGACCCTCGGGTCCCCGGTCGCCATCATGATCGGCAACACCGAGTGGCCGAAGTGGGAGACCGTCATGGCCCCGGGGGAGGTGGACCAGGCCGTCCTGGCCGAGCAGGCGCGCGGGGCACGGCTCACGCGGCCGCGTCCCGGACACGCCGACCTGGTGGGGATGCAGAAGTACGACTTCGACGAGGCGCGCCCGATCCTGGAGCGGGCCTCGGCCAGGGAGACGGCGGCGCGCGTCGCCCTGGGGACGGTGGCGGCCGCTTTCCTCAAGCAGGCCCTCGACGTGGAGATTCTCAGCCACGTCGTCTCCCTCGGCACGGTTACTGCCCCGGCGGGCCCGCCGCCTCGCATGTCGGATCGGGACACCATCGACGCCGACCCCACGAGGTGCTTTGACCCGGATGCCGCTGAGGCCATGGCGGAGGAGGTGGAGGCCTGCCGACGCGACGGCGACACACTCGGCGGGGTCGTCGAGGTCGTCGTGTGGGGACTGCCGCCCGGCCTCGGCTCCCACATCCAGGGGGATCGACGTCTCGACTCCCGGCTCGCCGGGGCGCTCATGGGCATCCAGGCCATCAAGGGGGTGGAGTTCGGGGACGGCTTCGACCTGGCACGGCGTCGCGGCTCCGCAGCCCACGACGAGATCCAGCCGACCGCGGAGGGGATCACGAGGCTCACCCAGCACGCCGGGGGCGTGGAGGGAGGCATGTCGACGGGGGCGGTGCTGCGGGTCCGTGCCGCCATGAAGCCGATCGCGACGGTGCCCCGGGCCCTGCGGACTCTCGACACGACCACGGGCGAACCGGCGACGGCCCACCATCAGCGTTCCGACGTCTGCGCCGTGCCCGCGGCAGGTGTCGTCGCGGAGGCGATGACCGCCCTGGTCCTGGCGGAACTCGCCCTCGACAAGTTCGGGGGTGACTCCGTCGCCGAGACCCGACGCAACCGGGATGCCTACCTCGCGGAGTTGACGATGCGGGGCCTCGAGGTCGGCCCGTGACCGTCGTCCTGGTCGGGGCCCCGGGGGCGGGCAAGTCGACGGTGGGTCAGGCGCTGGCGGGGCTGCTCGGCTGCGGCTTCGTCGACGTGGACACCCGCATCGAGGAGGTCGTCGGGAAGTCCCTGGGTGAGATCTTCGCCGACGAGGGTGAGGAGTGCTTCCGAGAGCTCGAGGAACGGGCGAGCCGGGAACTCCTCGAACTGGGCGGGATCGTGGCCCTGGGCAGCGGGGCGGTGGTGAATCCGCGGATCCGGGAGGCGTTGACCGGCCACGACGTGATCTGGCTGGAGGTCTCGGTGGCCCAGGCGACCAGACGGCTCGGGCTCAACACGGCCGGGGCTCCTGTCCTCGGCAACATCCGGGCGCGGCTCATCGAACAGCTGAGGCAGCGGGCTCCCCACTACGCCGCCGTCGCCTCGACCCGCGTCGTGACCGATGACCGTCGGCCGGAGGACATCGCGGAGGAACTGGCAGCGACGAGGAGGACGGCGTGAGGATCCGAGTTGGGGCCCAGACCCCCTACGAGGTGGTGATCGGGGCGGGAGCCACGGCCCGGCTGGGCGACCTGCTCGCCGACTCGTCCCGGGTGGCGATCATCCACCCCCGCCCCCTGACCGGCATCGCCGAGCGGGTGGGGCAGGGCTGCGATGACCGGTTGGTGCGCCTCATCCCGGTTCCGGACGCCGAGGCGGCGAAGACCCCGGACACCCTGGCCTCCTGCTGGACGGCGCTCGCAGAGGCGGGCTTCACCCGCAACGACGTCGTCGTCGGTGTCGGGGGCGGGACGGCGACGGATCTGGCCGGTTTCGTGGCGGCGAGCTGGCTGCGTGGGGTGCCCTACGTCAGTGTTCCCACGACGGTCCTCGGCATGGTGGATGCGGCGGTGGGTGGCAAGACCGGGATCAACCTTCCGGCAGGCAAGAACCTTGTCGGCGCCTTCCACGAACCACGCGGCGTGCTGTGCGACCTCGACCTGCTGCAGGGCCTGCCTGAGCCGGAGGTGCGTTCCGGCCTGGCCGAGGTGGTCAAGTGTGGCTTCATCCGGGATGCCCGCATCCTGGGTCTTCTCGATGCCGGGCTCGACGATGCCCTGTCGGTGGGTTCCTCGACCTTTGCCGAACTGGTGGCGCGAGCCGTGCAGGTCAAGGCGGACGTCGTCTCGGGTGATCTGAGGGAGCGGACCTCCGTCGGCGAGGCGGTCGGGAGGGAGGCCCTCAACTACGGTCACACCCTCGGTCACGCCATCGAGGCCAGGGAGGGATACACGTGGCGGCACGGGGAGGCCATCGCCGTCGGGATGGTCTTCGTCGCCGAGGTGTCCCGGCGCCTGGCCGGTCTCGACGACGGGATCGTGCGCGACCATGCCCGGCTGCTGTCCGCCATCGGCCTACCGACCACCTATCCGGAGCCGGCCTGGGGGGAGTTGCGTTCCCTCATGGCCCTCGACAAGAAGTCGCGTGGTTCGGCGTTGCGGCTGGTCGGCCTCAAGGACCAAGGTGTCCCGGTGATTCTGGCCGACCCCGACGAGCAGGAACTGGCCGCGGCCTGGGCGACGGTTTCCCGGCAGGGGTAGGGCTCAGGTAGGATTCCTCGACGTCCCCCGCAAGCGGATGAAAGGCAACGGGCGTGGTATCGACCAATGATCTCAAGAACGGCATGGTGCTCGACCTCGACGGTCAGCTGTGGCAGGTGCAGTGGTTCCAGCACCACAAGCCGGGCAAGGGCAACACGGTCGTGCGCTCCAAGCTCAAGCACGTCCTGACCGGGAAGATCATCGACAAGACCTTCAACTCGGACACCAAGGTCGACACCGCGACCATCGATCGTCGTGACATGCAGTACCTGTACCTCGACGGCGAGGACTACGTGTTCATGGACAACACGACCTTCGACCAGATCCACATCGCGCCGGACGTCCTGGGGGACGCCAAGGACTACCTGCTGGAGAACCAGGTCGCCACCATCGCCTTGCACGAGGGAATCCCGCTGTTCGTGGAGATGCCCGCCAGCGTCGAGCTGGAGATCACCTACACCGAGCCGGGCCTGCAGGGCGACCGTTCCACCGGCGGCACCAAGCCCGCCACCCTGGAGACCGGCAAGGAGATCCAGGTCCCGCTGTTCATCACCACCGGGGAGAGGGTGAAGGTCGACACCCGTGACGGCTCCTACATCTCCCGCGTGAATGGCTGAGCCTGCCCGTTACGGCACCCAGACGAAGGCTCGACGCGGCGCTCTCGACATCCTCTTCTCCGCCGAGCTGAGGGGCCGGGGCATCGTCGAGACCTTCATCGAGGCGAGGGATGTCGCGGGCATCACGATCCGCGACCTCACCTCGATCCTCGTGCACGGCATCGCGGAGCACCGCGACGAGATCGATCAGCGCATCGTGTCGTCGCTGGACCCCGCCTGGACCCTCGAACGCATGCCGATGGTGGACCGCAACCTCGCCCGGATCGCCATCTACGAGCTCGACCACACCGACACCCCTGCTCCCGTCATCATCGCCGAGGCGCTGAAGCTGGCGGGTGAACTCTCCACCAACGAATCCCCTGGCTTCCTCAACGGCCTGTTGAGCAAGGCCTCGGAGTCAAGGCCACATCACTGACCACGAAGGAGCGTCCATGTATTCCTCAGCACTGTTGGTTCTCGAGGACGGGCGTTCCTTTCGTGGTCGATCCTTCGGAGCACCGGGGGAGACCTTCGGTGAACTGGTCTTCTCCACGGGGATGTCCGGCTACCAGGAGACCCTGACCGATCCCAGCTACCGCGGCCAGGTCGTCGTCGCCACCGCTCCGCACATCGGCAACACCGGCTGGAACGAGGAGGACGGGGAGTCCGCACGCATCCAGGTCGCCGGCTACGTCGTTCGGGATCCCGCGCCTCGCCCCTCGAACTGGCGCAGCCGCCGCAGTCTCGACGAGGAGCTGGCCGAGCAGGGAGTCGTCGGCATCTGTGATGTCGACACCCGCGCCCTGACCCGCCACATCCGCAGCCTTGGTGCCATGAGGGTGGGGATCTCCACCGAGGAGACCGACCCGGCCCGGTTGCTGGCCCGAGTCCTCGAACAGCCCGTCATGGCCGGTGCTGACCTCTGCCGGGAGGTCTCGACCGCCGAGCCCTACGTCGTCCCCGCGGTGGGGGAGCGGCGCCACACCGTGGCGGCGCTCGATCTGGGGATCAAGCGGATGACCCCGGTCCAGATGGCGGAGCGCGGCATGGAGGTCCACGTCCTGCCGGCGACGGCCACCTTCGAGGACGTCCTGGCGGTCAATCCCGACGGTGTCTTCTTCAGCAACGGACCCGGCGACCCGGCGACGGCGGACCACCAGGTCGACGTGCTGCGCCAGGTGCTGGCACACCGGCTGCCATACTTCGGCATCTGCTTCGGTAACCAACTCTTCGGTCGGGCGCTCGGTTTCGGCACCTACAAGCTGAAGTTCGGGCACCGTGGCATCAATCAGCCGGTGCTCGACCGCGGCACGCGGAAGGTCGAGATCACGGCCCAGAACCACGGCTTCGCGGTGGACGCCCCCCTCGACGCGGTGACCACGACCGAGTTCGGCGAGGCGAGGGTCTCCCACATCGGGCTCAACGACCAGGTGGTCGAGGGACTCGAACTGCACCGGGACGGTCAGCTCGTCGCCTTCTCGGTGCAGTACCACCCGGAGGCGGCCGCAGGTCCCCACGACGCCAACCACCTCTTCGACCGCTTCGCCAGGCTCATGGAGGCGCAACCATGAGAATCGACAGCCTTCGCATCAAGAACTATCGAGTGCTGCGGGATGTCACGCTGAGCGATCTGACGCCTCTCACGGTGCTGGTGGGGGCCAACGGCAGTGGGAAGTCGACCGTGTTCGACGCTTTCGCCTTTCTGCACGAGGCCTTTGCCCTGGGGCTCCGATCGGCTTGGGATCGACGCAACCGCATGTCGGCCATTCGCAGTCGTGGCGGGGACGGCCATGTCGAGTTTGAGCTCAAGTACAAGGTGGAGATCGACGGACGTAGGCGTCAGACCACCTACATCTTGGCGGTGGGGGAGGACAGTGGGTTGCCCGTCGTGGCGCGAGAGGTACTCCGATGGACCACTGCCCCTGCGCAGGGACGGCCCCGCGACATCCTCGTCTTCGAACGTGGTCACGGTAGGGTCTTCAATGAGCAGACCCAGGAGTACGAGGATGAGGTCATGGACTCCCCGGATCTGTTGGCGGTGTCCGCGCTGGGGCAGATGCAGCGTCATCAGAGGGTGCAGGCGCTGCGGAACTTCATCCAAGGGTGGTACCTGTCCTACCTGAGCGCGGACAACACCCGAACCACCCCGCCGAGCCGTCCCGAGGCCCGCCTCAGCCAGACTGGTGACAACCTTGCCAATGTGGTTCAGTATCTCCAGGAACAGCACCCCAACACCTTGGAGCACGTGTTCGCAGTTCTCGGCAGAAGGGTGCCGCAGCTGGAGAGCATTCGCCCCAAACTGCTGGAGGACGGCAGGCTCCTGCTCCGGTTGAAGGACCGCCCGTTCGACGATCCGGTGTTGGATCGGTTCACCAGTGACGGCACCCTGAAGCTGCTCGCTTACCTCACCATGCTGCACGACCCGAACCCTCCGACCGTGATCGGCATCGAGGAACCGGAGAACCAGCTGCATCCTCGCCTGGTGCCCGACCTGGCTGAGGATTTTCGGGAGCTGTCCGCTCGCTCCCAGGTTCTGGTGACCACGCATTCGCGGGAGTTCCTGTCGACGATCCGCCCCCGCGAGTTGCGGACCATCTCCCGTGGCGATGATGGCTATGCAATGATTCACAGGGTGTCCGACGATCCACGTGTCATGGCGATGTTGGAAGCTGGGGCGTCATTGCCGGAGCTCTGGGCGGAAGGCTATCTCCAGTCAGCCGACCCGCGATGGGCGTGAGACCATGACAAGGATCGGGCATGTCGAGTTCTTGGTGGAGGGGCGCTCGATGCAACTCTTCCTCGAGGGGATCCTGCCTAGGCTTCTGCCGGACGGTGTGTCTTTCCAGGTCATGGACTTGGGGAGCAAACAGGCGTTCCTGAAGAAGGTGGCGGCGCGGCTGTGCGGTTACCGGAACTGGCTGCCCGACAACCACAGGGTCGTACTGGTTGTCGACTCCGACACTGACGACTGCGAAGCGTTGCGGTCCCAGCTGCTCGCCAAGATCGAAGAGTCCGACCTGAGCGTCGCCAGCGCCAGTGTTGGTAGGGACGGACAGGTGCTGCCCCGGATTGCGGTGGAGATGCTCGAGGCGTGGTACTTCGGGGATACGGCTGCCCTGGGCTCAGCCTACGGCAAGAGGTTTGCCACGCTCTCGAAGAAACAGGGCCTTCGGGTGCCTGACCAGATCCGTGACCCGGCACGACGTCTGGAGCACCACCTCAGGTCGGTCCCCAAGCACCGGGCCGGTCTGAAGAAGACCGAACTCAGCCGCGACGTCGCTGAGCACTTCAACATTGAGAACAACTCATCGGCAAGTTTCGTGCGGTTCCGTGAAGGAGTCCGTTTCATCGCTGCTCAGATTCAGGAGTGTCATGCCTCGTAGAACCGACATCTCGTCGATCCTCGTCATCGGTTCCGGGCCGATCGTCATCGGTCAGGCCTGCGAGTTCGACTACTCGGGAACCCAGGCCTGCCGTGTGCTCAGGGCCGAGGGGTTCCGGGTGATCCTGGTCAACTCGAACCCCGCGACCATCATGACCGACCCCGACTTCGCGGACGCCACCTACGTGGAACCGATCACCCCGGAGTTCGTGGAGCGGGTCATCGCCAAGGAGCGCCCCGACGCCGTGCTGGCCACCCTCGGCGGTCAGACGGCGCTCAACACCGCCGTCGCCCTCCACGAGCAGGGGGTGCTCGAGCGTTACGGCTGCGAGCTGATCGGCGCCTCCTTCGAGGCGATCCAGCGGGGGGAGGACCGGGAACAGTTCAAGGCCATCGTCGAATCCCTCACCGACATCCCCGGGGGCGCACCGGAGGTGGCCAGGTCACGCATCTGCAACACCCTCGACGAAGTCATGGCCGCGGCCGAGGAACTCAGCTACCCCGTGGTGGTGCGCCCCTCCTTCACGATGGGTGGGGTCGGTTCCGGTTTCGCCCACACCCAGGAGGAGCTGAGGCAGATCGCGGGGGCGGGACTCGCCGCCAGCCCGGTGACCGAGGTGCTCATCGAGGAGTCGATCCTCGGATGGAAGGAGTATGAGCTGGAGGTGATGCGCGACAAGGCCGACAACGTCGTCATCATCTGTTCCATCGAGAACTTCGATCCGATGGGGGTCCACACCGGCGATTCCATCACCGTCGCCCCGGCCATGACCCTCACCGACCGTGAGTACCAGCGGATGCGGGACGTCGGAATCGCCATCATCCGCGCCGTCGGCGTCGACACCGGCGGCTGCAACATCCAGTTCGCCGTCAACCCGGTGGACGGGCGCATGATCGTCATCGAGATGAACCCTCGAGTGAGCCGATCCTCCGCGCTGGCCTCCAAGGCCACCGGGTTCCCCATCGCCAAGATCGCCGCGAAGGTCGCGGTGGGCTACACCCTCGACGAGATCCCCAACGACATCACCCGGGTGACCCCCGCATCCTTCGAGCCTGCCCTGGACTACGTCGTGGTGAAGGTGCCGCGGTTCGCCTTCGAGAAGTTCCCGTCCGCGGACTCGACGCTGACCACGCACATGAAGTCCGTGGGCGAGGTGATGTCGATCGGACGCAACTTCACCGAGGCCCTGGGCAAGGCGTTGCGCTCGACCGAGAACGGCACCGGTTTCTGGCTGGGGGAGCACCCCGGGACCGGGCTGGACGCCCTGTTGGAGGAACTGCGTCGCCCCCACGACGGCCGCCTGCTCGGTCTCGTACGGGCCTTCGACCTCGGCGCCACCGTCGAGGACCTCCACGCCGCGACCCGCATCGACCCGTGGTTCCTCGACCAGATCGCGCTCATCCACGAGGTCGGTCGCGATCTCGCCGCGGCCGAGCGCCTCGACCCCGCGTTGCTGCGACGGGCCAAGCGGCACGGGCTGTCCGATGCCCAGATCGGCCGACTCCGCGGCCTCGATGAGGGAGTGATCCGGCAGCTGAGGTGGGCTCTCGACATCCGCCCCGTGTACAAGGCAGTCGACACGTGCGCGGCGGAGTTCGAGGCCCGCACCCCGTACCTGTACTCCACGTACGACGAGGAGAACGAGGTGCCGGAGCGGACCAAGGAGGCCGTGCTGATCCTCGGATCGGGGCCGAACCGGATCGGTCAGGGCATCGAGTTCGACTACTCCTGCGTGCACGCCACGATGGCGCTGCGGGAGGCCGGCTACGAGGCCATCATGGTCAACTGCAACCCGGAGACGGTGTCCACGGACTACGACACCTCCGACCGGCTGTACTTCGAACCGCTCACGGCTGAGGACGTGCTGGAGATCTTCCACGCCGAGGCCATCGCGGGCCCGGTGGCGGGGGTCATCTGCCAACTCGGTGGGCAGACCCCGCTGAAGCTCGCCCAGGTCCTCAAGGACGCGGGTGTTCCCATCGTCGGGACGTCGCCGGAGGCCATCAACCTCGCCGAGGAGCGAGGGGCCTTCGGACGGGTGCTGGCCAAGGCGGGGCTGCCCGCCCCCAAGCACGGCATGGCGGGGTCGGCGACGGAGGCGCGGCAGATCGCCGCGGAGATCGGCTACCCGGTGCTCGTGCGTCCGAGCTTCGTCCTGGGCGGCCGGGGCATGGAGATCGTCTACGACGACGAGGCCCTCGACCGGTACATCGCGGGGGCGACGGAGGTCTCGGAGGGCTCGCCCGTGCTGGTGGACCGCTTCCTCGACGATGCGGTCGAGATCGACGTCGATGCCCTTTACGACGGTGCCGAGCTCTACCTCGGCGGGGTGATGGAGCACATCGAGGAGGCGGGGATCCACTCCGGCGACTCGGCCTGCTCCCTGCCGCCCATCACCCTCGGCGACGAGATCATCGAACGGATCCGACGCTCCACCGCGCTCATCGCAGAGGGCGTGGGGGTGAAGGGGCTGCTCAACATCCAGTACGCCCTCCACGCGGACGTGCTCTACGTGCTCGAGGCGAACCCCCGGGCCTCACGGACCGTGCCCTTCGTCTCCAAGGCCACGAACACCCCGCTGGCCAAGGCGGCGGCCCGGATCATGCTCGGCGCCACCATTGCGGAGCTGCGTGAGGAGGGAATGCTCGACAGGGAGGGGGACGGTACCGCCGTGCGACCCGGGGCGCCGGTGGCCGTGAAGGAGGCCGTCATGCCGTTCAACCGGTTCCGGACGGTGACCGGCGCCTTCGTGGACACCCTGCTCGGACCCGAGATGCGTTCGACGGGGGAGGTGATGGGGCTGGACCAGAGCTTCGGCCGGGCCTACGCGAAGAGCCAGGCGGCCAGCGGGGGGCCGCTGCCGACGAGCGGCACGGTCTTCGTCTCCATCGCGAACCGGGACAAGCGACACGCCATCTGGCCCATCAAACGCCTCGCCGACCTCGGCTTCAGGATTCTCGCGACCTCGGGCACCGCCTCCGTCCTCCGTCGCAACGGCGTGGAGGCCACCGAGGTCATGAAACTGTCGCAGCGGGACAGTGAGTCTCCGGAGCCGAGCATCGTGGAACTCATCAAGAACGGCGGCATCGACCTCATCTTCAACACTCCCCAAGGGACGACGGACGGGGTGAACACGCGGAAGGACGGCTACCTGATCCGGACGGCCGCCGTGCTCGCCAACGTTCCCTGCATCACGACCGTTCCCGGCCTGGGGGCCGCGGTCCAGGGAATTGAGAACCAGCTGCGCGGCGAACTGGCCGTGCGCTCCCTCCAGGAATGGGCGTCCCTGAGATGACAGGGCTCCTGACCCGGGCGGAGCTCGGCGCCTACCAACGTCTCGTGCGGCCGGTGCTGTTCCGGCTGTTCGGGGGGGACCCGGAGGTGGTGCACGAACGGATGATCGAGTGGATGGGCCACGTGCCCGGCACCCGGAGCGCCCGTGTGGTCGATCCCGTCGAGGTGGCGGGCATCCGGTTCCCCAACCGGGTGGGGGTTGCCGCCGGTTTGGACAAGGACGGCGTGGCGGCGGCCGCCTGGGCACGTCTGGGGTTCGGTTTCGCGGAGCTGGGCACCGTGACGGGGCGTCCGCAGCCCGGCAACCCGAAGCCGAGAATCATGCGCGCCGTGGCCTCACGGGCCATTGTCAATCGAATGGGGTTCAACAACGCGGGGGCTGACGCGCTCGCCGACAGACTCCTCAAACGCGGCGTCACCCGGGGCACCGGGAGGCTCGGGATCCCGCTCGGGGTGTCCATCGGCAAGACGAAGGCGGTGCCCTTGGACAAGGCCCACGACGACTACCTGGCCTCCGTCACTGCGATCCGGCCCCACGCCGACTACATCGCCGTGAACGTCTCGAGCCCCAACACTCCCGGGCTGCGATCCCTCCAGGCCGCGCATGAGGTGGCGGCTCTGCTCAGGGTCGTGGTGACGGCGGCCGTGGACGGTGCCGAGCAGGTCCCGGTTCTGGTGAAGTTGGCACCGGACCTCGAGGACGACGACCTCGTCAACACCCTCGCAGCGATCGAGGAATCCGGTGCGGCCGGTGTCATCGCCACGAACACCACCCTCAGCAGACGGGGGCTCGCACCCGCCGATGCCCGGCTGGCGGCGGAAGCCGGTGGGCTCTCCGGGGCTCCCCTCACCGCGCGGGCCCTCGCCTTCGTGGACCGCGTCGCCGGGCTCACCGAACTGCCGATCATCGGGGTCGGGGGCATCATGAGCCCCGCCGACGCCGGACGCATGTTCGACGCGGGCGCACGGCTGATCCAGCTGTACACCGGATTCATCTACGCCGGCCCGGCGTTGGTGAGGGGCATTCACGAACTGACGGGGGTGAGGGTATGACCTGGCACGAGAGGCTGGCCGCGTCCACGGCGGAACGTGGCAATCTGTGCGTGGGTATCGATCCGATGCCACGCGTTCTCGCCGCGTGGGACCTGCCGCACGACCTGTCCGGGCTGGAGGCCTGCGCCCGTGGCATCGTCGAGGAGCTCGGGGACCGGATCGCGGTGTTCAAACCCCAGTCCGCCTTCTTCGAGGCCTTCGGATCCGCGGGGGTCGCGGTCCTCGAGCGGGTGTTGAATGACATTCATCAGGTGGGGGCGCTGAGTCTGCTCGACGTGAAGCGAGGCGACATCGGATCCTCGATGGCCGGCTATGCGGCTGGTTACCTGACGGACGGATCCCCCCTCGCAGCGGATGCCATCACCGTCAGCCCCTATCTCGGTGTCGGGGCCTTGGCCCCGGCGATCGATGCGGCAGTGGCATCGGATCGTGGTCTCTACGTGCTTGCCCGGACGTCGAACCCTGAGGGAGCCGAACTCCAGGCAGCCACGGCGCAGCTGGTCGTCGACGAGATCACCCGCGGAAATCCGACCTGGAACCACGCCGTGGGCCTCGTCGTGGGCGCCACGCACGAGGACGTCGGCTGTGACCTGTCGGCATTCAATGGTTCCATCCTGGCCCCCGGCATCGGGGCACAGGGGGGTTCGGTCTCCGGGCTGCGGGCCAGTTTCGGGGATGCGGTGCGGCTGGTTCTGCCCACAGCCAGTCGTGAGGTCATCGGGGGTGGTCGCGTGGAGCTCCGGGAACGCGCCTCGGTTCTGCTGAATCAGGTTCAGGCCCTGAAAAGCTGACACGACAGGCACCTCATTTTCGCTCCGGCATGGCGGTTGGGCTTGTAAGTTGGTTGCAGGCCCAAGGTAAACGCAATCGCACATAAGGAGCACCGATGGCCATTCCGCAACTCAGCGAAGAACAGCTCCAGTCGGCACGCGCCGCCGCCACCGAGGCCAGGCGGGCCCGCGCACACCTGAAGGAACAGGTCAAGGATGGTTCCCTGACCCTACCTCAGGCACTCGACAAGGCGATGGGGGATGACACTCTGTCCCGTGTCAAGGTGGTGGACCTGCTGCGTGCACTGCCACGAGTGGGGGTGACACGATCCCAGGAGATCATGGAACACTTGGACATCGCAGCCAACCGGAGAATCCGTGGCCTCGGCCGACACCAGGTCGAGCGTCTGAAGGAGTTGTTCTCGTAGAATCAGTCGGGTGCCAACCACTCGACGACATCCGTGGATCATCTCAGGGCCCAGCGGGGTGGGCAAGGGGACCGTGTGTGCGCGCCTGACCCAGCTGCACCCTGAGATCCACATCCCCGTTTCCGTCACCACGAGGTCGCCTCGCCCCGGTGAGGTCGACGGGGTGAGTTACCACTTCGTGTCCGCGAAGGAGTTCCAGCGGCTCGTGGATGCCGGCGAGTTGCTGGAACACGTTGTGATGTACGGTTCCAGCTGCTACGGCACCTCACGAGCCGACGTCATGTCCGCTCTCGCTGCGGGTCGGACGGTGGTGTTGGAGATCGACCTCCAGGGGGCGCGCCAGGTCAAGATGAGCATGCCTGAGGCCAGGCTGGTCTTCCTGGAGCCTCCGTCGTGGGATGAATTGGTGCGGCGGCTGGAGGGCAGGGGGACCGAGGACCCTGAGGCCGTGGCGCGCCGTCTGAGCACGGCCAGACTCGAGCTGGCGGCACGCGAGGAGGCGGACCACATCGTCGTCAACGAGGACATCGAGGAAACCGTGGCGGCTTTGGTAAGCTTGTTGGGCTTGTGACCGCAAGCCATTCTCCTTTCGACTCCCGAGGTGGATCTTGAGCACGAATCCCGAAGGCATCACCAACCCGCCGATCGACGACCTCCTGGAGAAGGTGGACTCGAAGTATCGCTTGGTGATCTTCGCTGCCAAGCGCGCCCGCCAGATCAACGCCTACTACTCCCAGCTGGGCGAGGGCCTGCTGGAGAACGTGGGCCCGCTGGTGAGCGTTGCCCCGCAGGAGAAGCCCCTGTCCATCGCGCTGCGTGAGATGCGCGACGGCATGCTGGAGTACACGGAGATCGATCCGGAGGCCGAGGCGGCGGAGCGTGCCGCAGCGGAGGCCGATCCGGCCTTCGCCTTCGTCGATCCCTTCGCGGATCTCGACATCGATCCGGCTTCCTGATGACCCGACTCTTCACCTCGGAGTCCGTGACCGAGGGTCACCCCGACAAGATCGCCGATTCGATCTCTGACGCCGTCCTGGATGCACTCCTGGCGGAGGACCGGACCGCCCGCGTGGCGGTGGAGACTCTCATCACCACCGGCTTGGTGGTTGTGGCAGGGGAGGTGTCCACCTCGGCCTACGCCGACATCGCCACCCTGGTGCGCAACCGCATCCTGGACATCGGCTACAACAGTTCCCGCGTGGGTTTCGATGGCGCGTCCTGCGGCGTGACCGTCGCCATCGGCGCCCAGTCGCCGGACATCGCCGGAGGCGTCAACGACTCCTTGGAGGTTCGCAGCCACGAGGCGGAGGACGCTGCCAGCCGCCAGGGGGCGGGCGACCAGGGACTCATGTTCGGCTACGCCTGCGACGAGACCCCGGAACTCATGCCGTTGCCGATCCACCTGGCGCATCGTCTCGCCGCCAGGCTCACCGAGGTTCGCAAGAGCGGGCAGCTCGATTACCTGCGGCCGGACGGCAAGACCCAGGTCACGGTGCGCTACGAGGAGGGCCGCCCCGTCGGGATCGACACCGTCGTGGTGTCCTCGCAGCACGACGAGGGAATCTCACTGACCGACGTGATGACGCCGGAACTCACCTCCCACGTGATCGCCCCGGTGCTGAGTAAACACGGCTTCGACCCCGACCAGTCCCAGATCTTCATCAACCCCAGTGGCAAGTTCGTCATCGGGGGACCCATGGGGGATGCGGGCGTCACCGGTCGGAAGATCATCGTGGACACCTACGGCGGCATGGCCCGGCACGGCGGTGGCGCCTTCTCCGGCAAGGACCCCTCCAAGGTTGACCGCTCCGCCGCGTACGCCACCCGATGGGTGGCGAAGAACGTGGTCGCCTCCGGGCTGGCCGAGCGCTGTGAGGTGCAGGTGGCCTACGCCATCGGCAAAGCCCGACCCGTTGGTTTCTACCTCGACACCTTCGGAACCGGAAAGGTGCCAACGGAGCAGATCGTCGATGCGGTGAACTCCACCTTCGACCTGCGACCGGCCAGCATCATCGCCGATCTCGACCTCCTGCGGCCCGTCTACGCGCAGTTCGCCACCCTCGGCCACTTCGGCCGGGAGGAGAAGGACGCGACCTGGGAGAGCACCGATCGGGCGGAGACCCTCGCGAGGGCCGTCAAGGGCTGACCATGGACGCGGCCGCCCTGTTCGACGATCCGGGCGCCGAGGAGACGGTGGCCAAGGTCATGGTGGACGTGCCGTTGGCCCATCTCGATCGTCCCTTCGACTATGCGATCCCGGACCGGTTGCGGGAGGCCACCCAACCCGGTGTGCGGGTCAAGGTCCGCTTCGCCGGGCAGGATGTCGACGGCTGGGTGGTTCGGCTCGGGCCTCGGGAGTCCGACGGAGCCCTGTCTTCGTTGCGTCGGGTCGTCTCCAGCGAACGGATCCTCTCACCGGAACTGTTCGACCTCATTCGTTTCGTCGCCGACCACTACGCCGGGACGTGGTGGGACGTGGCGCGGCTCGCCATCCCCGCCCGACACGCCACGACGGAACAGGATGAGCAGATGCCGTGGCCCTCGCCGGGGGAGACGACTGAGCCGGTGGTGCTGCCGCGGTTCCCGGGAGGCGCTGAACTGCTCAAGGCCCTGCGCTCGGGGGCGAATCCCCGGGGAGCATGGCAGGTCCCTGCCGTGCAGTCCACCGACGGGGACCTGTGGGGGGGTGTCGTCGAGGCCGTGGCGGCCACCGTCGCGGGTGGTCGGTGCGCCATCGTCCTCGTCCCGACCCACCGGCAGGTGATCCTGGGGGCCGAACGACTGCGGCAGGCGCTGGGGCAGGGCACGATTGCCGAACTCACCGCGGACTCGGGACGCGCCGAGCGGTACCGGAACTATCTCGCGGCACTGCGTGGCGAGGCCAGGGTGGTGATCGGGACCCGGTCAGCGGCTTTCGTCCCCGTCGCGAGGCCCGGGTTGATCGTGGTGGTCGACGACGGACATGACGGACATGCGGAGGAACGCAGCCCCCGTCCCCATGCGCGCACGGTCGCGACCCTGCGGGCGGTGCACTCGGGATGCGGGCTGCTGTTCGCGTCCCATGCCCGCTCCTGCGAGGTCCAGCACCTCCTGGACCGGGACTGGTTGCATCCGCTGGAACTGCCTCCGATGCAGGCCCGCCGTCTGGTCCCCGCCGTGCGCGTGGCCGATCCCTATTCGGCGCGCAACGTCGGTGGGGCCCCGCTCAGGCTGCCGGCCGAGGCCTTCAACGTCCTGAGGGCGGCCCTTGCCAGGGGGCCGGTGCTCGTCAGCGTCGCCCGTGCCGGCCATTCGACGGGGCTGAGGTGCGCCCGATGCCGGCACCGGGCCCGCTGTCCTCGATGTTCGGGACCCCTCATCAGGCCCAGCAGGGATCAGCTCCGATGCACCCTGTGTGGCGCCACACCCGTGCGCTGGGAATGCGACCGCTGTCACGCCACCGCCCTGGCCGCCGTCGGTGCCGGGTCCGAGCGCACGGCGGAGGAACTCGGGCGGGCCTTTCCCGGGGTGCCGGTGATGAATTCTTCGGCGGATCGCATCCGGGACCGGGTGCCGGACGGCTCCGCCATCGTCGTCGCCACACCCGGGGGGGAACCGCGCGCGATGCACGGCTATGCGGCGGCGCTGCTGCTCGACACGGAGCTGACGCTCGCCCGCAGCGACCTTCGTGCAGGGGAGGAGGCCCTGCGACGCTGGTGCACCGTCTCGTCCCTGGTGATCCCCGGTTCCGTCGGCGGCACCGTCCTGGCGGTGGGCGATGCGTCGGATCCGGTGCTGCAGGCCCTGGTGCGGGCTGACCCGGGCGGGTTCGCCGCGAGGGAACTCCTTGAGCGCAGGGCAGCTGGTCTCCCCCCAGCGGTCAAGGCCGCCCAGATCGCGGGGGACCCGGATGCGGTGACCGCCTTCCTCGACAACGACCCCTTCCGGGGTGTCGAGATCCTGGGGCCCACCGTCACCGGTGAGGAACCCCAGCTGACCTCGCGTGCCCTGCTACGGTGCCCCTTGGAACAGGGGCGTGATCTCGTGAAGTCCCTGAAATCCGCCGCAGCGATCCGCTCCGCCCGCAAGGAGGGCGGCAGGCTGAGCATCCATGTCGATCCCCTGAACGTCGAGTGAGGAAACCATGAGACTCGTCTTCGCCGGTACCCCCCAGGTCGCCGTGCCCTCATTGGAGGCCGTGGCCGCCTCATCACGTCACGAGCTCGTCGCGGTCATCACCCGGCCCGACGCCCCCGCGGGTCGCGGCCGTCGACTCACCCCGTCACCGGTGGCCGTACGAGCAGCGGAACTGGGGGTCGAGGTCCTCAAGCCCGAGCGCCCCGCTGAGGAGACGATGCTGGAACGCCTGCGAACCCTCGCCCCGGATGCCTGCCCCGTCGTCGCCTACGGAGCGCTGCTCCCGCAGGCCGCTCTCGACATCCCCCCGCACGGGTGGATCAATCTGCACTTCTCCCTGTTGCCCAGGTGGCGGGGAGCGGCGCCGGTCCAGCGCGCCATCATGGCGGGGGACGAGTTCATCGGCACCTCGTGTTTCCGCATCGTGAAGGCCTTGGACGCCGGTCCGGTCTTCGAGACGGAACAACGCCCCCTTCCCGAGAGGACAGCGGGGGAACTGCTCGACGAGCTCGCGGTCTCAGGGGCAGCCCAGCTGCTTCGGACCCTTGACGCCATCGAGGCCGGGGTCACCCCGCGGGCTCAGGCGGAGGAGGGCGTCACCCTTGCGCCGAAGCTCACCCCGGCTGAGGCGAGGATCGACTTCGCGCGTACCGCCACCGAGGTGCGCAACCACGTCCTGGGGTGTTCCCCGGAGCCCGGTGCCTGGGCGGAGCATGAGGGACAGCGGATCAAGATTCTCCGTGCCACTGTGGCAGCTGAGGGGATGACTCTCGCTCCGGGCGAGTTGCATCCGTTGAAGCGGCGCGTCCTGGTCGGCTGCGGTGAGGGAATCCTCGAGCTGCTGGAGGTGCAGCCCGCAGGAAAACGACGTATGTCTGCGGTCGACTGGGCCCGGCAGGGCATCTCCGGGGTGTTGTCGTGACTGCCCGCCGGGTGGCCTTCGACGTGCTCCGCGAGGTGACGGGCGACGGGGCCTACGCCAACCTTGCCCTTGCGAAACGACTGGCGACTGCGGGCCTCGACGCGCGCGACGCGAGCTTCGTCACTGAGCTCGTCGCTGGGACGTGCAGACTGCTGGGGACCTACGATCGCGTCATCGAAGCCGCTTCCGGGCGGCGGATCAAGACCTTTCAACCGGCCGTGCTCGATCTGCTCCGCCTGCTGTCCCACCAGGCCCTGTCCATGTCGGTCCCCAGCCGGGCCGCGGTCGCCACGACCGTGGACCTGGCCCGCAGCACAGTCGGGCCACGGGTGACCGGTCTGGTGAACGCGGTGGGACGCCGGATCTGCGACCGGACACTCGAGGAGTGGACCACCCTGATCGCCAGCGACGAGGACGCGATGGGTTCGCTCGCGATCCGGCACCACCATCCCCGGTGGATCGCCGAGGCCTATGGGGATCTTCTCCCGGATCAGGAACTGCCCGAGGCACTCGAGGCGAACAACCTCGCCCCGCGGCCCACCCTGGTGGTCAGGCCCGGCCTGGCCACCGTCGAGGAACTGGCACCGGCCGAAGCAACGCGGTGGTCGCCCTTCGGCGCCACCCTCGACGGGGTTCCGGCGGGAATCCCCGCCGTGAGAGAGGGGCGGGCCGGGGTCCAGGATGAGGGGTCGCAACTCGTTGCCCTCGCGCTGACCCGGGTCACCGCACCGAAGGGCCCTTGGCTCGACCTCTGCGCCGGGCCGGGCGGGAAGGCCGCGCTGCTCGCCGGACTCGCCGCTGCGGAGGGGACGAGCCTCGTCGCCAACGAGGTCGCCCCGCATCGTGCCGCGCTGGTGGAGCAGGCGGTGGCCGGACTGCCCGATGGCTCCATCACCGTGACCTGCACCGATGGGCGTCGACCGGAGGGCCTGGCCCCGCTCGGTCCGTTCGCACGGATCATGGTGGATGCGCCGTGCAGTGGGCTGGGCGCACTGCGGCGTCGTCCCGAGTCACGGTGGCGTCGCCGACCCGAGGATCTCGACGAACTGCTTCCGCTGCAGTCGGAACTGCTCGACGCAGCGGTGTCATTGTGCGCCGAGGGTGGGGTGGTGGCGTACGTCACCTGTTCCCCGCACCGCGCCGAGACTCGGGAGATCGTCGAGGCCGCGACGGAACGGCATCCCGTGGAGGTCCTCGACGCCCCGGCACTCCTGCCCGAGGTCCCGGAGATCGCCGAGGGCCGCTTCGTCCAGTTCTGGCCGCACCGCCATGGAACGGACGGGATGTTTCTGGCCCTACTGCGCCGGAGGTGAGTAGGCTCTGGGCATGCGCATCACGCCGAGCATCCTCAACGCTGACTTCGCCAACATCGGCCAGGAGATCGCCCGCATCCCCAGCGCCGACGCGGTGCACGTCGATGTCATGGACAATCACTTCGTGCCGAATCTGTCGCTGGGACTGCCGGTGGTCGAGGCGATTCGTCGAAGCACCCCGCACATGCTTGACATCCACCTCATGATCGAGCAGCCGGACCGTTGGGCCCCGGCCTATGCCGAGATCGGGGCGGAATCAGTGACCTTCCATGTGGAGGCCGCTCAGGCCCCGATTCGGTTGGCGAGAGAACTACGGGCGCTCGGTTCCCGTGCCTCGATCGCGCTGAAACCGGCCACACCCATCGACAGCTGCGCCGACATGCTGGACGAGGTCGACATGGTGCTCCTGATGACGGTGGAACCGGGATTCGGCGGGCAACGTTTCCTGGACCTGGTGCTGCCCAAGATCCGACGCACCCGAGAACTGCTCGGGGATCGTCCGATCTGGTTGCAGGTCGACGGCGGGGTGTCGTTGGAGACGATCGGGCGATGCGCTGAGGCGGGGGCGGACACCTTCGTGGCCGGATCCGCGGTCTACAGCTCAGCGGACCCCGATGCCATGGTGCGTGACCTGCGCGAGGCCGCTCTCGCCTGCGTTTACTAGGAGGGTGCGCGGATGGGGATCGTGGCGAGGATCGTCACGGTGGCTCCCCGGTGATGCGGAGGAGGAGCGCACTGGATCGTGCGGTCGAGGAGGTCCGCGGCCAGGGGGCTTCCGGGGCGCCCGCAGTAGATGCGCCTATCCGCGCACCCTCTAAGGGCGCTCAGGGTCGTCCTGCTGCCTGAGGTATTTCTCGAACTCCGCAGCGATGGAGTCGCCAGTGGCCCCCTCGACGTCGGTGGCGTCCTTGGCCTCCTCGAGTTGTTCGATGTACTCGGCAACCTCAGGGTCCTCTGAGCTGAGGGCATCCACCGCGTTGACCCACTCGGTGGTGGCGGACTGGAGTCCCTTGCTCCCGAGATCCACCCTGAGAGCGTCCTCGAGCCGATGCAGGAGGGCGTGTTGACCCTTGGGGTTCGGGGGGTTCGAGACGTAGTGAGGAATCGACACCCACATGGAGGCGCTGGGGAGACCTTCAGCGATGAGCATCTGGCTCACCACCCCGGTGATCCCGGTCGGGCCCTCGTAGGTGAGTTCCTCCACGGCGAGGGAGGTCTTCAGTTCGTCGTTCCACGTGTACATGGCCACGGGGAAGGGCCGCGAGTGGGGAGTGTCGCTGAGCATGGCCCCGAGGAGGATCACGACATCCGGCTCGAGTCGCGCGATACGAGCCACGAGTTCCTGCGCGAACGAACGCCACAGCTGATTGGGTTCCGGTCCGACGACGAGGATGAGGTCTCGGGTCTCGAGGCTGATCCGTTGCAGGGAGATGTGCGGCCACTGGATCCAAGGACCATCCGCCGACCTGCGGAGGATCGGGCGAGTGACCTGGAAGTCAAAGTATCGTTCGTCATCCAGGCTGTCGATCTCAGTCGACTCGTGCTGGGCCATGAGGTACAGCAGCGTGTCGCTGGCGGCGTTCCCAGCGTCGTTCCACCCACTGAAGGCCACGATCACCGCTGCCTGCCGCTTGCCCTGCTCCCGCTCGTGCTGCATTCCTTCAGTCTACGGAGGTGAACGACCAGTGGCCACTTGATTCACTTTCGGCAGGTTGCGGGGCGTGTCAATGAGGTTATAGCCTTCTGGGCTGCACCTTGGGGAAAGGGGGGGAATGAGCGGGACGCTGCTTTCACGGCGTTGGGTGGTTCTGATTGCTGTCGCAATCATCACTCTCGGCGCATTGTTCCCCGTGCCCTCCGAGGCCAGAACCGCAACCGGTGGTGTGGGTCGATTCCTCAATTCCATCAACTGGATCGAGTGGATGGACGACACGCCCGGGGCGGCTCCACCCGGGCGAACGATTTCGCCCTCGGGGGAGACGAGAACCGAGACCAGAATCATTGGCGCGTTCCAGGTGCACAACACCTGCACGATCTCGCAGCCCGATTCAGGAACCGGGTACGGGGGCGCCAGGCGAGAAATGCGCGTCTACCGGCCAGGTTCATACCGCCAGGATGGCCTTGATGATCTTTACAACATCGGAGGTGCGGGACGCGCCAACCGCATGTCGTCCGGATTGAGCAACACCACCCCGGGCGCTCTGGTGAGATTCAAGATCTCCTGTGCCTCACGTATCGAGGGGCCGGGTCTGCCCTCAGGCGGAATGGCGGTTCCTCTCGATGGACTTGTTTTCGCTGATGCGGAGTCCAGCAACCGCGCGGGGGCCCGGGTGGGTTCCGTCCAGGCCGAGGCCGCGCCGGCGACGGATTGGTACATCATCGACAGACACCGTGACAGCAACTGCACCCAGCACACGATCGCCGTGCTGGAGGCCGCGCGCGGCGTGGAGCGGCTGCGGTTGGAGCCGAGCAACTCCGCCTGTGCCTCAGGCCCCATGGCAGTAGGCTTCATGAAGATCCCCCCGCAGAACGGGGTGACCTCGGCCGTCATCTCGGTGCAGGGCGAGGGGACCAGTGCTGTCGCCATCGGTGTCGTGCAGAACCTCGATTTCGGTGACGCCCCTGCCAGCTATGGCACCGCAGCGGCCCTGTACCAGCCCACCTGGTCGGGTCCGGCGTTGACCAGAGGATCCACCAATGCCTTCACGACGTCGATGGCTGAGATGGCGGCACCACCGATCATGTTGGGCAGTTCGATCACCCCTGATCTGGCGCCATCGCAGAATCCTGATGGTGGAGACGACGGGTTCGAGCAGCACAACCCGAGGCCGGTCACCCCGGGGTTGCCGGTGGTGGAGAACGTCCTGTGTGCGGGAACGGGATTCGTGCGGGGCTGGATCGACTGGAATTCGAACGGGACCTTCGACGCGGGGGAGGCCTCCGACATCGCCTCCTGCTCGGGTGGAAAGATCGACCTGAGATGGACGGTTCCCGAGGATGCGGTGAGCGCCTATGAGGGCAACAGCAGGCCGGGTGGACCTGCGACGAGCCATCTGCGATTGAGAGCAGCGGCCACGGCGCAGGAATTGACCAGTCCCGTCGGTTTCACGGCGACGGGGGAGGTCGAGGATCACCCCTATGCACTCATGCTCGCGGAACTACGGGTCGGCAAATCCTCCGATGCCTTGGAGGGGCAGAAATTCAGCGGCGATGTCGTCACGTATCGAGTCGAAGGGACCAACATCTCCTTTGACCCGTTCGTGGACAGCTACAAGGCGCATGTCTTCGATGATCTCAGCGGTGTCATCGACGACGCTGATTTCCTTGCCGGGTCGCTCACCACGACAGTGGATGGCGGGAGGGCAACTGACCCGGCTCAATACGATCCGGCGACGCGGATCATCTCGTGGCACGGCACCTTGCCGGCCCGCGGGGCGGTGGTCATCACCTACCAGATGAGGTTGCGCCACGATGGGGATCGCCGCCTGGGAAACATCGCCTGGGGACAACACGGCGGTACCGGTGACCCACAGGCCGGGGTGGACTGCATGCCGCGCAGTGCGTCGGGGTGGGACGAGGACGCCGAGGTCCCGTGCGCCCGGGAGGATCATCGATTGATGAGCCTGGTGAAGAACGTCCAGAGCCAGTATGACGATGAACCCGACTCGGCGGATTCCTGGAATCTCACGGCAACGGGTGATTTCGGTGGCGAGACCAATGACACCACTCGCACGGTGCCGGGGGCCACGGCGGTGGGGGCCCGCAACACGTTCATCATCCCCGCCACAGGTGGCTTCACGTTCTCCGAGCAGGCGGTACCGGGCAAGGGCGTGGGCTACCGGTTGTCCGCAACGCAGTGGGATGAGAACACAGGAGTGGTCACCTACACCAACGTCGACAGCCCTGCCGGGGTCACGTGGAGCAAGACAGATCCGGTGACCGGGGTGGTTCTTGGTGGGTCCAGATGGCGGTTGACCGGGGGGCGGGACCAGCAGGTTCTCGACATCGAGGACTGCGTCGGCCCATCACCGTCCTCCTGCCTCAACCACGATCTCGATCACCGTGAGGGGTACTTCCAGCTGGGATCGGTGGCTTGGGGCAGACATGAGCTCGTCGAGACGACGGCCCCACAGGGGTATCGACCGTTGACGGTGCCGCGACAGGTCACGCTGACCGCTGATGCTGCAGTCGGCCCCCTCGACCTCGGCCCGATCACCAATGAGCGCCTCCCTGGAAGCCTCGTCTGGCGGAAGATCGATGCTGACACGGGCGAGCCCCTCGCGGGAGCTCACTTCGAACTGCGGGGCCCCGGTGGGCAGACCCATGGGGTCGAGGACTGCGTCGCGGATGACGCGTCGGCTTGTGCGGGCAGTGACAAGGATCCCTCGGCAGGAGGATTCAGGGTCGATGGCCTGGCCTGGGGCACCTGGAACCTGCGGGAGACACGGGCGCCACTCGGCTACTTGGTCAGTACCCGTGAGGAGAGTGTGGACATCGACGCCGCCCACCTGAACCACACGATCGACGCCGCGTTCAGCAACATGAAGGCCCCGGTCCCGGTGCTGCCGCTCACCGGTGGTACCGCGGCCGACACCTATCTCATCGGCGGCGGGATCTTCCTCGGGATCGCCGCTGCGCTCCTGACTTCCCGATGGAGGGGCTTCCCTCGTCGGTCATCTCACACAGTGAAGGGAAAACCATGAAGACACGCAGGATCACGGGGGTGCGCCTGCTCGCCGCAGCCGGAGCACTCGCCATGGCGATGCTCAGCTGGGCCGCCCCAGCTCGGGCCGATGAGCCCGGCCCAGGTAACATCAAACCGCCGGTGGGGGGCATGCGGCTCACCCTCCACAAGTGCGTCCAGCCACAGGCACCGGGGGCGCCTGCCACCGGTGCTGAACAGCAGACCGATTGCACCCCCATCGACGGGGTGACCTTCGAGCTCTACAAGGTCACGGGTCTGGATCTCACGACCTCTCAGGGGTGGGATCAGGTGGCCGGCATCCAGGCCCCTGAATCCGGCACGATCATCCCTGGATACGGCACCGAGCTCAGGCAGACCAAGATCACCGAGCGGGGCGGTCTGGCCACGTTCGAAGGACTCGAGATCGGCCTGTACCTGGTGGTCGAGTCGAACACCGGCGCTCCGAACACCGGCGTCGTCCTGGGCAGCCGCCCCTTCCTGGTGACCTTGCCCTACGTCACCAACAACGAGTGGAACTACGACGTCCACGTCTACCCGAAGAACTCCGTCGCGGGAATCGAGAAGACCGTCACCGACGACCCCGCCACGATCGGCTACCTCGGGCAGAACGTCGTCTGGAAGGTGACAACGGACATCCCCCTGAAGGGACAGAACACGCAGGTGGACCGCTACGTCGTCACCGACAACCTTCCGGCGGGCCTGGCCCACGTGAGCACGAGCGTCCAGCTGTCCACCGGCGAACAACTCGAGCTCGGCAGCGATGTCACCTGCACCACCGCTGTGGTCTGCACCTTCAACCCTCCCGGTCTCGCCAAACTCAACGCCAACCCGGGCGCGAAGGTCGTCACGACCATCACCACCAACGTCGATGACGTCGCCCGGGCCACCCGAGGTGTCTTCACCAACACCGCCACCTTCGAGGTCAACGGCAACGTCTCCGTGGAGAGGACGGCCCAGACCACATGGGGCCAGCTCAAGCTCCACAAGTTCGACCCCTCGAACAACAAGGCCCTCAAGGGTGCCCAGTTCAACCTTTGCCTCGAGGCGCACTGCGCCACCGTCGTGACCACCCTGACCACGGATGCGACCGGAGCCGCGACCGTTCCGGCGCTGCGCCCCGGCGTCTACCACCTCGTCGAGACCGCGGCTCCCTCCGGCTACACCCTCGATGCGGCGCCGAAGGAGATCACCATCGTGCCCGGGGAGACGGTCGTCGGCGGTGGCATCACCACCGAGGGAGGCAACACGAACTACAAGCCCGTGCCGAACACCAAGCAGAACATCCCGCAGCTGCCGATGACCGGTGGGGTCGGCCAGGTCGCACTCATCGCCGGAGGGGTCGGCATGTTCGTCGTTGCCCTCGCCGTCGTCGTTGTCGGCCGCCTGTCGTCACGACGCAAGCGTTGATCCACGATGGGGACCGGTTCCGGGGGAGGTGGGCGAGGTTGGCGTCCCAGCCTCGTCACGTGGGCGGCTGCCGCCTGTGTGCTCATCGGGACCGGTCTCCTCAGTTACACCCCCGCGGCATCCTGGCTGCACCAGTACTCCCAGTCACGGCTCATCGAGTCGTACAACCAGCAACTCCTGGCCGAGTCAGCGGCGAACCGAGGTGAGGTCCCGTCTCCCGACGAAGCGTTGGGTGCAGCACGCCGATACAACGAACAGCTGCAGTTCGGCGCACTCGTCGAGGCCAACACCCACGTGCCGACGGGAGCCGGGGATGAGACCGGCAGCGAGTACTGGTCCCTGCTCAACGGACCGGCCGAGATCATGTCACGGATCAGGATTCCTGATGTCGACGTCGATCTGCCGGTGTATCACGGCACCGCGGATCTCACCCTGCTGCGAGGTGCCGGCCATCTCCGAGGGACGTCCCTTCCGGTGGGTGGGGCCTCCAGCCATGCCGTCATCACCGCCCACCGGGGCCTGGCGGAGGCCAGCATGTTCACCGACCTGGATCGGGTCGAGGTCGGTGACAGGTTCACCCTCGAGACCTTCGGCGAGGTGCTGGTGTACGAGGTGCAGCAGACCCAGGTGGTCGCACCCGAGGATTCCCAGGCGCTGCGTGCCCAGGAGGGTCGTGACCTCGTGACGCTGGTGACGTGCACCCCACTCGGCATCAACTCCCATCGAATCCTGGTGACGGGGGAACGCATCCTCCCGACCCCGGAGGAGGACAGGGCCGCCGCGTTGAAGAGCTCCGAGCTGCCCCGATTCCCTTGGTGGGCCCTCCTGTCCATCGGTACCGTGCTCGCCACCATCGGGTTCGTCTGGCGTGCGGGCTACCGCGACGCCCGGCCTGCTGAGTAGGGTGCAGAGGTGACGCACTGGCAGAACCCGTCCCTGCTCGACCGCCTCGATCCGTTACGTGCCACCCACCCGTCACCCGCGGGCGGCCGGAACCGATGCCTGCATCTGACCCCCACGGGGAAGGTCGCGATGGCGGGGGAGCAGCCACACGTCACCGAACTCGCCGACGAGGACCTGGCAGTCGGGGCGATCCTTCTCGGCCGGGTGGGTGAGGATCACTGGTGGGTCCTCACCGATGCTGATCGTGGCGTTGATCCGCGGCATCGCGATGTCGCACCAGAGCTGTGTCAGCTCCTCTTCGCCGGGCTGGCACTCGTCCAGTGGCATGAGGAACACCCCAGCTGCCCCCGGTGCGGCCAGGCCACCGTACCGGAGCGACTCGGCGCCAGCCGGCGGTGTCATTTCTGCGGCACGCAGGTCTTTCCCCGTACCGACCCGGCGGTCATCGTTGCGGTGACCGATGAAGACGACCGGCTGCTGCTCACCCACGCGCCGAGCTGGCCTGAGGCCCGGGTCTCGGTGCAGGCCGGCTTCGTGGAGGCGGGGGAGTCGGCTGAACAGGCCGTGCACCGGGAACTGCTCGAGGAGACAGGGCTCCACGTCAGCGCCGTGACCTATGTCGCATCCCAGCCCTGGCCGTTCCCGCGCTCCCTCATGCTCGGCTTCACCGCCGTCGCGGACGCGCATGACCTCGCCCTTGATCGTCGGGAACTCGACTGGGGGGCCTTCCACACCCGGGAGGAGGTCCGGCGTGCGCTGGAACGAGGGGAGCTCAGTCTTCCCGGCCCCATGTCGTTGGCCCACCAGCTGATTCAGGGCTGGCTGGGCTCAGCCGGGTAGGATGACCGCCCGTGACCACACTGCGTGACCTGCTGAACTCTCGTGTCCTCGTGGCGGACGGTGCCATGGGCACCATGCTGCAGAGCCACGACGACCTCGACCTCGAACGGGACTTCCAAGGACTCGAGGGCTGCAACGAGGTCCTCAACGTCACGCGTCCGGACGTCGTCGCGGCCGTGCACCGTGCCTATCTCGAGGCCGGCTCCGACTGCGTGGAGACCAACACCTTCGGGACCAACCTGGCCGCCCTGGGGGAGTACGACATCGTCCACCGGCTCGAGGAACTCGCGGAGGCGGGGGCCCGGATCGCCCGGGGAGTCGCGGATGAGTTCACCGACAAGCCACGTTTCGTGCTCGGGTCGATGGGGCCGGGTACGAAGCTGCCGACCCTCGGACACGTTGGGTTCGCCCAATTGCGCGACGCGTACGAACGGCAGGTCGCCGCCATGATCCGCGGTGGCATCGACGCCGTCCAGATCGAGACCTGCCAGGACCTCCTGCAGGCCAAGGCCGCCGTGATCGCGGCGAAACGGGCACGGGCCGCGGCCTGTGTCGACCTGCCGATCCTCGTCAACGTGACCGTCGAGACCACCGGTGCCATGCTGCTCGGATCCGAGATCGGCGCCGCACGGGCGAGCCTGGAGGCGCTGGGCGTCGACGTCATCGGCCTGAACTGCGCGACCGGTCCGGCGGAGATGAGTGAACACCTGCGGCACCTGTCCCGGCACGCCTCCTGTGGGATCGGCGCCATGCCGAACGCTGGGCTGCCGGAGCTGACGCCCTCGGGGGCCGTCTACCCGCTGCAGCCGCTGCCCATGGCCGAGGCCGTCGAGACCTTCGTCGCCGAGTACGGGCTGAGCATCGTCGGAGGGTGTTGCGGCACCACCCCGGAGCACATCCGACTGCTCGCCGAGCGGTGCAGTGGCCGTGAGGTGCCCGCGCGCCGGGCCGAGGGTGAGCGTTCTGCATCGTCGCTGTACGTCGAGGTTCCCTTCCATCAGGACCTGGCCTTCCTCAACATCGGGGAACGCACCAACGCGAACGGATCCAAGGCGTTCCGTGAGGCGATGCTGGCCGGGAACTGGGACGAGTGCGTGGAGATCGCCAGGAACCAGGCGAGGGACGGGGCGCACGTGATGGACCTGTGCGTCGACTACGTGGGCCGCGACGGTGTGGCCGACATGACGGAGTTGGCGGGACGTCTCGCCACGGCCGTGACCCTGCCCGTGGTCATCGACTCAACCGAGCCCGAGGTGCTGCGCGCCGGCCTGGAGAAGCTGCCCGGACGCTGCGTCATCAACTCGGTCAACTACGAGGACGGGGATGGGCCCGAATCACGCTTCGGGCGGATCATGCCGCTGGTGGCCGAACACGGCGCAGCCGTCGTGGCGCTGACCATCGACGAGGAGGGCCAGGCCCGCACCGCCGAGTGGAAAGTGCGTGTCGCCTCCCGACTCATCGACGAGCTCACCGGGGTCTGGGGCATGGACGTCGGCGACATCCTCGTCGACTGCCTCACATTCCCCATCGCCACCGGACAGGAGGAGACCCGCCGGGACGGGATCGAGACCATCGAGGCCATCCGGGAGCTGAAGCGCCGCTACCCGCGGGTCCGCACCACGCTGGGGGTCTCCAACGTCTCCTTCGGGCTGAATCCGGCCGCCCGCATGGTGCTGAACTCGGTGTTCCTCCACGAGTGCATCGCAGCAGGTCTGGATTCGGCCATCGTCCACTCCGCGAAGATCCTGCCGATGGAACGCATCCCCGAGGAGCAGCGCCAGGTGGCCCTGGACCTCGTCTGGGACCGCAGGGCGGACGGCTACGATCCGCTGACCCGTTTCCTGGAACTCTTCGAGGGCGTCACCGCCTCGTCCGTCAGGGCGTCGCGGGCCGCGGAGCTCGCCGCGCTACCGCTGACGGAGCGGCTGCGGCGCCGCATCATCGACGGCGAGGCCAAGGGCCTGGCGGCGGACCTGGACGCGGCGCTCGTCGAGAAGCCCGCCCTCGACATCATCAACGAGGATCTGCTCGCCGGGATGAAGGTCGTCGGCGAACTGTTCGGATCGGGCGCCATGCAGTTGCCGTTCGTGCTGCAGTCCGCGGAGGTCATGAAGACCGCCGTCGCGCATCTCGAACCACACATGGACAAGGTGGACGGCGGTTCCGGCAAGGGAACCCTCGTGCTGGCGACGGTGCGTGGCGACGTCCACGACATCGGCAAGAACCTCGTCGACATCATCGTGTCCAACAACGGCTACACCGTCATCAACATCGGCATCAAGCAGCCGATCCAGGCCATCATCGATGCGGCGGAGGAACACGGGGCTGACGCCATCGGCATGTCCGGGCTCCTGGTGAAGTCAACACTGGTGATGAAGGACAACCTGGCGGAGATGAACCGACTCGGTCTCGCCGAGAAGTACCCCGTCCTCCTGGGAGGGGCAGCCCTGACCCGCGCCTTCGTCGAACATGACCTCAACGACATGTTCGACGGTGAGGTCCGCTACGCCCGCGACGCCTTCGAGGGCCTGGCACTCATGGACGCCGTCATGGCGGTCAAGCAGGGCGTACCGGGCGCAGCGCTGCCCGAACCACGCAAACGCCGTTACGCGAAGGTCCACCTCGAGGAAGCGACCGAGATCGACACCCGCGTCTCCGAGGACGTCGCCCGGGGCATCGACGTCCCCACCCCGCCGTTCTGGGGCACCCGCGTCGTCAAGGGAGTGCCGGTGCTGGAGGTCGCGAGATGGCTGGACCGCCGCGCGACCTTCCTGGGGCAGTGGGGACTCAAACCGGGCAAGGACGGTCCCAGCTACGATGAACTCGTCGCGACGGAGGGGGAACCCCGGCTGCGGATGTGGCTGGACCGGATCTCCACCGAGCAGCTGGCGAACTTCTCCGTCGTCTACGGCTACCTTCCCGCCCACTCCGAGGGCAACACCCTCATCCTTGGTTCGGCCGACGATCCCGAGCGGGAGGTGGCACGTTTCGAGTTCCCCCGTCAGCGTCGCGACTCGCGCCTCTGCCTCGCGGACTTCTTCCGAAACGCCGAGGAGGCCGCCGAGCACGGGCCCGACACCTTCGCCATGCAGTTGGTGACGATGGGCTCGGAGGTGGCGCGCGGGGCCCAGCGCCTGTTCGAGGGGAACCACTACCGCGAGTACCTGGAGCTGCACGGCCTCTCGGTGCAACTCACGGAGGCCCTGGCCGAGTACTGGCACCATCGGATCCGCACCGAGCTCGGCTTCGCCGATCAGGAGGGGGGCGTCGAGGCTGCGATCCGGGACCAGGCCTACCGCGGCTCCCGCTACTCCTTCGGGTATCCCGCATGCCCGAACATGGAGGATCGACGGCTCCTCGTCGAGCTCCTCGACCCCGCGAGGATCGGGGTGGAACTGTCGGAGGAGCTCCAGCTCCATCCGGAACAGTCGACCGACGCCCTCGTCGTGCACCATCCGCAGGCCAAGTACTTCAATGCGAACTGAGAACCGATGACTGAGCTGGATCGCCCCAAGGCCGTCCTGTGGGACTTCGACGGCACCCTGGTCGACTCGGAGCCCATGTGGACCGAGCACGAACGCGACATCATGGAACGCTACGGTGTCCGCATGCCCGAGGAGTGGTACCACGACCACTGTGGCCAGCCCGTCGTCCGAACCGCAGGGCTCATGGCGGAGGCCCTCGACGGTGCCATGTCAGCCGAGGAGATCTACGAGGAACTCCATGTGCGGATCTGTTCCCGCTTCGCGGCGGGGGAGATCCCGTGGCTGCCCGGCGCTCGGGAACTGCTGACCGAACTCAACCAGCACGGTGTGCGCTGTGCCCTCGTCACCGCCAGCGCCAAACGCATCATGGAGGTGGTGGCCACCGCGCTGCCCCAGTTCGAGTTCGTCATCGACAGCGACGACGTGAGCCGGACCAAGCCCGACCCGGAGGGCTACCTCCTCGCGATGCAACGTCTCGGGGTGACGCCCGAGGAGGTGCTCATCCTCGAGGACTCCGTCCCCGGCACCGCTGCGGGACTCGCAGCAGGGGCGGCCGTCCTCGCCGTCCCGTCCCTCATCCCCGTCGACCCCGCCCCCCGGCGTGTGATTCGCCACGGTGGGCTCGTCGGGCTGACCTGGGATGACCTCACCGAGATCTGGAGGAGCCAATGGTGAACCTGTCCGGGGTCCGTACCGGCAACCTGGTCGAGGGGGAACGCGTCACCCTCACCGACCCGAAGGGGCGGCGCAAATCCATCGTCCTCAGGGCCGGGGCCGTGTGGCACACCACGAAGGGCGCTGTGAGTCACGATGAACTCATCGGGGGCCCCGAGGGGGTGACGGTGCGTTCGGTCGGTGGAGTGGAGTACCTCGTGCTGCGTCCCGTGCTGAACGAGTTCATGGTCTCCATGCCCCGCGACGCCGCGGTCATCTACCCGAAGGACGCGGCCCAGATCGTCATGTGGACCGACATCTTCCCGGGCGCCAGGGTCCTCGAGGCCGGGGTGGGCTCCGGCGCGCTCTCCCTGGCCCTGCTCCGCGCCATCGGCCCGGAGGGGAGGCTGCACAGCTACGAGCGTCGACAGCAGTTCGCCGACGTGGCCCGCACCAACGTCGAGAACTTCCTCAACGGACCCCACCCGGCCTGGGAACTCACGGTGGGTGACCTCGTCGAGGTGATCGACGACGAACCGATCGACCGGGCCGTGCTCGACATGCTGGCCCCATGGGAGTGCATCGAGGCGGTGGGGGAGCGACTCATCCCCGGCGGGATCATCTGCTGCTACGTCGCGACCGCCACCCAGCTGGGTCGGGTCATGGACACCTTCCGCGCGCACGGCGGGTTCACCGAACCCAAGGCCACCGAGACGCTGGTGCGGGACTGGCACGCGGAGGGGTTGGCCATCCGCCCGGGGCACGGCACCTCCGCGCACACCGGCTTCCTCGTGCACTCCCGTCGGCTGGCCCCCGGCGTGACCGCGCCGGTGCGCAAGCGTCGACCCGCCCCCGGCGCGTACGGCCCCGACTACCAGGGACCGCGTCCGCTCAACATGCCGGAGACCACGTGATGCGGATCCTGGTGGTCGGGGCCGGTCTCGTCGGCTCCTCCCTGGGGCTGGCGCTGGTGCGTGCCGGTCACGAGGTGCTGCTCGAGGATCTCAATCCGTCCCATGCCAGGGTCGCGGCGGGGCTCGGCGCCGGGCAGGTCTACCGAGGAGAGGACGCCCTCGACGTGGTGGTCGTCGCCACCCCGCCGGCGAGCGTCGCGGATGTCGTCATCCACTGCCTGGCACGATTCCCGGAGGCGGTGGTCACCGACGTCGGTTCGGTCAAGGCGTCCATCATCGACGCCGTCGCCGAGGGCTCCGAGCACGCGAGCCGGTACGTGCCGAGCCACCCGATGGCGGGTTCCCAGTTCAGCGGCCCCCTCACCGCCACGGCGGCCCTGTTCGAGGGCCGGACCTGGGTCATCACCGCCCAGGCGGGGAACACCGACGAGGCGGTCGAGACCATCCGCGGTCTGGCCCGCTCCGTCGGGGCCCGACTGGTCGAACTCGACGCGGCCTGCCACGACGAGGCGGTCGCCCAGGTCAGCCACGTTCCCCACCTCATGAGCATCCTCACGGCCTCGCACCTGAGGGGGGTGCCGGGGGAGAACCTGCAGCTGGCCGGGCAGGGGATCCGGGACGTCACCCGCATCGCCGGGTCGGATCCCGCCCTGTGGCGGCAGATCATCACCACCAACGCCGAAGCCATTCGCAAGGAGCTGACGGAGGTGGCCGGGGACCTGGCCTACCTCATCGGGGTGCTGGACCAGGGGGAGCCCTTGGAGGCCTTCCTCCGGCTCGGGCAGCACGGGGCACAGGCGCTGCGCGGCAAGCACGGGCAGGAGCCCCTCGATCTGGCCGTCGTCACCGTCGAGATCCCCGACGAGCCCCGGGCGCTCACCCGGTTGTTCAACGACGTCGGCGATTTCGGGTTCAACGTCGAGGACTTCGAACTCACCCACGACACAGTGCGCGAGGTCGGTTACCTCTCCATCTCGGTGGAGCGCCCCCAGGCGGAGCGGTTCCGGGCAGACTTGGAGGAGCGGGGCTGGCGGGCCTGGCTGGATCGGGAAGGACTGTGATGGGACTCATCATCGCGCTGGACGGCCCCAGCGGCGTCGGGAAGTCGTCGACCGCGAAGCTGCTGGCTCGCCGTCTCGATCTTGCCCATCTCGACACCGGCGCCATGTACCGGGCCGTGGCCTGCGAGTTCCTGCGGCAGGGTCTCGAGGCGAGCGACACCGTTGGGATCGTCGACCTGACGCTGCGGGCGAAGCTGCACATCTCGACCGACCCCGACGCCCCGCGGGTGGAGATCAACGGCCACGACGTCACGTCCGCGATCCGTGAACCCCGGGTGTCCGCGGTGGTCTCCATCGTGGCGACCGTGCCCGAGGTGCGCGCGAATCTGATCTCACGGATGCGGGAGATCATCGCGACCCATCACCGCCGGATCGTGGTGGAGGGCCGGGACATCACCACCGTCGTCGCCCCCGACGCGGAGGTGCGGGTCCTGCTGACGGCCGACCCCGAGGCGCGGGTGGCACGTCGTGCGGCGGAACTCGACGGGGTCGACCACACCACGGTCTCGGACTCCATCCTGCGCCGGGACCGGGACGATGCCACCGTGTCCAACTTCACGGTGGCGGCCGACGGCGTCGTCACCATCGACTCGACGAACCTCAGCCTCGAGGAGGTCGTCGAGGCGGTGCTGAAGTTGGTGGGCCGCCGTGCCTGAGCCGCTCGACGTTCTCGTGTTCTACGTTCCAGTCGCCGACACCGACCGCGTCCTGGCGGCACTGTTCGCCGTTGGCGCCGGGGCGATCGGGGAGTACGACTCGTGTGCCTTCATCAGCACCGGCACCGGACAGTTCCGTCCCCTCGCCGGCGCGCGCCCGGCCATCGGCGAGGTGGGGGAGGTCACCCACGTGCAGGAGAACCGGGTGGAGCTCACCTTCCCCCGCCGGTTGCGCAGGACGGTGATCGAGGCGCTGCGCAGTGCCCACCCGTACGAGGAACCGGCCTTCCACGTCCTGACCAATCAGGTGGATCCAGAAGGTTCGTGACGAAGGATGTCGCCCGGCTGGCACTCGAGGACGCGACAGATCGCCTCGAGGGTGGAGAACCGGATGGCCCTGGCGCGACCGTTCTTGAGCACCGCGACGTTGGCCGGAGAGATGCCGACCGCGGCCGCGAACTCCCCGACGCTGAGTTTCCGTTGAGCGAGCAATACGTCCAGGTCGACTCGGATCGGCATCAGATCACCTCCGAGAGTTCGGAGCGCAGGGCGGTGGCGTCACGCAGCAGCCCACGCAGCACCAGCATGAGAAGGATGAATCCGGGTCCGAGCAGCAGCGAACCCGCGGTCACGAGGAGAACCGGTGGTCCGCCGATACCCAACCACGCCAGATGCAGTGCGCCCCCGAGAGCCAGCAGCATCGCGGCAGTGGCGGACCCGATGATGAGGTCCACCCATCCGACAGCCTGCGGCGTGAAGGTGTCCCGGCGGGCAACGAAACCCAGGAGCACCCAGACCGCCAGGGCCGCGGGGAGGAAGCAGGCCAGCACCAGATCGGTGATGAGGATGTAGGGCCACTGGAGGTGGGAGACCTCCGGGTACATGGCCACGACCTCCGAGGCCACCAGCGGGACCAGCAGGCTCTGGACTGCGATCACTGCCAGGACGAGGAGGAGCAGCACGACGCGCAGGGCGACGATGATGAAGCGAGACATGCATCGATTATCGCTCGATATCTCTCGAGCATCAATCGATTGGGCGCGCTGGCTCACGGTGCCAGCCGCGGGGTCCGGTAAGATGACGCGCTGATTCTCGAGGCAGGAGGGCCCATGGGCGAGGAGTCCACGATCAAGCCGGTGGTGGCCGTGGTGGGTCGACCCAACGTCGGCAAGTCCACCCTGGTCAACCGCATCCTCGGACGCCGTGAGGCCGTGGTCCAGGACGTTCCCGGGGTCACCCGGGATCGTGTCTCCTACGACGCGAACTGGAACGGCCGTGAGTTCGTGCTGGTCGACACCGGCGGCTGGGTCTCCGACGCCAAGGGCATGGCGCAGCAGATCGCGGAGCAGGCCGAGTTGGCGATCTCCATGGCCGACGCCGTGCTCTTCGTCGTCGACGCCACCGTCGGCACCCTCGACGAGGACGAGGCCGTGGTCAAGGTGCTCAGACGTTCGAGGAAGCCGGTCATCCTGGCGGCCAACAAGGTGGACGATCAGCGTCATGAGGCGATGGCGGCCACGATGTGGAACCTCGGTCTCGGTGAGCCCCACCCGGTCTCGGCCATGCACGGCCGCGGCTCCGGGGATCTCCTCGACGCAATCCTCGACGCCCTGCCGGATGCCCCGCCGGAGCGGTTCGAGGAGATCGGCGGCCCCCGTCGGGTGGCGATCGTCGGGAAACCCAACGTCGGGAAGTCCTCCCTGCTCAACAAACTCGCCAACCAACAACGCGTCGTCGTCTCCGACGTCTCCGGCACCACCGTCGATCCGGTGGACGAGATCGTCGAGGTCGGGGGACAGGTCTACCGGCTCATCGACACCGCAGGCATCCGGCGTCGGGTCAAGGAGGCCTCCGGCCACGAGTACTACGCGAGCCTGCGCACCCAGACCGCCATCGAACGGGCCGAGGTCTGTGTCGTCGTCATCGACGCCTCCGAGCCGTTGACGGACCAGGACCTCAGGATTCTCGGCAACGTGGAGGAGACCGGCCGCGCCCTGGTCATCGCCTTCAACAAGTGGGATCTCACCGACGAGGAGCGCCGCCGCTACCTGGAGCGGGAGATCGAACGTGATTTGGTCGCGTTCTCCTGGGCCCCGACCGTGAACATCTCGGCCCTCACCGGGCGCAACGTGGACAAGCTCAGTCGCGCCATCGAGGCGGCGGCCGCTGGATGGGAGACCCGGATCTCGACGGGCAGGCTCAACGCCTTCCTCGGCCGTCTGGCCGCCGCGCATCCCCACCCTGTCCGGGGCGGGAAGCAGCCGCGCATCCTCTTCGGGACCCAGGCGCAGAACTGTCCGCCCACCTTCGCCCTGTTCACCAGCGGCCAGTTCGACCAGACCTACGTCCGGTTCATTGAACGACGTCTACGCGAGGACTTCGGATTCGTCGGTTCACCCGTCCACATCGAGATCCGGGCCCGGGAGAAGCACAGGAACCGTTCCTGAGCTCGTCACTCACCCGTCGCCACGGGACGCGACGGATCGGTGATCCAGTCGCTCCAGGACCCGGCGTAGACCGCCGGGGTGGGGAGTCCCGCGACGGTGGCTGCCAGGGCGACGTGTGCGGCCTGGATGCCCGAACCGCAGTAGACCCCGACCCGATTCGCGACGGCCCCGGCCGCTTCGAACCGGTGCCGCAAAACGTCGGGCGCGAGGAGGCGACCCGAGGAGTCGACGAGTTCCAGCGCGGGCAGCGAGCGGGCCCCGGGGATGTGCCCCGCGATGGGATCGATGGTCTCGTCCTCCCCGCGGAACCGGTTGGCGGGTCGGGCGTCGAGCAGAACCCCTCCAGCGGCGAGGTGGGCCGCGCCCTCGGCGTCGATGGCCTCGACGTCGGTGCGAGCGGGCGTGAAGTCGCCGGGGGAGACCTCTTCGCCGCCGGTGGCGACCGGGGACGAGGACTCCTGCCATGCCCGCCAGCCCCCGTCGAGCACCCGGACGTGTCGGTGTCCGTGGAGTCGCAGCAGCCACCAGGCCCGGGCGGCTGCGATGGAGAACCAGTCGTCGTAGATCACCACCGGCCGGTCATTGCTCACTCCGGCCCGTCGCATCGCCTCCTGGAAGTCCTGGGCATCCGGCAGCGGGTGACGTCCGCCCGGTCCGACCGCTGGGGAGGCCAGTTCGTCGTCCATGTCCACGAAGACGGCCCCGGGGATGTGACCCGCCAGATACGCCTCGCGCCCTCCGCTGCTTCCGGGACCGGAGTAGCGGACATCGAGGACCGTGGTCCCACCCGTGGCGAGGAGGGCGTGCAACTCTGGGATGGCAATGAGGGCAACTGTCATGTGTCAACTTTGTCACACCCCCAACCGAGCCCTAGCATCGCTCGCCATGGGGGAGTCCTTCAACCGAAACGCCGACAGGGGCGTGTATGTCCGGCGGCGACTCGTGGTCGCAGCCGGGGCGGTGGCGGTCGTTGGGGGAGGGGTCGCGCTGGCGCAGCGGATCATCACCTCCCGGTGGAACGCCGACACGGGCGCCGCCGCCCCTGCCCCAGCGGATGACCAGGGGTGCCGAACGCCGGGGCCGCTCGACAGGTTCGCCACGGTGGGCGGCGCCGCCCTCGGCTATGAGAGCGAGGGCGTCCTGGTGTCGATGCAGGCAGAACCCCGTTTCGTCGAGTGGCTGGACGCCTGGGCCGAGGGCTGGGCCGAGGCGAGCGGATTCGGCGGGGTGAGGGAGGTCTGGAGTTACGGCGCCTTCACCGACAAGTGCCGTTCCTACCATCAGCTCGGACGTGCCTTCGACATCGGGCGGATCATTCACGACAACGGAGAGGTGTCGTGCCGCCACGACGTGTGGAGCCCCGGTTCCGCGGATCAGCTGCGGAACTACTGGCGACTGGCCGCCTCGCTGCACGCCCGCTTCGCCCACACCCTGACCTATCTCTACGACGGCGCCCACGACAACCACATCCACGTCGACAACTCCGTGAACGGCTACGAACCGACTGTGTTCACATCCGATTCCCGGGTGCAGGTCCAACTGGTCCAGGCCAGCCTCCAGCACGTCCACGGAGCACAGGTCGAGATCACGGGACAGTGGGACGACCAGACCCGCACCGCGTTGAGGGCGGTGCAGAAGTCCCTCGGTATCACCCGGCCCCTCGCCGACCGGGAGGGGTGGCAGGAGTACCTCCGCGCGACCGTCGCCGGCTGAGCCTCGGGCCCCCACCCGGAGCCATTCGCTCTTCAAACGGCCTTGAGTACAAATGAATGTTTGTGTTAACGTGGGGCCCCGAACAGGAGGTGCCGCATGGCCGCAGTGGAGATGGATCTGGCCTTCCGTGCTCTGGCGGACGGCAACCGCCGGGCCATCCTCAGGGTGATCCGTGGGGGCCCTCAACCGGTGGGAGCCGTCGCGGAGGCCGTCGGCCTGTCCCAACAGACCACGTCCCATCATCTGCGCACCCTCCACAGGGCGGGCCTGGCCAGCGTCACCGCGGACCACACGCGTCGGCTGTACGCGCTCAACACCGACGGTTTGGCTGCCGTCCGTTCCTATCTGGCTGATTTCTGGCCGGACCGGTTGGCCACACTCAAGTCCGTGATCGAACAACGGGAGGAGGTCGAACGTGGCTGAGTTCCGGGACTCCATCGAGATCGCGGCCACCCCCGAAACGGTGTTCGAGTACCTCACCACGAACGAGGGCGTGACCGCGTGGCTCGGACAGTACGCCGATCTCGACCCCAGGCCCGGGGGAGGGTTCACCGTCGATGTTGCGGGCTACCCCGTCCGGGGCGAGTTCCTGGTTGTCGAGACTTCCCGACGCGTCGTCGTCTCATGGGGATTCGCCGGCAACGACCACCTGCCCGCTGGAGCCTCCCGGGTCGAGTTCGTCCTGACCCCCGTCGGGACGGGAACCCGAGTCGATCTCCACCACTTCGACCTGCCGGACACTGAGGTGCCCGGACATGCACACGGGTGGGGACACTTCCTTCCACGCCTCGAGATCGCTGCTGAAGGGGGCGCCCCCGGGGCAGATGACTGGCAGCCTCTCGGCGAGAAACCAGCTGCCCCGCCACGGACCCCGAACAGAGAGGAGAGCCGACCATGACCGCCCTTGACATCGTGAAGAGTTACCACCATGCATGGACGTCGGGGGACATCGACGCCGCGATGACCCACGTCGCCGATGACATCTCGTGCCGCGCCCCGGGAGGCGACATCGAGGGCAAGACCGCCTACCGGGAGTACATCGCGGCATTCGCGCCCAGGGTGATCGAGGTCGGCGAGATCGCGGAGTTCGCCGCAGGGGATCGCGTCGCCCTGTTCCACCACCCCCGCACCGAGGCGAGCCGGGATGCCCCTGCTGCCGAATGCTTCACCGTGCGTGACGGCAGGATCGTCGAGAACGTCCTGATCTTCGACCGGTTGTCCTACAGGCCCGCCGGGCAGGGCTGATCCGTGGCGGAGGGGACAGCGGCCCAGGCGACACTCGTGGAACGTGTCCATGCGTTGCTGGAGGAAGAGACGCAGGTGCGGGAGGTTCCGATGTTCGGGGGCCGCTGCATCATGGTGGGGGGCAAGATCATTGTCAGTGTCCGCAGGAATGGCAGTCTGCTGGTGCGGGTGGCGACAGAAGACCATGACCTGTATCTCGCGGAGCCGGGGGCCGCCCCCGCGGAAATGGGGAGGGGTCGCGTCATGGGACCTGGTTGGATCGCCGTGGACCCGGAATGCGTTCTCGACGAGGGGCTGGTCTTCTGGATCCAAGCTGCCCTGGCCCACAATCACGCGGTCACGAGGTCGCAGCACGCCGAGTCCTGAACCATCCGGAATGAGCCTCATTCCTTCAGGGGATCCGGGCGACGGGGCATGCGGAGCTGGTTCTCCAGGAGGGGGACCTCCTGGCGCTCGTTGGCGCATCTCTCCAGCATGTGATCTGCGTTCACCCAGTAGACGCCGTTCTCCCGACAAAGGTAGCGGTGGTCCACGAGTTCGCGGCACTTCGTGACCGTCGTGGTTTCGCCTGCCTTGTCCCGGATTCGCCTGTGTTGGGCCCGGCTCGCCTGCCTTGACGGCGGATCGCCTGTCTTGTTCGGCGGGCGAAGTGAAAGAAGGCAGGCGTTTCCGATCCAAGGCAGGCGAATCGGCGTGGCGAGGAGGCCGATGGGAGGGGCCGGGAGAAGGTGGCTGGAGGATGGGGTGGTCACGAATCGCCGCTTTGCTTCGGTGAGATCGCGATGTCAACGCTGCCATGAAAGTAGGGCGGCGATTCGTGACCGTGTTGATTTCACCTGCCCTGTCTCGGTTTCGCTCGCATCCGTTCGGCGTACCCTGGTCCGGAAGGCCCGTTCAGGCAACATCGAAGCACCTGTTCAGAGCCACTCTGACCGCTTGCCTGAACAAGTCTCCGTGTCGAGACCAACGAAAGAGAGACGTGACCCACGCCTCAACCAGAAGGTCCCGGAAACCCACGGGTTTCCAGGACCTCTCTCGGTCGGGCTGACAGGATTTGAACCTGCGACCCCTTGACCCCCAGTCAAGTGCGCTACCAAGCTGCGCCACAGCCCGAGGCCAACCTCAGTTGGCAACCGTTGCAGCTTAGCGTCACTTGGGGCTCGGACGCCAATCGCGTGGTCCGGGACTCGTGGCGGACCCCTCGTCGGCCTACTGTATGTGCCATGACCCTGCGTTCCTGCGTCGCTGCCATGCTCACAGCACTGGTTCTCATCGGGGCCTCCTCGTGTGCCCGGACCACGCCGGAGTCGGCGCCACCGATCGCCTCGGAGAGTGTGAGCGCGACCCCCAGCGCCACGGCCTCGGCCAGCTTGTCGCCCACGCCCTCCCCGGAACCGAGCCCCACCCCGACGGCGGGACCCCTCGTGGTTTCCACGTCACAGGAGGCCGCCATCCCGGCCGACCCCGTGGAGTTCACGGTCGAGAACGGCACCGTGGTGGCCGCGACCCTGAAGGGGGCCGCCGGAGAGGTCCCCGGCGCGTACACGGAGAATCGCTGGACGCCCAACGAACCGCTCCAGTTCAACGCCGAGTACACCCTGACCGTCACCCTCGACGACGGTCAGACCCGGGAGGCCACCATCCGGACCGTCAATCCCGGCCCGGAAGCCAGCTTCAAGGTGCTCTACCTGTTCGACGGGGTTGGGGTCGGGATGCCCGCCTACGTCAAGTTCGACCATCCGGTCGGCGAAGCCTACCGGGCCGAGATCGAGAAGCACGCCTTTGTCACCACCGAACCCGCACAGGAGGGGTCGTGGGGCTGGCTCAGCGACACCGAACTGCTGTGGCGCCCGAAGGAGTACTGGCAGCCCGGCACGAAGGTGAAGCTGCACTTCTCGTGGAACGGCGTCCAGGCAACCGATTCCACCTGGCTGCGCAAGACCCTCGACGCCGACTTCTCCGTCGGCGACGTCTCACGGGTGATCAAGGTCGACATCGCGAACCACACCACGACCGTCGTCGAGAACGGGGAGACGGTGAACTCCTTCCCCTCGACGACCGGCAAGAGTGGATTCATCACCCGCTCCGGCACCAAGATCATCCTGGAGAAGAGCGACTCGATGCAGATGAGCTCGGAGACCATCAACATCCCCTCCGGCAGTGGCGAGTCCTACGACCTCAACGTCAAGTGGGCCATGCGGGTCACGTGGACGGGGGAGTTCATCCACGCCGCCCCCTGGTCGGTCGGCAGCCAGGGCAAGGAGAACGTGAGCCATGGCTGCGTGGGGCTCAGCACCGACAATGCGGGATGGCTCTACTCACGGACCAACATCGGGGATGTCGTCGAGTTCACCGGGTCGGACCGCATGATGGAACCGAGCGAGGGCATCGGCGTGTGGCTCTACTCGTGGGAGGAATGGCAACAGCTGTCAGCGGCGAGCTGATGAACCCGCCGGGCAGGGTAGGATCTGAAGCTCTATGACTGTCTTGATCTCCCTGTGCCTGTTGGGGGTTTCCCTTGCCCTGACACCCAGCGTGTCCAAGGTCCTCGACCGTCACACCGGATGGTTCCTCGCAGTCGTCTACGTCGCGGCCGCGGGGATCATGGCCCCGGACACGGTACGTGCCCTGTCCGGCCATGCCGTGGTGTGGGGCTTCGACTGGGTGCCGGGCCTCGGGGTGCGCGTCGCCTTCTCCTACGACCGAACAGCAGCCATCTTCAGCCTCCTGGCGCTGCTCATCGGCGCCGTGGTCCTCGTCTACGCCACGAGATACCTCCCCAAGGGACGGCATCGTAGTTTCTACCTCGTCATGGTGGCCTTCACCACCGCCATGGTGGGGCTGGTGTGCGCCGATGACCTCGCCGTGATGTTCATCTGCTGGGAGATCACCTCACTGGCCTCGTTCCTGCTCATCGCGCGGTCGGGGCACGGCGCCGAGGGCCCCGCCATGAGGACCCTGCTCATCACCTTCACCGGCGGGGTGGCGTTCATCGTCGCCGCAGCATTGATGTGGGCGCGCCTCGGCACCACCAATCTCACCACCATCCTCGCGTCCCCCATCTGGGGCGAGGACCACGCCTTCGCCAGCATCGTCGCCCTGCTCGTCGGTATCGCTGCGTGCACGAAGGCGGCGCAGTTCCCCTTCCACGTCTGGCTGCCCGACGCCATGGCTGCCGTCACACCGGTGAGCGCCTATCTCCACGCCGCCGCCGTCGTCAAGGCCGGCATCTTCCTCATGATGCGTTTCAGCCCCGCCTTCCAGGGAGTGGCGGTGTGGAACTGGCTCCTGGTGCCCGTGGGTCTGGTCACCATGGTCCTGGGTGGTTGGTGCGCCCTCCAGCAGACAGACGTCAAGAAGCTCATGGCCTACTCGACGGTCTCCCAGTTGGGCCTGATCACCGCAACGATCGGCGTCGGAACCGACCAGGCGTTGGCCGCAGCCACCCTCCACACCATCGCCCACGCCCTGTTCAAGTCCAGCCTGTTCATGCTCGTCGGTGTGGTCGACCATGCCACCGGCACCCGGGACCTGAGGCGGTTCCCACCCAAGCTGTATCGACGACTCCCCGTGACGTTCGCATTCACGGTGCTGGGCGCTGCCTCCATGGCCGGGCTGCCGCCCATGCTCGGGTTCGCCTCCAAGGAGGCCGTGCTGGCCGCGCTCCACCACGCGCACTTCACCCCCGGACTGCCATTGCTCGTCGTGGCCACTCTCGGCTCGGTACTGACCTTCCTGTACTGCACCCGTGCGCTCCTCGGGATGTTCGTCGACGGCACCGACGAGGACCGGGACGTCGACAGCCACGACCTCCTGCTCGTCGGTGCGGCCGCCGCGCCGGTGGCCGTGTCAATCCCTGCCGTGTTCGTGCCCGGGGTGCTCACCTGGCACGGATTCAACGCAGAACTCATCGCGACGATCGTGGTGATCGGGTTGGGCAGCCTGGCCACGTGGCGACGACAGGAGGTCGCCGCCTGGATCACGGCGAACCGCAGGGCCCCCGACGGCCCCACCGTCATCCGGCACATCGAGAACCTCGTCAAGCGGGTCGGCACCCTCGCGGACCGAACCGTCGCCACCGACACCGTCACCAGGCACATCATCCCGATCCTCGGTGGTCTCGGAGTACTCGGCCTCACCGGCGCCTGGTGGGCCTCCCAGCAGGGACTGCCTCCCCAGCTGGGAGGCCTGAGCCGACGTATCGACCTCGTGGTGTTCCTCCTCATCGCTGCCGCCACCCTGGGGGTCTGCATCTCCCGGGTGCGGCTTGCAGCGGTGGTCTCGCTCTCCGCGGTCGGCATCCTGGCCACCGTCCAGATCCTCGCCCTCGGCGCACCTGATGTCGCCATGACCCAGCTGCTCGTGGAGAGCCTCACCATCATCGTCATCATGTTGGTGATGCAGAAACTGCCCACACGGTTCCCACCGCGCCAGACACACCGCAGCTTCATCACCCTCGGAGCGGCGATCCTGGTCGGCGCGGGAGTCTCGGCGCTGGTGTGGGCACTCGTGGCGCGACGGGAGCGGTCCAAGCTCGCCGACTACTTCCTCGGCAACACCGAGGCCCTGTCGTCAGGGCAGAACGTCGTCAACGTCATCCTCGTCGAGTTCCGTGGTTTCGACACCCTCGGCGAACTGACCGTCCTCGGCATGGCGGGTGTCGCGATGCTCGCGATCCTCTCCACCGTCCGGGATCGCTTCCTCGACCCGCCCGGACCGGATCGCGACGCCCTGGCCACCTCCCAGCTGTGGATCAACCAGGATCCCCTCTCCCGCGCCCAGCGGGCCATTCTCGACCCCACGGCCAACGCGATTCCGCTCCGTGTGGTGCTCAGGATCATCGTGCCGTTGCTCATCGTCGTGTCGATCGCCTTGTTCTGGCGCGGGCACAACAACCCGGGCGGCGGGTTCAACGCGGCGCTGGTGGCGTCCTCGGTCGTGGGTCTCATCTACCTGTCGACGACCAGCGACCGCCAGATCGGGCCGCCCCGACTCCCACTCGTCCTCATCGGCGGAGGCATCCTCATCGCGGTGAGCACCGGCATTCTCGGTCTCGTCGCGGCCGGCTCCTTCCTGCAGCCCATCCACGGCACCTTCCTCGGGGTCCACCTGACCACGTCGATGATCTTCGACGCAGGCGTCTATCTCGCCGTCGTCGGTCTCATCATGATCTCGATCAACCTGTTGGGCACCACCCGTGGATCCGGCGCCGGCGGCGAGGGCACCCGAGAACGGGTGGACGAGGTCCTCGAGGGTGAACTGCCCGGACCCATGGAGACCGTGCGTGGAGAGGGGAGCCACACATGATCCTCATCGCCACGATCTTCGTTCTCGTCACCGGGGGTGTCTACCTGCTACTGCAGCGCTCCATGGTGCGGGCGGTCTTCGGACTGAGCCTCCTCAGCCACGCCGCGAACTTCATCCTGTTGAGCACGGGCGTGCCGGGGTGGCGGGCAGAACCGATCACCGACGGCAGTGACATCCGGTCCTTCGCGGACCCACTGCCTCAGGCCTTCGTCCTCACGGCCATCGTCATCACCCTCGCGGTCACCATCCTGATGCTCGCAATGGCCGTGATCGGGCGCGATGACATGTTGTCCCGTCATCCCGAGACGGGGGAGAGCAGGCAGGCATGAGCGTTCTTCTCCCCCTCTTCGCCGCCCTTCCGCTGCTGCTGGCGGGAGCGACGGTGCTGCTGCGTCAACCCCTCATCCAGCGCACGGCGCTGGTGGGCAGCTCCCTGCTGACACTGGTGGGGGCGGTGACACTGCTGCTGGTCCACCGCGTCGAGCCCGTCATCTCGCACTCGGTCGGTTCCTACCTTCCCGGGGTGGGCATCGTGTTCGTCTCGGACACCCTGAGCTCGCTCATGCTCATCGCGACCTCCTTCATGACGGTGTTCTCGTCGGCCTTCCTGATCCTCACGGGTGAGGACCGGTACCGCTTCGTGGTGCCGCTCATTCTCATGCTCACCGGGGGAGTGGCCGGTGCCATCCTCACGGGCGACATGTTCAACCTGTTCGTGTGGGTGGAGGTCATGCTCCTGCCGTCCTACGCCCTCATCGCCGTGACCGGGTACTGGCGGCGCCTGGGCATCGGCCGGATGTTCGTCATCGTGAACATCGTGACCTCGACAATCCTCCTCACCGGGGTCGGTCTGCTCTACGGGGCTGCGGGGACGGTGAACCTCGCCGCTCTCGCCGACAGGGGAGCGGACCCGCAGATCTCCCTGGCCACGGGCATCATCCTCTTCGCACTGCTGGTCAAGGCCGGCGTCGTCCCGGTCCACGGCTGGCTGCCCAGGGCCTATCCCGCGACGTCGGCCGGGGTGATGTCACTGTTCGCGGCCATCCACACCAAGGTGGCCCTGTATGCCGCCTACCGGGTCTACGTGACCGTCTTCGACGGTCCGGCCCCGTGGCTTCCCATCCTGGCGGCGGTCGTGGTGGCCACCATCGTCGTCGCCTCCCTGTCCACCTTCGGGGAGCGCCGGATCCGGGGGGCGCTCGCCTTCCAGATGGTCGCCGGCGTCGGCCAGATCCTCATCGGTCTGGTCGTGCTCACCCAGGCCTCCTTGGCCGCGGGCCTGTTCTACATGGTGCACCACATGGTGACGATGGGAGCCCTCGTACTGGCCAGCGGGGCCTTCGAGCACACGTACGGCTCGGGTCGCTTCGACCGATTGAGCGGCCTCATGAGGCGGGACCCGTGGCTGTCCGCCGCGGTCGCCGTCGGGTTCCTCGCCCTCGTGGGTCTGCCGCCCACCTCCGGTCTGTGGGGCAAACTCGGGCTCGTGCTCGGTTCGGCGACGGCTCAGCCGGCCCTGAGGTGGTGGCTCCTCGGCGCCATCGCCCTCGCCTCCGTGGTCTCCGCCATGGCGTTGCAGCGGGTGTGGCGTGAGGCGTTCTGGGGGGCGCCCATGAAGGACTACCTGCCGGACGATCCCACCACCTCGCGGGGCACCCCCATCCCCATCGCCGACGACGCCCACGTGGAGCGGCGGTTCCAGTGGCCGGCGATGGCACTGATGGGAGTCTCGCTGCTCCTGTTCGCCGGGATCGGCGTGGTGTGGCCCGTCTTCGAGACCGCCGCATCGAACCTCGTCGACACCGCCGGATACGTGAAGGCGGTGCTGGGTCGATGATCGTGCTGCGCATGCTTCGCTGGCTGTGGTACCTCACCGTCCAGATCGTCATCGGGTCGGCGCGGGTGGCGCGATTGGCCCTCACCGGGTACAGCCGTCCCGCGATCGTGGAGTACCGCAGCCGGGTGGCGACGGAGCTCGAACTGGCGTTGTTCACCTCGGCCATCACCATCACCCCAGGCACCCTCGTCCTCGGCGTGGCCGGGGTACCGGGCGAGGAGGAGGTCATCATCTTCGTGCACAGCCTGTTCGACAACGACCGGGACGCCATCGAGGAGGGCCTCGCCGAGTTGGAGTGGTACCTGCTTCGTGCCCTGCGTCGCAACGGAATCGTGGAGGCCCGCTCATGATCGTCGCTTTCTGGATCGCGGGCGGTTTCCTCGCCGTGACGGTCCTCCTCGGCATCGTCCGGGTCCTCACGGCCAAGGACTCCGCCACCCGTGCCGTGATGGGGGACCTCATCTTCTTCTCCTGCGTGGGGATCCTTGCCCTGTTCGGCATGGCCCGGACCTCGACCGTCAGCGTCGACCTGGCGCTCATCGCCGCGATCCTCGGCATCCTCGCCACGATCGCCCTGGCACGGATCATCACGAGGGGGCAACGATGAACCCGTTCGAGTGGCTCGCCTCCATCCTCGCCGTCACCGGCTCCGTCCTGTTCCTGGTGGTGGGGGTCGCCCAGTTCCGCGCCAGGGATGCTCTCTCACGGATCAACGCCATCGGTCCTGCGACGGCGCTCGGCGCGCCGATGATCATGCTGGCGGTCGCCATCGGCTGGACGCTGGAGCAGGGGTTGGATCCGCTGCTGTGGATCAAGACGGCCATCACCGTCGCGGCGCTGGTGATCGTCAGCTCCGTCGCCTCGAACGTCCTGGCCCGGGCGGCCTGCCGCTCGGATGCGACACTGGACCCCGGGACCGAACCGAACGACCTCAGGAGCACCCCGTGAAGCGTCATCTGGACACACTTGCCGTTCACGCCGGTCAGGAGACCGCGGACCCGACCACGAACTCCCGGGCGGTTCCCATCTACCAGACCACGAGCTACGTCTTCGACGACGCGGAACACGCAGCCGACCTGTTCGCCCTGCGTCGTCCCGGCAACATCTACACCCGGATCATGAACCCGACCCAGAACGTCTTCGAGGAGCGCATGACCGCGCTCGAGGGCGGGATCGGAGCACTGGCCACCGCGTCCGGGGCGTCGGCGATCACCTACGCCGTGCTGACGCTGGCACGCTCGGGCGACAACATCGTCGCGCTGTCCACCCTGTACGGGGGGACGTTCGCGTTGTTCTCGCACACGCTCGCGCAGTTCGACATTGAGGCCCGGTTCGTCGACCCCGATCGTCCGGAGGACCTCGCGGCACTGGTGGATGACCGGACCAGGCTGGTCTTCGGCGAGATCATCGGCAACCCGGCCCTCAACGTCATCGACGTGCCCGCCTGGGCCGATGCGGCGCACGAACAGGGGCTTCCCTTCATCCTGGACAACACCGTCGCCACCCCGATGCTGACCCGCGCCTTCGACCTCGGTGCGGACATCGTCGTGCACTCCGCGACGAAGTACATCGGCGGTCACGGCACCGCACTCGGTGGTGTCATCGTCGACTCCGGTCGCTTCGACTGGGCCGCCCACCCGGAACGCTTCCCCGGACTCACGGGGCCGGATGCGGCCTACCACGACGTGGTGTGGACCGAGGCGGCGGGTGAGGCGGCGTTCATCGTGCGCGCCAGGACCGTCATGCTGCGCAACACGGGAGCCGCGATCGCCCCACTCAATGCGTGGCTCATGCTGCAGGGGCTGGAGACCCTCCATCTGAGGATCGAACGCCACTGTGCCAACGCCCTCGAGATCGCCAGGTACCTGCAGAACCACCCGAAGGTGGCGTGGGTCAACTATCCGGGACTCGAGTCCAGCCCGTCCCACGAGGTGGCCCGACGCGTCCTCACCGGAGGCCACGGGGGACTCGTGTCCTTCGGGCTGAAGGCGGGACGGGACGCGGGATCCCGCCTCGTCGATGCCCTGTCCCTGTTCAGCCATCTCGCCAACATCGGCGACGCGAAATCGCTCGTCATCCACAACGCCTCCACCACGCACTCCCAGCTGTCCGAGGAGGAGTTGCTTGCCGCTGGCGTGCCCCCGGAGATGGTGCGGTTGTCCGTGGGGATCGAGCACGTGCAGGACCTCATCGCCGACCTGGACCAGGCCCTGGCCCTCCTGTGAGCGTCTCCGACCCCCTGAACACGACCCCGGGGACGGTGCGGCTGCACACCCCCGACGATCCGTTGGTCCTGTCCAACGGTGAGATCCTGCCCGAGGTCGACGTGTCCTTCGAGACCTACGGGCGTCTCAACGGTGACCGTTCCAATGCGGTCTTCGTCTGCCACGCCCTGACCGGGGACGCGCACGCCGCCGGTCTCCGACCGGGGGACAGGCGCCCCGGATGGTGGGACACCCTCATCGGTCCCGGCAAGCCGGTGGACACCGATCGCTGGTACGTCGTGTGCGCGAACATCCTCGGCGGGTGTCGCGGCACCACTGGACCGTCCTCCCCGGATCCCCGCACCGGCGAAGCGTACGGGCTCACCTTCCCCCTGCTCGCCATGGCGGACTTCGTCGCCGTGCACCGGGCCCTCGGGCGACACCTCGGCATCGACCAGTGGGCGGTGCTCCTCGGCGGATCGTTGGGCGGGATGCAGGTGCTCCAGTGGTGCCTGTCACATCCGCAGGAGGTCCGCAACGCGATCATCATCGCCTCCTCGTCGCGACTGACGGCTGAGAACATCGCCTTCTCCGCCGTCGGGCGTCAGGCGATCATGCGGGATCCCGAGTTCCACGACGGTCGGTTCACCGCCGCGGGAAGCTCCCCCGACCGGGGGCTGTCGGTGGCGAGGATGATGGCCCACATCACCTACCTGTCGGAGGAGGCCTTCAGCGAGAAGTTCGGCCGCGCCGCGCAGGCCGGCGAGCTGGCCCCCGGCTTCGGGGTCGACTTCGCCGTGGAGAGTTACCTCGAACACCAGGGAGAGGCCTTCCTCACCCGATTCGACGCGTTGAGCTACCTGTACCTGACCCGAGTGATGGACTACTTCGACCCCTTCGCCACCCCCGACGCCCTGGCGGCTCTCGCCGCGGATCCCGTCAAGGTCCTGGTCATGAGTTTCGACAGCGACTGGCGTTTCAGCACCCGGCAGTCCCGCCGCATCGTGCGGCACCTGCAGCGGGCAGGGACGCCGGTCTCCTTCCGCGAGATCCACTCACCGTGGGGCCACGACTCGTTCCTGCTGGAGATCCCGGCCTACCACGCCACCGTCCGCGCCTTCCTGGATCGTGCCCACGAGGAGGTCCCGGGATGAGACCCGACCTGAGACTCATCGCTGACCTGATCCCCACCGGCGCCAAGGTCCTGGACCTCGGCTGCGGCGACGGGGAGTTGCTGAGGATCCTGGCCGCGCGGGGCGGCAGCGGAACCGGGGTCGAGATCGAGGGCGGGCCGTTCCTCGCGGCGTTGCGCAGCGGAGTCGACGTCATCGACCTCGACATCAACACCCAGCTCGACGAGTTCGACGACGACTCCTACGACGTGGTCGTGCTGTCAGGAACCCTGCAGAACCTCCGCAGCCCCGCCAAGGTGCTCCGGGACATCTCCCGGATCGCCCGTCGATGCGTGGTGTCCATGCCGAACTTCGTCCACTGGCGAAACCGGCTCCGGCTTTTGAGGGGACGCATGCCCGTGAGCCGGAACCTTCCCTACGAGTGGTACGACACACCGAACATCCACTACACGTCGCTGAAGGATCTCTCCCCGCTGTTCGACTCCCTGGGGCTCACCGTCGCGCAGTGGATTCCCCTCGGGGAGGGCGGAGCCCCGTTGCCCGCTCGGCGTCTCGGCGCGAACTGGCGTGCCAGCTCCGTCATCTACCTGCTGCATGCGAGACGCTGATGCGCCGGATCCCCCTCGCCCTCCTCGCCGGGGCCTGCCTCGCCCTGAGCTTCCAGCCGTGGAACCTGTGGTTCCTCGCCATCCCGGGGGTGGCCCTCCTGACCTGGGTCGTCACGGATCTTTCCCCCGCGGCCAGCTTCGGCCACGGGTTCCTGGCGGGGTTGGTCCTCAACTACCTCGCCATCTGGTGGGTCAGCGCCCAGGCCGGGCCAGCCATTCACGCCCTGGTCGTCGTCATGGCCTGCTGGGTGGGGCTGGCGGCCACGTTGACCAACGTCCTGCTCCGGCTGCGAGCTCCCGATCTCTGGGTGCCGACGGCGTGGGTGCTCGTTGAGTTCGGGGCCGGCACCTTTCCTTTCAAAGGGTTCCCGTGGCTGCGGCTGGGACACACCGTCATCGACCAGCCGCTGGCCGGTTGGCTCCCCATCATCGCCACGCCCGGCACCACCTGGCTCGTCGCCTTCCTCGGATGCCTGCTGCTGCGCCTCATCACCTCGCCACGCAGGCTCCGTCCCGCCCTGGTGGGTGCGGCGGTGGTCCTTGTCGGCGGGCTCCTCACGCTGCGGCCGATCCCACCTGCGGACCAGCAGGTGACGGTCGGGATGGTCCAGGGCAATGTGGCCCTCGATCTGGACACCGGCTTCATCGCCGCCACCGGCGCCACTCCCAACCATCTGAGCGAGACGGTGTTCCTGCTCGCTGAGGCCCGTACCAGGGGAGCGGAACTGGACTTCGTGGTGTGGGCGGAGAACTCCACGGACCGCGATCCGCTGCTCGACGAGACGACGAGGAGGCAGGTCGAGTGGAGCGTCCGGCTCGCCGAGGTGCCGGTTCTCGTCGGCGCCGTCATGGTGGGGCCCGAGCCACGGACCCGGCAGACGGTGAGCCTGTGGTGGACCCCTGCGGAGGGCATCACCGACCGCTACGCGAAACGCAACCTCGCCCCGTTCGGGGAATGGGTTCCCTACCGGGACCTGATCGAACCGCTGTTCCCTGACGTCAAACGAGCAGGCGCACAGTCCATCCCCGGCGAGGAGCCGGGGGTCATGAAGGTCTCCACCCCCCGTCACGGCGAGCTGAGGGTGGGGACCGCGATCTGCTACGAACTGGCCTACGACCAGACGATGTCGGAGCTGGTCTGGCACGGCGCTGAGGTGTTGGTGTCCCAGAGCACCACGCACAACTTCACGGGAACCGCCGAGCCCCACCAGCAGATGGCGATCAACCGGGTCCGGGCGGCGGAGTTGGGCAGGGAGTTCGTGGCCACGACCCTCAACGGCCACTCGGGCCTGATCGATTCCCGTGGCAGGGTCCACGAGCCGACGGTGGAGGGGACGGCGGCCCACCGGATCCTCACGCTCCCGGTCCGAGACGACATCACTCCCGCGGCGGTCATCGGCATCCCCATCCAGGCCTTCTGCGCGCTGGCCTCAATCGGGGGTGCCCTCCTCGGGGCGCGCCGGTCCAGTAACCTTGATAAACCGTCAACCAGGAAGGATCACCGATGATCGATGGTGCGTCCCTCGAGCGGGTGCTCGTCATCATTCCCACGTTCAATGAGGCCCAGAACATCGAGGCCATCGTCGCGAGGCTGCGCAACAGTGTTCCCGCAGCCGACATCCTGGTGGTGGACGATCAGTCACCCGACGGAACCGGGAAGCTGGCCGACGCGCTGGCGGAGCAGGACGACCACGTCCACGTCCTCCACCGCGCAGGCAAGGAGGGACTCGGCGCCGCGTATCTCGCCGGTTTCCGGTGGGGACTGGAGCGCGACTACGACGTCCTCGTGGAGCACGACGCCGACGGTTCCCATCAGCCCGAACAGCTGCCGCGGTTGCTCGACGCACTCGAGCACGCTGACATGGTGAAGGGATCGCGCTACGTCCCCGGCGGCTCGGTGGTCAACTGGCCGTGGCACCGACTGGTGCTGTCCCGAGGGGGTTCCCTCTACATCAGGATCATGTTGGGCATGCCGTACCGGGACATCACGGGGGGCTTCAACGCGTTCCGGGCCGAGGCCCTGCGCTCCATCCTGCATCTCCCCATCGACAAGCGCGGCTACGGCATTCAGCGAGATCTGACCTGGCACTCCCACCGGGCGGGACACCGCATCGTCGAGGTCCCCATCGACTTCGTCGAGCGCGAGTTCGGCGATTCCAAGATGGGTAGGAACGTCGTGGTCGAGGCGATCCTCACCACGACCCGGATGGGGCTGAGGCATCGCTGGCGGCAGCTGGCCTCCCTGTTGGGACGACGCCGTGGGTGAGCGTCAGGAGGGGATTCGCGCCTCCACCGCCGTGTTGTTCCTCATCGTCCCGGTGTTGCTCTTCCTCTTCGCCGAGATCACGGTGCTCATCATGGTCGCCACCCAGTTGGGGTGGTGGACCCTGCTCCTCATCGCCGCGACCACGATGCTCGGGGTCTGGCTCTCCCAGCGGGAGGGGCGCCGGACCTGGCAGGCCCTGTCCCGTTCCCTCGTCACCGGGTCCCTGCCCGCGGGGCAGACCGCCGATGCCGTCCTGGTGCTGCTGGGCGGCGTCCTGCTCATCGCGCCGGGGTTCCTCTCGGATGTGGCGGGCCTGCTGCTTCTCCTGCCCTTCACCCGTCCTTTCATCCGCATGGTGCTCGGACGGCTGTTCGGGCGGGCCGTCGCCCGCACACGACCTGAATCCGATGTCATCCAAGGGGAAGTGGTCGAGGAATCCGAGCCCGTCACCCTCATTCCTGAGATCGAGGACAACGACAAGTTGAATTGACAACCACATGTCCGGTCCCGATATATTCTTCGCCATGCCCGTTCGTGGGGAGAGTGTACGTGTTTGATGGAATCGTCATCGGTTCCGGGATCGGTGGATTGACCACTGCGGCTCTTCTCGCCCGGTTCAACGGGAGCAGAATCCTCGTCCTGGAACGCAGCCTGGAACCCGGAGGCCTCACTCGCCCGATCCGTCGCGAGGGCGCCTCGTGGGACGTCGGCGTCAACCACGTGGGGGAGATGGGCCCCGGCACCTCCATGCGGGGTGTCAGCGACGTCGTCACGGCCGGACAGCTCGAGTGGCGGCAGCTCCCCAAGGATTTCCAGCGGCTCGTCTATCCCGGTTTCCAGATCGAGGTCAGCACCGATCGCGACGAGTATCTCCACCGGCTCATCACGGCTTTTCCCGACGAGGAGCCGGCGATTCGCCGTTATTTCAAGGACGCCGACCGTGTTGCTCGATGGGCCCGGTTGAGCTTTGCCGAGTTCCTCGTCCCCGAGCGGGCGAAGCCCTTCATCCGTCTTCTCAGGCGCCCTCGTCATCGCTTGGCGGCCATGACGGTCAGGGAATACCTGGATCGCAACTTCCAATCCCTCCAGTTGAAGGAAATCCTCGCCAATCAATGGGGGGACTACGGTTTTCCTCCCGCCAGCAGCGCCTTCAGGGTTCATTCGCTCGTCGTGGATCACTTCTTCCAGGGTGCGTGGTTCCCGGAAGGTGGCAGCGCCCGGGTGGCCCGCACCATCGAGGCCGTCATCGAGGCCAGCGGTGGAGCCGTGCGGGTGGGCTGCGAGGTGGCCCGCATCCTGCTCGAGGACGGCAGGGCCGTCGGGGTCGAGGTCATCGACGGTCGCGGCCCCCGGCCGAGGGTGGTGGAGTACCGGGCGCCGATCATCATCTCGGCGGCCGGTGCCGCAACCACCTACGGTCAGTTGCTCCCGCGTTCCGGGGAGGTCGCGGCCGCGACCGCTGAGCTCCGGAATCGGGTGGGCGACACCGGTCCGGGGCATGCCGCGGTGGTGCTCCTGCTGCGCCTGCGGGAGTCACCCAGTTCACTCGGCGTCACGAACCAGGACATCTGGGTACACGCCGATCTCGACGACGCCGACAGCGAGACCCACACGAGGCGGCTCTTCGCCGGGGTGCCCACCCGGTGCCAGATCTCCTTCCCCGGTCTCAAGTCCGGGCAGAGCCTCAGCCACACCGCACACATCATCGCGTTCGCCCCACCGGAGGCGTTTCACCGGTGGGAACGTTTCGACGCCGGGATCGGCCACGAGGCCTTGAAGGACCGGATCGGGCAGGGTCTGCTGCAACTGGCGGAGACGGTGGTGCCCGGGTTGACGGATCTGACGGAGTACTCGGAGCTGTCGACGCCCTGGGCATCGGTCGATGGAGCCGCGAAGCGCCGTGGCGCCATCCACGGACCCGCCGTGCCGTCGAAGGAACAACGGGCCAATCTTCTCGGTCCCATCACGCCGATCCCGGGGCTGTTCCTCTCGGGCGAGGATGCCGGTTGCCCCGGATTCGGAGGGGCTCTCATGGGCGGGGTGACAGCCGCCGCCCAGATCGTCGGCCCCCGCTGCTGGTCCGAGATCCAGCAGCTGAGCCGTGGGCGCCGACCAGCACCCACGCCGTCGACGTCCTCGCGCGGCCTTCCTAGGGACAGATACCACGCCCGTGTCCTCGAGAGGTTTCAGCTCACCGACACGGCGTGGCTCGTCAGCCTGGAGGTCGACGGCGCCGAGCCCGGCTTCGAGCCGGGGCAGTTCGTCCGCGTCAGGGTGGGGGAGTGGGACTGGCGGGACCACTCGATCGTGGCTTGGGCGGAGAATCGACTCGATCTGCTCATCAGCACCCATGGGCAGGGCATCGGCTCGACCTTCTTCGGCAATGCGACACCGGGGACCCCGACGGTCGTGGAACTGCCGCTCGGGCGTTTCCATCTGAGGGACTCCCAGGAACGACGGATCTTCGTGGCCGAGGATGTCGGGATCGCGCCCTTCCTGCCGATGTTCCAGTCGATGGGACCCGCGCTGACGTCGGCCACGCTCATCCACGAGGCACGCCATCCCGACGACCGCTTGGTCACACGACTGCAACGGCCCGTGCCCGCGGAGGTCATCGAGAGCCACGGCGCCGCCGAGGTCACTCCCGGCCGGCCCCACGGGGCACTCGCCGAGGTACGGTTCGACCCGGCCTCAACGGAGTTCTACCTGAGCGGCGGCGCCTCGTTCGTCGCGCGATGGCGTGCTGCACTGCGCAGTCGAGGCATCCTCGACCACGTGTACCACGAGTCGTTCTGAGCCGCGCTCAGACCCGGCCCTGTTCGCGCAGCTTGTCCAGCTGCTCGGCCAGGATGTCCTCCAGCTCCGGGATGCTGCGTCGCTCACGGAGCATGTCCCAGTGGGTCCTGGCCGGCTTGGCCTCCTTGGCCTCGCCGGTGGTCCCGTCCGACCGGGCAGCCATGAGTCCACACTTCTTGCACTCCCATTCGAAGGGGAGATCGGCCTCGACGGCGAAGGTCACCTCGAAATGGTGCCCCTTGGGGCAGTCGAAACCCACTCTGCTGCGCTCAGCGAACTCGATGCCCTGCTCGTCCTCGAAACTCTTTGCCCCCAGTCCGACTCCTCTGAGTGCACGATCAGCCATGTTCCACCTCCTGTGACTCCCAACGATCCGGGAACCGTTCAGGTTCCCGTGCTTCTTTCCCACATGCCCCGAGCCTGCAGCACGTTCTTGAGCAGGTCAGGGCGATCCGTGACAATCCCGTCGACTCCCCAGTCGATCAGTGTGTGCATCTGTCCCGGCGTGTCGATGGTCCAGACGTGGACCTTGAACCCGGCTCGGTGAATGGCGGCCACCCTCTCAGGTGTGAGCACCCTGATGCGGACTCCCGCGATGCGTTGTTCGACGGGGACCTGGAAGACCGCGGGTCCCCTGTCCCTGCGGCGGGGAAGCAGCCCCCCCACCATGCGGGAGACCCCCACGGGACCGAACGCCGTCGTGACCCCGGGCAGGCGCCTGCGGAACCGGCTGATCCTCGCCTGCGAGAAGGACGCCACGCACACCCGTTGCTGAGCCTTCGACCTCTCGATGACCCGGGCGAGGGGTTCGATGGCCCCGGGCGACTTGATGTCGAAGTTGAAACGTTGCCGTGGGAAGGCCTCCAGGAGTTCCTCGACCCGGGGGATGGGCTCCTTGCCGGCGACCCTCACCTCTTTGAGGGCGGCGAAGGGCAGGTCGCTGATGCGCGCGTCGATGTCGGTCACTCGGGCGAGATTCGGGTCATGAAAGGCGAGCGCCACCCCGTCAGAGGTGGCGTGCACGTCCGTCTCCATGTAGGTGTAGCCGAGGTCCACCGCGTTCTGGAACGCGGCCAAGGTGTTCTCGATCCCCAGATTGGCGGTCAACAACGCCCCGCCCCGGTGGGCCATCGGGGCGAACTCCGGATCAAGGTAGCCCTCTGCCATGAAGGCCATTATGACAAGATTCCCCCCGGGTGTGCAGGCAAGTTGCACACTTCGGGGAGTCGGCGCTCACCTCATTCGGTCGCCGCGTCGCCCCAGAAGGTGTTGATCTGGGCGCCGAGGCGGTTGAATCGCTGCGGAAGATCCTCGTATCCGCGGTTGATGACGTACACGTCGCGGAGGACGGTCGTGCCGCGTGCCGCCAGGGCGGCCAGGAACAGACACACGGAAGGGCGCAGGGCCGGCGGGCACTCGATGTCCCGGCCTCGCCACTTGGTGGGGCCGATCACCATGATCTTGTGCGCGTCCATGACCGTCACGTTGGCCCCGAGGTCCGCGAGCCGCTTCAGGTGGATCGCCCTGTTGTCGTAGACCCAGTCGTAGATGATCGACTGCCCTTCCGCCATGGCGCAGATGACGGCGAAGAACGGCAGGTTGTCGATGTTGAGCCCCGGGAACGGCATGGGGTGGATCTTGTCGAGGGGGGCCACGAGATCGGACGGGATGACGGTGAGGTCGACGAGACGGGTCAGCCCGTTGCGGCTGGTGTACTCCTCGCTGACCTCGAACCGCTGACCCATCTCGGCCAGCACGGCCATCTCCACCTCGAGGAACTCGATGGGGCAACGACGCACGGTGATCCGGGAGCGCGTCACGATCCCCGCCGTGAGCAGGCTCATGGCCTCGATCGGGTCCTCGGAGATGAAGTACTCGACGTCGGCGTCGATGTGGGGCACTCCCATGATCCGCAGCGTGGTGGTGCCGATGCCGTCGATCTCGACGCCGAGCTTGCGGAGGTAGAAGCAGAGGTCCTGGACCATGTAGTTGCCGGAGGCGTTCCGGATCACCGTCAGTCCCGGGGTCCGGGCAGCGGCCATGATCGCGTTCTCGGTGACCGTGTCGCCCCGCTCCACCAAGGTGATGTGGTGTTCGGGCTCGCCATCCCGGGAGACCGTGGCCCGGTACTGGCTGTCGTGCGCCTCGACGGACAACCCGAGCTTCTTGAGCGCCGACATGTGCGGATGGACGGTGCGCGCCCCGAGGTCGCACCCGCCGGCGTAGGGAAGCTCGAAGGTGTCGAACTCGTGCATGAGGGGGCCGAGCAGCATGAGGATCGAACGTGTCCGCCTGGCGGCCTTCTGGTCGATGCTCTCGGGGGTGAGTCGCTCCGGGCGGATCAACTCCAGGTCATCGCCGCCGCCGATCCAGTTGACCTTCACCCCGATGGACTCGAGGACATCACAGATCCGGTCGACCTCCTCGATCCGGGCGATCCCACGCAGCACCGTCCGCCCCCGGTTGAGCAGCGACGCGCACAGGAGCGCGACGGCCGCGTTCTTCGAGGTGCGCACCTCGATCTCCCCCTGGAGCGTCGTGGGGCCGGTGATCTCGAAGTTCACCTTGCCCTCCGTCGCCGCCTGGATGAGGGGCATGTCCAGCGCCCCCGCCAGCCGGTCGATCATGTTGAGCGAGAGGTTCTGCTGGCCGTTCTCGATGCGGTGGACCGCGGATTGGGCGGTGCCGAGTTCATCAGCGAGACGCTGCTGGGACCACCCGCGTGCGACGCGGGCCTCGCGGATCATGATTCCAAGGGACTGGCTGGTAGCGGTCATGGACGCAATCTATCTCATATTTGAGATATCCGTTTGACAGGGTTGTCGCCCATCCGGCTGGCCCGGTCGCACGCCCTGACTCGCCACCCCCCACCGGGTCGACCTTGGCGCTACTTTCGCGACAGGGCCTAGAGTGGGGTTCATGACTGCCCAAGAATTTGATGTCATCGTGCTCGGGGCGGGCCCGGGCGGCTACGTCGCCGCGATCCGCGCCGCTCAACTGGGACTGAGGACCGCCATCATCGAGAAGCGCTACTGGGGAGGGGTCTGCCTCAACGTCGGGTGCATCCCCACCAAGTCGCTGCTGCGCAACGCGGAGCTCGCCCACATCGTCACCAAGGAGGCCGACCAGTTCGGCATCTCGGGCGACATCACCGTCGACTATGGCAAGGCCTTCAGCCGCAGCCGGCAGGTCTCGGAGCGGATGACCAAGGGCATTCACTTCCTCATGAAGAAGAACAAGATCACCGAGTTCGACGGCTGGGGCACCTTCGTCGACTCCCACACCATCGACGTCGCGAAGGATTCCGGCGAGACCACGCAGGTGCGGGGGCGCAACATCATCATCGCCGCCGGATCCGTCACCCGGATGCTCCCCGGGACCCGGGTGTCGCAGAACGTCGTCACCTACGAGGAGCAGATCCTCTCGGAGACCGCGCCGAAATCGATCATCATCGGGGGCTCCGGCGCCATCGGTACCGAGTTCGCCTACGTGCTCCGCTCCTACGGGACCGACGTGACGATCGTGGAGTACGCGGATCGCATGGTGCCCAACGAGGACGCCGAGGTCTCCGCCGAACTCACCAAGGCCTACAAGAAGCTCGGTATCAACGTCCTCGTCGGCACGAAGGTCGAGGGCATCGAGGACACCGGTTCCGGCGTGAAGGTCACCGTGAGCCCCGCCAAGGGGGGCGAGGCGAAGGTGCTCGAGGCCGAGCGCTTCCTCTCCGCCGTCGGATTCGCGCCGCGGACGGAGGGCTACGGGCTGGAGAGGACCGGCGTCGCCCTGACCGAGCGCGGCGCCATCGCCGTCGACGAGAACATGCGCACGAATGTCCCGGGCGTGTACGCCATCGGCGACTGCACGGCCAAGATGATGCTCGCCCACGTGGCGGAGGCCCAGGGCATGGTGGCCGCCGAGACCATCGCGGGCGTCGAGACCCACCCGGTCAACTACGACATGATCCCGCGGGCGACCTATTGCCAGCCCCAGATCGCCTCCTTCGGCTACACCGAGGAGCAGGCGAAGGAGAAGGGCTACGAGGTGAAGGTCTCGAAGTTCCCGTTCGCCGCCAACGGCAAGGCCTGGGGGCTGGGGGAGGGGATCGGTTTCGTCAAGATCGTCGCCGATGCCCGCTACAACGAACTCCTCGGCGCCCACATGATCGGTCCGGACGTGACGGAGCTGCTCCCCGAGTTCATCCTCGCGCAGCAGTTCGACCTGACCACGGACGAGATCGCCGCCGCCGTGCACGCCCACCCGACGCTCTCCGAGGCGATCAAGGAGGCGGCCCACGGCATCGGTGGACACATGATCAACTTCTGATCCTCCTCGAGCACCAGGACGGTCGGTCCTTCCCGGAGGATCGACCGTCCTCGTCGTCTCCGGCGCCTTGCCGGGGTACCCCCCGGGGTATATCATCGAGTCCTGTCACCACGAGAGGAGTCATCATGTGTCGCAAGGTCACCTGCAAGGAGTGCCGGAAGGCGACGTGGGCCGGATGCGGTCAGCACATCGAGCAGGCCCTGGCCGGGGTGCCGCAGAGCGAGCGGTGCACCTGCGACCAGAACGCCCAACCCAAGGGGAGCGGCTTCTTCGCCAAGCTGATGGGACGCTGATGCGCGTCGTCATCGTCGGAGGGGTGGCAGGCGGGATGTCCGCCGCCACCCGGTTGCGTCGCCTCGACGAGAAGGTGGAGATCATCGTCCTCGAGCGGGGCGAACACGTGTCCTTCGCCAACTGCGGACTGCCGTACCACGTCTCCGGGGTGATCCCGAACCGTGAGCAGTTGCTGCTCCAGACGCCGGAGTCCCTCGGCACCCGATTCCGGATCGACGTGCGGATCCGCCACGAGGTCACCCACATCGACCGTGATGCCAAACAGGTCGAGGTGACCACCCCCGACGGCACGGAACTCATCGACTACGACCACCTCATCCTCGCGCCGGGCGCCAGTCCCGTCATCCCGCCGATTCCCGGCATCGAACGGGCCCTCACGTTGCGCAACATCCGCGACATGGACGAACTGGTGGCCGCGGTCGCGACCAAACCACGCCACGCCGTCGTTCTCGGGGGCGGGTTCATCGGTGTGGAGGTCGCGGAGAACCTCCACCGCCTGGGGATCCGCGTCACCATCGTCGAGCTGGCCCCGCAGGTGCTGACCCCACTCGATGAGGAGATGGCCGCCATCGTGCAGGCCCACCTCGAGGACGCGGGGATCGCGGTGGTGACCTCGGCATCCGCCACCGAGGTGACACCCGACGAGGTCCGCCTCGACGACGGCACCCTGCTCCCGGCTGATCTCGTCGTCGTCTCCATCGGAGTGCGTCCCGACTCCGGGCTGGCCGCGGAGGCGGGCCTGGCGGTGGGGGAGCGGGGAGGTATCCGCGTCGACGAGTCGCAGCGCACGAGCGATCCGGCGATCTTCGCCGTGGGCGATGCCGCCGAGAAGCGCGATGTCCACACGGGCGAGCCCGTGATGGTGCCGCTGGCGAACGCGGCCAACCGTGACGGAAGGCTCGTCGCGGATGTCATCGCAGGGCTTGAGGGCCCGAACGGGCCACGCCGGAGTGGACGGGTCACCGGAACCGCCGTCGTCGGGGTCCTGGGCCTCACCGCCGCCACCACCGGATGGAACGAACGACGCGCCAGGGCCGAAGGGCTGGATGTCGAGGCGATCCACACGCATCCCTTCAACCACGCCACCTACCATCCCGGCGCGGAGGTCATCTCCCTGAAGCTGGTGATCGAACGTGGATCCCAGCGCATCCTGGGCGCCCAGGCCGTGGGAGGAGCCGGGACGGACAAACGCATCGACGTCATCGCGACCGCCATCAAGGGCGGTCTCAGCGCTCCCGACCTGGCGGAGATCGACCTGGCGTATGCCCCTCAGTTTGGTTCCGCGAAGGACCCGATCACCATGCTGGGTTTCGTGGCCGACAACATCCGAAGCGGGCTCATCAGGATGCGCCAGTTCCACGAGATCGGCGCACTGAAGGCGGCCGGGGCCCACATCCTCGACGTCCGTACGGAGGGGGAGTTCTCGGCAGGGGCCATCCCCGGTGCGGTGAACATCCCCCTGGACGAGCTCCGGGAGCGCCTCTCGGAGGTCCCGACGGACCGCGAGGTCGTCGTGTACTGCGGCGTGGGGATCCGGGCACACAGTGCCGTGCAGATACTCCGCCAGGCGGGCGTCGAGGTCAGCAATCTCGACGGAGGCTGGCGCACCTGGCAGGCCGTGCAGCGCTCGGGGATGGGGTCATGAAACTCGATCCGGAGGAACTCTCGCCAGCCTTGTTGAGGCTGAAGCGTGCGAGCGGCCAGTTGACCGCTGTCATCCGGATGCTGGAGGAGGGCCGCGACTGTGAGGAGATCATCACCCAGTTGGCGGCCGTCTCCAAGGCCATCGACAGGGCGGGCTACAAGATCATCGCGCACAGCATGCGGAAGTGCCTCGCGACGGATCCCAGCGGCGACTCCATCGACACGGAGAAACTGGAGAAGCTCTTCCTGTCGCTGTCCTGAGCCCCGTTCGACGGGGAATCAGAAGTGGATGAAGTTCGCCGGGGGAGTGTGGGTGGCGAAGAGGGCGCTCAACGTCGCCACCCCCTCCCCGCGGATGATGCCGGCGCGGGCGAGCTCCCGGGCCGTGACGTCGCCGTGCCAGAGACGGGCCAGGGTGTCCACGGTCAGTTCGACGGTGGGGGAGTCGTCGGTCCGCTCGGCCCCGCCCTCACCGTCGACCACCCTGATCCGCCAGACCCCGTCGCAGAACCCCATCGGATCGATCACCCGGATCGTCACCTCACCATCGGCGTCGAATCCGCGCTGGGCGGTCGCCGAGGGCAGGTCCAGGATGCGCAGCCACACCCCGTCGTGGGTCGACTTGCGCTTCACCGCCCAGCTGTCGACCAGCGAGTTCGGCAGGGCGTCGCCCCGGGGGACGGCCTCGCAGTTGAGCTGGGTCACCAGATCGAACGAGGCCAGACCCTGCCACAGTGCGCGATCAATCGCCGGATCAGGGGAGCACACGGCCCATACATCCGTGGGTCGCGGTTCCTCCGGCCAGCCGCCGTGCTTGAAGCTGGCGAAGCCGTCCGGGCGTCCCTCGGGGTCGAAGTGCACGAGGTGTCGCAGCCCGCGATCCGGGCCGTTCTCGCCGCGGTTCCAGCGCCCCTGGGCGATGAGACGGTGGACCGCCAAGGGGGAATGAGCACCCCGATGGGCATCGAAGTGCGCCCGGGACACCTGTTCGAATATCTCCGAGATGTCATCGGGGGAGACCAGTTCGAGGCTTCCGGGCGCCACCTCAACCTCGGGTCGCAGGGCGAAACGGCGGGTGTCGATCTCCCAGGACTCGTAGCGGTTGGCGATGCCGAAACCGAACCTGCCGTAGATGGTGGCCTCACTCACGGTGAGGACCGCGAGGCAGTGTCCACGGTCGCGCCCCAGGGTGAGGTTGTGTTCCATCATGGCCCTGGCCAGCCCTCGGCGACGATGCGTGGAGCGCACGGCGACGGTCTTGACGACCATGGCCGAGACGGGGCCGCGCCCGCAGTTGACGGTGATGTCGCTCCAGGCGAATCCCGCGACGGGCTGCCTGCCGTCCAGCCCCGGGCCCTCGGTGGTGACCATGCTGAGCGTGCCCTGGTCGGCGCGCTGGTTCTCGCGGTAGACCCGCAGCGCCTCGTCGCTCGGCCGACCGTCGAGAAACGCGTTGTCGAACAGGTCCCGGTACGCGGCCCAGCGGGGGTCGTCGTCGGCGGTGTCGAGCGGGAGGGTCTCCAGGCGATACGGTTCAAGCACGCATCAACCCTAACCCGCCTCGGGCGGCACTCTCGTAATTGTCCGATAATGTGCATTATGTCATTTTGCGGGAGATGTGTTCCTCCATCAAGCTGGGGTCGTGTTCAATGACGACGCGATCCCCCAGCTCCTGACCCGACTCACCCTTGAAGAGAAGTGCTCCCTGCTCTCGGGAAGCGACTTCTGGCACACCGAACCGATCGAGCGGCTCGAGATCCCGGCGCTGATGTTGACCGACGGCCCGCACGGGGTTCGAAAACAGTCGCAGACCTCCGAGGGCCTCGACGTCGGCAACTCCATGCCTGCCACCTGCTTCCCGACCGCCGCCGGACTGGCCTCGACCTGGGACCCGCACCTCGTCGCCGAGATCGGCCACGCACTCGGCCGGGAATGCCGGGCCCTGGGCGTGCACGTGCTGCTGGGACCAGGGGTCAACATCAAACGCACTCCCCTGTGCGGTCGCAATTTCGAGTACTTCTCCGAAGATCCATTGTTGGCCGGGGAACTCGCGGCCTGCCTGGTCCGAGGTGTGCAGGCCGAGGGTGTCGGCACCTCGGTCAAGCACTTCGCCGCCAACAACCAGGAGACCGACCGGATGCGCATCAGCGTCGAGGTGGACGAGCGTACCCTCCGCGAGATCTACCTGGCCCCGTTCGAACGTGTCGTGACCGCGGCGAACCCGGCCACGTTGATGTGTTCCTACAACCGCATCAACGGTGCCTACTGCTCGGAGAACCCGTGGCTGCTCACGCGGGTGCTGCGCGACGAGTGGGGTTTCGACGGACTCGTGATGACCGACTGGGGTGCCGTCAACGACCGTGTGGCCGGGGTGCGCGGTGGTCTGGACCTGGAGATGCCCTCCTCACGGGGTGTCAACGATCGTCTGGTGGCTGAGGCAGTGCGGCGGGGCGACCTGAGCGAGGAGGAGCTGGACCGCGCGGTCGCCCGGGTGCTCCGCCTGGTGGCACGGCAACATCGGCCCACGGACGAGAGCGCCCCTGATCTCGAGGCCCACCACGAGCTCGCCTGCCGTGCTGCTGCCGCCTCCGCCGTGCTGCTGAAGAACGACGCGGAGACCCTCCCGCTGTCCGGGCTCGAAGATGTCGTCGTCATCGGGGAGCTGGCGCGCACCCCCAGGTACCAAGGAGCCGGGTCCTCCCAGGTCAGCCCGACACGGCTCGTGAGCATTCTGGACGCGCTTCGGCGCCGGGCCGAGGTGCCCTTTGAACCGGGATACGTCCTGGCCGACTCCCCCACCGCCGAGAGCAACGACGAGGTCCTGCGCCGGGCAGCGGTGGCAGCGGCTCGGGGACGTACCGTTCTCATGGTGCTGGGGTTGCCCTCCGCTGACGAGTCCGAGGGGTACGACCGGAGCCACATCGATCTACCTGCCAGCCACATCAGGCTGCTGCGTGAGGTGGCTGAGGTCGCCGGGCGCACCGTGGTCCTGCTCGCCAACGGGTCGGCCGTGGCCACCGCCCCGTGGCAGGATTCCGCTGATGCCATCCTGGAGCTCTGGTTGGGCGGCCAGGGCGGCGGCGAGGGGGCGGCCCGTCTCATCACCGGGGAGGTCTCGCCGTCAGGACGACTGGCGGAGACCATTCCGGTCCGCGTGGACCAGTTCCCCGCCCAGCTGAACTTCCCCGGGGAGAACGGAGTCGTGCGTTACGGGGAGGGGCTCTTCATCGGGTACCGCGGCCTCGATGCCCTTGGCGCCCATCCCTCGTTCCCCTTCGGTCACGGCCTGACCTACACGAGGTTCAGCTACTCGGACCTGGTCGTCGAGGCGGCCGAGGTGACCCCGGAACTGCCGCTCGCCGCACCCGTGCTGCAGGTCGCGGTCACGGTGACCAACTGTGGTGATCGTGACGGGGTGGCCGTGCCGCAGCTCTACCTCGGCCACCCCTGCTCTGCCTTTGCCCGTCCGGTCCGCGAACTGCGGGGCTTCTCCCGGATCGCACTCTGCCCCGGGGAGTCCAATCGGGTCACGATCACCGTGGATCGACGCTCCATGTCGTTGTGGCACACCCCGTCCCACGACTGGCAGGTCGAACCCGGCCCGGTCACAGTGGAGATCGGTGAGTCCTCGGCTGACATCCGGCTCCGGGCCACGGCCACGATCACCGCGCCGTCACTGCGCCCGGCGCTCACGCACTGGTCCACGCTCAGGCAGTGGAGGGCTGATCCTGTGGCCTGGCCCATGATGCGTGAGGCCCTGGGAGAGTTCGGGGAGCTCATGGACGGCCCGGGCGAGATCAACCCCGAGGCCTTCTTCCTCCTCGACCTGCCGGCCTGCAAGGCGGCCTTGATGTTCAACAAGCCCACCTTGACACAGCTCGACCACCTCGTCGCGCGGTTCGGGGGCTGATCGATGGAGAAGTTGACCGTCCTCGTCGATCGCCCGGTGGTGCGTATCGGTGACCGCCTCATCCTGGACTTCCACAATGCGGACCAGCTGCGGTCGGTGCTTGCCGGGCAGCAGTTCGTCGCCGTCGACGGGGACCGCCACCGATACGCATCAGGTCTGGAGTTTCTCGGGACACCGTGTCGGCTGTTCCTGAACGCCATCTCGCTGGTCGTGTCCTTCGACGGCTATGCCGACCCCGACAGCGTGATGAGCCTGCTGCAGGTGAAGCGATTCATCAAGCGCCACCCGGCGCTGCCCCACAGCGTGCACGGCCTTGCGTGGGTGGGGTTCAACTGTCCCGAGGGGTCATGGCGTGAACTGAGCTTCTTCCACGACAAGAAGCAGGACCACACCACCTTCAGGGCTCAGCTCTGAACAGGCATGCTGCCCGGCCAGTAGTGGTTGGGGTCGAGTCGGTTGCCGAAGATCGCCTGCCCGACGCGCAGGCAGGTGGCGCCGTGCTCGATGGCCAGTTCGAAGTCACCAGACATACCCATGGACAGTTCCGGCCACGGCTCCCCTGTCGCCTGCTGCAACTCGCGCTGCACCTCCTGCATGCGGCGGAAGCACTGCGAGACCCGCTCACGATCCGAGGTGAACACGGCCAGGGTCATCAGTCCGCGAACCGCCAAGGCGTCGAAGGCGGTGAGCTGCCTGGCGAGCTCCACGGTCTCCTCCGGTTCCACCCCGAACTTCTGCGGCTCGCCGGAGCTGTTCACCTGGATGAGCACCTCGAGGCGGCGTCCCTCCTGCTGGAGTCGCCGGTCGAGTTCCCGGGCGAGCCTCAGGGAGTCCAGGGCCTGGAACTCGGTGGCGAACCGGGCGACGTACTTGGCCTTGTTCGACTGCAGATGACCGATGACCGCCCATTCCACAGCGGTTCCCGCCAGGGCCTCCCACTTGTCCATGGCCTCCTGGACCTTGTTCTCGCCGAATCGCACGCAGCCCGCCCGATGCGCCTCGAGCACGCACTCCGGCGGCTTGGTCTTGGACACGGGCAGCAGCCTGATGTCAGCGGCATCGCGACCCACCCGGGCGGCTGCCGTGGCGATGCGGGTCTGGACGGCTCGAAGATTGGCGGCGATGTCGGTCACGGGTGCAAGTCTAGGATTCGGACGTGGAGTCCTATCGCATCTCTCGGGTCCGACCGGTCCTCGGCCCCTGGTACGACTCGCTGGTCGACGTGACGATCACCGGCGGCGTCATCTCCGACATCCAACCGAGCAGGGGCCACGCCGACGGGGATCTGGACTGCGACGGCGCCCAGCTGTGGCCGGGGCTGTGGGATCACCACGTGCACTTCTCCACCCATGCCCTCATCCAGCAGGCGGCACGGCTCTCCCCCGACGCGACCATGGCCGGGACCCTGGACACCGTGAGGGCCCACCTCTCCCCCGACGTCACGCACCTGATCGGTTTCGGATTCCGGTCCTCCACCTGGGACGAGATCCCCACGGCAGCCGATCTCGACGCGGTGACGGGCCGCCCCGTGGCACTCATGGCGCGGGATCTGCACAGCCTCTGGTGCAACACAGCAGGACTGGGGCTGGCAGGGCTGCCCGGCCATCCCACCGGGTTCCTCGTCGAGGACGAGGCCTTCGCCGCCATCCGTCACCTCATGGCCACCCAGACTGAACTCGTCGACCGCGCCGTCCTGGCGGCCGAACGGGAAGCGGCACGCCTCGGCGTGGTCGGGATCGTCGACATGGAGATGGACTGGGCCCTCGCGGCCTGGCAGCGGCGGGCAGGCCACCGAAGGCTTGGACTCCGCGTGGTGGCCGCCACCTATCCGGAACGATTCGACGATCTGTTGGGGCTCGGACTCCCCCACGGCCACGAGGTCGCCCCGGACGTACGGGTGGGACCGCTCAAGATCATCGCCGACGGCTCGATGGGCAGCCGCACCGCCCACTGCGTCGACCCCTACCCCGCTCCCCTCCCCCATCTGCCCCACGGGCGCTCCAACCTTGACCGCTCCCAACTGACGGAGTTGCTGGTCAGGGCACACGCCGCCGGGCTCCACGCGGCGGTCCACGCCATCGGTGACGCCGCATGTCGGGACGTCCTCGACGCCTTCGAGGCGTCAGGGTGCCCGGGCTCCGTCGAGCACGCCCAGTGTGTGCCGCCCCATGAACTGCCCCGGTTTGGCGCCCTCGGCTTGACGGCGAGCATCCAGCCCGCCCACCAGATCGACGATGCGGAGGTCATCGCGACGGTCTGGCCCACGGCCCACCGGTACGCCTACCCGATGCGCTCCCTGGTTTCCCACGGGGCCCGGCTGGCCCTTGGCTCCGACGCCCCCGTCGCCCCACTGGATCCATGGCTCGCCATTCACGCGGCCTGTCATCAGCCCTACCGGGGTGAGGAGGCCCTGGATCTCGCGACGGCCCTGCGGGCCTCGTCGCACACCACCCTCGAGGTGGGGCAACCAGCCGACCTCGTGGTGGCCAGCGCTCCCGGTGCGGTCGTCGCGACGATGGTGGACGGGCGCATCACCCACCTGCAGTGATCACTCGAACTGCGCGGGATCCCCGGCCCCCACCCGCAGCACCTCCGGCTCGTCCCCGCTGAGATCCACCACCGTGGTCGGCTCGGTTCCGCAGTCGCCCGAGTCGAGCACGGCGTCGATCTCGTGGTCCAGCAGTTCCTTGATCCCCCACCCATCGACGAGCGGCTCGTCGTGGCCGGGCAGCAGGAGCGTCGACGACACCAGCGGCTGCCCGATCGTCTCCAGCAGGGCCAGGGTCGTTCGATGCTGCGGGACCCGCACCCCGATCGTGCGCTTCTTGGGGTGCTGCATCATCCTGGGCACCTCCCTCGTCGCCCTGAGAATGAAGGTGTACGGCCCCGGAGTGGCCGCCTTCACCGCCCGGAACACCCAGTTGTCCATCTCCACGAACGCCCCCAGCTGGGAGAACTCGGAGATGACCAGGGTGAAATGATGCCGGTCCCCAAGGTGTCGGATGCGTCGGATCCGCTCGAGTCCCTCGGCGTTGCCGAGCCGACACCCCAACGCGTAGCAGGAGTCCGTGGGATAGGCCACGAGTCCTCCCCCGTCGAGGATGTGGCTGATCTGGCTGAGGGCTCGGGGCTGCGGATTCTGGGGGTGGACGTCGAAGTACTGGGCCATTCAGGCACCCTAGCCCTACCCGAGCCGCTCCGTGGGAACTCGGACCTTCTGGGCGACAGAGACGTCAACGAACGGCACGACCCGGATCGCCTCCCCCGAGACCGTCACCACCGTGTGGGTCCCCTCCTGCCGGACATCGACCTCGGGACTGGTCAGGCCGTCGACGCTGACCCGCCGGGTCCCCCTGGCGCCGAGGCTCGCCGCGTCCCAGGCGATGTCCCCCGCAGCTCCTCGCGCCCCCGCCTCCGCCCAGAGCAGCAGGGACCACTGCAGCAGCCCGAGAAGCACGCTGAAAGCCAGGGGCAACAGCAGCGCCGCCTGCACCCCGTTGGACAGCCCCCGTTCAGCCACGGCGACTCCGGAAGGTGTCGACGGGTGACCGCCCGTGACCGACGAGGGTGGCGCGCTCGGGCAGCCCCGGCAGTGACACCGGAAAGACCGCCACGCAGCTGACGGAGACCTCGACGAAGGCCTCGGCGCCCCGCGGGGCCGCGAGCCCCGACGCGTCGACACCGACCGTGATGCTCTCACACGTGACACGCGAACTGCCCAGATCCACCTGCGCCATGTCACGGGCCGCGCGATCGGCCGCACCGGCCGTGCGTTCGAGGGAGGCCGCCCGGGCGGCGGCGAAGGCGGCTCCACTGACGGCCTGTTGCGCGAGGGCGCGCCCCGCGAGCACCACCACCAGCCCGACGAGAAGCATCATCACGGGCAGCACGATCGCCGCCTCCACGGCCGTGGCCAGACCTCGTTCCCGGCCTCGACGTTGAGGCCCACCGGTACTCACGATCCAAGATCCTGCCACCTGTCGAGGGCAATCGCCAGAGCGGCGATAGGGTAAGGGCAGGAATTACTTGTTGAAAGGACTCTTCATGGTCAAGAAGGTAGCCATTCTCACGGCCGGCGGGTTCGCACCGTGCCTGTCGTCGGCCATCGGCGGCCTCATCCAGCGCTACACGGAGGTGGCTCCCGACGTGGAGATCATCGCCTACCGTCACGGCTACCAGGGGCTCCTCCAGGGCGACTACCTCGTGGTGGACGAGAAGGTCCGCGCCAAGGCCGGACTGCTGCACCTCTTCGGTGGCTCCCCCGTGGGCAACTCCCGCGTGAAGCTGACCAACACCAAGGACCTCGTCAAGCGCGGCCTCGTCGAGGAGGGGGCCGATCCGCTGAAGGTCGCCGCCGACCGGCTCGTCGCCGACGGCGTCGACGTCCTCCACACCATCGGCGGCGACGACACCAACACCACCGCAGCCGACCTGGCCGCCTTCCTCGCCACCAACAACTACCCGCTGACCGTCGTCGGCCTGCCCAAGACCATCGACAACGACGTGATCCCGATCCGCCAGTCGCTGGGGGCCTGGACCGCCGCGGAGCAGGGGGCCATCTTCGCCAAGAACATCGTGGCCGAGCACAACTCGGGCTCGCGCATGCTCATCGTGCACGAGGTGATGGGCCGGCACTGCGGCTGGTTGACCGCCGCCACGGCCGCCGAGTACCGCAAGTGGCTCGACACCCAGGAGTGGCTGCCGGAGATCGGCCTGTCCCGCGAGGCCTGGGACGTCCACGCCGTCTACGTCCCCGAGGCGGTCATCGACATCGACGCCGAGGCCAAGCGACTCGGCGCCGTCATGGACGAGCTCGGCAACGTGACGATCTTCCTCTCCGAGGGCGCGGGACTCGACGCCATCGTCGCGGAGATGGAGGCCGCCGGCGAGGAGGTCCCCCGCGATCCCTTCGGCCACGTCAAGCTCGACAAGATCAACCCCGGCAAGTGGTTCGGCGACAAGTTCGCCGAGAAGCTCGGCGCGGAGAAGGTCATGATCCAGAAGTCCGGCTACTTCTCCCGCTCTGCCGCCGCCAACGAGGCCGACCTCGCCCTGATCAAGCAGTGCACCGATCTGGCCGTGGACTGCGCTCTCGCGGGCAAGCCCGGCGTCATCGGCCAGGACGAAGAACACGGCGACGAACTGACCGCCATCGCCTTCGACCGGATCAAGGGCGGCAAGCCCTTCGACATCACGCTGCCCTGGTACACCGAGATGCTCTCCGCCATCGGACAGCCCGCCCCGGTGCCCGCCAGCCACTGACGCTGACGCGCCATGACGAAGTGTGGCCCGGCTCCCCGGCAAGGGAGTCGGGCCACACTGTCGATGTCAGCGACGCCTCAACCAGGCCACGACCGCCGTCAGCACGGCCCCGAGGCCCAGGCCGGTGGCGGCTCCCACGCCGTAACCCACGCCCATGCCCACCTTGACCCCACGGGCGGCGACGTCCTCCGGAACCGAACGGTTCGGATCGGGGGTCGGTACGTCGAGCGGATCGAAGTTGTCACTGCGCAGCTCGTCCAGATCCCGGCGTGCAGCCACCCGTTCCCTGCGTCGCTTCTCGGCCCAGGTGTGGACGGTCTCCTCCTCGGATGAGGGCTCCGACCCATCTGGGGTGTCATCCGTCGATGCCGTGAGCGGCTCACCCCCCTCCCATGCCTGTCGCACCCCGGTCCAGGAAGAGGTGACGAGCATGATCATCGCCACGAGGTTGAGCAGGAGCATGATGATGATGACATTGCCGAACACAGCAGCCGTCGGATTCCCCGAGAAGGCACCGATGATGAGCCCGGCGAAGTGCTCCAGAGTGGTCACGAGCACTGCCCCTCCCAAGGCGCCGGTCGCCCAGTGACGGACGGGCAGCTTCTCCTCAGGCAGGGTGAGGAACAGGAACGCGAACATGATCCAGCTCACACCCACGGTCAGGAGGATCCGGGCGATGCCGCCCAGGACGCCCAGCTGTTCGGCGAAGGCCATGCCGAGGATCGTGATGGCGAGGACCACGACCATGCACAGCAGCAGGCCGAAGAAGACGGCGAGGTTGCGGATCAGGGATTTCAGGAATCCCTGCTTCTGCAGCTGGCTGTCGGCGTCCTCCGGGCGCAGCATCTCGCAGAATCCGACGCGGAGGTTACCGATCCATCCGGACCCGGTGTAGGAAGCGGTCAGGAGAGCCGTGATGCCGAGGCCTCGCCAGCTCTCCAGGGCTCGGTCGAGGGTGGCCACGACACTCTGCGAGATCTGGCTGCCACCGAGCACCTCGTTGATGGTGGAACGCACGACCTCGAGCCAGTCCGGACGCACCACGGTGAGGGTGAAGCCGGTCACCGCGCCGAAGAGCATGAGGACCGGGATGATCGTCAGAACGGAGAAGTACGTGATCGCCGCGGCATGTTGCGGGCCCTGACGTTCAGTGAAACGCTGCCAGGAGGCCAGCAGCCGCTTCACCGCCGGCTTCTCCAGGAGGGCTTTCATACGGCCTTCGCCTTGCGGCGGGAGGCGAGCTCGTCACCAGGATGCTCGGAGGTGTCCGTGACCCGTTCCTTCGGGAGATCGTTGAGTGTGCCCTCGATCTCGTGCCACACGCTCGACACCGAGATCAGGAACATGCCCTGCCCACCCTTGGTGAGATCGAACAGCTCATTCGCGGAGGTGCACTCGTAGACGCTGAAGCCGTCGCTGACCAGGGTGATCTCCGTGATGTCCTCAACCCCCCGCGCCCGCAGGTGCTCGATGGCCACCCGGATCTGCTGGAGGGAGATTCCCACGTCCAGGAAACGCTTCACCACGCGAAGCAGCAGGATGTCCCGGAACGAGTACAGGCGCTGGGAACCGGACCCGTTCGCGTCACGCAGTTCCGGGACCACGAGCCCGGTGCGGGCCCAGTAGTCCAGCTGACGGTAGGTGATCCCTGCGACCCGATGGGCGACCGGCCCGCGGAAGCCGAGGTCCTTGGCGACCGGCGCGAAGTCCCCATCGAACAGGGTCTCCTGCAACGAATCCTGTTTCGGTGCCATGTCAGCCACTTCTCATCCTGTCGTCCGTCACCGCGGTCGCGGCACATCGAAGCTAACCCTCTGCGTCCCGGCGGGTCAACGACACGCCCGGAACCCGGCGCATCGGATCGCAAACCTTCGAGCCGAGGTTCAGGGTTGCCCCTGGCCACCGGGCGGGAAGAAGTCGTCCGGGTCCACATGATCCAGGAACTCACGGAACCGCTCGACCTCGTCTCCCCCGTCGGGCTCAGCCGCAACCCCCACCTCGTCGAGCAGTTTACCCGGGCATTCGATGTCCCAGCCCCGACGTACGGCGACGGCGACGATGTCGCTCGGGCGAGCATCCAGCACCTGTCCCCCGACCCGGATCTCCCCGAGGAAGATCCCCTCCTCGACACTGCTGATGGTCAGGCTGGGAGGCGCCCCGGCCGCAAGCAAATCCAGGGTCTGGGCGAGCAGGTCGTGGGTGAGTGGACGTCCGAGGACCTCACCGTCGAGAGCGACGGCGATGGCCGCGGCATCCATCGAGGAGATCCAGATGGGAAGGATGCGGTCCCCATCCCGTTCCCGGAGGAGCAGCACCGGGGAGTCCTCGATCATCCGTATACCCTCAACCACCAGTTCTGCCATGACACGAGTCTAGAGGGCGCGCGGACAGGAGAAATCGACTGCGGCCGCCCCGGTGACCCCCTGGCTGCGTTGTCCTCCTCGACCGCACGCTCCAGTGCGCTCCTCGTCGTCCGCCTTGCCAGGACGCCACCGTGACGATCCTCGACACGACCCCCCTGTCCGCACCCCCTCTGAGGGCACGCGGACAAGCACATCCGCAGCGGCCCCCCGGTGACCCCCTGACGGCGTCGGCCCCGCTCGTGGGGACGATTCAGTTCATGAGCTGTTGCAGCATGAGCGCGGTGTGGGCGCTGATCACGGTTCGGTACACATCGTTGCGCACCTCCGCCGGCACCCCCGACCGGCGTCGGAACTGGGCCAGCACCTGCTCCACCAGGGCAGCCTCCATGGTGGCCGCCTGCTGGACGGAACGCAGCTGGCGGATGTCGATACCGAAGTCCCCCAACCGCTTGGCCGCGACGGCGACCCCCAGGGATTCACGCCCGTAGACCTGGGTGCCCTTGCGGTGGCTCACCAACTTCAGCCGTTCCAACTCGATCATGGCCGCCTCCCCCAGACCGGACTCCGCCATGAGCTGGCGTCGGGTGAAGACCTGGTTGACCGGACGCGGAGCGGGCGCCGGGGTGGCGGCGGGAGGTTGCTCCGCGGTCGGTGGCGGCTCGGCATCCTCCGGGATGGGTTCGCCGCGGTCGAGGGCGTCCAACTGCTCCCGGATCACCTTGAGCGGCAGATAGCGATCTCGTTGCGCACGCAGCACGAACAGGAGCCGATCCACGTCCTCCTGCCGGAAACGACGATAACCCGACGGGTGGTCCCGCTCTGGCGAGATCAGCCCCTCCGACTCCAGATAACGCAGCTTGGAGACGGAGATGTCGGGGAATTCCCCCCGGATGGCATCCAGCACCTGCCCGATCGTGCGCGGTGCGCTCGGCATCAGCCCCGCCCGGACTCGCTCATGAGGATCGTGGCCCGGTACTTGCCGATCTGGATCTCATCGCCGTGACGCAGCTGCGCCCGGCCCTCGATGAGGGTGCGGTTGACGTAGGTGCCGTTGAGGCTGCCCCGATCCTCGATGGCGATGCGTCCGTCCTCGCGCAGGAGCCGGGCGTGATGCCTGGACACCGTGATGTCATCGAGGAAGATGTCCGATTCCGGGTGACGCCCGAGCGTGGTCTCGTCCGCGTCGATCAGGAACTGTGATTCCTTGACCCCGCCGCGGGTGACGATGAGCAGCGCATTCCCGGGGGCGAGCTCCCCCGTGGTGGCTGCCAGACCAGCGCCGACGATGGAAAGATGCTCGTCCGTGAGAACCTGGAGCACTCCAGTGCTGTCGTTGCCCGGTTCCCTGAGCTCGCCGTTATCGCCCACATTGGTCGACATCGCCTGCCCCCTTTTTCGATCTGTGACTCTCTCAGCAGACCCAAGACTATCGGGGGAAGTCAGATATACAAGCTCGCCCCGCACGACTCGTGTCAGTGTCGGCCGGTTTCAGCGGGGTTTTGCGAAGCGTGGTTGCTCAGGTGTCACGGTGGAGGAGATCTCCAGCTGCACCTCCTGGGAGATCGTGACTCTCCCCTGGACCCTGGTTCCCTCCACCTGACTGACCAGCCCACCGCGGAACCGGGCACCGGCCTCGAGGGTGGCCGCGTCGCCGATGACCTCGATCTGGAGCGGGGTGGTGAGGGGGGTGCCATCGACGACGAGACGCCCCTGGGGATCCTGCCCGACCCACGTCCCCGTCACGACCCTGACGGAGTCGTTGAACTCGATGACCTCGCCACCGGCGTCGCGCAGTTCCTCCAGGGCATTGAGCACCAGTTCAGGGGTCACCTGAGCCTGCGGATCCTCGATCGTGATCCGGATCCCCGGCCCCTGGGCGGGCACGGTCCCTGCGATGATCTGGAGCCGTTCGAGGCGACGCTGCGCCTCGGCCTCCGCCGCGTTGGCGCCTGCCACGCCGGAGCGGAGTTCGTCGCGGGTCGCGGTGAGTCCTCTCAGCTCCGCCTCGAGGCGCCTCGTCTCCGCGCTGAGATTGTCCAGCAACTGGACGAGATCGTCGCGCCGGAGATTCGAGTAGTCCGGTCGGGCCGCCTGCGAGCGCAGGGTCCAGACCACCAGCAGGGCGGTGACGCACAGCACCACCCCAACGGTGAGCTGTCCCCGACCAGGGCGCAGGAAGGCGGCCAGGTAGTTGCGCCTCGTTGGTTCCTCAGGCATGGAGCACCGCCCGCCGGATCGCGGCGACGTTGTTGAAGATCCGGATGCCGAGCACCACCACCACTCCCGTCGACAGCTGGGAGCCCACGCCGATTTGATCGCCCACGAAGACGATCAAACCGGCGATGAGAACGTTGGACAGGAAGGACACCACGAAGACCCGATCGGAGAAGATGCCCTCCAGCCAGGCGCGGGTGGCTCCGAGGATGGCGTCGAGTGCCGCGACGATGGCGATGGGCAGGTAGGGCTGCAGGGCGGTGGGGAGGTTGGGCTCCACGAGAAGGCCGACGACCACGCCGACGACCAGCCCCAGGATGGCGATCATGGTTCCTCCCTCAGCTCTCTGCGCTTCTCAACACCATGCCGGGATCGGCCGGCAGTTCCAGGACGGTGTCGGCCGCCCTGATCTCGAAGCCTATCCCGTAGTTCATGTGGATGTACTGCCACCAGGAAGCGGCCGTGGTCCGGCCGAAGCGGGCTTGGAGGGTCGCCGGGTCCCCGATCGCCTCGATGACGTAGGGCGGGCTGATGGACACGTAGTCGACGGTGATCGCGGAGCCCGCCGAACGGATCGGCGTCATCGACGTGATCCGGTGGCCGTTGATGGCGATCGCCTCCGCCCCGGCCTCCCACAGCCCGTTCACAAGGCGGCTGAGGTCGGAGTCGAAGACCAGGCCCCGGGAGTTGTCCACCTGGGACGGGGCGTCATTCGCCCGGATCACGATCCCGGGACCCACCACCGGCGATCCCCCTGAGACGAGGTCGAGTTCGTGGATGGTGGCGGCCACCTGGGGGTCCGTCACCAGCGCGTCCTGGAGTCCATCGATCTCCTCCTCCAGGGCAGCCACCTCCGCCTCGAGGTCGTCGCGAGCCTTCGTCGCAGCGCTGACCTGGTCCCGCAGGTACGCGCGTTCATCCGCGACATCGGAGCGGGACGCCGTCGTGGTGAGGATGGCGATGACGATGAGGGTCGCCGCCACGGCGAGGGCCACCGCGAGGTGCCACGGGGAACTGCGCGGCCCCGTCGTGGTGTGGTACTCGGGTTCGAGTGCGTTGTCCGCGATCTCGCTGAGCAGGCTCATGCTCGCGTCGACGCGTCGACCCGGTCGGCTGGTCACCTCGGCCACGCCTCGGCGAGTTGGGCCCGGGCGTCCTCGAGCAGCTGGGGAAGCACGCGGGTCCGGGCCACGACGGGCATGAAGTTCATGTCCCCCGCCCAGCGCGGAACGATGTGCTGGTGCAGGTGCGCGGCGATCCCCGCGCCCGCGACGTCGCCCTGGTTCATCCCGATGTTGAAGCCCGCGGGCGCAGACACCTTCGTCAAGGTGGCGATGCCCTGCTGCGTCAGCCTCGCGATCTCCAAGGTCTCCTCCTCGGTGGCGTCGACGTATCCACTCACGTGCCGGTAGGGGCACACCAGCAGGTGGCCGGGTGAGTAGGGGAAGAGATTCATCACGACGAAGGCGTGCTCACCCCGGAAGACGATCAGACCCTCGGCGTCCGAACGTCTCGGGGAGGTGCAGAACGGGCACTCCCCCTCATGCCGCGGCTTGCCCTCACCCTTGATGTAGACCATGCGGTGTGGGGTCCACAGCCGCTGGAAGGCGTCAGGGACCCCACACAGGTCGGGGCTCATCTCGTTCACTCCGCTCCCGGATCGGCATTGCTGCGGGAGTTGATGTGGGAGACGATGCGGGCCACGGCATCCTCGACGGGGACCCCGTTGAGCTGTGATCCGTCACGGAACCGGAAACTCACGGCACCGGCGTCGCGATCCTCCCCACCCGCGATGAGGATGAAGGGTGCCTTGGACTTCGAGGCGTTGCGGATCTTCTTGCCGAAGCGGTCGTCGGAGAGGTCGAGCTCGACGCGAACCCCGTAGGAACGAAGCCGGTCCGCCACCGCCTCGAGGTGCTCGTTGAACTCGTCGGCCACCGGCACACCGAGCACCTGCACGGGAGCCAGCCAGGCGGGGAAGGCACCCGCATAGTGCTCGGTCAGCACCCCGAAGAACCGCTCTATCGATCCGAAGAGGGCGCGGTGGATCATCACCGGACGCTGACGGGTGCCGTCGGCGGCCTGGTACTCCAGTCCGAAACGCTCCGGAAGGTTGAAGTCCAGCTGGATGGTCGACATCTGCCAGGTGCGACCGATGGCGTCCTTCGCCTGAACCGAGATCTTCGGGCCGTAGAAGGCCGCCCCGCCAGGATCCGGGACGAGGTCGAGACCTGACGCGGTCGCCACCTCCTGGAGCACCGCTGTCGCCTCCTCCCAGACCTCGTCGTCGCCGACGAACTTCTCCGGGTTCTTCGTCGACAGTTCCAGGTAGAAGTCGTCGAGTCCGTAGTCCTTGAGCAGGTTGAGCACGAAGGTGAGCAGGCGGGTCAACTCGTCCCGCATCTGCTCCCGGGTGCAATAGATGTGGGCGTCGTCCTGGGTGAAACCGCGGGCCCGGGTCAGGCCGTGCACCACCCCGGACTTCTCGTTGCGGTACACGGTGCCGAACTCGAACAGCCGGAGCGGCAGTTCCCGGTAGGACCGCCCACGCGAACGGAAGATGAGGTTGTGCATCGGGCAGTTCATCGGCTTGAGGTAGTAGTCCTGCCCCTGCTTGCGCACGTTGCCCTCGGCGTCACGTTCCTCATCCATCTGCATGGGCGGGTACATCCCGTCGGCGTACCAGTCGAGGTGGCCCGAGGTCTGGAACAGCGACGCCTTGGTCAGGTGCGGGGAATAGGCGAACTGGTAGCCCGCGGCCACGTGCTGCCGACGCGAGTAGTCCTCCATCTCCATGCGCACGATGGCCCCGTTGGGATGGAAGACGGCCAACCCAGAGCCGATCTCATCGGGGAAGCTGAACAGGTCCAGCTCCGTGCCGAGCTTGCGGTGATCGCGTTTCGCGGCCTCGGCCATTCGGGTCTGGTAGGCCTTGAGGTCATCCTTGCTGGCCCAGGCGGTGCCGTAGACCCGCTGCAATCCGGTGTTGCGCTGGTCGCCCCGCCAGTAGGCGGCGCTGGACTTGGTCAGCGCGAAGGCCTGCAGGTATCCGGTGTGCGGCACGTGCGGGCCCCGGCACAGGTCCCGCCACGCCACCGATCCGTCGCGGCGCACGTTGTCGTAGATGGTGAGCTGCCCCTCGCCGACCTCCACGGACGATCCGTCGGCGGCCGACGCCCCGCCCTTGTCGGCGATGAGTTCGAGCTTGAAGGGTTCGGCGGCGAGTTCGTCGCGGGCAGCGTCGTCGGAGACCTCCCGCCGCACGAAACGCTGCTTCTCGCGCACGATCTGGTTCATCTGCTTCTCGATCGCCGTCAGGTCCTCCGGGGTCAACGGAGCGGTGGCGAAGTCGTAGTAGAACCCGTCGACGATGGGCGGGCCGATGCCGAGCTTCGCCTCGACGAAGAGCGCCTGCAGGGCCTGGGCGGTGACGTGGGCGCACGAGTGCCGGATGATGCTGAGTCCCTCATCGCTCGTGGCCAGCACCGGTTCCACCTCGGCGCCGTCGCCCAGCTCGCGCTGGAGGTCCTGGAGTTCCCCGTCCACCTTCATGGCGACGATCCCCCGGTCCGCTCCGAACAGGTCGAGCCCCGTGGTGGTCGTCGTCAGCTCCACGCTCTCGCGCGAATCAGGACGGATGACGACGATTGTGGACACAGGTCTTCCTTTCGGTAGCGGACTGGCCCATTCTGCCATCACGCCGACAGGAAAGCCCGCTCCTCCACGCCCATCCCGTCTCTCAGGCGGGCGAAGCGGCGTCGCTCGGGGAAGAAGCGCCAGCCAGCCGCGGAGGAGAGCTCCGGCCACTCGTGCCGAACCATGCCGTCGAGGTCGAAGGCGATGCTGCCCTTGGCGGCATCCGTGGCGACCACCAGCCCGGAGGTCGAATCAAAGGCCAGGTCGCCCTTCACCTCGCCGTACTGAGGGTCGACGGCAAGAAAGTCCGGGCCGAGGAAACGCTCCACGACGAGGTATCCCTCCTGGTCCGGCTCCGTCAGGTTCAGCAGCACGAAGGGATGGTGGGGATCGACATTGTCCGTACAGCAGGCCTCGTCAGCCTGCGGCATCCGCCCACACCATGCGTCCTCCATCCGATCCAAGGCCACGATGAGGTGATCCTCGCCGATGAAGGCGATGGGACGGTCCCAGTTGTAACCACTGCCCTGGAACCGGGCGCCACTGGGCTCCCAACGCGCCAAGAAATCCTCGAGTCGGAACATCATGAGAACATCCACCGGGGCCCAGGCCCAGCCGTTGCTGACCAATCGGGTGTGCCCCGGGGAGACCAGCAGCCGGGAATGGAAGAAGTCGACGTGATTCTCGGTGCTCCCGTCCTCCCGACGGATGATCTCGCGATCCGTGAGGAGGGCGCCTGTCTCGGCATCGAAGAGGTCCAGTCGGCACCACTGGGTCTGGAGCGCCACCACCACCCGGCCGTCGATGCGCAGGAGGGCAACCGAATAGCTGGAGACATCGCAGTGGTAGTCCTCCCGGGAATACGGCCTCGTGGCGCCGGTGTCCAGGTCGATCAGGACCGCGTGCAGTCCGAAGCGTTCCGCCACGCAGGCCCAGCGCCCCAGGGCTCGAAGCTCCAGTTCTCCCTCCAACTCGGGGAGTGGGGCGACGACCGAGGCGGCCCCATCCGGAAGGACCCGGCTGAGCCGGGTGCTCTCGGCAACCAGCCAGCCGGGTCCTGTCGGCTCAGGGGCGAGCGTCACTTGACGACGCGTCCCGCGAAGTCGTCGCGCCCGGCCACCCGGTCGGCGACGAAGGGGCAGCTCGGCCGCACCTTCTTGTCGGTCGGCAGGATGTCGGCCAGGGCGAAGTCAACGACCTTGCCCCCCAGTCCCTGTCCCTGGAAGGCGGGGATCGTCTCGGTGTGGTTGAGGTCGATGACGTCACCGTCGATGACGTAGTCCACGAAGGCCGCGACCTGGCCGTCCTGCTTCAACTCGTAGCGGGAGGCCTCGTCGTTCTTGATCAGTTCGATGTCACTCATGGGAGCCATTGAACCAAAAAAGCCGGGCCCTCAGGCCCGGCGATTCCGGTGTGTTGGTGGGCGATGCCAGGTTTGAACTGGCGACCTCTTCCGTGTCAAGGAAGCGCGCTACCACTGCGCCAACCGCCCGAGGTGGAGACGGGATTTGAACCCGTGTACACGGATTTGCAGTCCGTTGCCTCGCCTCTCGGCCACTCCACCGGGTGGAGTTTGTCTCCGAGCGGACGACGAGATTCGAACTCGCGACCCTCACCTTGGCAAGGTGATGCTCTACCAACTGAGCCACGTCCGCATGCACTTCCTCGACCTGCCTGTCGGCCTGTCGCGTTCGGCGCATGGAGGACTCTAGCGCACTGTTTCGACGATGCACAAATCCACGGTTCCACGCACCTGCCCAATCCCCGCTGGACGGGGCCAGGAAACATGCGCCACGGTCCCGGAGGGGACAGCCCCTCCCCCCCGTCTGCTGGTGGGCAGGGCCATCTCAGCTCTCCCCGGGCGCCACCGCGGACCGCCGTCGAATTGTCAGGCTCACGTCGCTCGGGTAGTGTGTGACCTCGCACGGGCGATTGGCGCAGTGGTAGCGCGCTTCGTTCACACCGAAGAGGTCGGCGGTTCGAAACCGCCATCGCCCACCGTGACTGGGTCGCTTCGTTGACTGTTGGAAAGGGAGTGACATGGCAGCTCCCGGAATCGTCCTTGTGGCACGCGGTGATGATGATCCCGCCGCGGTCGCCTCCCTCAATCTCGTGACGCGACGCCTCCAGACCCAACGCCCGGATCTCCAGGTGGCGCTGGGACTGCTCAACACCGAGTCCCCGACGGTGCAGGAGGCCGTGCAGGCGCTGGCCGCCACTGGTGCGGCGGAGATCGCGATGGTTCCGATGGATCTCACCTCCGCCACGGACCACTCCCCCGTGCTGAGCCGGGCCGCGGAGGTCGTGGGCTCGCGGCATCCGGAGCTCAACATCGTCATCGCTCGACCCATCGGTCCCGCCGTGGAACTGCTCAACGTCCTCGATGCCAAGCTCCGTGAAGCCCTGCAGCGGGTCAACGCCGTGGAGGTGGACTCCCTCGTGCTGGCCTGCCCCGACGGGGGCGACGTGCGGGGTACTTCCCTCCTTGCACGGCGTGCCCGCCAGTGGGGGGCCCACCACAAACTCCCCGTCCAGCTGGCCCAGAACGATGTCACGGGACGCGCCACCGCCCTGGCCATCGCGGCGTTACGTTCCCAGGGACGCCGTCACATCGCCGTCGGTTCCATGTTCCTCACCTCGGGCCCCGTCTTCCGCGCCCACCACCAGGCGGCGTTACGCGCGGGGGCACTCGCGGTGACCTCCCCCATCACGGAGGACCCGCGCGTCACGGAACTCATCCTGGCCCGCTACGCCTTCGCCGCCATGCGGCTTCTTGACGTCGACCCTCATGAGGAGTGAGATGACAACCGAATTCCCCCTCGACCAACCCGACGCGACTTGGCGGGAGCGCCTGAGCGCACTTGAATACCACGTTCTGCGGGAGTCGGGCACGGAGGCCCCGTTCACCGGGGAATACACCGACGAGTTCTCCGAGGGTGTCTACGAGTGCCGGGCCTGCGGCACGGAACTCTTCCGCAGCGAAGCCAAGTTCGCCTCCCACTGCGGCTGGCCGAGTTTCTTCGAGCCGTTGGCCGAGGATCGTGTCCGCTATCTCGAGGATCGGAGCCTGCCGGGCCGCCCGCGCGTCGAGGTCCGATGCGCCGCCTGCAATTCCCACCTCGGACACGTGTTCTCCGGTGAGGGATACGACACGCCGACGGATGACCGGTACTGCATCAACTCCGTTTGCCTGCGTCTGGTCTCGGCGCGCCGCGACGAGAAGGGCCCCGCTCAAGCCTAGGCTCTCCTTCGTGAGTTCCACGACCTTGGCCTCTCCCGCCTTCCGTCGCGCCGTCGCGGAGTTGTCCACGATGACCTGGCGCCCCGGAATGGCCGTGCAGGAGATCGGCACTCCCCAGCGCATCGCCCCTTACGGTGTGGCGATCTCGGGTGACCTCAGCGACGGCACCGAGACGATCGGGACCGGTCGCCTCATCCTGCTGCACGACCCCGCGGGCAACGAGGCATGGGAGGGGGACTTCCGCGTCGTGACCTATGTGCGATCCGACCTCGACAAGGAGTCCGTGACGGACCCGCTCCTGCCCGAGGTGGCCTGGTCCTGGCTCACGGATGCCCTGACCGATCAAGGGGCACGCCACCACAGTCTCGCCGGCACCGTCACCGTGTCCTTCGGGCAGGGTTTCGGGCAGCTGTCCAATCGCCAGTCCGAGGCCGAGATCAGGGCCTCCTGGACCCCGTTCCTCGACGCCAAGTTCGGCTTCCTGCCGCACCTTCGTGCGTGGCAGGACCTGCTGCTCCGCATCTCTGGGCGACCTCCGCTGCCGAACGGGGTCGTCCAGTTCCCCGGACGTCATGACTGACTATCTCGACGCCCCCCGGGAACCGTTGCGCCCGGTGGTGACGAGCCCGGAGGCGTTCCGGACCTGTTTGGACCGCCTCGCCGAGGGGTCCGGCCCGGTGGCCTTCGACGCCGAGCGGGCGCACGGGCATCGCTACTGGCCCAAGGCCTACCTGTTCCAGATCCGGCGGGAAGGGGCCGGGACCTGGCTCATCGATCCCGTCGCCCTGGAGGGGAATCGTCATCGGGCCGACCTCCACGCCCTGGTGTCCGCGGTGGGTGGGTCCGAGTGGCTCGTGCATGCGGCCCCGCAGGATCTGCCGTGCATGGTCGAGGTGGGCATCAGTCCGCCGCGACTCTTCGACACCGAGCTGGCCGCCCGGCTCCTCGGGGAGCCCCATGTCTCCCTGGCGGCGCTCCTGGAGACCAAGCTGGGCATCCGGCTGCGCAAGGCCCACTCGGCGGCGGACTGGTCCAGACGACCGCTGCCCGATTCCTGGCTCGTCTACGCCGCGCTCGACGTCGATCATCTCGTGGAGCTCGCCGAGGTGCTTCGCTCCGAACTCGCGGCCGCGGGCCGGGACGGCTGGGCGGAACAGGAGTTCGCCCACCTGCTCACCACGACGCCCACGCCGAGGCCCGAGCCATGGCGTCGCCTCTCCGGCGTCCAGACACTGCGGAAACCCCGGCAGCTGGCCGTGGCGCGAGCACTGTGGGAGGAACGGGACGCCATCGCTCAGGAACGGGATCGCCCCCCGGGGCGCATCCTGAACGACCAGGCGATCGTGGAGTTCGCCTCCAAGGTGGCCGCCACGGGCGCCCTACCGGGTCGGGCCGTCATGGCGACGATCGAGGGATTCCAGCATCGAGGGGCGAGTCGCTACCGGACGAACTGGCTGCGGGCCCTCGACACCGTCGCCGGGATGGGAAGCGAGAAGTACCCGAGCGCACGACCCACCCGGGACGGGGTACCCCACCCGCGGTCGTGGGAGCGGAACTTCCCGGAAGCCTGGCAACGATGGAAGCCCGTGCGCAAGGCGGTGGACGCCCTCGCCGAGTCCTTGGGCGTCCAGCCGAGTCTCCTCGCACCACCGGCGGTCCTGCAGGGTTTCCTCTTCGAATGGGAGGGGACCGCCGCCGTTGAGGGTCTTCACCGGTGGGGTGCTCGGCCGTGGCAGGTGGAACTGCTGGCCCCCGTCATCCAGCCTCTGCTCCAGCCCGAGTGAGCCACCAGGGTTCCGATGCACCGATCAGCTGACCGGAGCCGGTCCCCGGACGACCTGCTACTCCGGGAGCAACTGCGCGACGGACGGCGGTGCCTCGCAGATCCCTGCCCCGAGTGAGGTCTCGAGAACCTTCCGGGTGACATCCTTCGGCGTGAGTCCCAGTTCCTCGAGGACCTGCTCCCGGGATCCGTGCCCGAGGAACCGCTGCTCGATACCGAAGCACAGCACCGTCGTGGTGGGGGCGGTGGCCGCAAGTCGGCCACGGATCCGCTCCCCCAGCCCACCGACCAGGAGGTTGTCCTCCAGGGTCACGACGAGGTCGTAGCGGGAGGCGAGTTCCAGCAGCTGACGCCCGAGCGGCAGACACCACAGGGGATCCGCGACATCGCTCGTCACACCCTCCGCCGCGAGGCGGGAGGCGACCTCCATCGCCAGACCCGCGAACTGGCCGTGCCCGACGATCAGCACCCGCGCACCACGGTCGATGCGGAGCAGGTCGACCTGATCGCGTCCTTCGCCGAGGCTCTGGACCGCCGGGATCTCGTCGGGAAGCTTCTCCTTCGAGTAACGGACCACGGTGGGGGCGTCGTCGACGGTGACGGCGCGTTCGAGGGCGGCCACGAGTCTCGCCTGGTCGCGCGGGGCCGCGATCTCGATCCCCGGCACCAGCCCCAGCAGCGACAGGTCCCACATGCCGTTGTGGCTGGGTCCGTCGGTCCCCGTCACCCCGGCACGGTCCAGGGCGAAGGTGACGCCCTCCCCGTGCAGGGCCACATCCATGAGCACCTGGTCGAAGGCCCGGTTGAGGAAGGTGGCGTACACCGCCACGACCGGATGCAGGCCGGCCCGCGCCAGCCCTGCGGCCGACACCACCGCGTGCTGCTCCGCGATCCCGACATCGAAGGTCCGCTCAGGGAACGCGGCGGCGAAGCGCGCCAACCCGACGGGGTGGAGCATGGCCGCCGTGATGGCGACCACCTTCTCGTCCCGTTCACCGATGCGCACCATCGCCTCGGCGAACGCGTCCGTCCACGTGGCCTGCACCGCGTCGCTGACGGGCTCTCCGGTCACCTCGTCGATGCGTCCCACGGCATGGAACTGGTCCTCCTCGTGTTCCTCCGCCGCCTTGAATCCCTTGCCCTTGCGGGTGATGGCGTGGACGAGGACCGGGCCCCCGAAGTGCCGGGCCTGTTCCAGGTGCCCGATGACGGCGCGGATGTCGTGCCCGTCGATCGGCCCCGTGTACTTCAAGCCGAGGTCGGAGAACATGCCCTGCGGGGCCAGGACATCCTTGACCCCGGTCTTGAAGCCGTGCAGCAGGTCGTAGACGGGACGTCCCAGGATCGGCATCCGATGGAGCCGACGTTTGATGAAGCTGAGGGTTCGTTCGTAACGCTGGTCGGTGCGGAGCCCGGCGAGGTGATTCGCCAGTCCCCCCACCGTCGGGGTGTAGGACCGTCCGTTGTCGTTGACGACGATCACGATCCTCAGATCGGGCTGGGCCGCGATGTTGTTGAGGGCCTCCCAGGCCATGCCACCGGTGAGGGCGCCGTCGCCCACCACGACGACGACGGTGCGTTCCTCGCCACGGAGACGGAATCCCTTGGCCAGCCCCTCGGCCCACGACAGGGCCGTCGAGGCGTGCGAGTTCTCCACCCAGTCATGTTCCGACTCCGAACGATCCGGGTAGCCGGAGAGACCCCCGCGCTGGCGGAGTCCCGCGAAACCCTCGGCCCGTCCGGTCAGGATCTTGTGGACGTAGGACTGGTGGCCGGTGTCGAAGATGATGGGGTCATGGGGCGAGTTGAACACCCGATGGATGCCGATCGTCAGTTCCACCACCCCGAGGTTGGGGCCGAGGTGTCCTCCGGTGCGGCTGACCCGGTTGATGAGGAAACGGCGGATCTCGTCGGCGAGGTCGTCCAGCTGCTGTCTTGAGAGGGATCGCAGTGCGCGCGGGTCACGGATCTTCTCAAGCAGGGACATGGCGGCAAGTCTAGTGGTCACGCCACCCGGTCGCTGGAAGGCGCCTGCAGCTCGTCCCCTCCGGGTCCCTTCCGACACAGGGGAGGTGCTCGCACCTCCGGGGTAGCCTTGGCTCCATGTCGAGGAGCAGGCCCAACAACTTCCTCAACTTCACCACCTTCATCAACGCCGACGTCGCGCTCGTGACGTGTCCGCGGTGTGGCAACGGTTTCGAGCGTGTGGTGGGGCGACGCATCTCCTGCCTGCACTGTGCCTGGACCCCCGCGCCCGGGCCACGGTGTCGTTGTCAGGGGTGGCGCTGCCCGGATCCAGCGGCCCCTGCCTGGGACCACACCCTCGAGTTGCACTGCCCCCGGTGCGGCAGCGTGCGGGAGGAGGTGCGCCCCCTTCGCCCCGATCACTCCCCCACCCCGCCCATGTGCGCCTGCGGCGCCAGGATGCAGTTGACTCCCCGGGGGCTGAACCGTGACCGGATCCAGGCCGCCCACAACGTGCCTGTGGATCACGACGGTCTCACCGGCCTGCCCTTCCATCTGCGGACCCGTTGCGCCGGACACATCCTGTGGGCCGCCAACCTCGATCACCTCTCGCACCTTGAGGAGTTCGTCGGGGCGGCCCGGCGCCCCCGCAAGGAGCCCGGGGCCCCGCACGATCTGGGCCACAGCCTGCCCCGCTGGATGATCCGGGCAGGCAATCGAGCCGAGGTGCTGGCGGCGCTGACCCACCTGCGCGTGCTGGCGGCGCGGGCCCTGGCGGTTACGACGAGAAAGGACATCGGCACCGGCTGCCGCGTTCGCTGAACCCAGGTCCCGACGGGTGCACCCCATGGCTGAAACCGATGGCATCGCCCGCTCCTATGATCGTGTCATGCCCAGGTTGTTGTTCGTTCCCAGGGATGACGTGCTCGTGTCCTGCCCCCGCTGCGGTGCCGCGGTCCGGGTACGCGATGGCCGGGCCCGATGCTCGGGATGCGCGTGGGTGTGGGAGGCCAGTCCGAGGTGCCGTTGTCAGGGCCCGGGACGGCGTTGCCCCGGCCCCAGCACCCCGGCGATGGAGACCCGGATCGAGTTCCGCTGCCAGTACTGCGGCACAGTCCTCGAGGAGGTCCGGCCACTGCACCGGAACCACACCCCCGACTCCCCCACCTGTCGCTGTGGGACCCTGATGTACGTCCGAACGGCCTGGTACGCCGCGATCGAACCGACCGCCGTCGACCACGACCAGTTGACAGGTCTGCCCTATCATCTGCGCACCGACTGCGCCGGACACACGCTGTGGGCGGCCAACCTCGCCCACGTCGCCTACCTCGAGGAGTTCATCGGGGCCCACCACCGCCCCCGGAAGGAACCGGGCGCAGCCCAGGAACTGGGGCACCATCTGCCACGTTGGATGATCCTCGCGAGGAACCGGGCCAAGGTGTTGCGAGGGCTCACTCGACTGCGTGAAATGGCGGAACGGGCCGCTGGATCACACCGTTGAGCAGCCCGTGCGGACGCAGGAATCCGGGCCACCCCGTCCTCTCATGACTGTTCGAGGGGCGCCCGGACTCCTGACGATGCGCTGGCTCAGGCCTTCGCGAGGTTCCTCAGCACGTAGGGCATGATGCCGCCGTTGAGGTAGTAGCTGCGCTCACCGGGGGTGTCGATGCGCACGACCGCGTCGAACTCGACGACCGTCCCGTCGGCCTTGGTGGCCTTGACGCGGACGGTCCGCGGGGTCACCCCGTTGTTCAACTCGGTGATCCCGGTCACCTCGAAGGTCTCCTCACCATCGAGCCCCAGCGAATCCGCCGAGGTGCCCTCCGGGAACTGCAACGGCAGGACGCCCATGCCGATGAGGTTGGAACGGTGGATCCGCTCGTAGCTCTCAGCGATGACGACCTTCACCCCGAGCAGGGCCGTACCCTTCGCGGCCCAGTCACGCGACGATCCGGAGCCGTACTCCTTGCCCGCCAGGACGACCAGCGGGATGTCCTTGGCAGCGTAGTTCTGCGCGGCGTCGTAGACGGTGGTCACGGGCGCCTCGGCGACGGTGAAGTCGCGGGTGAATCCGCCCTCGGTCCCGGGGGCCACCTGATTGCGCAGCCGGATGTTGGCGAAGGTCCCGCGGATCATGACCTCGTGGTTGCCGCGACGCGATCCGTAGGAGTTGAAGTCCTGCCGCGCCACTCCGTGCCCCGCGAGGTAGAGACCGGCCGGGGAGTCCGCCTTGATGTTGCCCGCCGGTGAGATGTGGTCGGTGGTGACCGAATCCCCGAGCTTGAGCAGCACCCGGGCGCCGTGGATGTCACCCACCGGGGTGGGCTCGACGGGCATCCCGTCGAAGTACGGGGCCTTGCGGACGTAGGTGGACTCCTCGTCCCACTCGAAGACCGCGCCGTCGGGCGTCGGCAGGGAACGCCACCGCTCGTCGCCGCGGAACACGTCGGCGTAACGGGAGGCGAACATCTCCTGGGAGATGGACGAGCCGATCACCTCGTCGATCTCCGCCTGGCTGGGCCACAGGTCACGCATGAAGACGTCGTTGCCGTCCTTGTCCTGCCCGATGGGATCGTTGAAGAGGTCGATGTCCATCGTGCCGGCGAGGGCGTAGATGATGACGAGCATCGGGCTCGCCAGGTAGTTCATCTTGACGTCGGGGCTGATGCGGCCCTCGAAGTTCCGGTTGCCGGAGAGCACTGCCGTGACGGCGAGGTTGTGCTCGTTGATCGCCTTGGACACCTCGGGGATGAGCGGGCCGGTGTTGCCGATGCAGGTGACGCAGCCGTAGCCGACGAGGTTGAAACCGATCGCGTCGAGGTACTGGGTGAGCCCGGCCTTCTCGTAGTAGTCCGTGACGACCTGGGACCCGGGGGCGAGCGAGGTCTTGACCCACGGCTTGCGGGTCAGCCCCTTCTCGACGGCCTTCTTGGCCACGAGTGCCGCGCCCAGCATGACGCTCGGGTTCGAGGTGTTCGTGCAGGAGGTGATCGAGGCGACGGTCACCGCCCCGTTGCGCAGCTCGAAGCTGGTCCCGTCGGCCAGGGTGACCGGCACCACGGCGTCGACGTTGTCGGTGTAGCCCGGCAGGGCCGCGGCGAAGTTCGACCTGGACTCGCTGAGGAGGATCCGGTCCTGGGGACGCTTCGGTCCGGCGATGGAGGGCACCACGGTGCTGAGATCGAGCTCGATGTACTCCGAGTAGACCGGCTCACGGTCGTCCTCGTGCCACAGTCCCTGGGCCTTGGCGTAGGCCTCGACGAGCGCGATCTGCTGCTCGTCGCGCCCGGTCAGTCGCAGGTAGTCGGTGGTCTTGTCGTCGATCGGGAAGACGGCGATGGTGGAGCCGTACTCCGGGCTCATGTTGCCGATCGTTGCGCGGTTCGCCAGCGGAACCTGGGAGACCCCCTCGCCGTAGAACTCGACGAACTTGCCCACGACCTTGTGCTCGCGGAGCATCTCGGTGATCGTGAGGACGAGGTCGGTCGCGGTGGTGCCCTCGTTGAGCTTCCCGGTCAGCTTGAAACCGACGACGCGCGGGATGAGCATGGAGACCGGCTGCCCGAGCATGGCGGCCTCCGCCTCGATGCCGCCCACACCCCAGCCGACGACGCCGAGGCCGTTGACCATGGTCGTGTGCGAGTCGGTGCCGACGCAGGTGTCGGGGTAGGCCTGCAGCACCCCGTCGACCGTGCGGGGGAAGATGACCCGCGCCAGGTGCTCGATGTTGACCTGATGGACGATGCCGGTGCCGGGCGGGACGACCTTGAAGTCGTCGAAGGCGGTCTGACCCCACCGCAGGAACTGGTAGCGCTCGCGGTTGCGCTGGTACTCGATCTCGGTGTTGCGCTGGAAGGCGTCCGCCACACCGAACACCTCCGCGATGACCGAGTGGTCGATCACCATCTCCGCCGGGGAGAGCGGGTTCACCTTGGCCGGGTCCCCACCGAGAGCCGTGACGGCCTCCCGCATGGTGGCGAGGTCGACGACGCAGGGCACACCCGTGAAGTCCTGCATGATGACCCGGGCAGGGGTGAACTGGATCTCGTGGTTCGGCTCGGCCGTGGCGTCCCACGACCCGAGGGCCCGGATGTCCTCCGCGGTGATGTTGGCCCCGTCCTCGGTGCGGAGCAGGTTCTCCAGCAGCACCTTGAGGCTGTAGGGCAGCTTCTCGTGACCCTCGACCGCATCGATGCGGAAGATCTCATAGGTGGTGCCACCCACCTCGAGTGTGGATTTGGCTCCGAAGCTGTTGACGCTCATCGTTCTCCTTTGTTTGCTTCCCGCCACTTATCTTGACATCAAGATACCACCTCGGGTTCCTGAGCGCCAAGGAGCGGTCGGACCCTGCCACCGGGCCCGGGCGACAGTTTAGGCCCTCGGGTTCAGGACGCCGGCTGCAGGACGGCGACACATTCCACGTGATGGGTCATGGGGAACAGGTCGAACGCCCGGATGCTGCTCGGCTCGTACCCGCACTCCCGGAACGAGGCGATGTCGCGTCCGAGGCTCGCGGGGTCACAGGCGACGTGCGCAATCGCCCGGGGCCTCAGCCCGGCGACATGACGCACCACGGCGGATCCCGCCCCTCTGCGGGGTGGGTCGAGCACCACCAGGTCCACCCGTCGTGGCAGGCGCCGCAACGCGCGCTCCAACGATGACGCCAGGAAACGTGCGCCCGGTACGTTCCTCCGGGCGTGCGCAATGGCACCCGGGTCGAATTCGACGCCGAAGACATCGGCCCCGGCAGCCGCCAGACCTCCCGCGAAGAGTCCTGCACCGCAGTACAGATCAAGGGCGCGCTCACCGGCGCGGGGTTCCAATCCGGACAGCACCGCTGTCAGCAGGGTGTCCGCAGCCAGTGGATGCACCTGCCAGAAACCATCGGCCGACACCTGGTGGCTTCGGCCCCCGGCTCGTTGCCGAACGACCCCGGGACCGCGGAGGACCCGGCCATCCGCCAGCACCGTCGTCGCGTCCTCGCTGACGACGACGCTCACCTCGTCATGGCCCTGCCCCCAGTGCCTCAACTCGGCGGGGGGGAGGACCCGGGGCAGCGACGAGGCACCCCTCAGAGGGAAGCGGGACGATGTCATGGGAACGCCGCCCCCTCAGCCCCACCTCTCCCGCCCGGGAGGCGTAACGCATCCGGGTCCGCCATCCGGTGGTGGGGGCCACCGCCTCGACCGAACCTTCCCAGTCGACCGCCGCCAGACGGAAGAGTTGCTCGGCCACGACGGAGCGCTTCAACTCAAGCTGGGTCGCGGCATCGGCGTGCTGCCAGTCGCAGCCGCCGCACTCCCCTGCCACAGGGCACGGCGGCTCCACCCGTCCCGGGGCAGGTTCGATGACGCGTCGCACCACGCCACGGTCGAATCGACGCCCCGACTCGGTGACCTCGACATCGACCAGTTCACCCGGCAGACCACCCGAGACGAAGACGACCTTTCCCTCGACCCGTCCCACCACCGTTCCCTTGTGGGCGACCCGCTCCAGCCTGAGCCTCATGATCTGCGCGCCTGGTTCTCGGGACGCCGCAGCGAACTGCTCAGCTGGTAGGGCACCGAGATCACCATGACCCCTTTCATGACATGAAGCCGGTCCCGGATGAGTCGCGAGGACTGATTGTGAAGGACACGTTCCCACCAGCGCCCCACGACGTAGTCGGGGATGTAGACCGCCACCACGTCACGGGGGTTCTCACTGCGCAGCTCGGAGACGAAACGGAGGAACGGCTGCGTGATCTCCCGGTACGGGGAGGCGATGACGCGCAACGGAATACCGAAGTCCTCCTCGTCCCAGGCCGCCACCACGTCCCGGGTCTCCTCGTTGTCCACGGCGATGGTCACCCCGGTGAGGGTGGTGGCACGGCTGGCCTTCGCGTAGGCGATGGCCTTGGCCGTGGGACGGTTGATGTGTTGGACGAGGACGACGGCATGGACCCGGCTGGGCAGGATCCGATCCGTCCCCGCGTCGAGGGCCAGCTCCTCACGGACCTGGTTGTAGTGCTGGTGCACCTTGAGCATCGCCAGGAAGACCGCGGCCATCGCGAGGAGCGCCAGCCAGGCGCCGTGGGTGAACTTGGACACGAGCACCACCGCCAGCACCGTCCCGGTGCAGGCCGTACCGATGAGATTGATGACCCGGGAGCGCTGCATCCTGGCGCGTTTGCCCCGGTCGAGCTCGGTGCGCAGCGCCTTCGTCCAGTGCCGCACCATCCCCGCCTGTCCCAGGGTGAAGGAGATGAACACGCCCACGACGTACAGCTGGATCAGGGCGGTGACCGATGCGTCGAACACGACGACCAGCAGGATCGCCGCGATGGCGAGGGAGATGATGCCGTTGGAATGGGCCAGCCGGTCGCCACGGGCGTGGAGCTGCCGGGGCAGGTATCCGTCCTTCGCCAGGATCGAGGCCAGTCCGGGGAAACCATTGAAGGGTGTGTTCGCCGCGAGCAGGAGGATCGCGATGGCGGCGAGGACCACCACGTAGAATCCCGGGGCGAACCAGTCCCCGAACACGGTGCGCGCCAGCTGCCCCGTCACGGTGACGGCCGCATTGTGGATGGTGGAGCCGTCCGGGGCGACGTAGTGCGCCCCCGTCAGCTCGTCGATGAGGTGGACATCCGTGAGTCGGGCCAGGGCCACGATGCCGACGAACATGGGCACCGCGATCGCGGCCAGGGTGGCCAGGACCGTCGCCGCGTTGCGGCTCTTCGGGGGGCGGAACGCTGGGACCCCCGCTGCCACCGCCTCCACTCCCGTGAGGGCCGCGCAGCCCGACGAGAAAGCACGCGTGATGACGGCCACGAGCAGCCAGCCCGCGGCGGTCGTGGATCCCTCCGGGTTCACGACGACGAGGTGGGCGGTCTCGCTCCGCAGCGGCTGGCCGAGCACCAGGATACGGATGAGCCCGATGACGACCATCATGAGCATGGAGAACACGAACAGGTAGGTGGGCCATGCGAAGACCCCCGCGGAGGGACGCATGCCACGGAGGTTGATGAGGGCAAGGCATCCGATCACCCCCACCGCGACGGGGGTCTCGATGCCCTCCAGCCAAGGCAGGATCGCCTTCGCCTGGAGCACGCCGGCGGAGACCGAGACCGCCACGGTCAGCACGTAGTCGACCAGCAGCGCGGAGGCCACCGTCACCGCGGCGTGGCGGCCCAGGTTCGCGGCCGCGACCTCGTAGTCCCCGCCGCCGGACGGATAGGCCCGGACGGTCTGTCGGTAGGACAGCACCACGATGGCGATGACGAGACCCACCGCCAGACCGATCTGCCATGAGAAGAGATAGCCGGTCATACCGGCGAGGGCCAGCGTGATGAGGATCTCGTCCGGGGCGTACGCCACTGAACTCAACGCGTCGGAGGCGAAGACGGGCAGTGCGAGACGGCGGGGCAGCAGCGTCTCCCCCAGTTGAGAGTTCGACAGCCTCCTCCCAACCAGCACGCGCTTCAGTCCCGCGACAATGTTCACGAGGCCCTACGGTAGACCCATCGCCGGAGGATTGCGATAACGTGCTGGCCATGCACATCGTCATCATGGGCTGCGGGCGGGTGGGCTCGATGCTGGCGCGGGGGCTGGAGAGACGAGGTCACTCCGTCGCCGTCATCGACGTCACGGTCGAGGCCTTCCGTCGCCTCGGCAGCGACTTCCAGGGCATCACCGTGAAGGGTGTCGGCTTCGACCGTGAGGTGTTGGAGGCCGCCGACATCCGACACGCCGACGGCTTCGCGGCCGTCTCGAGCGGGGACAACTCCAACATCCTCGCCGCCCGGGTCGTGAGGGAGCAGTACGGGGTCGACAACGTCGTGGCCCGCATCTACGACCAGGGCCGGGCCGCCGTCTACGAACGTCTGGGCATCCCCACCGTCGCCACGGTGCGGTGGACCGTCGGCCAGGTGATGCGGCGACTCCTTCCCGAGGGCAGCGAGCCGGTGTGGCGCGACCCGTCCGGCACGGTGCGGTTGCTGCAGGTCCACGTGCATCACGGTTGGGTCGGCCAGCGTGTCCATGCCCTGTCACAGGCGGCCCAGGCCCCCATCCCCTTCCTCAGCCGCACCGGCCGAGGAATCGTGCCTGACTCGGAGACCCGTTTCCAGGACGGGGATCTCATCTTCGTGGCATGTGAGACGGAACGCACCGACGCCGTCGAATCCCTCTTCGCCGCTCCCCCCGCCCGCAACTGATCCAGGAGTTCGTCATGCGAGTCGCCATCGCCGGGGCCGGCAACGTCGGCCGATCCATCGCCCGGGAACTCATCAGCAACGGTCATCAGGTCCTCCTCATCGACAAGGACCCCAACGCCATCAAACCCGATTCCGTGCCCGGGGCGGAGTGGTTCCAGGCCGACGCCTGCGAGGTCCAGAGCCTCGAGGATGCCGAACTGGACAACTGCGACGTGGCCATCGCGGCCTCCGGCGACGACAAGGTGAACCTGGTTCACTCGCTGCTGGCGAAAACGGAGTTCGGAGTGCCGAGGACCGTGGCCCGGATCAACCATCCCGGTAACGAGTGGATGTTCGACGAGACCTGGGGCGTTGACGTCGCCGTGTCCACCCCCCGCATCATGTCCGCACTCGTGGAGGAGGCCGTTGCCACCGGCGAGCTGGTTCGGCTCTTCACCTTCAACAAGTCGACGACGAACCTGTCCGAGATCCGGCTGCCGCAGAACAGCCCGTTCGTCGGCCGAAGGATTCGGGACGTGGAGTTGCCGCGGGAGGTCGTCCTGGTGGCCATCATCCGCGACGGGGTGCCCATCGTTCCCGAACGGGACGCCGCCCTGGAGGCCCTCGACGAGATGCTCTTCGTCGTCAGTCAGGACGCGGAGGCAGAGCTGAGTGCGATGTTCGCCGTCGTGGAGGAGTACTGACCAACAGCTGCGGCCCGCGTCAGGTCCCCACCTCCCCCACCGGGTCAGGGGCAGGGCCCACACCGCTCTCAGCTGACGATCTCGAACTCCGGGTTGTACATCACCGGCCCGTCGTCCCGGGAGCACACCCGCCCGGAGACCACCAGGTTGCACCCCGGCTGGATGCACTCGAGACGCCGTGGCCCCATCCAGACGAGTCCGAGATTCCCCGTGCCGTCCGACAGCTGGGCCTCCATACCGCCGGAGGGCATCCTCGAGATCCAACGCACCGTGCCCCGGACCTTCACCCGGGCCCGCTCCTGGCACTGGGACAACGGACAGGCCCCCGAGTCGTGGGCCCGCTCCTGGAGATCCTCGTCGTCCAGTTCCTCGGGACTCGCGAAGACACGCCTGATCCGGTTCAACAGCCCGGTCCTCCGGTCATTCATCATCCCTCCCCGGTCGGGACGGACAGCGTGATGAGGCTCCCGGGGGCAGCCGCATTGGTGCCGCGACGCACCACGAGGTTCCCGAAGCACTCCTCGAGGGCCACGGTGGCGTCCTCGTTGTCGGGTTCGAGGGCAGCCTTGCCGACGACGACACCCCGCAGCATCCATCCGGGGCCGGCAACCAGCCACGTCCGGGACAGGTGCAACGCATCGCGCCCCTCGGGGTCCTTCACCGGCTGGGTCCGACGGATCTCGACGCCGAAGGGCCCCTCGTGCAGGGCGACCGAGCCGCCACCCCTCCCCGTCGCCTCGGTGATCTCGTCACGCACCTCGGCCAGCATGGAGGAGGAACGCGGCCCCGCGAACAACGCCACCTCCATCGCGGAGACACCGTCGCCCACGATGACCGCCTGCACCTTCTCCCGTGACTGGTCCACCTGGAGCTGCAGGGACATCCCCTCGAAGGGGGTCACCACCAGGGCGCCGAGATCGAGGCGCTTGACGTCGTCGGCCTCGAGGTCGACCTCGTTGATGTCGAAGGGACCCTGATCGCGGTCGAACTCCTCGTCGATCGTCGTCCACTTCTCGTTGCTGTCTGCCATGCTGCTCCTCGACTCAGGCCTTACCGGTTGAACCATAGCCATCTTCCCCGCGGACCGTCTCATCCAACTCCACGACGGGCACGAACTCTGCCCTCAGGAACGGCATGACGACGAGCTGGGCGATGCGTTGGCCAGCCAGAATGACGACAGGATCGACGGGATCCAGGTTGACCAGACACACCTTGATCTCCCCTCGGTATCCGGAATCCACGACCCCTGGGCTGTTGACGATGCTCAGTCCGTGACGCGCGGCCAGCCCCGAGCGGGGTGTGATCATCCCGAAGGTGCCCTCCGGCAGGGCGGCCCGCACCCCCGTTCCGACCAGCGCCCGTTCCCCTGGCGCCAGTGTGACGTCGTGGGTGGCACGCAGATCCGCGCCCGCGTCCCCCGGCCGGGCGTACCCGGGCAGGCTCCCGGGATCGCTGAGTACCACCGGTACTGGTGTCCCTTGCACCCAGTCAATGTAGCGCGGAGTCCGGCCGGGACGGGATAATGGCCATCGGCCCAACTGTGAAAGGACTGCTCATGGCTGTTGAGGAGAAGCTGATCTGGAAGCTCTACGCGGGTGCTGTCGGGGCCCTGACCACCCTCGTCGCCCAGAAGCTGGTCACGAAGGCCTGGGAGGCCGCGACGGGGGACGTCCCACCGGACCCGAACGATCCCGAGACCCCCCTCATCCACGCCGTCATCTGGGCGGCTGCCAGCGGGTTGGGCGTCGGCATGGCCCAGCTGACGATGAATCGGTTCATGCACAACCGTTGGCAGGCGGCGACGGGGCACAAGGGACCCGGCCGCCTGCGCACGAAGATGGACATGTGACAGCGGTTGACGCGGGGCGCTGGAGGAGCATCACTCCTCCGGCGCCCCGTTTGTCACACGCAGTCCACGCAGTACTGGAGATTCCCCTTGGACTCGGCCAACTGGCTCATGGACTTCACCAGGAAGCACGAGGCGCAGGTGAACTCGTTCGCCTGCCGGGGCAGGACCCGCACCGTGAGCTCCTCGTGGGACAGGTCAGCCCCCGGGAGCTCGAAGGATTCCGCCGCCTCGACCTCGTCCTCGTCAACCTTGCCCGAGTTCTTGTCGTTTCGGCGCGTCTTGAGTTCCTCGAGCGAATCCTCGCTCATCTCCTCTTCACTCTTGCGTGGCGCGTCGTAGTCGGTGGCCATGGGCGGTCCCTCCTGTGTGCCTGTTGTGCAATCCCTCGAAATCGATCGGGGTATGTGTATCACATCCTGCGCGGCGCGCAAGTCCAAGGGTTGACGGCTGTCTGCTGGTAGGTTGGTTGACCAGACGTTGAGGGAGAACTTTATGGAAAGCGCTCTGACCCCCAGGGAGATCCAGACCCGCATCCGCAGTGGAGCCACCCTCGCAGAGGTTGCTGCGGAGGCGGGGGTGGAGGAGTCCCGTATCGAAGGTTTCGCGAGGCCTGTGATCGCGGAGCGCGAGCACATCGCCCTCACAGCGCTGTCCTGTGCCGTTCGCCGCCGTGGCGACGGTGCCGGGCACCGTCGTCTGAAGGAACTCCTGGCCGCCCGACTCCAGGCTCGCAGCGTCGACGCGGATGACATCGAATGGGACGCATGGCGTGAACCCGATCTCCGCTGGCGTGTCGTCGGACGCCTGGCGGCCCTCGACCGCAGCGCCGAGTTCCTGTTCGACACGCGCGGGCGGTTCTCTGTCGCCGACAACGCCGACGCCCGGTGGATGATCGGCGAGGAACTGCCCGGCCCCGCCGATCCCGACAACGAGAACACCGTCGATTTCGACGACGAGTTCGCGCTGGTTCGGGCCACGTCGCAGCCCTCACCGCCCCCCGCCGTCCCCGGCGACGACGTTCCCCCCGATGACTTCGAGGAGGGCCCTGCCACCTCCGAGCTCGACGACCTGTACGACATGCTCAGCGGCGTCAGCGAGGATTCGGTGCGGATCTACGTGGGTCTCGACGACGAGGCTCAGGAGACCGACGCCGAGGAGACGACCCAGACCGCGCGGGAGCCAGAACCAGAGCCCGCCCCCGAGCCCGAACCGGTCGAGGAGAGCGCCCCCGCCCGCCGAGCGGCGCCACCGGTGCAGGAATCGCTCATCGAGGGCGAGAAACCCGCCGAACCCCCTGCCAGGAAGCGGTCACGGCGGGTCAGCGTCCCCAGCTGGGACGAGATCATGTTCGGGGGCCCCCGCTGAGCGGTTGCGCGAAGGGCAAGGGGTCCGCCCCCAACGTCGCCTTGGCTCGCATGGCGGTCACCCCGCGACGATGGTGGGCGCGGCAGAGCACCTCGTAACGGATCTCCCCCTGCACGGTGTCCCCCACGACCACCTGCGATCCCTCCGTCACCATCACGCCGTCCACGGTTCGCGCGTTGTGGGTGCCCCTGGCGCCACACCAGCACAACGGTCCGAGCGGCAGGGTCTCCACCCGATCGGCGAGTTCCACGAGACGCTGTGATCCGGGGAACAGCCTGGTGCGGAAGTCAGCGAGGATCCCGAAGGCGTAGACGTCCATCTGGAGTTCGTCGACGATCCTCGCGAGCTGCTCGATCTGGGAGCCGACGTAGAACTGCGCCTCGTCACACACGAGGTAGTCGATACGTTGCCCCGCGATCAGTTCCGCGATGACGTAGCGCCAGAAGTCGAAGTCCTCGTTGACCTCGAGCGCCGCCTCGGACAGCCCGAGCCGTGAGGAGATCCTCGGCTGGCCCGAACGGTCGTTGCGGGTGAAGATCCGTCCCTGCCGGCCGTGCGTCGACTGGGTGTGGTGCAGCTGCAGCGCCAATGTGGACTTCCCGCAGTCCATCGGTCCCGTGTGGAACACGAGTTCAGGCACGTCGTTCTCCCCTCAGGCGGTCATAGATCGCCGTGTACTGCTCCGCGGTGTGCCGCGGGGTGATTCTCTCCTGCAGCCCCGCCGTGGCGGCACGCATGCGTTGCAGGCGGTTCCGGTCCGCCAGCTGGACGAGCCCCCTGGCCACCGATTCCACGTCGGGCTCGGTCAGGATCGCCGTGTCGGGGGACGTGGCCACCGTGAGCCGGTCGTCACAGTAGAGGACGGGCAACCCGGCGGCGACCGCCTCGGAGAGCACCAGCGCCTGCGAATCGAACCGGTGGCTGGTCAGTGCGAGGGCGTCGGCGTTGACGAGTTCGAAGGCGATGGCCTCGTGGGAGCGCAGGTGTCCGCGGAAGTCGATGTTGTCCGCCCCGGCCGCCAGCCCCTTGAGGAGGTTGCGCTGATCCCCGTCGCCGACGAGGACGAGTTCGGAGTTCGGGATGGCGGCACGCCGAAACGCCCTGACGAGCACGTCGAGACGTTTCTCCTTCGCGAGGCGCCCGATGGACAAGAACCGGATCCGGGTGTCAGTCCGCTCCCGTCGGGCGTGCCCGATGGCCTCAAGCATCGCCCGCCCCACCCCGGTGGGAACCACGAAACCGGGAACCTCGTGCGCGGCCGCCTGTTGAACGAGGTTCAACATGAAGGGGCTCGGAACGCTCCAGGCGTCGACCTTGCCCGCGATGTCCGCGAAGGATGCCCAGTCCATGCGTGCCGCGAGCCCACCCGGTTCGTCCCGAGGGGGGACCAGCCGCGACCGGGGCGACTTCCTGCCCGCCGCTCGGGTCAGCATCGGATTGATGAGGACCTGGTAGAGCCAGGTCCCGAAGATCGCTGCCCTGACCGTCTGGTGGGTGCCGGCGACGTTCGCGTGGAAGGTGTGCACGTGGGGGATGCCCTGGACCCGGGCCAATCGGGCCCCCAGGATGAGTGCGCCCCGCTCGGTCTGGCTGTGGATGATGTCGAACCTGGCGCACCGGGAGATCAGATCCGCCCTGCGCTCGGTGCTGTGCAGGATGCTGAGATGAGCGGGCAGCCCCTCGATGTAGATGGTCGGGCACTCGATGATCCGGCAGTGTCGTGGCTTCTCCAGGTGCCGGTCGGGGGCGATGAGGCTGACCTCGTGCCCCATGTCGGTCAGTTCCTGGATCTGCGTCTCGACGGAACGCCCGATCCCCCCCGAGGAGGGATAGAAGTCGTCGATGAGGATGGCAACCCTCATCGACGGGGTCCGATCGTGAACAGTGGGACGTACATCTCCGCCGACGTCAGGGAACCGTGCTGTCCGACGAGGCCGAACTCCTTCGGGCGAGCCGTCGTGTTGACGGCCCAGTCCTCCCTCATGGCGACGAGGACGTCCCCGATCCTCGGACGCACCCGATCCCGGACCTTCCCGAACCACCCGGCGTCGATCGCATCATCACGAAGCCAGACCTCCGCGCGCTCCCCGAGTTCGTCACGCCATCGGGCGGCGAGGTCCTGGGGCTCGTCCGTGTACAGCTGCCGCAGTCGGGGCTCCCCTCCCACCAGGCGGGCCCCGGCCAGTGCGGGATGGTCCTCGATGACGATCTGCCGGTGTTTCGGGACATTGATCATTCCGTGGTCGCCGGTGATGAGCAGCGCGGTGTCACTGGGCAGCGCCTCGCTGACGGCCTGAACGAGGTCCTCGACGACCCCCAGCCGGTCGAGCCACTGCCAGCTGCCGACCCCGTGCGCGTGCCCGTCATGATCGAGGAGACGCTCGTAGACGTACACGACACGCGAGTGCTCGAGTTCCCCGAGGATCAGGGAGATGAGGGTCTCCGCGTCGGATTCCTTGTCCACCCCTCGGAAGGTCGTTCCCGCGAAGCCGGTCTGCTGCAGGCCGCTGGTCTCGAAGCGTGCCAGGCTGACGCAGCTGGAGCCGATGCCCTCGGCCCGGAGCTGCTCGTACACCGTGGGGGCGCACCTGAACCCCGCCACATCCTCCGGCCCGCCCTCCCACGTCAAGGCGTTGAGGACCTCGTCGCGGTCGGGGTCGCGGAAGCTGTAACCGACGACGCCGTGACCACCCGGCGCCATGCCACAGCCGAGGCTGGTCAGCGACGTGGCCGTCGTCGACGGTACGGCGCAGGTGAGCCGGGTGGCCTGCGCCAGCCGGGGGGCCAGGAACGTGCTGTCCGCCCGGTGGGTCGACAGCGCCTCCCAGCCGAGTCCGTCCACCATGAACACGACGTGGCGACGCGCCTGCGGGATCGGGATGAGGGACGCCTCGCCCCGGAGCGAAGCGACGACGGCGGGCAGGACGCCACTCAGGCAGGGACCGTCGTAGCTGGGCAGGACGAACCCGGTCATCCGATGTTCTCCTGGAGCAACGCCCCGAACGCCATGAGGCGCTCCACACTCTGCCAGCCGTCCCCGGTGGGTGACATGCGCACGGTGAGATCGTTGGGCACCGACATCCCGGTCCAGCCGTGGTCGGCGCTGCACTGGGGGTCCTCGCAGCTGGCGGGACCGATGTCGAGACGCGAAGCCGCCCCCCAGGCGATCGTCAGCCAGGCCTCCACCAGTTGGGACCCCGGCCGCGGCCATCGTTCCGGCTGGGCCACCGACCGGGTCACCACGGCGGAGTGGATCGCCCGCAACGCCACGACCTCCGCACTCGTGATGGCCCGGTTGGGGTCACCGGCGTCCTGCTCGTCGGTGTGGGAGATGAGCAACTGCTTCGGTGTGAGCACCAGAACGGTGAGGTGTCGCTGGAGATCCCCCGTCGCGAAACTGGCCTCGTGGTGGACGAGATATCCCAGCATCTGCTGGTCACCGAGGGCACCGGCGACGGTGCTCCACACGAGTTCGGGGAAGAACCGGCACTCCTCGACCTCGCCCTTGAGCGCGGCGGCGAGGGGGGTCTCGGGGGACTGCGAAATCACCCGGCCATTCTTCCACTATTTTGTCTGCCATGAAGTCCCGGCCCTTCTTCGCCGCCCGTCTCGAGGATCGCTTCAACCGGTTCCTCGAGAGAATCCTCGTCCGCATGGGGTGGCACGAGTCGATCACCGCGTACACGGGTTTCGGGACCCCTCGTCAGCTGCGCATCCTGGCTCGGATGTCCCTCAAGCCCCCACAGCGGCTCGGCATCGTCCAGGCCGCGACCGAACTCATGCACCGGCGTGGCTGGCGCAACTTCATCTCGGCCACGAGGGTCAAGAGCCCTGCGGAGATCGTCATCGGGGATCTCTCCTTCCCCGTCGTCTCGGACCGGGGTGGCTACATCGATGTACGCATCCGGGACCACGGTCTCCCCGTCGGCTGGCACGAGGTGGAGATCCGCGGCGGTGACGGCTCCTCCACGATCGCGCCGGTGCAGATCATCGACGAGACCGAGAGCTTCGGCATCGTCTCGGACATCGACGACACGATCCTCTCCACCTGGCTGCCCCGCCCCCTCGTCGCCGCCTGGAACTCCTTCATCCTCACCGAGGGCGCGAGACAGGCGGTCCCCGGCATGGCTCGCCTGTACCAGCAGCTCCTGGCCGACCACCCCGGGGCTCCCCTCATCTTCGTGTCCACCGGGGCCTGGAACACGTATCCGATGGTGACCCGCTTCCTGAAACGACACGGCTTCCCCCCCGGCGCGTTGCTGTTGACCGACTGGGGGCCGACCAACACCGGCTGGTTCCGCAGCGGCGCACAGCACAAGCGCACCTGTCTGCGGGAGTTGGCACGTGACCTGCCGAACATCCGTTGGTTGCTCGTGGGCGACGACGGCCAGCACGACCCTGACCTCTACGCGGAGTTCGCGACCCTCCAGCCCGAACACGTCCGGGCGCGGGCGATCAGGGAACTCACCCCGGGTGAGCACGCCCTCGCGCACGGCATCCTGCCGAGCGGGGGCAACACCTGGGAGTGGACGCCGGACCTCGCCCCGGAGGTTCGTGCACCCGACGGGGATGGTCTCGCGGATAAACTGCGCGACATCGTTGACTGAACCGGGAGCGTGACGGCGGCATGAGAGGCATTGAGGAGTTCGAGGAGCACATCCTCGACGTGGACGTGACCGAGGAGATGGAGGCGAGTTTCCTCGAGTACGCGTACTCCGTCATCTACTCGCGGGCACTGCCGGACGCGCGGGACGGTCTGAAGCCCGTGCAGCGGCGCATCCTGTTCTCGATGGACGACATGGGCGTGGACCCGACCAAACCGCACGTCAAGTGCGCTCGGGTCGTCGGTCAGGTGATGGGTGTCCTCCACCCCCACGGCGATGGCGCCATCTACGACGCGCTGGTGCGCATGGCGCAGCCGTGGGCGATGCGGCTGCCGTTGATCGACGGTCACGGCAACTTCGGCTCCCCCGATGCCGGTCCGGCCGCCATGCGTTACACCGAGTGCCGGATGGCCCATCCCGCCGTGGCGATGACGGCCAGCCTGGACGAGGACGTCGTCGACTACCGCCCCAACTACGACGGCAAGGACTCCGAACCGGAGGTGCTGCCGGCAGCCCTCCCCAACCTCATGGTCAACGGCGCCACCGGCATCGCGGTGGGCATGGCCACCAACATCGCCCCCCACAACCTCGTGGAGGTGGTGGCTGCACTCAAGGCCCTGCTCGCCGACCGGGAGATCGGCCTGGATGCCCTCATGAGGCACCTGCCGGGTCCTGACTTCCCGGGTGGCGGCCGTATCATCGGACTGGATGGCATCCGCGAGGCGTACGAAACCGGCCGCGGGTCCTTCAAGGTCCGGGCCACGGCCAGGATCGAACAGGTCAGCCCCCGCCGCCGTGGCATCGTGGTGACGGAACTGCCGTACATGATCGGCCCCGAGAAGATCATCGAGCAGATCAAGAAGGGGGTCGACGCGAAGAAGCTCACCGGCATCGCCGATGTGAAGGACCTCACCGACCTGGCCAACGGCATGCGGCTCGTCATCGAGGTGAAGAACGGGATCAACCCCGAGGCCCTGCTGGAGCAGCTCTACCGCACGACCAAGCTCGAGGACACCTTCGCCATCAACGCCGTCGCCCTGGTGGAGGGACAGCCCAGGACCCTCCCCCTCAAGGAGATGCTCGAGGTCTACCTCGACCACCGCATCCAGGTGACGATTCGACGCACCGAGCACCGGCTCGGGAAGGCAGAGGATCGACTCCACCTCGTCCGCGGCCTCCTCGTGGCGATCGCCGACATCGACGACGTCATCGCGATCGTCCGCACCAGCGAGGACGCCGCGGAGGCGAGGGCCCGCCTCATGTCGGCCTTCGATCTCGACGAGGTCCAGGCCAACTACATCCTCGACATGCAGCTGCGCCGCCTGACGAAGTACTCCACGCTGGAACTCTCGGCGGAGGCCGACGAGCTGGCGACGCGGATCGCCGGCCTCCGGGAGATCCTCGAGGACCCGGCCGTGCTCAACCGTCTCGTGGCCACCGAACTCGATGAGGTGGCGTCCCGGTTCGGTGACGCCCGACGCACCGTGCTCCTCGCCAGCGACGGCGTCGCCGGGGCCGCCGGCCCGCTGGAGGTCCCGGATGATCCGTGCTGGGTCCTGTTGTCCAGCACCTCGCGGGCGGCCCGCACCGATTCCTCCGCGCCCATCCCCACCACAGGCCCACGCGCCAAGCACGACGTCATCGTCGCCGCCATCCCGGCCTCGGCCCACGCTGAGTTCGGGGTGATCACCAACACGGGTCGCCTCGTGCGGGCCCGAGCCATCGAGCTCCCCACGGTTCCACTCACCGCCACCGCACCCAATCTCAAGGGGGGTACGAAGGTGGCCGAGTTGTGGCCGCTGGAGCCCGGCGAGCGTGTCGTCGGCCTGACCTCCCTCGACCCGGAGGGACCGGGGCTGGCGCTGGGGACCCGCCGCGGGGTGGTGAAGCGGGTCAACCCGGAGGTGATCGGCAAGGATTCCTGGGACGTCATCCGGCTGGAGGAGGGGGACGAGGTCGTCGGCGCGGTCGAACTGCGTTCCCCCGGCCTTGCGTTCGTCACCTCGGATGCCCAGCTCCTCCACTACCCGGCGGACGTGGTGCGTCCCCAGGGTCGGTCCGGGGGCGGCGTGGCGGGAATCAAACTGAGCCCTGGCGCCGAGGTCGTCTTCTTCGGGGGCGTCGACCCCGACCGCGACGTCGTGGTCACGGTGGCGGGAGCATCCGAGGACCTGTTCGGGCCCTCCTCGGGCGGGGTGAAGGTCACCCCGCTCACCGAGTACCCCACCAAGGGCCGTGCCACGGGCGGCGTGCGCTGCCAGCGCTTCCTCAAAGGTGAAGGCCTTCTCAGGGCCGCCTGCATCGGTGGCTCGGTGACCGCCGCCGACGGCCGGGGTGCTCCCGTGGAGCTTCCCGCGGTCAATCCGCGACGGGACGGGTCCGGGGAACCCGTCGACGGGACGATCGAGGGGCTCGGGGCACGCCCGGTTCCCGACGTGGCAGGGTAGAGCCATGAGCTTCTCCGATCTCCTCGACGCCAACCGGGAGTACGCCTCCCACTTCCACCCTCCGGGGATGACAGGGGTGGCCCAGGCCGGTATCGCGATCGTGACGTGCATGGACTCGCGGATCGAACCGCTCTCCATCGTCGGGTTGAGGTGCGGGGACGCCAAGATACTGCGCTCCCCGGGGGGACGCGTGGCTCCCTGGACGATGACCGGTCTCGCCCTCGCGGTGCAACTGCTCGAGGTCAACCGCATCATGATCATCCCCCACACCCGTTGCGCCATGACCGGAACGGACGAGGAACTGCACCGTAGGATCCAGGAGCACAGTGGCCTGGACGCGTCATGGCTGGAGCTCGGCGCGAGCCGGGACCAGCTGCCGCGGCTGCGTCACGACGTGAAGGCAGTCCTCGCCCATCCCCTCATCGTGGGCCGGGCCAAGGTCGGCGGCTTCCTCTACGACGTCGACACCGGACTGCTGCGTCAGGTGGTGTGAGATCAGGTGTCGATCCGGTCCGCCTCGAGGGCGTAGGCTCCCTGGACGATGAACTCCTTGCGGGGAGCCACATCGTTGCCCATGAGCATCTCGAACACGGCCTCGGCCCGCTCCGCGTCGTCGACACTCAGCCGCCGGAGGGTGCGCCGCCTGGGGTCCATGGTGGTCTCGGCGAGCTGCCCGGCATCCATCTCCCCCAGGCCCTTGTACCGCTGCGGCTCCTTGAACCGGACCCCACGTTTCGTCAGTTCGGCCATCTTCCGCCGGTACTCACCGTCGGTGTAGGTGTAGATGTACTTGTCCATCCCCTTCTTCGGGTTGATGAGCTCGAACCGGTGGAGCGGCGGCACCGCCGAGTAGACCCGCCCCGCCTCCACGAGTGGCCGCATGTACTTGAAGAACAGCGTGGCCAGCAGGCACCGGATGTGGGCGCCGTCGGAGTCCGCGTCGGCCATGAAGATGATCTTGCCGTACCGAGCGGCATCGACGTCGAAGGTCCGGCCCGAGCCTGCCCCCACCACCTGGATGATGGAGGCACACTCGGCGTTCTTCAGCATGTCGCCCACCGAGGCCTTCTGGACGTTGAGGATCTTGCCCCGGATCGGCAGCAGCGCCTGGAACTCGGAGTTGCGGGCGGTGTTGGCGGTGCCGAGAGCCGAGTCACCCTCGACGATGAACAGCTCGGTGGTGTCGCCGTCGCTGCTGCGACAGTCCTTGAGTTTCGGCGGCAACGACGAGGACTCCAACGCGGTCTTGCGGCGCTGGTTCTCCCGGTGGGCGCGGGCCGCGACCCGGGTGCGGGAGGCGTTGACCACCTTCTCCATGAGGGTGCGTGCGACCTGCTTGGTCGCGGCTCTGGACGAGGTGAGGAAGGCCCCGAGCTCCTGTTCGACGATCCGGGCGACGAGGCGCTGCACCGGTGGGGTGCCGAGAACCTCCTTGGTCTGGCCCTCGAACTGCGGCTCGGCGAGTCTTACGGTGACCACGGCCGTCAGGCCCTCGAGGCAGTCGTCCTTGACGATCTCGTCGCCCGTCTTCAGGAGTCGGGTTCCCTCCATCGACTTGAGGAAGGCCCGGGTGAGCCCCCGCTCGAAACCGCTGACGTGTGTCCCGCCCTTCGGCGTGGCGATGATGTTGACGAACGAACGGACGGTGGCGTCGTACCCGGTTCCCCATCTCACGGCGATGTCCACGTCCAAGGTGCGCTCCACGTCGGTCGCGGTCATGGCGCCGGCCTCGTCGAGCATCGGGACCGTCTCGACGAACTTGTCGTGTCCCTGCAGCCGGAGGACCTCCATCAACGGCGCGTCCTTGGCCAGGAAGTCGGCGAACTCGGTGATCCCTCCCTCATGGTGGAACACCTCGCGTTGCACTTGCCCAGAGCGTTCATCGTTCACCTCGATCCGCAGCCCGGGCACGAGGAAGGAGGTCTGGCGTGCCCGGTCGTGGAGCTGACCGAGTGACAACTCGGCATCGGCGAGGAAGATCTGCTTGTCAGCCCAGTAGCGGACCCTGGTTCCAGTGCGGTCCTTCGGGATCCTCCTGCCCTTGCGCAGCCCCGAGCCGGGGGTGAACGGCGCGTCCGGCCCCTCCCCGTCGAAGACCCCCGGGACCCCACGCCGGAAACTCATGGCCCATGTCGCCCCCTCGCGGTCCACCTCCACGTCCACGCGGGAACTGAGCGCGTTGACCACCGAGGCCCCGACACCGTGGAGCCCACCCGTGGCGTTGTACGACGAGTTGCCGAACTTCCCGCCCGCGTGGAGGCGCGTGTAGACCACCTCAACGCCGCTGAGCCCGGTCCTGGGTTCCTTGTCCACGGGGATGCCACGGGCGTGGTCGACCACCTCCACCGAGCCGTCGGCGTGGAGGGTGACCGTGATCCGGTCCCCGAAGCCGGACAGCGCCTCGTCGACGGCGTTGTCGATGATCTCCCACAGACAGTGCATGAGGCCGCGGGTGTCGGTGGAACCGATGTACATGGCGGGACGCTTGCGCACCGCCTCGAGGCCTTCGAGCACGAGGAGGTTCTTCGCCCCGTAGTCGCGAGGATTGTGGGCACTGGACTTCTGTGGCACCGGCACAGGCTACTCCTGTCGGGTCGGGAACATTGAACGGACGCGCTACGTTTGGATGAGAGGAATGTTGACACCGCACGAGATTGAGAGGGCGAGCATGACCAGCATCAGCACGAACCCGGCCCAGCCCACCCTGACCGCCCAGGACCGCTGTGACCGCTGCGGGGCCCAGGCGTACCTTCGTGTCACCCTCCTGTCCGGTGGGGAGTTGTTCTTCTGCGCCCACCATGCCAAGCAGCACAGGGACAAGCTCGCCCAGGTGGCCGAGGCCATCCACGACGAGACCGCCCGGCTCACCTCCTGAGCCGGGCCACGGCGGCCTCGATCAACGCACCGCCGGCCAGGACGAACTCCGTTCGATTCGCCAGCACGTGGTGGAAGGCCGTCGCGACACGCTCGACCGCCAGGCCCGACGCCTCAGCCCAGGCCCGCTGGTAAATCGCCAACTGCAGCGGATCGGCGGCGGAGTTGCCGATCTTCCAGTCGATGATGAGCGCGTCATGGTCATCATCGATCGGTGGGAAGACCGCGTCGATCCGTCCGCGGAGCACGAGACCGTCGCAGTCGAGGAGGAAGGGAACCTCCACCCCCACTGGCTGCATCGTGGCGAAACGACTTCGCTCGAAGGCCTCCTGCAACCTTCGAAGCGCTCCATCCGGCTCGGGGCGGACGTCCAGCTCGTCGAAGCCGGGGCTGGCATGGAACCTCGACACCACCCAGTCGTGGAAACGTTCTCCGAGCATCGCCTCGGCGCGGGGTTCCCTCGGCATGCGGCGCGCCAGCCGCTGCGCGAAGGCCTGGGGATCGGAGGCCAGCTCCATCATGGCTGAGGCGGACAGGCCCTCCGGCAGCAGGACCTCCGGGGCGGCTCGACGTTGCGCCTGTTCGGCGAGGAAGGCAGCTTCCGCGTCCCAGCGGGCGAGCAGGTCCAGTTCAGCGGCGGAGGCCACGCCCGACCGCCACACCCAGGCATCGTCGTCGATGACGCTGCGGGCCTCCTCGACGAGGCGTGCGGCCTCCTGCCGGGCTGCTCGGCGCGCCGGATCGCCGCCTTCCGGCCACGACACCCGTCTCAGGGCCACCGGGACCGGGTTCTGCTCGCTCTCGGGAGCCGTGAACACGGTGTCAGCGAGGTCGGCCGCTCTCCGGAAGTAGAGGGACTCCGCTGCTGGTTTCTTCCTGCCGGGGGTCCAGGCGTGCCGACTCACCTGGAGGTGGCTGCGGGCCCGGGTCGCGGCGACGTAGGCGAGTCGATCCTCCGCCCGCAACGCCTCGGTCCTGAGTTCCATCTTGTAGGCGTCGATGCCCTGCTTGGTGTGGTCGAGGAGTTGAGGGATCCCGAGTGCGTCCTTGCGCAGCGGTGAGGGCAGGATGGCCGTGTTGGTGGTCCAGTTCCCGTCACGATCGGTGCTCGGGAAGACCCCGCCGTTGAGGGCCGGCAGGTAGACGACCTCCCATTCCAGCCCCTTGGCACGGTGCACGGTCAGGAGCTTGACGGAGTCCTCCTCGGAGGGGACCGCCCGCTCCAGGGCCTCGCCCCACCGGTCCTCGGCCTCGAGCCACGCGAGCAGTCCGCCGAGCCCGCCTGTCCCATCCAGGTCGGGGTAGCTGGCGCAGGCGGCGACGAAGCGTCCAAGCTGGCTGGCGTCGCCGGTGATGAGCATCTCGGTCTCCACCCCGAGAGTGTTGATGACGCGGGAGACGAGCTCGGTGACCGGTTCCAGCCGGTGCTCGAGCAGTCGGGTGATCTCGGCCGCGAACAGTCGCACCCGCCTCGCACCCTCCTGGCTGAGCCTCTCCCCCGGGTCGAGTGCGGCGTCCAGCAAGGAGGGCCTGAGCGCCGGGTCAGTGCGACTCACCAGGGTTTCGAGGACCTCGCGGGCTGAACCGTCCTCCTCCCGGGACTCCTCCCCCGCGAGTTCCCTGGCCCGCGCCGCGAGAAGACGCAGATCGTCGAGGCCGAGCTGCCAACGCCCGCCGGTCAGCAGGCCGGCGACCTCGGCGTTGGCCAACGGGTCAGCCAGCACCCGGAGCGTCGCGACCACCGGAGCGATCTCCGGCAGGTGAAGCAGTCCGCCGAGACCGACGATCTCGACGGGGACGTCCCGCTCCCTGAGGTGCTGCCACACCTCGGCCAGCAGGTCGTTGCGACGGCTGAGGACCGCCATGTCCCGCCACGCCATGCCGGTCCCGTGACGCGCCACGACGTCCCCGGCCAGATGGTCGAGTTCGTCGGCCTGGGTGTCGAACGCAAAGGCCGAGACGGTCCCACGGATGGCGCCCTCCGGGGCCACCAGGGAGACTCCCCCACCCACGGTTTCCCGCAGCGGAGCAGCCAACGCGTTGCCGACCGCCAGAATCCGGTCACCGCTACGACGGTTGATGGTCAGCGACCACTTGGTGGCGGGTTCACCGTCGCTGCGCGGGAACATCCTGGGGAAGTCCAGGATGTTCGAGGCGGCGGCCCCCCGCCAACCGTAGATCGCCTGGTTCGGATCCCCGACCGCGGTGACCGGGAAGCCACGCCCCCGCTGCGGGTCCGGGCCGCTGAACAGGGTGCGCAGCAGTTCCGCCTGGGCGGAGGACGTGTCCTGGTACTCGTCGAGCAACACCACCTTGAACCGTTCCCGGAGGGCCGCGCGGACGGGGGCGAAGTACCGCGCCACCTCCACGGCCGTGGCGAGCTGGTCGGCGAACTCCACCAGCCCCAGACTCGACTTGAGCCCTCGGTAGGCCGACACGAGGTCCAGCAGTTGAAGCCGATTCACCGTGGTGGCGATGGCTTCCTCGATGACCTTGTACCGCTTGCCCCGGTGGAGCGGCGCGGCCCCGAAGCGTGCCACGGTGGCGTCGGTGAACTCCCGCACCTCCTCCGGGAGAACGAGATGGGCCCCCATCGACGCATCCAACGCGAGCAACCGCTGTGGCAGCACCGACGGGTGAACCGCGTCCAGGATCGGCAAGGGCCGATCGAGCTCCTCGATGACCCGTTGCGCCAGCCGGAACCGGGATGCCCCAGCCAACATCCGGTGGCCATGTTCCCGCCCCAACCGGATGCCGTGCTCCTGGACGATGCGCCCGGCGAAGGCGTCGTAGGTCAGCACGACCTCCTGCTCCTCGCGGTCCTGCTGCTGGATGAGGCCTCCCTGCACGAGGGCCCGGGAGATCCTCGCGCCCAGCTCGGCTGCCGCCTTCCGCGTGAAGGTCAGCCCCAGCACCTCGTCAGGACGCACCTGGCCGGTTCCCACCAGCCACACGACCCTGGCAGCCATCACCGTGGTCTTGCCGGTACCCGCCCCGGCCACGATCACCTGGGGTTCCAGGGGGGAGCAGATCACGTCGAGCTGCTCCCGGCTGAAGGGGATTCCCGTGGCCCTGACGACATCCTCGGGCTCGTGGAACGGATTCACAGCAGACCTCCCGGCCTCACCGCAGGACAGGAGTCCTGGAACGAACACCATTGGCAGAAACTGGACTCCCACGCCTGGAAGTCACCCAGACGAAGAGTGGCGACCGCCTGTTCCAGCTGGTCGTGGATCCAACTCCGTCCCTCAGGGAGCACGTCCTGGTACTGCTGCATGGGCAGCACCTCGCCGTGACGCAGTTGGAGCAGGGAGGGCTCGCCGATGCGGGTCGCCTCGGGGGCCAGCCGGGCGAACGCACCGAGACGCGCCGCCAACTGGTACACCCCGAGCTGGGAGTGCTCCGCGAGCTCGGCCGACGTGGCGGGCTTGCGTGTCGTCTTGAGGTCGACCACCACGAGACGGTCCTCGTGCAGTTCCAGTCGGTCCACCGTGCCACGGAGCAGGACCGGCACCCCGCTCACCTCGAGCCCCACCTCGAAGTCCAGCTCCACCCCGAGGAGCCGACCTGGATTGTGACGATGCCAACGGTCGAACCTGATGAGGGCCTCGACGAGTCGGTCCCGCTCGAGAAGACCGCGCCACTCCCGCACGAACCGGAGCCTGGGCCACACGTCATCGAGCAGATCCAGCATCCGGGACAGGTCGAGCCCGTCCCTGGCCGCACGCTGAGCGATCATGTGGACCACGTCACCGACGGTGGCCTGGATGTTCCGGTCCTTCTCCCCTCCCCCCTTGCGGCTGAGGAACCAGTTCCTGGGGCACCGCAGGATTCCCTGCAGCGAGGAGCCGGTGATGACCACGGGATCCGACATGGACCATCCCCTCGAGGACGGGGCACGTACCCCCCACCAGCTCGACACGGCGGCGTCGCGATGCGGCGACCTGGCCAGACGGAGCGCCGCTGCCCGACGAAGCCCTGGGCTACTCGCCGGATCCTCAACGACCCGACGCAGATCAGCCACGAGGGCCTGGGGCGTGAGGAACCCGTCGGGCATCCCGTGGACCTCACGTGGCTCCACCCCGAGTTCACGACAGAAGCGGGACGGCGGGTCGGGACGCTCCTCGGAGGCGACGGCCGCCGAGACGTGCAGTTCCTCCCTGGCCCTGGCGCACGCGACGTAGAAGCTGCGCCGTTCCGCAGCGACGAGCCCCCCCGTGGAGGCGGCGTCGAGGTGGTCCGGGGCCAGACGATCGGGATCGAGCAGCCCGGGTTGCCAACGACTGCGGGGCCAGCTGCCCTCGGTGACCGCGGGGATGTAGACCCGTCGCCACACCCCGGAACGGGCCCGGTGTGCGGTCAGCACCCGAACCCCCTTGGGAAGGGCGCTGAGCTCCCGGCCCGTGTCGCCTGCGATCTCCTCCCGTTCGATCTCCTGGATGAACGTGAGGGCACCCGAGATCCCGTTGAGCTCAGCACGACGGGCCGACAGGTCGAACAGGTCGACGAGCGCATCGAGGTCCTCCTCGGCGCTGCGTTGCCCCCCGAGCGCCGCCTGCCGGAGACGTTCGGGCCACGGGGTTCCCGCCCACAACGACCACAGGGCACCAGCCACGGGCGCCCCGTCAGCGAGCTCGCCACCGACCCGGTCCAGCAGCCTGATGAGCCGGGCTGCGGCATCGGCGTCGGCGTCCTCCAGTCGATCGAGGATGATGGGGTCCCCGGCGGCCCGTCTGAGCGCCTCCCAGGAGTTCTCGCCCGCCTGCATCACGGCGCGTCTCAACCGGCGCAACTGCACCGCGGTCAACCCGCCCAGCGGGCCCAGCAGCAGCGGGGCGAGATCCGCCGCCATCTCCTCAGGGGCGGCGGCGAAGGCCAGTGCGCCGAGGAGCGAACGCACCGCCGCCTGGACGCCGAGGGCACGGTCCTCACCGTCGACGTCCACGGGGATGCCCCGGGCGCTCAGTTCCCGGGCCAACACCTCGAGCTCGGAGCCACCCCGACGGGTGACCACCGCGAGCTCCCGCCACTGACATCCCTCCTGGACGGCCTGCCGGAGGAGGGCGGCCACGTGGGCCTGTTCGGCGGCGGGATCGTCGTAGTGGGTGACGGTCACGCGCCCCACCGGCCCGGGGGCGGCAGTGGGAGGTTGGGCCGCCTCGGGCAGGGCCAGGGCACGCCTCAGGCCGTTCAACCCCCGCGTCACCGCCTCCTGGTTGCGGTACCCCGTCGAGAGATCGAACCGCTCAGCACCCGGGAGCTGGAGCAGGTGGGAGACGGCCGCTGCCGAGGCCCCCCGGTAGGCACCGAGGCGTTGCTGGGGATCTGCGGTGACCAGCACGGGTGACCCGATCCTGGCCAGGTCCCCCACGAGTCGGAAACTGACCTCGTCGAGTTCTTGACCGTCGTCCACGAGAACCGCGTCGAAACGGGCCCGGACGGCCTCGGCAACGCTGTCCTCGGTGAGGAGGATGCGGGTCCGGTGCACGAGTTCCGCGTAGTCCAGCGCGCCGTCGAAGTCGCCGACGGTGAGGTGCAGCTCGAAGAAACGCCCGACCGCGCGGTACAGCTCCTCCTCGCCCGCGATCTCCTCGACCCTGTCGGGGTCGAGCCCCAGCTGCCGTGCCCGGGCGAGAACCTCCCGGAGCTGCCGGGCGAAGGTCCTCGTGGTGGCGGCCTCGCGCACCTCCAGGGGCCAGAAATCCGTGGGCAGCCCCTCGAGCAGATCCCGCAGTCGTTGCTCCTGGTCCGGTGCGCGCAGGAGACGCAGGTCCTGCTCGGGGTCGCCGAGGTCCCGCATGAGGGCCAGCGCGAATCCGTGCACGGTCGTCACACGGGCACCGACCTCCGCCCCACCGCGCAACCGCAGGATGTCCCGTCGCAGGGACTGGGCGGCGGATCGGGAGGAGGCCAGGACCACGAGACGCTCCAGCGAGCTACCTGTACGAATACGTTCCACGACGGCGGAGGCGATCACCGTCGACTTGCCGGTGCCCGGCCCGCCGAGCACCACCCGCACCCCGTCACGCGGCGTCGCCGCGACCCGCTGCGCGTCATCCAGTTGGATGACCCCGGAGGGCTCAGGCGCCACCAAACGCCACAGATTCGCCGAAGTCATGTGTCCATCGAAGCACGACGTACCCACAAAGTGTGCAACAGTGTCCCTCAGGTTCGTCGCGCCGTGCGACGGACAGCGAGAGCAGGAGAACACAAATGGCTCAGGGAACCGTCAAGTGGTTCAACGCGGAGAAGGGCTTCGGCTTCATCGCTGTCGACGGTGCCCCCGGCGAGGACGTCTTCGTGCACTACAAGTCCATTGACACCACCGGGTTCCGAACCCTCGATGAGAACCAGCGGGTGGAGTTCGAGATCGTGCAGGGCCCCAAGGGCAAGCAGGCGGACCGCGTCCGCCCCCTGTGACGTGTCTGCAACCGAGGGTGACGCCTCACCGCAGGCCCGGTTCCACTACGCGGCAGCCCCTGCCCCGTGGCTGGCCGGCTGCAGTGACAAGGGACGACGTCACCCGACCAACCAGGACGCGCTGAGCCTCGCCGCCCGCAAGGGCCCCGTGAGGCAGGCCGTGATGGCCGTCTCCGACGGGGTGAGCACCGCGCACGGGTCGGAACGGGCCTCCTTGGTCGCGGCGGACGCCGCGTGTTCGGTCCTGACCGAGGCGGTCTCGGGTCCGGGCCCGGACTCCAAGGCGTTCCATGCCGCGTTCACCGCGGCGCACGAGGCCGTCCTCGACGCCGCCCCCGACCATGAGGCGTCGGCCTGCACCCTCGTCGCGGCGACGGTTCACGGCAGCAACCTCCTCGTCGGCAGCATCGGTGACTCGCGGGCCTACTGGTTCGGAGACGACGGTGCCACGTGGCAGTTGACCCAGGATGATTCCATGGCACAGGCCCGGATGATGCTCGGCATGGCCCGTGAGGAGGCGGAGGCCTCCGTGCAGGCCCACTCCATCACCCGATGGCTGGGCCGCAACGCGTCCGATGTGGCGCCCGCCCTGGTCGAGTTGAGCCCCCCTTCCGCAGGTTGGCTGCTGCTGTGCTCCGACGGGCTGTGGAACTACGCCAGTGCTCCCGAGGCGCTCCGCGAGGTCTTCGAGGAGAAGGCCACGACCACCGAATCCCTCGTGGACCTGGCCGAGTCCCTCGTCACCTGGGCCAACGATCTCGGCGGCCGTGACAACATCACCGTCGCCATTCTTCGCCACGAGGTGTGACACCTCGACGTCCACGGTTCACGCTCCCCCAACAGCGTGGCCACTACGGCTATGGTTGGGGGCATGGACGTTCGCATCGGCATCAGCGACATCAACCGTGAGCTTCAACTGCGCACCAAGGAGACGGCGGATGAGGTGCTCGGCAGTCTCCGGAAGGCCCTCACGGACGGATCGCTCTTCGAGATGACCGACGAGAAGGGCCGGAGGATTCTCGTCCCGGCGGCGAAGGTGGCCTACCTCGACCTCGGCCCCGCGGACACCCGCCCGGTGGGTTTCGGCACCCTGTGAGCCGCTGAGGGCGTCGGCGCGCTAGACTCGTCCGGGGGCTGGACGGCCCCCACGGCCGCCCGCGACTCGGGTGACCGCCTGACAGTGAGGTGTGGAGCCCTGAGCGAGACGACGACATCCCCCGAGACCTTTGCCGACCTCGGTATCCGAGAGGAGATCACGGCGGCACTGGCCGAAGCCGGGATCGTCCACCCCTTCCCGATCCAGGCCTTGGCGATCCCCTTGGCCCTGAGCGGCACGGACCTCATCGGACAGGCACGCACGGGAACCGGTAAGACCTTGGCCTTCGGAACCTCCCTCCTCCACCGGCTCCAGACCATCGCTGAGGAGGCCGACGAGCCGGTCAACCACGGCAGGCCCAGGGCCCTGGTGATCACCCCCACCCGCGAACTCGCGCTCCAGGTGGCGAGGGACCTGGATCTCGCCGGCTCCCGTCTGGGAATGCGCGTCCTCACCATCTACGGCGGCACCAGCTACGACGAACAGCTCAGCCAGCTGGAGAAGGGGATCGATGTCGCGGTCGGTACCCCCGGTCGGCTGCTCGATCTCGCCAATCGTCGATCCCTGGATCTCTCGCGCATCGAGATCCTCGTCCTCGACGAGGCCGACGAGATGCTGGACCTCGGATTCCTCCCGGACATCGAGAAGCTCCTCGCGAAAACCCCTGCGTCCCGTCAGACGCTCCTGTTCTCGGCCACCATGCCCGCCCCCATTCTTGCGCTGGCCCGCGCCACCCTGAACCGCCCGGTCAACATCCGGGCCGAGGGCGCGGATGCGTCGGCCACGGTCCCTGACATCACACAGTTCGTCTACCAGGCGCACGATCTCGACAAGCCCGAGGTGGTCGCCCGGATCATCCAGGCGCGCGACGTCGGCAAGGTGATGGTCTTCTGCCGGACGAAGCGCGCCGCGCAGCGGTTGGCCGATGAGCTCCTGGACCGGGGCTTCCCCGCCGCCGCCATCCACGGTGATCTCAACCAGGTGTCGCGGGAACGTGCTCTGAAGAAGTTCCGTGCCGGCACGGTGTCCACCCTCGTCGCCACCGATGTCGCGGCCAGGGGGATCGACATCACCGGGGTCAGTCACGTCATCAACTACGAGTGTCCCGACACGGACGCCACGTATGTCCACCGCATCGGTCGCACCGGCCGGGCCGGGAACACCGGCGTCTCCGTGACCTTGGTCGACTGGGCGGACGTGACCCGCTGGAAGGTCATCAACAAGGCCCTTGACCTCGACTTCGACTCCCCGGAGGAGACCTACTCCTCGTCGCCCCACCTGTTCACGGATCTCGACATCCCGGAGGGCACGAAGGGTCGGCTGCCTCGTTCGGCCCGTCCGGCGCGGGAGGACCGGGCACGGAAGGAGACCACGGCGGACGGAAGCACGCGGCGTCGCCGCAGGCGTCGCAGCACCGAGACCCAGGGGGATCAGGCCCCCACCCCGAGGGCGGAGGATGGGGCGCCACGACGTCGACGGAGGCGTCGACGGGCCGGGGTCGACGTCACGAAGGACTGACCCAACGCCTGGCGTCGGCGAACCGTCGTCCCCGGCTCGATCTCCGACAGGGTGAGCCGGGGACGCCGATCCTGAGCGCTCGTCGTCGACGGCCCGGGGGTCCCCCCCCAGGGGCGCGGTGAGGCGAGGGTCAGTAATCCATCCGCATCGCCTGGCGAACCTCGGCCAGGGTCGCCTCCGCAACCTCGTTGGCGCGGTCGTTGCCCTCCTTGAGCACCTGCCACAGGTGGTCGGGAGCAGCGATGAGTTCCGCACGACGCGCGCGATGCGGGGCGAGATGATCGTTGACGGCCGCCGTGACCAGTTTCTTCAGGCCGCCGCCCCCGCCGTCGCCGATCTCGGCGGCGATGTCGACGGGCTCGCGATCCAGACACATGGCCGCGATGTTGACGAGGTTGCTCACCTCCGGCCGGTGCTGCGGATCGTAGGTGATGTTGCGGTCCGAGTCGGTGACCGCCCGCTTGATGAGCTTCGCGGTCTCGTCCGCGGTCATGCCCAGTTCGATCGTGTTGCCCCTCGACTTGCTCATCTTGTGGCCGTCGAGACCGAGGACGGTACCGCTGCGGCTCAGCAGCGCATCGGCCTGGGGGAAGATGGGCCGGGCGGGATCGACACGGCCGTAGCGCTCGTCGAACCGGCGGGCGATGACCCGGGTCTGCTCGATGTGCGGCAGCTGGTCCTTGCCCACCGGCACGAGGTTCGCCTTGCAGAACAGGATGTCCGCCGCCTGGTGCACAGGGAAGGTCAGCATGAGTCCCGACATGGGACGGTTGGAGGTGGCCAACTCGTCCTTGACGGTTGGGTTGCGTCGCAGTTCGGCATCGGTCACCAAGGCGAGGAACGGCAGCATCAGCTGGTTGAGCGCGGTGATGGCCGAGTGCGTGAAGATGACGGTGCGCTGCGGGTCGATGCCGGCGGCCAGATAGTCGGCCACCATGTTGAGCACGTTGTCCTTGAGCTCACCCACGCCGTCACGGTCGTAGATGACCTGGTAGTCGGCCACGATGAGATAGGTCTCGATACCCAGCTGCTGGAGCCGGACCCGGTTCATGAGGGAGCCGAAGTAATGGCCGATGTGGAGCCGACCGGTGGGACGATCCCCCGTGAGCAACCGGAACCGCGATGGGTCCTTCGCGATCTGGGCCTCGAGTTCCCGGCTGCGTTCCTCCGATCGGGCGAGGGTCCTGTCCGGGTCGTGGAACTCCGTTTCCATGCCGGCCACCCTATCGTCCTCCCCGAGGGGGCGCCAGCGGGGGCGACGCCGAGAGGATGCTCGTGGTGACCGCGGGGTCAGGCCGTACCGCCCCTGGCCCGGATCCTCGCCACGAGTTCCAGGTAGGCGCTCTTGCGCGTCGTGAAGCAGCCGAGCTCACGATCGGGGCGTTTGGCACCGTGGTAGTCGCTCGACCCGGTGCGGATGAGCCCGAGGCGCGCTCCGAGCTCGAACAGCAGCAGCCGCGTGTCCCTGTCGTGGTCCCGGTGGTCCGTCTCGATGCCGTCGAGACCGTGTTCGCGGGTCAGCCGCTCGATGACGGGCGCGGTCAGGACCTCCCGGCCACCCCTCCCCCACGGGTGCGCCAGCACGGCGACTCCCTTCGCCTCGTGGACGAGGTCGATCGCCCGGCCGAGTTCGATGGAGTATCGGGGCACGTAGGCCGGCTTGTCCTGCGCGAGGTAGCGGTCGAAGGCCTCCTGGCGATCCTTGACGATGCCCTTGGCCACCATCGCGTCCGCGACGTGTGGGCGACCGATCGACGGCGCCCCCTGCGCCACCGACATCACCTCCTCCAGGGTTACCTCCACGCCCTGCTCCCGCAGCCGGGAACACATCTCCGGCAGTCGTTGAGTGCGCCCCACCCTGACCTTGGCCAATTCCTCGTTCAGGGCGCGGTTCCAGACGTCGCAGCCGTAGCCCAGCAGATGGATCACCTGGCCGCCCAGGGAGCAGGACAGTTCGATGCCGGTGAGGACCTTGACCCCGATGCGCTTGCCCGCCTCGAGGGCCTCCGCCACCCCGTCGAAGGTGTCGTGGTCGGTCAGCGCGATGACGTCGAGGCCCGCCTGGAAGGCCTTCATCACCAACATCGTCGGCGTGTCGGTGCCATCCGTGACACGGGAGTGCGTGTGCAGGTCGATCCTCATACTCACATGCTAATCAAGGAAGACACCATCAGTAGGAATGGTGCAATATTGTCCGCCATGAAGCTCAATTACAGCCACGAGTACCACGGCAGCACGGACGACGTCGTCGCCCTCTTCCGCAAGCCGGAGTTCATCGAGGACGTCGCCAAGCACGCCGGCGCCCTCGAGCACACCGTCACCGTCGAGGGTGACACCACCCATCTTCGCCTGACCCTGCCGGCACCGAGCGCCATCGCGCCCTTCGTCGGCAAGGGCATCAAGATCGCCCAGTCCTTCGCCTGGGGAGACCCCGATGAGGCAGGGACCCGTCGGGGCACGGTCACGGTGGACGTGGCCGGCGTGCCCGTCGCCGTCGAGGCCCAGGGACTGTTGTCCCCCAACGGCGAGAACGCCTCCACCGCCCAGTACGAGGGTGACCTCGAGGTCAAGATCCCCCTCGTCGGCAAGAAGGTCGAGAGCCAGGTGGAGCCCATGATCAAGAGCGCCTTCGCCGGCATCGAGCGTCGCGTCAACGCCTGGCTCACGAAGTCCTGAACGAGGTTCACCTCACATCCCTCGGCGGTACTCCTCCACGTCGTTCCACATCAGATCGGCCTCCGAGAGGAGTTCCTGAACCTCCTCGAATCCCCACGCGGTGTCGATGTCGAGCCCATGACAGGCCGCTGCGGCAGCTGACGGGTCAACGCGATCATCCTCGCTGAACCAGCAGGTGATCGCCCCCACCGGAACCGAGGAGACGACACAGGCCCCGTTGTCGAGATCCCGGCCCTGGGACACCAGGGCCGGGTCCACCTCCGCGACGAGCACCAGGCGCCTTCCGTACCGTGCGAGCGCCGCCACCGAGGCCAGCACCAGCGCGGCGTACTCCGCGTCCTCCCCCTGCTCCGGGGAGTAGCCGAGGGCCTCCAACAACTGTGGGGTGACCCGGTGAGCCTCCCGATTTGTCAGGACGACCGAACCGTCCATGGCCCCCAACTCCGATTCATCAATGGGGATGAACACCAATACTCCAGTCACACCCCAACCTTAGAGGGTGCACGGATAGGGGGATCGTGACGAGGATCGTCACGGTGGCCTCATGGCAAGGCGGACGACGAAGAGCGCACTGGATCGTGCGTTCGAGGAGGACAACACAGCCAGGGGGCCACCGGGGCGGCCGCAGTAGATGCGCCTATCCGCGCACCCTCTTAGAGGGTGCACGGATGGGGATCGTGACGTCGGAGGGGCTCCTTGGTGTTGGCGGCCAAAGCCCGGGTGTTGTCAATGGGAGGGTTGGTGTTGTCACGTGGGGTCGTAAGGGTTCCGATGCGGGTGTTGTGGACGTAGCGTGACGCCATGTTGCACGACGTCTCCCCCGTCCACGGCGCCCGTCTCGTCGCCACGGCCATCCGTGAGGCCCTCATCGGGTCACGCGCCCTGCACCAGATCCGTCCCTGGCTGAGCCCACGGGCGTTCGAGCAGTTGGCCCACTACACGGACACCCTCCTGCTGCGGCCCGGCCTCCTGGGAGGCCTACGGATCCAGTGCCCCCGCCCCGGCGCGGCTGAGGCGGTGGGCACGGTCCTGGCCGGATCGCACTGGCTGGCCCTGTGCCTGCGCCTGGAGCTGGGGGAACGCTGGACCTGCTCGGAACTCCGTCTCCTGGGCGTCAGCGACGCTTCTTGGCGGCCTTTCTGCGGGCCGCTCGGTTCCCGCCGCCCTGGCCGCTCCGCTTCGGCGTCGTGGAGCCGGGACGCGTGGTCGCCGCCTCTCCGGACTCGTCCGGCGCGGAATAGGTGAGGTTCTCCTGTTTCTTGCCCTCCAGCCCCTTCGCCAACGGTGCCGGACGGGAGGACTTCAGCTTCTCGACCTTCCCCGTGATGTCCTCGGCCTTGCCCTCGGCGTCCGTGACCACCCCGACCTCGAGCGGCTCCGGCTTCGTGACGGGCACGTTGAAGAGCATCTGGATGGCCTGCTCGAAGGAGGCCTCGCGCATGGCGACGAACATGTCGCCTCCCTCTCGCTGGTACTCCACCAGCGGGTCGCGCTGGGCCATGGCCCGCAGCCCGATGCCCTCTCGGAGGTAGTCCATCTCGTAGAGGTGTTCACGCCAGTTCCGGTCCACGACGGACAGCAGGACCTGACGTTCCAGTTCGCGCATGGTCTCCTCGCCGAGGGACTCCTCGCGGGCTTCGTAGGCCTCGGCCACGTCCTCGACGAACATCTCCACGAGCTCATCCTGCGACGGGAGTTCCTCCTCGAGATCGGCCTTGTCCACCTTCACGGGGTAGACCGTCCTCAGCTCGTTGAACAGCATGTCGAGGTCCCAGTCCTCGGGCACCCCGACCGTGTGCTGGCGCACGACCGCCGCCACGACCTCTCCGGCGCGATCCCGCAGCTGCTCGGAGATGTCCTCCCCGTCCAGGACGCGGCGCCGATCGCGGTAGATCACGTGACGCTGCCGGTTCATGACGTCGTCGTAGCGGAGCACGTTCTTGCGCATCTCGAAGTTCTGCGACTCGACCTGCTTCTGTGCCGACTCGATGGCGTTGCTCACGAGCTTGGACTCGATCGGGACGTCGTCGGGAACCTTCATGAGCAACAGCGAACGTTCCAGGTGGTCCGGGGTGAACAGTCGCATCAGGTCATCCCGCAGCGACAGGTAGAACCGCGACTCGCCCGGATCGCCCTGACGGCCGGAGCGCCCACGCAGCTGGTTGTCGATCCGTCGGGACTCGTGGCGCTCGGATCCGATCACGTACAGGCCCCCGGCCTCGACGACCTCATCGTGTTCGGCCTGCACCTGCTCCTCGAGCGCCTTGAGGGTGTCCGGCCACTGGGCCTCGTACTCCTCAGGATTCTCGACGGGGTCGAGCCCCTGCTTGCGGAGCTGCAGGTCGGCGAGGAACTCAGGGTTCCCGCCGAGCATGATGTCGGTGCCTCGACCGGCCATGTTGGTGGAGACGGTCACCGCGCCCTTGCGACCCGCCTGGGCCACGACCGCGGCCTCACGGGCGTGCTGCTTGGCATTCAGCACCTCGTGCGGGATGCCTGCCTTCTTGAGCATGCCCGAGATGGTCTCCGACTTCGCCACGGATGCCGTGCCGATGAGGATGGGCTGCCCCTTCTCGTGTCGTTCCACGACGTCCTGGACGATCGCCTCGTACTTCGCCTCCGCGGTCCGGTAGATCTTGTCCCGCTGATCCGTCCGGATCATCGGCTTGTTGGTGGGGATCGGGATGACCCCCAGACCGTAGATCTTCTGGAACTCGGACTCCTCCGTCTTCGCGGTACCCGTCATACCCGCGAGCTTGTCGTACATGCGGAAGAAGTTCTGGAGGGTCACGGTCGCGAGGGTCTGGTACTCGTCCTTGATCTGGACGCCCTCCTTCGCCTCAAGGGCCTGGTGCAGCCCCTCGTTGTAACGACGGCCGGCGAGACTGCGTCCCGTGTGCTCGTCCACGATGAGGATCTCCCCGTCGAGAACGACGTAATCCTTGTCCCGCTTGAACAGCTCCTTCGCCTTGATGGCGTTGTTGAGGTAGCTGATGAGGGGCGTGTTGGCCGATTCGTAGAGATTGTCGATCCCCAGCCGGTCCTCGACGAGCTCGATCCCGGAGGCGGCGATGGCGATGGTGCGCTTCTTCTCGTCGACCTCGTAGTCGGTGTCCCGGGCCATCTGGCGGGCCAGCCTCGCGAAGACGGGATACCACTCGTGGTTGTCCTGGGACGGGCCCGAGATGATGAGCGGAGTTCGGGCCTCGTCGATGAGGATGGAGTCCACCTCGTCGACGATCGCGTAGTGATGTCCCCGCTGGACCAGATCGTCCGGGCTGAGAGCCATGTTGTCCCGGAGGTAGTCGAACCCGAACTCGTTGTTCGTGCCGTAGGTGATGTCGGCGGCGTAGGCGACGCGGCGTTCGGCCGGCGTCATGGAGGCGAGGATCACCCCGACCTCGAGCCCGAGGAAGTGATGGATGCGTCCCATCTGCTCCGACTGGTACTTGGCAAGGTAGTCGTTGGTGGTGACGATGTGGACGCCCTTGCCGTCAAGCGCGTTGAGGTAGGAGGGCAGCGTACCGACCAGGGTCTTGCCCTCACCGGTCTTCATCTCGGCGATGTTGCCCCAGTGCAGGGCGGCCCCGCCCATGATCTGCACGTCGAAATGACGCTTGCCGAGCACACGCACCGACGCCTCACGCACCGTCGCGAAGGCCTCCGGCATCAGCTTGTCGAGGGATTCACCATCGGCGACCCGGGCGCGGAACTCGTCCGTCTGCTGCCTCAGTTCGGCATCCGTCATCGCCTGGAAGTCGTCCTCGATCAGGTTGACCTGATCCGCCACCTTCTTCAGCTTCTTGAGCTGTGCTCCTGAGCCGAGCCCGCTCAAAAAATCCATAAAACCCACGGCAATGTTCCTTCAGGAAGACGAGTGTGGCCAACGGCGCACCGGGCACAATCCTAGCCAGCCTCCCCGTCACCTCAAAGCAACGGCGGGCCGGGAACCCCGGCCCGCCGTGCGTCGATCACTTCGTCACGTTCAGGTGCATCACCCCGTAGTTGTAGGCCTTCCTCCGGTAGACCACCGAGGGCCTTCCCGTCTCGGCGTCCTGGTAGAGGAAGAAGTCGTGCCCGACCAGTTCCATCTCGTCCAATGCCTGGGCCAACGTGAGCGGCGCCGATTCGAACTCCTTCACCCGCACCACGAGCGGCCCGTCGCCGTCGACGACGAGTCCCGCCACCTCGCGGCGCGAGACCTCCGGCTCGGCCTCCTCCTCCACGACTGTGACAGGAGTCGGGTCCTCGACGATGGCGGTGCGCAGTCCACGGTGGGTCTTCCGTCGGTCCGCGGCCTTCCGGAGTTGGACCTTGAGACGGTCGAAGGCCTGCTCGAACGCCAACGTCTTGTCGTTGGCCTTGGATTCCGCCCGGACCACGGGCCCCTTGCTCCGCAGTGTGATCTGCACCTCGATGGCATCGGAGGGGTTGCGTGCCTCGGAGGCTGAGAACTCCACCTCCACGCGGATCACCCGATCCCGGAGTCGCTCCACCGTCGCGATGCGTTCGTGGACGAGTTCCTTCAGATCCGGGCCAACAGTGCAGTGCCTGCCGCTGACGACAATGTCCATGCTTCCTCCTGGGGTCCCCAAAAGCCGGACGCCAGCCCGAACCCGCCTTTCGGCCGGTCGATGCTGACGTCTTCCATGTCCTCGAGCGTACTCCTCCGAGCGGGGGTGACACGGAGATTCCCGTCAACTGACAACCGTGTTCGCATCCGCGATGACCGCTGCACCCCAGACGTGGACCCCGCATCGACGCAGTGCTTCGCAGGCGCCGTTGAGCGTGGCCCCCGTCGTCACGACGTCATCGACCAGGATGACCGGCCGATCGGTGAACCGGGCCCGGAACGTCTCCGAGGTGAGTTCGAGTCGCGCGAGTCTCCCGAGACCACGTTGCGCCAGCCCGCCGCGCGAACGACGCAGGAGACGACGGTGTTCCTGGCCGAGGCGACGCGCGGCTCCCCTGGCCAGGTGCAGGCCATGGTCGAACCCACGGCGTCGCACCGAGCTGGGTGACGTGGCCACCGGCACCACGAGGGCCTGCGGTGGGGGCTCCAGGTGAGTGATCGCGGTGGCCAGCAGGAGCGAGAGGAAAGGGCCCAGTCCCCAGGCCCCGTCGTCCTTGAAGCTCGGGATGATGTGGCTGAGCAACGGCCTGTAGGGTGCTGCGGCAACCACATCGACATGAAGGCCCGCCCGACGGACCCGGTGCGGCTCCCTCCCCCGCAGTGCCACGGTGCAGCCGCGGCACACCCCGAGGCCGGGGCCACCGCAACCGGGACACCGGGACCCGAGGAGCAGGTCAGCGGCGGCATCGATGAAACCCACACCGGCATCATGGGCGTCCCCCGACCCTCAGGACGCTTCTCCACAGCCCGGACCCCGTCGACGGACTCAGCCGGGGTAGCTGATCCAGTCGAAGGCAGCGTTGGCCCGCTGCCAGGCACGATGGGCGGAGTAGACCAGGACGTCCCCGCCGGCATGACGAACCGCAACGGAGTCGCCTCCGGGACGGGGAAGGGCCGTCAACTGCACCGGCTCCTCCCCGTGGCTGGGTCCGATGTCGGTCACGGAGGAGCCGTCGCTGCGGACGATGAACACCGACATCCCGGCGCCAGAACGCCCGATGAGAGCCAGGTCGATCTCACTGGTCCAGTCGAGTGAACCGGCGTCGGAGAGCGCCTCGCGGGACTCGGTGACGGGACGCAACTCCTCGAAGGAGACGAAACGCGGCGTCTCGTCCACCATGGCCAGACCGAACTGCCGCGCCCCGGCCACATCCACGATGACCCCCACCCTGGTGCCGGAGGGGTCGACGGCGAAGTCGACCACCGCTCCCGGCAGGTCCTGGAGCCCCACCTCCACCACCTCACCCTGGGCGGACAGGGTGACCAGTCGTTGCACGCCGGTGGCGTCCACACCGAGCAGCCACAGTCGTCCCGCGGCGAACTGGGCGGCCCTCGCCTGCCGCACCGTGCTGTCGACGGTGCTGAGTGTCCCCGCGGCCGGCCCGATCCGCACCACGCCGGTCTCCGAGGAGACGTAGGCGGTGGTGGCCCCGTCGAGGGAGACGGCTGCCATGTCGAGCGGTTGACCGTCGCCGTTGAGGGGGATGAAGTTCTGCTCCGGGCTCAGTCGTCCGAGCCGGGTCTCCCTGACCCCGAACAGATCGACCGCACTGGCTCGGGACAGAGGCTGGTATCCCTGCTGCGACGACAGTTCCAGCACTCGACGCGCATTCTGGCCGGGAATCACCCACGGGGCTCCGTCAGAGGTCACCCTCAACCCCGTGACCCGCGGGATGGAGGCCAGCGACCACAGCAGCTGGGCCCCGAGTTCGCGACGCTCCTGGTCCGGGAGTTCGGCGGGCAGACCCGTCAGGTCCACCAGCACCGTGCCCTCGGCATCGATCGTCGCCCCACCCGGCCCGAGTTGCACCCCGTCCGGAATCGCCGAACGGGTGATGAGGCCGGTCCTCTTGGACGGGCCTGCGAACTGGGCGCGCAGCACGCGTTCCGGGGTGAGGGAAACCGTCGGGATGTGCAGGACATCGGCGATGACGGATTGCCCTTGTCTCGCCACGAAGTAGGACTTCACGAGCGCGTAGGAGCGTTCGAAGATGTAGCGGGAGAGCAGGATCCCGCGCGGCGCGGCCCCGATCCGCCACTCCCCGTCCTCCTCAACGATCTGGAAGTCATGGGTGAGCGGCAGGCGCTCCACCGTGAACCGCCCCTCCTGATCGAGGATCCCTTGAGTCGTCCCTTCGAGGATCTGGTTCCCGTCGACCTCGCTCAGGGCGCCGTCATAGATGACGGTGGCCAGGTCGGGTTGCCAACCCTCCGCCGCCTCCGCGGTGAGGTACTGCCGTGCCACCGAGTAGCCACCCGTCGGATCCGACATGGCCTGGAGGAACCCCTCGACCACGCGGGCCGGGGCCATTCCCTCGGCGGGGGGTTCGGGAGCGATCTGGACGCCCCTGCCCTGACTGTTCACACTCACCTCGACGATGGGTCCGCTCGTGGGGAGTTCGCTGCACGCCGCCAGGAGCACGGCGAGCAGGAATGCCATGGTTCGCAGTGCCCGCATCACGGTTCCTTCCGGGGATCGACATCGACCGGGATGATCGGCAGCGGGGAACTCGTCAACACGGTGCCCTGACGGCGGGGCAGGGTGAGACGGAACTGGGCGCCCCGCCCCGGCCTGCCCCACGCCGACAACCAACCCGAGTGGAGCCGGGCATCCTCCAGCGAGATGGCCAGTCCCAGTCCGGTCCCTCCCGCCCGCCGGGCCCGCGCCGGATCCGCCCGCCAGAAACGATCGAAGACCCGCGCCGAGTCGTTGGCCTCGAACCCCACCCCACGGTCCCGAACGGTCACTGCAACCGCCTCGTCGTCAGCCGCGACGGTCACGTCGATGGGGTTGCCCTCCCCGTGGTCGATGGCGTTGGTGAGGAGGTTCCTCAGGATCCGGCTGATGCGTCGGGGGTCCACCTCGGCGCGGGCATCGTCGGCACCGTGGAACCGTACGACGCTGCCCTGGCTGGTGGCGAAACTCCGCTGGGCGTCGATCTCGGAGTGGACCAATGCGTCGAGGTCCGTGTCCTCCAGGTCGAGTACCGCAACGCCTGCATCGATGCGGGAGATCTCCAACAGATCGGCGAGCATGTCGGAGAATCGCTCGATCTCGGAGGCCATGAGCTCCACGGTGCGGGCGTCCTGTGGCCCCAGGTCCTGGCGTCCCTCGTAGAGCAGGTCCGATGCCATCTTGATCGTGGTCATGGGCGTGCGGAGTTCGTGGCTGACGTCACTGACGAATCGCCGTTGCACGGCGGAGAGGTGTTCCAGCTCCCGGATGCGTTGCTGCAGATCCGAGGCCATGGTGTTCATCGACACGGCCAGTGAGGCGAGATCGTCGCTGCCCCGAACGGTCATTCGCTCATCGAGTTGCCCGGAGGCCAGCCGCAGTGCGGTGCGGCTCGCCTTCCGTACGGGGCGCACCACCTGCAGGGTGACGAGGTAGGCGATGGCCGTCAGCCCGATGAGCAGGGCGGCCCCCGTGGAGACCACCGCGCGTTGGACGTCCACGAGGGTCGCCACCTCGCTGGTCATCGGGAACACGTAGAACACGGGGAACCGCTCCCCCACCGGGGACAGCAGAGCCGATCCGACGATGATGCCCGGCTGTCCCTGTAGAGCCGCCGACGTCGCACGCAGCCTCGTGGGCACGATGAACATTCCATCAGCGGTCCGGACCCGTTCCGCCATCTCCACGGGGATCGACTCGTACAGGATCCCCGTGGCCGAGTACACCCGGGATGCGGGCCCCTGGATGATCACCTGGAACTGCCCCGCCTGCGCTCCCGCCAGTTCCGCGAGTCGGCTGAGCTGTTCGTAGGTGGCGACCCCTCGCATCTCGGGCAGCATCAACTGCTCCTGCATGAACCGCTGCATTCCGGCCGCCTCCCGCACGGCCGAGGCGCGCTTGGCGTCGACGATGCCCGTCGCGGTCTGCTGGGTCAGGAGCAGCCCTGCGAGCACCAGGATGACGCAGGAGGCGACGAAGGTGGTGGCGAGCACCCGCAGCGGCAGGGAACTCCACCAGAACCGGATCAACCGCCGGAGCCCGCCCTCACCACTGTTGGGGTTCACCGGCCCGATACCCGATACCTCGAACGGTCACCACGATCTCCGGATGCTCGGGATCCTTCTCCACCTTGGACCTCAACCGCTGAACGTGGACGTTCACCAACCGGGTGTCGGCCGCATTCCGGTAGCCCCAGACCTCGTCGAGAAGGGCCTCCCTCGTGAAGACCTGCGTGGGGCGTTTCGCGAGGGCCAGGAGCAGGTCGAACTCCAGCGGGGTGAGGGGAAGCGTCGCGGAGCCCCGCTTGACGGTGTGTGCCGACGTGGAGATCACCAGGTCGCCGATGGTCAGCTGGTCGGCCCCGGGGTCCGCGGTCACCCGACGGAGCCTGGTGCGGATGCGGGCCAGCAGTTCCTTGGCCTTGAAGGGCTTCGCGACGTAGTCATCGGCACCGGCCTGCAGACCCGCGACGACGTCGTCGGTCTCCGATTTCGCCGTGAGCATGACGATGGGAACCCCCGACTCGGCCCGCATGTCCCGACACACGCTCACACCGTCCCGGCCGGGGAGCATCAGGTCCAGCAGGACGAGGTCGGGACGCGACTCACGCATGGCGGCCAGCGCCCCGGATCCGGTGCCACAGTGGACGGTGTCGAACCCCTCCTGCCTCAGGACGATCTGCAGCATCTCGGACAACGCAGCGTCATCATCGACAATGAGGATCAGGTTACGGCTCCGTGCCTCGGCCAACTTCCACCTCCTGCTCAAACCTGTGGTCCATGGTAGGGCGTATCCGTCGGAATCAGTTCAGCCCCGGCTCAGGGGTCCAGGTGGACCACAATCCCCACTCACCCCCACACCGCCTGAGGACCCGCTGCCACAACCGGTCAGGCGTGGCGAAGATCTCCTCCGGCGTGGCCCTCGTGCGGAACCATGACCCGCGAAGGAGTTCGGAGACGAGCTGGCCGGGGCCCCACCCCGAAAGGCCGACGAAGAGCCGGAGGTGGGAGAAGTGGCCGTCGATGTCCTCGGCACGGTTCCCCAACTCCACCGTCCCGATGTCGTCGAACAACGGACTCCATCCGGGTGGACGGGATCCGGGACTGCGCAGCTGGGCCAACCCCACGACGGCATCCTCATTCACGGGACCGCCCTCGAAGGGATCAGCCGGCGGTGTCAGCAGAGGGCGTAGCTGCTCCAGGGTCTCGGGAAGTCTTCGGGTGACCGGCTGGTGGAGGCAGACTCCGATGGAGCCCTCGTCGTCATGATCGAGGAGCAGGACCACACTCCGGTCGAAATAACTGCCATCCCCCGGATCCCGGGAGATGAGCAATTGTCCCGCTCGTGGCTCACCCAGCTGCATGACGCCATTGTGCCGGACGTTCCGAACGGGACCACGCACCCCCGAGGGCGCCAGCGAGCCCCTGGAGCAGGGAACTCATGAGGGGTTCCCGATCGGATGCGGGACACCCGAGTTCCAACCACCGATGACCTGCTGCCTCGACCTGCCCCAGCCAACCCCAGACCGCGTACTCCTCCCGTCGCCCGTTGACCCCACCGATCAGCCGGACCAGGCCTGAGGCATACCGCTCCCGCAGTTCGTCCCGAAGCCGACGCATCATGGGCGGTTCCTCAGCCTGACTCCAGTGGGGCGACATCCACGCTCCCGAGCGGGAGGCCACATGGTCGAAGTGAACCTCGAGAGCCACCCGAACCAGCACTCCCGGGCCGGCTCCGGGCGGTGTGGCACGTTGTGCCGCCACGTGACGGGCCATGAGATCGATCACGGACTCCAGCATGAGCTCGGCGTACAACGATTCCTTGCTCTCGTGGTATCGGTAGACCAGACCCGTCGAACTCTGCGCCGCCTGGGCCACGGCGGCAATGGTGACGTCACGGTAGGGACGTTGAAGGAAGAGTTCCCTCGCCGCGGCGAGAATCGTCGCTCGCCGCGCGTCGGGCCGGAGTCTCCGACGCCCCTCCTTGTCAGGTGGGCTCATGGCCTCACTGTAGCCTTGTTGAATCCACTTCAACAGGGCTTGTTGAACCAAGTTCATGAATCGTTGTCGCGATGCGCGCTACATTCGATGTCGTACCCCCCGGAACGGAGGCAGGGATGGGCTGGATCGATCACGCCATCTGGTGGCACGTCTACCCGCTGGGCTTCACGGGCGCCCCCATCCGTGAGGACCACGGCACCCCACGACCACGGTTGCGGCGCCTGATCCCCTGGCTCGATCACGCCATCGCCCTCGGGTGCTCGGGCCTGCTTCTCGGCCCCATCTTCGCGTCCGAGACCCATGGCTACGACACCACCGATCTCCTCGGCATCGACCCGCGGCTCGGCACCCTGGAGGATTTCGACGACCTGGTGGCGCAGTGCCGGGCCCGAGGCCTTCGCCTCGTCCTCGACGGGGTGTTCAGCCATGTCGGCCGTGGACACCCCCGGGTGGAGGCGGAACTGCGTTCACCGGATCCCGATCCCACCCGGCGGCTGTTCGACATCGACAGGAGCACGGCCGAAGCTCCCACGCCCCGAGTGTTCGAGGGTCACGACTCACTCGTCCGCTTCGATCATTCCTCCCCCGCCGTCCGGGACCACGTCCGCTCCGTGATGACGTACTGGCTGGGACGCGGTGCCGACGGCTGGCGGCTCGATGCGGCCTACTCCGTGGCACCCGAGTTCTGGGCCCAGGTCCTGCCCCCCGTGCGCGACCAATACCCGGACGCATGGTTCCTGGGCGAGGTCCTGCACGGTGACTACACGGACTTCGTGAGTCGGTCCGGGGTCGACACCGTCACCCAGTACGAACTGTGGAAGGCAATCTGGTCGTCCATCGTCGATCGCAACTTCTTCGAACTCGACTGGTCCCTGCAACGACACAACACCTTCCTGGAGCACTTCGTCCCGCAGACCTTCATCGGCAACCACGACGTCACTCGGATCGCCTCCAGGGTCGGCCAGGACGGCTCGGCGCTGGCCCTGGCCATCCTCATGACGGTCGGGGGCATCCCGTCGATCTACTACGGGGACGAGCAGGGATGCACCGGCGTCAAGGAGGAAGGGCTCGGCGGCGATGACGCGATCCGCCCCAGCTTCCCGGAGGCCCCCGACGGCATGTCCTCCTTGGGGGACGACATGGTGAGAGCACATCAGGAACTCATCGGGATGAGGCGACGGTACCCATGGTTGCTCCGCGCCCGGACGCAGCCCCTCGTCGTCGAGAACGAACGCTATCGGTACCGCACCTCCTCGGAGGACGGTTCCCAGTCCCTCGAGGTCGAGCTGGATCTGTCGAACATGCCTCGGGCAACGGTCACGGATCCCTTCGGGACCGTGGTGTGGACCTCTGGTTGAGGCCCACGGCCCGCGAGACGGGCCCGGAAACGCGACGACGCGCCCCCGGCGGGGCGCGTCGGATGTCAGCCGTGAACCGGCGGACGGAAACGTGGAGATGGCGGGAATTGAACCCGCGTCCTTGAAAGGCGAACCAGGGCTTCTCCGGGCGCAGCTGACGTGACGGTTCACTCAGCCCCTGCACTCATGTCAGCAAGTCGCAGCCAGGCCCAGCCGCAGTGAAGTCCCGAACGACCCCCGCGGCGCAGGTCGTTCAGCAAGCCTTCTGAAATGAGGCCAGGCACCGGGTCGAAGGCTAAACCCGGGCGTGACCCTTCGATCGCTGATCAGGCAGCGAGAGCGAAGTCAGTGCGATTGTTCTTGGCACTTGTTGGTTTCCACACATCGTTTACGAGATGAGCGTGGATCCTCGGCCCGCTTCTCCTCGAACCACCGTCCAAGTCGAAACCAGTCATCCCCTCTTGAGTTGTACGAAGCAAGTCTAGCGCATCCGACCACGTGTCCTGTCCTCGATGGGCCGCATGAGCATGAGCTTCTCGATCAGCTCCGTGCTCCGCTCCCCGTTGAAGGCCCGGATCGCCAACCACAGGGTCATGAGCCCCCAGGCCACGAACCCGACGAACAGCAGGGCTGGTGGGGTGAAGCCCATGATCGTGAGCAGGATGGCAATTCCGCCGTAGACGACGGCGCTGAACTGGAAGCACATCGCCCGCGAGGCCTCCAGCGAGATCCGGGAGCCGTTCGGGGCCAACGCCTTGGCCACCGCTGGGATGATGAAGCAGGAGGGCAGCGTCCCCAGATGGATGAAACCCGACACCACGTTGCGCGCCCCGTCGAAGGGTGTGTCCTGCACTGTGGGAGCCTGCGTCAACATCGCCGGGGCCACCCTCGCCAACCCCTTGAGGGAGGCGTTGAGTTCCGCGCGGGTCGTTGCGGTGAGAGCCAGCCCGAGGCGCTCCTCGAACATCTCGTCCGAGATGACGTTCGCTGCGTAGGCCCGCTGCAGATACTCGACCGCACGATCCCGTTGAATGTCGGTGACGAGGGTCGAGAGCATCGGGTCAGTCATGTCATCCATGATGCACCCACATGGGATCGGACTCCATGGGGGTTCGCCCTGATCGTGCCCTGGCGGCGTCGGGCCCCCGGTCGCGTACCCATGGCACGGGCCGTCACCGGGGTACTACCTCCTGCGTCCGGCACCCAGCCGGTTCCTGGCCCGCAACGCACGCTGGGCCTCCCGGTCGGCATCGCGCTGGGCGATGGACTGGCGTTTGTCCCAATCGCGCTTGCCCGTCGCCACCGCGATCTCGACCTTCGCATAGCCGTCCTTGAAGTACAGGGACAGTGGCACGATGGTTCGTCCCGTCGCCTCGGTCTCCCGCGACAGCCGGGCGATCTCACGCTTGTTCAGGAGCAGCTTCCGGGATCGTGTTGCCGAGTGGTTGCGCCAGGTGCCGAACTCGTACTCGGGAATGTTGACGTTGCGCAGCCACACCTCCCCGTCATCGACCGTGGCGTAGGCCTCGGCAAGGCTCACCCTTCCCAGACGCAACGTCTTCACCTCGGTGCCGGTCAGCACCAGGCCGGCCTCGAACGACTCGCCGATCTCGTAGTCGTGTCGGGCCTTCTTGTTCTGCGCAACCATCGTGCGTCCGGTTTCCCTGGGCATCGTGCAATCATGCCACGCGCGACTCAGTCGAACCAGCGGGCCATGGGATCAACCCGGTTGCCGTTCTCCCACACCATGAGGTGCAGGTGGCATCCCGTCGAGTAGCCCGTGGAGCCCACGTAGCCGACGACCTGTCCCTTGGAGACGTGTTGCCCCACCGAGACCACGTAGTGGGTGGCGTGGTTGTATCCCGTGGTGACGTAGTCGCCGTTCACCTTGCCGTGGTCGATCATGAGTCGGTTGCCGTAGCCGGCGTTGAAGTACTTCTCGACCACCGTACCGTCGGCGGGTGCACGCAGCTCCGCGCCACACGGGGCCGCGAAGTCGGTGCCATCATGCAGCTTCCAGTACCCCAGCACCGGATGCAGTCGCATCCCGTAGGGGGAACTCAGGCTGCCGCTGACCGGACGGATGAATCCCGAGCCGCTGCTGTAGGAGGTCGATCCGGAACCGCCACCCCCGCCGTTGGACGACCCTCCCGAATCGGTGGGTCTCGAATTGGTGGCCTTGTTCCGTTCCGCCTCGGCACGTCGTTCCGCCTCGGCCTTCTCGCGGGCGATACGTTCCTGCTCCAGCCGCTTCTGCTCGGCGATGCGCTCCTGGATACGACGGTCGAGGTCGCTGGACTCGGCGGCCAACTCGCTCTGGCGTTGCTTCTCAGCCGCCAACTGCTCCTCGGCAGCCTTGCTGGCGGCGTCACGTTCCTCGACCTTCTTCGCGACCGCGGCCTTCTTGGTCTCGGCCTCCTGCTTCTTCTGCTCCGTGACCTTGAGTTGTTCAGCAGCCGCCTGTCGCGCCTCCTCGGCCGCCTTCTCCGCGTCCTCGGCCTCCTGCTGTGCCGACTCCATCCTGAATCGGCGTTCGGTCAGTTCGTCGAGCTCGATGGCCGATGAGGAGAACAGGGTGTCCGAGAGCTGCGCGCGCTGGTTCAGGTCGGCGGCCGACACGTCCCCGACGAAGAGCGAGAGCTGCATCAACCCGCCGTTCTGCTGGGCGATAACGTTGACCTCCTCGCTCGTGCGCCGGTCGACGACGTCGTAGGAGGCCTTGGCGAAGTCGACATCGGCGATCGCCTTCTCGAGGCGTACCTCGGCCGCCTCGAGTTCCTTGGCCCGCTGGGTGTCGAGTTCCTCGGCTGCCTTGCGCTCCTCCTCAGCGGTGGCAAGCTCCTGCTCGGCCGTCGCGAGGTCCTTCTTGGCCGCCTCGAAGGCCTGCACGGCCTTGGTCACCTCACTGGATGCACCCTCGACGGCCTGGTTCTGGGCCTGTATCTCCTTGTCGAGCTGGTCCCTGCGGTCGTCGAGCTCGTCGGCCGCTGCGGGCCCGATCGGCCCGCACGCCACGGTCACACCAAGGGCGAGCGCCACCAGGCCACGCTTGATGCGTGTGAGCTTACGGTTCTCGGGCAGAGGGGGAAGATCCCGAATCACCTTGGTCTCCTTCGCGGTCAGATTCTCAGGTACTTCCGGGTTGCCAGAAGCGTCGGAATGATGGACAGGGCGATGCCAACGGCGGCGATCGCACCGATGCACATCATGAGATGGGACTCCCCGATCCAGGGGAGAGCGGGCAGCTTGACCCGAGCCGTGTTCTCGATGACGACGAAGTAGGTCACCGTCAGCGCCCCGCTGGCGAGCAGGACACCGACGAGCGCAGCCACGAGGCTCTCCAGGAGGAACGGGAGGAGGATGTAGAAGTTGGAGGCGCCCACCAGCCGCATGATGCCGATCTCCCGACGACGGGTGAACGCCGCCATGCGGATGGTCGTGGAGATCTGGAGAGCCGCTGCCAGCAGCAGGAGGAAGCTCATGCCCAGGGTCGCCCACTGGAGGGTGTTGAGGGACTTGAAGATCGGGTCGAGGACGCCACGCAGATCCTGCACGTTCTGCACGCCCTGGAGGCCCTCGGCCTCGCTGACGACCCCCTTGTAGTTCTCGGGGTTCTCGAGCTTGATGCGGAAGGAGTCCTGCATCTGCTCCTCCGTGCGGGAGGCCAGGATGGGCGAATCCTTGAACACCCGCTGGAACTCCTTGAAGGCCTCCGCCTTGGACTCGTAGAAGACCTCCTTGACCTCGGGATTGGCCTCCAGCGCGGTCTTGATCGCCTCACGCTGGGCGTCGGTGGTGGCCTTGCCCTCCTCGCAGGTGCCGCCGGAGGTCCGCTCGGTGCACAGGAAGACCGAGATCTCGATCTTGTCGTACCACCGGGACTTGACCAGGTCGACCTCCTGCGAGGTGAGGAGCCCGAGCCCGAACAGGGTCAGGGACACGGACGTCGTCACGATGACGGCGATGGTCATCGCGAGGTTGCGCTTGAGCCCCGACCAGGTTTCGCGAAGTGAATGCCTCATTGGAAGTCCTCGTTCTCAGTTCGCGCCGTAGACGCCCTTGGCCTGGTCTCGCACGAGCTCGCCCTGGCGCAGCTCGAGGACGCGGCGTCGCATCTGGTCGACGATCGTGGAGTCGTGGGTGGCCATGATGACGGTCGTGTCGGAACGGTTGATCCGGTCGAGCAGCTTCATGATGCCGACACTCGTCTCCGGGTCAAGGTTCCCCGTGGGCTCGTCGGCGATGAGGATCTTGGGGCGGTTGACGAAGGCCCGCGCGATGGCCACACGCTGCTGCTCACCGCCGGAGAGTTCCTCATTGAGGCGGTTCTCCTTGCCTTCCAGTCCCACCAGCTCGAGGGTTTCCGGGACCATCTTGCGAATGACGCGACTCGGCTTGCCGATCACCTGGAGGGCGAAGGCAACATTCTCGTAGACGGTCTTGCCGGGGAGCAGTCGGAAGTCCTGGAAAACGGTTCCGATCTGTCGCCGCAGGGCCGGGACCTTCCACTGATTGAGGCTGGAGAGATTCTTTCCCGCCACGTACAACGTGCCCGTCGAGGGACGGTACTCGCGCAGGATGAGCCGGAGGAAGGTCGACTTGCCGGACCCTGACTGGCCGACGAGGAACACGAACTCCCCCTTGGCGATCTCAAGGTTGATGTTCCGAAGCGCCGGGCGGTCCTGCCCGGGGTAGAACTTCGTGACGTCCTCGAACGTGATCACTGTGCATCTCCGACCGACTAGGGGAAGAATCCTGGGTGATCCCCAGGACACGGCCACTAGAAGTCAAGCACACCCTTCAAGGCGACGCCCACACCAACACGCCGCAAGGGCGGAGCGGATCAGCTCTCGGCGCTCTCCGAACGCTTGCGCCAGCGGATCCCCGCATCGATGAAACCGTCGATGTCACCGTCGAACACCGCGTCCGGGTTTCCCACCTCGTACTCGGTGCGCAGGTCCTTGACCATCTGATATGGATTCATGACGTAGGAACGCATCTGCGCCCCCCAGGAATTTCCGCCATCGCCCTTGAGCGCGTTCATCTCCTTCTCACGCTCCGCTCGGGCGAGTTCGAGGAGTCGCGACTGGAGAACGCGCAGCGCGGCCGCCTTGTTCTGGAGCTGGGACTTCTCGTTCTGGCAACTGACGACCAGCCCCGTGGGCAGATGGGTGATGCGGACGGCGGAGTCAGTGGTGTTCACGGACTGCCCGCCCGGGCCCGAGGACCGGAAGACGTCGACCCGGATGTCCCCCTCGGGAATGTCGATGGAGTCCGTCTCCTCCGTGACCGGCAGCACCTCCACCCCGGCGAAGGAGGTCTGCCGCCTCCCCTGGTTGTCGAAGGGGGAGATCCGCACGAGCCGGTGCGTACCCTGCTCGACCGAGAGCGTGCCGTAGGCGAACGGGGCCTTGACGGCGAACGTCGCGGACTTGAGCCCCGCCTCCTCGGCGTAGGAGGTGTCATAGACCTCGACGGGATGACCGTGACGCTCCGCCCACCGCAGGTACATGCGCATGAGCTTCTCGGCGAAGTCCGCCGCATCCACTCCCCCGGCCTCGGCCCGGATGGTGACGAGCGCCTCGCGGGAGTCGTACTCGCCGGACAGGAGGGTGCGCACCTCGAGAGCCTCGATCTCCTTCGCGAGGCGGGCCAGCTCCTTGTCGACCTCGCCCCGGGTCTCGGCGTCGTCCTCCTCCATCGCCAGTTCCAGCATCACGGAGGCGTCCTCGAGTCGGCCCCGCAGCGACTCGAGCCTCTCGACCTCGTTCTGCCGGGCCGAGAGCGTCGACGTCACACGCTGGGCGTTCTCCTGGTCATCCCAGAGGTCGGGGGCTGCCACCTCCTCCGACAGCTGGGCGATCTCGGCACGCAGCCTGGGCAGGTCGGCCACGGCCTCGATGGACTCGAGGGACTTGGACAACTGGTCGATCACGAGGGAGAGGTCAGCTTCAGCCACGATCCGTGAGTCTACCCTGAGCCCCGGGGTTTCCCCGGCTGGTTGAATTGGGGGCAGGAGCTGAGAAAGGAATGAAGTGGCTGCCACGAAGACCCAGTTGAAGAACGACCTCGCCGACGCACTGAGGGCCAAGGATGAGTTCGCGAAGTCCGTGATCCGGATGATGATGGCGGCCATCACCGTCGAGGAGGTGGCCGGGGATGTCGCCCGCGAGCTCAGCGACGAGGAGGAGATCGCGGTCATCACGAAGGAACAGCGGAAGCGTCGCGACTCTGCCGCCACCTATGCCGAGGCAGGACGGCCCGAACTGGCCGAGAAGGAGGAACGGGAGGCCGAGTTCATGGCGACCTACCTGCCGGCTCCGATGACCGATGACGAGGTCAGGGCCCTCGTCGACGAGGAGGTCGCCGCCGTGCCGGAAGCGACGATGAAGCACATGGGCGCCATCGTGAAGGCCGTCAACGCCAAGGTCGCAGGCAGGGCCGAGGGCCGCCTGGTCGCGCAACTGGTTCGGGCCGCGCTCGGCTGAGCCTGCCGCCCCCTCGGGGCACCCGAGGTGCACCGTCGGCGGCCGCCCAGTAGATTGTGCTGGTGCCGCCGCCTCACGGTGAGCGGGGTGCGGGCGCATAGCTCAGGTGGTCAGAGCACCTGCCTTACAAGCAGGGAGTCGGGGGTTCAAGTCCCTCTGCGCCCACCCGTTCGGGGCCGGGATCGTGGCAGTGACGCCATCGATCCCGGCCCCATCACACAGGGTCCATTCCTACCCTCCTGCGTACCACGCGAGCAGGCGGGCCGCCTCCCTCGTGATCGCCTTCCGCCCCGGTCCGACGTATTTCCTCGGATCGACCAGTTCCGGATGCTCAACGAGTTGGTGGCGCACCGTTTCGGTGAACACCTTGTTGAAGTGGGTGGACACGTTGATCTTCGTCATCCCGTGCCGGATCGCCGCCCGCATCCCCTCATCGCTCACCCCCGAGGAGCCGTGGAGCACCAGGGGCACCGGAACCGCGTCCCGGATCCGCGTGATGAGGTCCAGGTCGAGCACCGCGTCCCGATCCACCATCGCGTGGGAGGATCCGACGGCGACGGCCAGGAGATCCACCCCGGTGTCCGCGACGAATCGAGCCGCCTCGTCGGGGTCGGTTCGGGCGGTGGGGTCGTGGACCCCGTTCTTGCCCCCCACCTCACCGAGTTCGGCCTCCACGCTCACCCCCCGTTCGTGACACCACAGCACCACTTGGCGGGTCCGTTCGGTGTTCGTCGCGTGGTCGAGCCGGGAGGCGTCGAACATCACGGAGTTGATGCCCAGTCCCACGGCCTCCTGGATGAGGGGGAAGGACTCGGCATGGTCCAGATGCACGACGACGGGCACCGGCGCATTCCTCGCCACCGCCAGCGTCGCAACTGCGATGGGCTCCAGGGAACCGTGGTATGCCACGGCGTTCTCGCTGATCTGCAGCACGACCGGCCGTCCAACCTCGACCGCCGCCTCGGTGAAGGCCTCGGCGTGCTCCAGCTGAATGACGTTGAAGGCGCCCAGGCCCCCTCCCTCGGCCGCTGCAGCGGCAGCCAGTTCACGAAGGTCCGCGACCGTCATGACGGCCTCACCAGCAGGTGTAGCCACCGTCGATGACGACATTGCTGCCGGTCATGAAGGTGGCATGGTCGGAGGCGAGGAAGCGGACCAGCGAGGCGATCTCCTTGACGTCGGCCGCACGTCCCATGGGGGTCTCCTGGAACCACAGGTTGGTCCACTCCGGTTGGAGGGCCTCCACCGAGTCGAGGATGGCGGTGCGGGTGTAGCCGGGGGACACGGCATTGATGCGGATCCCCTTGCGTCCCCACTCCCCCGCCAGGGACTTCGTGAGCATCGCGACGGCGGCCTTGGAGGCGTTGTAGGCACACTGCGGCTGCGGGTGGTTCGAGATGATGCCGGACATGGAGGCGATGTTGACGATGACTCCGCCGCCTCGACCGATCATGTGCCTGCCCACCTCACGGCAGCAGTAGAAGGTTCCGACGAGGTTGACGTCGATGACCTTGGTGAACTGCTCGTCCGTCATGTCCTCCGCGGCCTCGTTGATGTCGATGCCCGCGTTGTTGACCCAGATGTCGATCCCGCCGAGTTCCTCGACGACGCCCTCGACGCACGCTGCCACCGACGCGGAATCCGTCACGTCGAGCACGCGGTAGGTTCCACCGACCCGCTCCGCGGTCCGTGGTCCGAGCTCCTCGTTGAGGTCCGCGACCACGACTCGGGCCCCGGCGTCAGCGAGGGCGTGGGCGATGGCCTCGCCGATGCCCTGGGCGGCGCCGGTGACGACGGCCACCTTGTCCTGAAGGTCGATCTGCACGGTCATGTCACTTGGCTCCTGTCTCGTTGGGTGTGATGTGGATCTTGACCGCCTCGGGGGTCGTCATCGTCGCCATGGCGACCTCGAACTCCTCGAGGGGGAATGTATGGGTCACCAGGGACTCGAACTCGTCCGCGACGTCCCGGATCACGTCGGCTGCCTCCGGGTAGCGGTCGGCCACCGAGAAGGAACCGATGATCCGCAATTCCCGCTGGAACACGTCAAAGGGACGGATCGCGACCTCGACCTCCGGTGATGTCGCCCCCAGCTGCAGGAAGGTGCCCCGGGTCCGCAACCGACAGAGGGCATCGACCACGGCCTCCCCCACCCCGGTGGCCTCGATGACCACGTCGAACTCCGTCACGTTGAGGGACTCCCCCGGCGCCACGGCCTGCTCGGCGCCGAGATCGAGGGCACGGCGTCTTCGTGGCGCGTGGGGCTCGATGACGTGGACCCGGTGCCCCCTGCTCCTGGCCACGATGAGGCTGGACAGCCCCAACATGCCCGCCCCGACGATGAGGGTGGTGGAGTCCGGGCGCAGCCCGGCGTAGTCGAAGGCGTGGAGGACGCAGGACAGCGGTTCGATCAACGCACCCGCCGTGAAGGAGACGTCATCGGGCAGATGGACGGCCCCGGCTGCGGGGATGCAGACGAGTTCCGCGAGGGCCCCGGGCGCCGTCAGTCCGACAGCGCCCCAGGCGACGCACAGGTTGGGGGCACCTCGGGCGCACCACTCGCAGACGCGGCAGAAGAAGTTCGGATCCGCCGCGACCCGATCCCCCGGGGCGAACCCCCCGGTTCCCGGCCCCACCGCGTCAACCGTCCCGGAGAACTCGTGCCCCATGATCAACGGCCGTCCCCGGGCCGAGGGGAACTGGCCGACGCGGATCGAGTGGTCGGTACCGCAGATCCCGGCCGCCGCCACCTGAATCCTGATCTCGCCCGGCCCGGGAACCGGCGCTGGGACATCCCTGATCTCGCAATGGGCGCCCTCCGTCAGGACCGCGGCTCTCATGGGGTGGCCCCGCCGCGGACGAGGACCTTCCCGGAGGAGTGCTGTGAGGCCATCTCGAAGGCCTTCTCCGCGTCGTCGAGGGGATAGCTCCTCGCGATGATCTCGTCGGCCGGGATGAGATGGGCGAGGGACAACGCGTGGCCGAAGTCATCCTCGTTGTAGTTGGCGCAGCCCTGGATGCGCAGTTCCCAGTCCTGGATGTAGGGCATGGGGACGATGAAGTCCCTCGGCGGCACACCGACGACGCAGATGGTCGCCGCCCGCCGCACCATGCCCGTCCACTGCCGCGCCGATGCCTCCATCGCGACGCAGTCGAAGACGACGTCGGCCAGGTCGCCGAGGAGCTCGGTCACCCTCCTCGGGGCGTCCGGATCCCCACCGTCGACCACCCCGTCGGCCCCGAGCCGGAGGGCCCTGTCCAGTTTGCTCCGGTCCAGGTCCGTCATCACGATGCTCCCCGCCCCCTCGTTCCGTGCGGCCACGAGCATGAGCAGACCGATCGTTCCCGCCCCCATGATGACCACCCGGGCTCCCGTGATGTCGCCCGCGATGCGTGCCGCGTGCACCGGTGTCGCCAGGCACTCCACGAGGGCCGCCTGTTCGTCCGTGACGCCGTCGGGGACGGCGTAGAGGTTCCCGCCGGGGGCGAGGAAGAAGTCCGCCATGGCACCCGGGTGGGCACCCGAGGGGTCACAGCCGATCCAGGTGAGGGTCTGGCATGCGTTGCTGCGGCCCTTCACGCAGTTCATGCACTCCTTGCAGGTGATGTTGGGCTTGAGGACCACGCGGGTCCCGTCCTCTGGTCCGGAACCGTCCGAGGCCCGTCGAGTGACGACACCAACGGCCTCGTGACCGGGGGCGTACGGTGGCGGGAGGAGCGGGTGGTGGCCCGCCACGGCGTGGGTGTCGGAGCCGCAGATGCCGGCGTAGGTGGTGCGGACGACGGCCTCACCCTCACCGGGCAGCGGGGGTTCGGCCTCCACGGTGGCGATGCTGCCGATCCGCTGGGCGAGTACTCGCTTCATGATGTCTCCTTCTGGGCTACTTGACTGCGCCGAGGGAGAGCCCCTGGACCAGCTTGTCCTGGGCCACCCATCCGGCAATGACGACGGGGATCGACACCACGAGCGACGCCGCCGAGAGCTGCGCGATGAACAATCCCTCCGAGGTGATGAAGCTGACCAGGAACACCGATGAGGTCCCGGCGACGGTGCCCGTCAGGTTGAGTGCGAACATGAACTCGTTCCACGAGAGGATGAAGCAGATCAGGGCGGTGGCCGCGATCCCGGGCATGGCCAGGGGCAGCACCACCGAACGCAGGATCCGCAACAGGCTGGCTCCGTCCACCTCCGCGGCCGCCATGATGTCCTTCGGGATCTCCCTCAGGAACGAGTGCATCATCCAGATCGCCACGGGCAGGTTCATCCCGGTGTAGAAGACGATCAGCGCCCAGATGTTGTCGAGCAGCCCCAGCTTCTGGAAGGCGACGTACACGGGCACGAGGGCCCCGACGAGGGGCAGGAACTTCGTGGACAGCACCCATTGGAGAACCCCCTTGGCACCCCTGATGGGTTTCACCGCGGTGGCGTAGGCGGCCGGAACCGCCAGGAGCACCACCAGCACGGTGGAGAAGCCCGCCGTCATCGCGGAGTTGAGCAGCGCGGGCACGATCCTGCCGTTCATCACCCTGCCGTACTGCTCGGTGGTGAGGGGGGCCAGGAGGTCCGGGGGCGCGGTGGCCGCGTCCACCTCGCGATGGAAGGAGATGAAGACGGTCCAGGCCACCGGGAGGACGAAGAGGACGCCGAACATCCAGGCGAGGAGGGTGAGCACCCATCCCCATCGGTTTCCTCGCCTTCCGGCAGTCGCACGGCGTTTGGCGGTTCCTTGCTCGGCCATGTCACTTCCCCTCCTTCGGTGAGATGGTGTCGTCGGCCAGGCTGGAGACCAGCCGCAGGCCAAAGGTGGCCACGACGATGCTGCCGAGGACGACGAGCACGCCGGCTGCGGATGCCTCGCCGTAGTCGTAGCCCCTGAAGGCGGTGATGTAGATGGCGTAGGGGAGGTTCGTGGTCGCGGTGCCGGGACCGCCCTGGGTGATCGAGAACACCTGGTCGTAGGCGTTGAGCAGGTAGATCACGCCGAGGATCACGGACAGTTCCATGTAGGGACGCAGCAGGGGGAGAGTGATGAAGCGGAGCTTGGCCCAGTTTCCCGCCCCATCCACGTCCGCGGCCTCGAGGACCTCGGGGTCCTGGGACTGGAGCCCCGCCAGGAGGATGAGGAACATGAACGGTGTCCAGGTCCAGATGAGAACGATGATGATCGACAGCATGGGATGGTCGCCCGTCAGGTTGGGGGCGGGGAGGTTGATGCCGATCTTCGACAGCCAGATCTGGATCCCGCGCAGCAACCCGTACTGCGGGTTGTAGAAGAGGTGTTTCCAGATGAGTGACGAGGCCATGGGCATCACGAGGAACGCCGTGATGATCATGGTCCGGACCACGCCGCGACCGAAGAATCGTCGGTTGAGGAGCAATGCCAGAACCAGTCCGAGGAGGAGGCACCCGATCACGGTGGCCACGACCATGATGATGGTGTTGCCGATACCGGCCATGATCCGTGTGTCCCTCAGGACCGCCATGTAGTTGTCGAGGGTGCCGAAGGCGATGTCGTTGGGGTACATGATGTTCCAGCGCGTGAACGAGATGATGATCGTCACCACGAACGGGACCTGGGTCACCACGATGAGGAAGATGAGCGCCGGCAGCAGCGGGAGCAGCCGGAGGCGGTTGCGCCGTCTGCTCAACCGGATCGCATGGGCCTTGGCGGCCTGGGGAGTGGCGGTCATGCCACACCTGCCTTCCGTCGATGCCCGGGGCGCAGGTGCGCCCCGGGCGAGGACTGCTACTTGTGCTTGTCAGCGACTTCCTGGGCCGCCTGCTGGCAGACCGCGAGGGCATCGTCGACGGTCTTCTGTCCGGCCAGCGCAGCGCTGATCTCCTGGCCGAACGTGGTGCCGAGTTCGCCGAACTCGGGAATCGCGAGGTACTGGCAGCCAGGACCGGGGTGGGGGTAGGCGCCGCAGTTGAGCGGATCCGACGCGTTGATCGCATCGAGCATGACCTGGCTGTAGGCGGCGGATGCCTCCTTGTACTCGGGGATCCGGAAGGTCGACTGCCGCTTGCCGTCAGGGACCCGGGTCCAGCCGAGTTCCTTGCCCACGAGTTGCTCGTACTCCTTGCTCGAGGCCCAGGACACGAACTTCCATGCCTGTTCGAGATGCTTGGTGGTCTTCGGGATCCCCCAGGCCCAGGCCCAGACCCAGCCAGAGCGCATGACCTCGCTCGGCGCATCGACGTATCCCATCTTCCCGACGACCTTGGAGGACTTGGGGGACTCGAGGCTGTTGGCGGCACTCGTCGCGTCGAACCACATGCAGCCCTCCCCCTGGCTCATGGTGTTGAGGCATTCGGTGAATCCCGCGGTGGTGGCCCCGGACTGTCCGAGATCGCGGACGAGGTTGACGTAGAACTCGACGCACTGCTTGGTCTCGTCAGAGGTGAGCATCGGCTTGAAGTCGGCGTCGAAGAAACCGCCGCCGAAGGCATTGAGCATCGAACCGATGACCGCCATGTTCTCGCCCCAGCCGGGGAGGCCCCGGAGCACGATGGGGTTCATGGTCGGTTCCAAGGTCTTCAACTGCTCCGCGAGGGCGCGGATCTCGGTCCACGTCGGTTTGGCGGGCATCGTGAGGCCGTGCTTGTCGAAGATGTCCTTGCGGTACATCGTGAAGGCGGACTCACCGTAGAACGGGATCGCGTACAGGTCGCCGTCCTTCGACAGCACGCCCTTCATCGCGGGCATGATGTCATCGACGTCGAACGCCGCGTCGCCCTGCGCCTTCTCCTGCAGGTTGTGGAGCCAGTCGTTGGCGGTCCACACCGATCCCTCATAGGCGCCGATCGTGACGACGTCGAAGAGGCCACCCTGGGTGGAGACGTCCTGGGCCACGCGGTCGCGCAGCTCGTTCTCGGGGAGGATCGTGATCTTCAGCTCGATCTTGGTCTCCTCCGTGAACTTCTTCGCGAGCCCCTCCAGATCGGTCATCTGGGGATTGCCCACCATGAGGACGTTCAACGCGCCGCCACCCTCAGTTCCAGCGGAACCGGAGGATCCTCCGGCCCCCGCACAGTTGGACAGGGCGAATGCCGTCCCGGAGGCGGCGAGCCCGGTGAAGAGTGTCCTTCTGCTGATCCCAGCCATTTCGACTCCTTTGTGTTCAGGTTGGGTTGGATGGTCGGGTCGGTGGTGCCGACCCGGGTGGTCACTGCCACAACGCCGTGACCTGTCCACTGGCCTTGGCAGCGGCCATGGCGGCCCCGACGATCCCCGGTTCCAGTGGACTGTTGTCGGTGGCCCGTTGGCCGCGTCGGCCCCGTTCACGCATCACCAAGGGGTCATGCGTCCAGCCACCGAGGACTGTTTCCGCCCGCGGTGCTCCGATGACTGCGGACATCTCATCCCGGAGCCCGTCCGAGACCGCCAGGAGGCTCTCCACCGCTGTGAGCCACAGCCCGGCCGGGGTGTCCCCGGAGGTGACGCCCACGATGTCGAAGCCGTCGAGCGACACCTCTCGAAGGCGCGCCCCGGGTGCCCGTTCCACGGTCATGGCCTCCCGACTGAGGGCGAGCCGCTCCCGGGTGTCACTCCTGCCGAGCAATGCTGCGAGACGTTCCAGGGTCAACCCCGTGGGAAGGGTGCCGAGGACGTACCAGGCCTCCCCGTTGGGATGGCGGTCCACGGTGGCGCCGATCGCCACGAGCGCCCTGATCTGTTCCTCGGCCAGATCCGCCGTGACCACCCGGAGCTGCGCCTCCGACGTCCCGAGGGAGTAGCACAGGGTGCCCGGCACGGGAGACATGACGGACGCCGCCGCCACGGGGTGATCGTGGCCCGCGGTGGTCACGACCGCCCCGGCCACCTCCGGGATGGAGGAAGGAACCTTTCCCACCGCCGCTCCGGCGGGCAAGGGGTCCCCCGGCAGGAGCCACGTGCCCGCCCCGATCAGGTTGAGGGCATCATCCCACCAGCACTGTCCCCTGAGGTCGTAGAGACCTGTCCTACCGCTCAGGGAGAACTCACAGGCCTGCTCCCCCGTGAGCCGGTAGGAGATGTATTCGGGGATGTTGAGCCAGCGTTGCCCAGGCGCGAACCGGTGCCCCATGCCCCGGAGATAGTCCAGTTTGATGACGGAGGGAGCGAGATCGCAGCCGTGCCCGGTGACCGCCGCGAACCGGTCGCGCCCCAGGGCACGTTGCACCGCGTCGGCATCCCCCAGGGTGTGATGCCAGGCGAACCCGGGGGCCAAGGGCTCCCCACCCGCGTCGAGGAGCGCGCCGGTCTCACCCATGCCGGTGGTCCCGATCCCGACGACCCAGTGCCCCAGTGCTGCAACCTCACGGGCGCACTGCCTGACGATCCCGATGACGACGTCGCCGAGTTCAGCCACGTCGACCACCGGGCCCTCATCCGTGATCCGCCATGGGGTGGCGGTGGCCTCGGCGTGGATCAGGGCCCGTTCCTCATCCACCACACCCGCCTTGAGGCGTGTCGTGCCGATGTCGACACCCATGGTCAACTCAGCCATGCCGGCCTCCCCAGACGAAGGGGCCCCGCCAGGGGAGCACCAGGGTTTCCGGATCGTTCCGGCCGACCTCGAGGAGAGTGCTGACGCGTTCCACCGCCGTTCTGCCGATGGCCACAGGATCCTGTTCCACTCCGAGGATCGCCTCGGGAATGAGATCGAACAGGGGGTTCTTGTCGAAGCAGGCGAAGTCGGGGGCGAGTCCTGCCTCCCGGGCAACCCGGATTGCGCAGACCAGGGGCAGAATGCTCAGGCCGATCACGGCGTCCGGGCGCTGCCGCTCGAGCAGGGCACGCGTCCTCGTGGCGTCCGGTTCGCCAGCCGCCGGGGCCGCCACCACGGACCCGGGGTCCAGGGGCACCCCCGCCGACTGCAGGGTCTCCCGGATCGCGATCAGTCGCTCCTGCTGGGTCCACAGTTCCAGGGCCAGGGCGACGATGAAGAAGCTTCGGTGTCCCCGCGCCAACAGGGTCGAGGTGATCCGTTCGGCGGCGGAACGGTTGTCAGTGACGATCGTGTCGCAACGAACCCCCTCGGCCGGCGCATCCAGGGCCATGAGGACGGTCCCGTACTCGGCCTCCGCGGCGAGGGATCGGGGCGCGGGCCCGGGGATGGGCACGAAGATGACGCTGAGAGTACGGTGGGCCACCATGGTTCGGACGAGACGCTCGAGTTCCCCCGTCTCGCCATGGTGGCAGGCGACCATCACGCCGAGGTGTCGTTGGGCTGCCGCCGTCTGGAGTCCGGCTGCCACAGCCGCGAAGAACGGATCGACGAGGCTGGGCACGATGAGCCCGAGCATCGTGGAGGCCCGGGGTCCTCGAAGGCTCGTCGCCATGGCGTTCCTGGTGAACCCGAGACGCTCGGCCGCCGCTTCGACCCGGTCACGTGTGGCCTTCGCCACCCGGCCCCGCCGGCTCAGGGAACGCGACGCCGTGGCCACACTCACCCCTGCCGCGCGGGCCACCTCGACGAGGGTGGGACGGGACTTGGCCGGACTGCTCGTCATGGCAGCCTCCTGCGCAGGGATCCGGTCCGCTCGGCATCAGCTCCTCCCGGAACCCACTGACCCACCGCCGAAGCGGCGGTGGCGCTCCCCCAGGCCACGGCCTCATGCAGGTCCTCCCCCCGTTCCAGCCGCGCCAACAGGCCCCCGAGGAAGGCATCCCCTGCCCCGATCGGGTTCACCACGGGGACGTCGAGGGCAGGCACGAAGCCTGCTTCCTTCCCGTTGGCCCATGCGCAACCCGCGGCTCCAACGGTCACGACGACGTGTTCCACGCCAAGTCCTGCGAGGTGACGGGCCGCCTCCATCGCATCATGTTCGGCTGTTTCCGGCACCTCCACGGCCTCCACCAGGGGGGCACCCGTGAGGGCCTGCCTGGCCTCGGCGAGATTGGGGGCGACCAGCTCCACGCCGGCTTCCAGCCCCGCCATGAACCATTGTGGTCCGGTGTCCAGCGCGACCCTCGCGCCGGTGCCACGGATCGCTCGGATCAGATCGGCGACACCCACTGGGCCGACCCCACGCGGGAAGCTCCCGGTCACCGCGACCCACTCGTGACCCTGCGCATGACTCCCGGCACGATCGACGAACCCGTCCCACATCGCAGGACTCACCTCGACACCCGGGCCGTTGATCACGGTGACCCGGCCGGAGCCCTCATAGAGGATGACGGTGTCCCGGACGTGTCCCGGGACCGCGTGGACCAGGGCGTCAGTGCCTTCCTCGACAAGCAGTTGCCGATACCCATGATTGACCTCCGGCAGCAGGATCAGCAGAGCCGCCTCGACACCATGGGCGCGCGCAGCACGGCCCACGTTGATGGGCTTGCCTCCGGGGAACACACGATTCCTCGTGGCACGCAGGACGGCTCCGGGAAACAGCTCGTCGACGAAGACCTGGCGATCCATCGTCGGATTGGGACAAACCAGCAACATCCTCCCCACCTCCTCGTGGGAACCCGCTCGTTGCGCAAACGTTTTCACGTTCCCGACCACCTGTCAAGGGCTCTGCTTGTTTTTTGACATGAGCCCTTACCAAGCGCTACCGGGTGGCGTTCTCTCAGCGCCCGCCCGCTGGCCCCGAGGACCGAGACAGGGATTCCCATCCGACGCTGCTGCCCCACGCTTCCCCACCGAGTTGGTGTCACTCATCTAGACTTGGCGGTTGTACGCCAGTGAGAGGAGCCCCATGGCCGATGAGGTGTCGCGCACGGTTCCTCGACGCTGCGCCGATCCCGAACCCGCCCCGACGGAGAGCTGGCGGCCTCCCGCCCCCAGCAGCCCTGGGCGCCGTGCGCTGGTGGACCCCGTGGATCCCCCGTCGGCTCCACGCAGGGCCGGCCGCCGCTTCGCGCCGGCTGAGCCAGAGGTCCTCCCTGAGGAATCGGCCTGGGATCAGGCCACGATCGCCACCCCGGAGTCCCGGGCCGAGCGGGAACCGGTCCCGGATCATCCCGTGCAGGATGACGCCGACCCCGAGCCGGAGCCGCCGGACCGGCCCAACCGAAGGGGTCGACGATGGCTGCTGCTCGTCGGCGCCTGCTTTCTCATCGTTGCGCTCGTGGTGGTCGGCTGGTTCACGCTGCTGCCCCGCGTCCCCGCCTCGCAGTCGGCATCTCCAACTCCGACCGAGGCGACCTCACCGCCCGCATCCCCCTCATCCGATCCCGAGAGCACGGAGGGCGCAACCGAGGCCCCCGGCCCGTTGGAACTCAACGACACGACCATCACTGCTCCGCCCGGCTGGAACCTCTACCGTGACGAGATCATCGAAGGGGACCGTCGCGTCATCCGGCTCAGCCACGCCGCCACTGACATCCGACTCCAGGTCGCCACGCTGGCCGCCGCCGGACCCGATGCGTCAGCCACCTGCGAGGCCGTCTCCGCCAGCATGCAGGCCACCTTCAGCGACGTCACCCCCACCCCCACCCTGCCGATCGGGATCGATCCGGCCCAGGGCACCGGGGTGACCTGCGGTTTCCGCGGCACCCGAACGGCCGACGGGGTGGCCAACACCGTGTCGTTCACGGTGGTGATTCGCGTCAGCGATGGTCACATCCTCACGCTGCGAAGCGTCATCCCGGACACCGCGGTGGAATCGTCGGGAGCCGAGGCGGCACGGGGGGAGCTGGCTGCGATGAACTGCTCCGCCAGCAGGAACTTTCAGGTCACCCTGCCGCTCTGCTGAGTGAACAGCGGTGGTTCACTCCTGCCCGGGACGCCGACTCAGGGTGTCGAATGTCTCCCGGAGCCGCCACCACCACTGTTCCCGCGGCCGCTGGTTGTCCCAGTCCATGTCGTGGGCCACGTCACGCAACGGCGCGAACAGGCCCGGGCTCCCGGCATGGGCCGCGACGTAGTCGGCCCGCCCCTCCTTGAGCTGCTGATCCAGGTTGCGCATCGCGTTCCAGGCGAGTCGGGTGGCGTTGATGCGGTCGAACGGGGAAGGGATCCCACCCTGCTGGATGTGCCCCACCACGAACTCACGCACGGTGAACCGTCCCCGGCCCTCGGCCTCGTACAAATTCGACAGGACATCCGTCGTGTAGTGGACGCTGGCGTTCTCGCCCGTCACGGCCAGGTAGAAACTGCGTCCCGAGTCGAAGGCGTCGACGAGTGCGGCAATGTCACGCTCCAACTCGGCCAGTGAGATCCCGGTTTCCGGGAGATAGGCCTTCTCCGCCCCACCGGCGAGCCCACCGACCAATGGCAGGAAGCCACATCCCCGACCCATCGTCTCGACGATGAAGGCCCGCTTGGACGCGGACGCCGACATCCGTACCATGTCGATGCAGTCCACGACGACGCCGATGGCGGTGTCCGCGCCCACCGCCATCGGCCAACCCGGAAGGTTGTTGTCAATGCTCGCGGGAACCACGGCGATCGGGATGTTGAACGCCGGGTAGCGACGACGTTCCCGTTCCATCAGGTCGGCCGTGGCATAGGCGTGGAAGCCACCCATGATGAGCAGCGCATCCACGCGATGCTCCTCCAGCTGACGGGCCATGTGGTACAGCTCCGGCTCGGTGGGGATGTGGCGGCGCGTCCCGAAGCTGGCCCCTCCCGTGTTGGCAAGGCCCTCCACGGCTCCCCATGTCACCTCCTCGAGGCGCCCCTCGATGAGTCCCGGCACTCCACCGTGCACCGCGAGCACATGGTGACCGAGGTCGATCCCTGAACGCACCGCGACCCGGGCCAACTGATTCATGCCCGGCGCGAGCGCTCCAGCGTGCATGAAGGCCACCCGCGTGCCTCCAGGGGAGGCAACCGACGGCGTGGCCTCGGACAACGTCCGGTAGATGTCAATCATCATCATGAACCCCGACCCCCGGGACTCGATCGCAGCCTCGTAGTCCCCCTCGGCGATGAGATCACCGATGCGTCGGGTCCGGTCCACCGCGTCCAGCAGGGGAACGGCGCTCAGCTCGTGGTTCTGGACCCCGACCAGGAGTGGCTCCGAGTCCGCATCCGCGCGGAGCACCTCCTGAACGGCGCGCACCCCACAGGAGGTTGCCATCCAACGGTCATAGGCCGACGGGGTGCCACCCCGCTGCACGTGCCCGAGGATCGTGATGCGCGGCTCCTCACCCGTGCGCTCCTGGATGACCCCCTGGACCCGGGATGCGGTGATGGCTTCTCCCTGCCGGTCAGCGGCCCCCTCCGCGACGACGATGATGGAGTCGCGCCGCCCAGCCTCCCTTCCCTGCTCCAGGACCTCCACCATCTGGTCCTCCCAGCCATCAAGCGGCGGGGACTCGGGCAGGAACGTGTAATCGGCTCCCCCCGCGATGGCGCTCATGAGGGCCAGGTAGCCGCAGTTGCGCCCCATCACCTCAACGATGAAGGTTCGCTGATGCGACTCGGCGGTGCTGCTGATGGAGTCGATGGCCTCGGTGATGCGGTGGAGGGCGCTGTCCGTGCCGATCGTCATGTCGGTCCCGACCATGTCGTTGTCGATCGAACCGGCGAGACCGGCGATCCGGAGCACGGGGTGACGTTCGGCCAGCTCCGAGGAGAGTTCGCCGGAGGCCACGAGTTCCTCCAACAGGTCGCCCCATCCGACGCGCAGTTCCCGCGTTCCTGTGAGCGACCCGTCACCACCGATGACGATCAGCCGATCGATCTCCGCCTGGACGAGGTTGCGCACCGCCCGGAGCCGACCCTCGCGTTCGCGGAACTCCAGGCACCTGGCGGTACCGATCACCGTTCCTCCGGTGTTGAGGATCCCGGACACGTCCCCCCACCCCATCTGCTGGATGTGGTCGCCCCCGAGGACAGCGCCCTGCCAACCCTCCCGGATGGCGAACACCTCCGCCCCGGCCTGGATGGCGGCACGCACGATCGCCCGCACGGCGGCGTTCATGCCCTGGGCATCGCCACCCGAGGTGAGGACTCCGATACGGGGTTTGACGGTCATGATGGTCCTCTCTCGGTTGCGGGGTTCAGCGGCGCGCACCCCCCTTGGGGCGCACCACCTTGTGGGCCTGCCACTGGGGGCTGACGTTGACCTGGCTGGTCAGGGACAGACCAGCGGTGGTCACCCCCTCTGAGATGTCGCTGGGGCCGACGTAGCCGGGGCGCCCGACCTTGGGGGTGAGCAGCCAGATCCACCCGGTCCCGGCCAGGTCGGTCATCGCGTCGACGAGTCCGTCGGCGACGTCGCCGTCGTCGTCCCGCCACCACAGGAAGACCACGTCGACGGCCTCGATGGCCTCCTCGACCATCTCGGCGTCGATCGCGTCCATGATGAGGTCACGCAACGTTGCGTCCGTGTCCTCGTCCCAGCCGAGCTCCTGGACCACCATGCCTGGCCTGAGGCCAAGCACCTCCCCCTCGTTCGCGGCGTTCACGGGAGTTTCCATTCCTTCAACGGTGCCACGTCCCTAGCCTGCCAGATGACCCGGGTGCTGCGCACCCGGGCTCCCTGACAACACGTCGGGTCGGGTCACTCGTCGTCCCCGGCCTTGCCGGACGTCCCGGCCGTGACATCGTCGAGACGGTAGCGCGCCGCAGCCTCCGTCGCCCATTCCTGCGGCACCTCACCGTTCATGGCGAGACGCTGCAGCACCGCCACCGCGATGGAGGGTCCGTCGATCCGGTAGTGACGACGGGCCGCGGCGCGGGTGTCGGAGAATCCGAAACCATCGGCCCCGAGGGTGGAGTAGTCCCGCGGCACCCAGGGCCGGATCTGGTCCGGGACGGCGTGCATGTAGTCACTCACCGCGACGATGGGGCCGGAGGTGCCCTCGAGCTTCTGCTCCACCCAGGTTGGCTCGTGCTCGCCGAACGGATCGTCGAAGCGTTCACGGTCCCGGCGGCGCCCCTCGCGGGCCAGTTCGTTCCAGGAGGTCACCGACCATACGTCGGCGACCACGCCGTGGTCCCGTCGCAGCAGTTCCTGTGCCTCGAGCGCCCAGTTCACGCCGACGCCGGAGGCGAGGATCTGGGCGCGGCGCGCATCCTCCCCGAGCCCCTCGGTCGAACCGGGGCGAAGGAGGTACATGCCCTTGAGGATGCCCTCGACGTCCACGCCCTCCGGCTCCGCGGGCTGCTGGTAGGGCTCGTTGTAGACCGTGAGGTAGTACATGACGTTCTCCGGCTGCTCGCCATACATCCGCCGGAGCCCGTCCTTGACGATGTGGGCGATCTCGTACCCGTAGGCCGGGTCGTAGGCCACCACAGCGGGGTTCGTGGACGCGAGGATCGGGGAATGACCATCCATGTGCTGGGTGCCCTCCCCCGTCAGGGTGGTGCGGCCAGCGGTGGCCCCGATGATGAAACCGCGCGCCAGCTGGTCGCCGGCGGCCCAGAAGGAGTCCCCGGTGCGCTGGAACCCGAACATCGAGTAGAAGACGTAGATCGGGACCATCGGCTCACCGTGGGTCGCGTACGAGGTGCCCGCCGCGGTGAAGGCCGCCACGGAACCCGCCTCGTTGATACCGGTGTGCAGGATCTGCCCCTTGACCGCCTCACGGTAGCTGAGGAACAGGTCCGCATCCACGGGGGTGTAGTTCTGGCCGTGGGGGTTGTAGATCTTGATGGTCGGGAAGAACGCGTCCATGCCGAAGGTGCGGGCCTCGTCCGGGATGATCGGCACCACACGGGGAGCGAACTCCTTGTCCCTCATGAGGTCCTTGAGGAGTCGCACGAAGGCCATCGTCGTGGCGACACCCTGCTTGCCGGACCCCTTTCGGACCGAGTCGTAGGTCTTCTCCGCCGGAAGCGAGATGAACTTGCGGTCCCCCCGGCGTTCGGGGAGGTAGCCACCCAGTTCCCGACGACGCTGCTGCAGGTACTGCATGCGCGGATCGTCCTCGGACGGACGGAAGTACGGCGGGCGGTACGGGTCAGCCTCCAGCACCTCGTCGGAGATCGGCAGATGGACTCGGTCACGCAGCGACTTGAGGTCCTCCAGCGCCATCTTCTTCATCTGATGGGTCGCGTTCCGTCCGGCGAAATGACGCCCGAGGAAGTACCCCTTGATGGTGTGGGCCAGGACGACGGTCGGGGCCCCCGTGAACTCCGTTGCCGCCTTGTAGGCCGCGTACACCTTGTGGAAGTCGTGGCCGCCTCGGGTGAGCGACCAGATCTGTTCATCGCTCCAGTCCTTGACCATCGCCGCGGTCCGCGGATCGCGCCCGAAGAAGTGCTCCCGGACATAGGCGCCGTCGTTGGCCTTGAAGGTCTGGTAGTCGCCATCGGCGGTGGTGTTCATGAGGTTGACGAGGGCGCCGTCGGAGTCCTCCGCGAGGAGCGGATCCCAGCCGCGTCCCCAGATGACCTTGATGACGTTCCAGCCCGCACCGCGGAAGAAGGCCTCGAGTTCCTGCACGATCTTGCCGTTGCCGCGGACCGGGCCATCCAGCCGTTGCAGGTTGCAGTTGACGACGAAGGTGAGGTTGTCGAGTTCCTCGTTGGCCGCCAGCTGGAGCAGACCACGGGACTCCGGCTCATCCATCTCGCCGTCACCGAGGAAGGCCCACACGTGCTGGTCGGAGGTGTCCTTGATGCCCCGGTTGTGCAGGTAACGGTTGAACTGCGCCTGATAGATGGCGTTCATGGGGCCGAGCCCCATGGAGACCGTCGGGAACTCCCAGAAGTCGGGCATCTGGTGCGGGTGCGGATAGGAGGGCAGTGCCCTCACCCGGCCGTCGACGATGTGGCTGTGTTCCTGACGGAAGCCGTCGAGGTCGACCTCCTGGAGGCGTCCCTCAAGGAACGCGCGGGCGTACATGCCCGGCGACGCGTGCCCCTGGAAGAACACCTGGTCGCCACCACCCGGGTGGTCCTTGCCGCGGAAGAAGTGGTTGAAGCCGACCTCGTAGAGGGTGGCCGAGGAGGCGAAGGACGAGATGTGGCCGCCCACACCCACGCCGGGGCGTTGGGCACGGTGCACGGTGATGGCGGCGTTCCAGCGCAGCAAGCGCCGGATCTGGCGCTCGAGATCCTCGTCACCCGGGTACTCCGGTTCCTTGTCGACCGGAATCGTGTTGACGTAGTCGGTACCCGTCAACGACGGCACGCCCACGTGGAGTTCACGCGCGCGTTCAAGCAGCTTCAGCATCACGTAACGGGCACGGTTGCGCCCCCCATGCTCGATCACCCCATCGAGCGATTCGAGCCACTCCGCGGTCTCACCCGGATCAGTGTCGGGGAGGTTCGTCGGCAGCCCGTTCAGGATGGGCCCGGCCTCGTCGTTGATGCTCACATGAGTCCTCTCGTCGCAGTTGAGCACAGGTGCATCAAACATACCGCGCATCCTGCCCCGAGGACACCCAAGCGGTTCCGGGTACTTCTCGGGAACGCCTCCCACATGAAATCGTTACTGGATCGTGACCACATTGGCTTGCTCCATCCCTCCCGCTTCGGATGGGATGAGGTGAGGAAGTGGTGTTCCGACCCGATGGAAAGGACAAGGATGTTCCGCATCACGAACCGGGGAGCCCTGGCCACCCTCAGCGCCCTGTCACTGGTGGCGCTGGCCGCCTGTGGCTCCTCCGGGGGCTCCGCGAACCCGGCGTCGTCAGCTGCTGGGGATGATTCCCCCACGGACTGCGCCGCCTACGAGGTGTACGGGGATCTCTCCGGCAGGAACATCAATGTCTACACCTCGATCGTCAGCCCCGAGGATCAGCCTCACATCGACTCCTTCAAGGCCTTCGAGGAGTGCACGGGTGCCAAGGTCAACTACGAGGGCTCCCGCGAGTTCGAGGCCCAGCTGCCCGTGAAGATCGAGGCAGGTTCTCCTCCGGACATCGCCTACCTGCCCCAGCCCGGCCTGCTCAAGACCATCGTCGACCGGTTCCCCGGGAAGGTCGTCGAGGTCAGCGGCCAGGCCCTGACCAACATCGAGGAGAACTACACCCAGGACTGGAAGGAGTACGGCTCCGTCGACGGCAAGGTCTACGCGGTTCCCGTGGGTGCCAACGCCAAGTCCTTCGTCTGGTACTCCCCGAAGCAGTTCCAGGAGAACGGCTACGAGATCCCCACCACGTGGGATGACCTCATGGCCCTGACCGACGAGATCGTCGCGGATCATCCGGATGCGAAACCCTGGTGCGCGGGGATTCAGTCGGGCGGCGCCACCGGGTGGCCGGCCACCGACTGGCTCGAGGACATGATGCTGCGCTTCGCCAGCCCTGAGGACTACGACAAGTGGGTGAACCACGAGATCCCTTTCAACGACCCCAAGGTCGTGACCGCACTCGACAAGGCCGGCAGCATCCTGAAGAACGAGGCCTACGTCAACGGCGGCTACGGCAACGTCAAGAGCATCGCCACCACCCCGTCCGGTGAGGCCGGTCTACCCATCCTCGACGGAACGTGCTTCCTGCACCGACAGGCGTCGTTCTACCAAGCGAACTGGCCCGAGGACGTCACGGTCGCCGAGGACGGCGACGTGTTCGCCTTCTACCTGCCCGGCCAGGATGCCGCCACGCAGCCGCTCCTCACCGGTGGCGAGTTCGCCGCAGCCTTCTCCGACCGCGAGGAGGTCAAGGCGTTCCAGGCCTACCTGACCTCGCCGGAGTGGAGCAACGAGAAGGCCAAGGCGACAAGTGCCGGCTGGGTCTCCGCCAACAAGAAGCTGGATCCCAACAACCTCAAGTCGCCGATCGACAAGCTCGCCTTCGAACTGCTCACCGATGACAAGACCCTGGTTCGCTTCGACGGCTCGGACATCATGCCGGGTGCTGTCGGGGCCGGGACCTTCTGGAAGGGCATGACCAACTGGATCACGCTTGATCAGTCCAGCACGGATGTGCTCACCGAGATCGAGAACAGCTGGCCGAAGAACTGACGCCTACGTCTTCTCGTACGGGTTGGGACCGCGCCTTCAGGGCCGTGGTCCCAACCCCTTGAGAACCAACTCAGACAGGAGTTGACCCCATGGACTGGTTGCTCGCTGCCGACACCCCCCGCCGAGAGGATGCTGGTGATGTGCGTCGCCGTCCTGATGTTCGCCGCGGTCATGGCGATCATCCTCTTCACCGCGGACCTGTGGCCAGGATGGCTGCCCGCCATCGGTTTCCTGCTCCCTGCCGGGCTGATGCTCACCTTCGGGCTGTTCCTCACGTCGCTCCGCCCGGCCAAGGAGATCCGTACCACCGGTTGGTGGACGTGGTTCACAGACCCTGTGAACCACCCTGCAGAGCTACGACGAGGCGATGAACAACTCGTCGACGGAGTTGGGCACCTTCTTCCTGAACTCCTTCGTGATCACGATCCCCTCCGTGGTGATCCCGATCTTCATCGCCCTCATCGCGGCCTACGCCTTCGCCTGGATCGAGTTCCCCGGACGCAACATCCTGTTCGTGGCGGTGTTCGCCCTTCAGGTGGTCCCGATCCAGGTCACCTTGGTCCCGCTGCTCACCCAGTACGTCAACTGGGGCATCGCGGGCTCCTTCTGGACGGTGTGGTTGTCCCATTCCATCTTCGCGTTGCCGCGGGCCATCTTCCTGCTGCACAACTTCATGAAGGAGATCCCCGCCTCCCTCATCGAGGCCGCCAAGGTGGATGGGGCCGGTCACGTGAAGATCTTCTTCAGGGTGCTGCTGCCATTGCTGCTCCCGGCGATCGCGTCGTTCGGGATCTTCCAGTTCCTGTGGGTGTGGAACGACCTGCTCGTGTCGTTGACCTTCGCAGGAGGCAACAAGAACGTGGCACCCCTGACCGTCAGGGTCGCGGAGCTGTCCGGGACCCTCGGCGCGAAATGGCACCTGCTGAGCGCGGGCGCGTTCATCTCGATGTTCATCCCCATGATCGTCTTCCTGGCCATGCAGCGTTTCTTCGTTCGCGGCATGCTCGGCGGCGCTGTCAAGGGCTGACCCCACCCAATCACCCATGTTCCGGCGCGGGTAGGCTGACGACACGATGTCCGTTTCGTCTCCCCGCGCCGGAACCCTGCCGGCCACAGTCCCCTCGGCACGCACCCGTGCCGGGATCCTCAAACGTCTCCGCTCGGCACGTGCGGCCATGAACACCGCCACCCTGACGGCCCTCGAGACACGCCACGGTTGGTTCGCCGAACTCGACGCCGAGTCCCGCTCCTGGATCAGCATCCTCGCCCGTGGCGGCATCGACGGGTTCGTCGACTGGGTCTCCGGTGAGGATTTCGTCCCCGAGCGGGTCTTCGATGCCGCGCCGCGGGCCATGGCGGGCAGGATCTCGCTCCAGCAGACCGTCGACCTCGTGCGCACGACGACGGACGTCGTGGAGGAACAGATCCAGTTGTTGCTCCCCCGCGCGGACCGGCAGCCGCTGCAGATCGGGATCGTCCTGTTCTCCCGGGAGATCGCCTTCGCCGCCGCCGCCGTCTACGCCCGGGCGGCGGAGTCCCGGGGTGCCTGGGACTCGCGCATCGAGGCCACCGTCATCGACGCGGTGGTGCGGGACGAGACCGACGAATCGGTCTTCTCCCGCGCTTCCACCCTCGGGTGGAACTCCGAGGCGCCCACCGTGGTGGTGCTGGCCGGCGCGCCGAAGGACCCACGCGTCGAGGATCTGCGTCGGGCGGCATCGAGGCTCCAGTTGGACGTCCTCGCCGCCCCCCAAGGGGAACGCCTGGTGTGCATCCTCGCGGGGGCCGCCCTCACGGATGCCGAGGCCACGTGCTCCGTGGTCCGTCAGCTGGAGGGATGCTTCGCCGACGGCCCGGTGGTCGTCGGTCCTCTCAGCGCCGGCCTCGGAGGCGCACCCAAGTCGGCCCGCGAGGCCGCGCACGGGTTCCGCGCCGCGAAGGCATGGCCGGAGGGACCACGCACCCTGCTGGCCGCCGATCTTCTTCCCGAGCGGGCGCTGGCCGGTGATGGGCACGCACGGCGGACCCTCGCGAAAGAGGTGTACGAGGCTCTCCGTGGCTCGAAGGAACTCCTCGACACCTGCGTCGGATTCCTTGATGCCGGCTCCTCGACGGAGGCCACCGCCCGCGCCATGTACATCCACCCCAACACGGTTCGTTATCGACTCAAGCGCGTCCAGGAACTCACCGGGTACAACCCAACGGATGCCAGGGAGGCCTACGTCCTGCGTCTCGCCATCACCCTGGGCCGACTCCAGGACTGAACCCTCGGCCCAGGGCACGAGGCTTGTCGGGAAACCACCATGACCGACCTCTCGTGGAGGCCCCGGTGATCCCGCCTTCAGGCCTCCCTTTCACCTCCGCTTGTGGGGTTCCCACAAATGTTGCGGAACATTTGCGTCGCCCTCCGGGCCACATTCTCCGGCTCGCACAGGCAGAGTTGGTTGCGTGCTAGCTGTCGTTGCGCCGGGCCAAGGTGCCCAGACCCCGGGGTTCCTCGCCCCTTGGCTCGAGGACCCGACCTTCGCCGCTCGACTCGAGTGGTTCTCCGCCGTGACCGACATCGATCTCGTCGCGCACGGGACCACCTCGGACGCAGAGACCATCCGGGACACCGCCATCGCCCAGCCCCTGCTGGTCGCCTCTGCCCTCGCCGCCTTCCTGCAGCTGTTCCCCGACTCCGAGGCAGCGGCCTCCCAGGTCGGGGTCCTGGCCGGCCACTCCGTCGGAGAGCTCGCCGCTGCCGCCGCCTCGGGCGTCTTGTCCCCCGAGTCCGCCCTCGTGCTCGTCCGGGAACGGGGTCGTGGCATGGCGGCTGCCTCGGCCGTGACCCCGACCTCCATGACGGCGGTGATCGGGGGGGATCGCGACGAGGTCCTGGCCGCGATCGAGGCGGCCGGCCTCACGCCGGCCAACAACAACGGCGCTGGCCAGATCGTCGCCGCGGGCACCACCGATCAGTTGGCTGCCCTGGCGGACAACGCCCCCCGGCGCGCCCGCTTGATCCCGCTGAGCGTCGCTGGCGCCTTCCACACCCATCACATGGCCCCGGCCGTGGAGCGACTCACCCGATTCGCCGAGGCCATGGTCGCCGTCGACCCCCGGATCCCCATGCTCAGCAACGCCGACGGCGTCGCCGTCGGTTCGGGGCGCTGCCACCTCGAACGAATCGTGGCCCAGGTCGCGAACCCCGTTCGCTGGGATCTGTGCATGGAGACGATGTCCTCGATGGGGGTCACGGGACTGTTGGAGCTCCCTCCCGCGGGAACCCTCACCGGCATCGCGAAGCGCAACCTCAAGGGTGTCGAGGTGTTCAACCTGTCGACCCCCGACCAGCTCGACGACGCCCGCGCATTCTGCACCGCCCACGCCGAGACCGCCTGAAAGGCCGCACATGAGCATCACCCCATCCATCGGCGCACCCCATGCCCGCATCCTCGGCGTGGGAGGACATCGTGGTTCACGCATCGTGGACAACGAGGAGATGTGCACGATGATCGACTCCACACCAGAGTGGATCGAGCAGCGAACCGGTATCCGTGAACGTCGCTGGGCCACGGAGGAGGAAACTCCCCTGTCCATGGCCGTGGCGGCCAGTCGCAGGGCTATCGAACGCTCCGGCCTCGAACCCAGGCAGATCGACGCCGTGATCTGCTCAACCGTCTCGCACTTCCAACAGTCCCCCTCACTTGCGGTCTACATCGCCGACGAGCTCGGTCTGTCGGCCGGGCCCGCGGCATTCGACCTCTCCGCGGCCTGTGCCGGCTTCTGCTACGGCACGGGGATGGCCGAGTCCCTGATCCGTTCAGGTGCCGCAAGCCATGTCCTCGTCGTCGGGGTGGAAGCGTTGAGCCGCATGGTCGACATCACGGACCGGTCAACGGCTTTTCTGTTCTCGGACGGCGCCGGCGCGGTCGTTCTCGGTCCCAGCGACACCCCCGCCCTCGGGCCGGTTGTGTGGGGCTCCGACGGAGCCCAGGCGCAGGCCATCCAGATCGAGGACTGGGAGGATGCCAGCGATGCCGGGCGGACCATGCCCTTCATCTCCATGGACGGCAGGGCCGTGTTCCGCTGGGCAACCACCTTCATCGCGGAGAAGACCAAGGAGACCCTGGATCGCGCCGGCTTGACCCCTGACCAGCTCGACGTCTTCATCCCCCACCAGGCCAACAACCGGATCACCGATTCGATGTTGCGCCACCTCAAGCTGCCCGAGAGTGTGGTGGTGTCCCGTGACATCGTCCACATGGGCAACTCGTCGGCGGCCTCCGTGCCGCTGGCGATGGAGGCCCTGCTCGAATCGGGCGAGGCCACCTCCGGGCAGACCGCCCTCATCATCGGCTTCGGCGCCGGGCTCGTTTACGCGGGCCAGGTCGTCGTCCTGCCATGACCCAACCGGCCACCAACATCTAGGAGAAGAACATGGCCAGCACCGAAGAGATCCGCGCCGACCTCGCAGAGATCGTCAACGACGTCGCAGGGGTTGCCGCCGAGGACGTCCAGCTCGACAAGTCGTTCATCGACGACCTCGGCGTGGACTCCCTGTCCATGGTGGAGATTATCTACGCCTGCGAGGACAAGTTCGGGGTCACCATCCCTGACGAGGACTCCAAGAACCTCAAGACCGTTGGCGACGCCGTCGCCTACATCGAGCGCGCCCAGTCCTGAGGCGCATTCGCCGGGTGACCTCGACCAGAGGCACCCGGCGAATCCTCATTCCGCACCCGCTTGCACCCCGAGGAGACTCCATGACCGAGGTCGTCATCACCGGATTCGGCGCCTTCACGCCGCTGGGTACCGATGCCCCCAGCACCTGGCAGGCCATGCTCGCCGGACGTTCCGGTGCGCACACGCTCACGCATGAATGGGCTCAGCAGCTGCCCGTCACCTTCGCCGCGGAGGTGATCAGCGACCCCGCGGAGCGACTGGACCGAGTGGCGGCCCGACGGCTCGATCGGGCCTCGCAGCTGGCCATGGTGGCCGGCCTCGAGGCCTGGACCGATGCGGGTCTCGGTCTCGGGGAGGACAACCCCATCGACCCCGACCGCCTGGCGGTGTGTGTCGGGACCGGTATCGGCGGCCTCCACACCCTCGTCTCCAACTGGGACATCCAGAAGGAGAAGGGGCCGCGCCGGGTGTCCCCCTTCACCATTCCCATGCTCATGGCGAATGCCCCGGCGGCCAATCTCGGCCTGACCTTCGGAGCCGCCGCCGCCGTGCACGCCCCGGTCAGTGCCTGCGCCTCGTCGAACGAGGCGATCTCGCTGGGTCTCGACCAGATCAGGCTGGGCCGTTGTGACATCGCGGTCGTGGGGGGTTCCGAGGGTGTGGTCCACCCCCTCCCACTGAACGCCTTCGCCCAGATGCAGGCCCTGTCCCGTCGCAACGACGACCCGGAGCACGCTTCACGTCCCTGGGACACCGCTCGTGACGGCTTCGTCCTCGGAGAGGGCGCGGTGATCATGGTTATCGAGACCCTCGAGCACGCCAAGGCCCGCGGCGCCCGGATCCACGGCACCCTCGCCGGCGCGGGGATCTCCAACGACAACCATGACATCGTGCTCCCCGAGCCGACAGGTCGGGGACAGTCCGCGGCCATGCGCAAGGCCTTGGAGTCGGCGGGGTTGAGCCCCCGTGACATCATCCACGTGAATGCGCACGGCACCTCGACGCCTCCCGGTGACATCACGGAGGCCCACTCCATCGCCGCGGCACTCGGCGACGCCGTCGAGAACTGCGTGGTCACCTCCACCAAGTCGATGACCGGTCATCTCCTGGGCGGCGCCGGAGCCCTGGAGACCTTCGCCACGGTGATGGCCCTCAAGGATCGGACGGTCCCTCCAACCATCAACATCGAGAACCTCGAGCCCGGTCTCCCCATCGACATCGCCGTGAACACCAGCCGTCCGCTCCCCAGCGGCGATCTCGCCGCCGTGAACAATTCGTTCGGGTTCGGCGGCGCGAACGTGGCCGTGGTGGTCACCAATGCCAACATCTCCGACTGAATCTGTTCCCGCCCCACCGTGGGGTCAGATTCGGTGATGGTGGGTCACCCAACGGGGTGACCCACCATTGTCACACCACGTGGTGCAACCAACGGATCGGTGCGTCCTCCGATCCGTATCTGAACTCCTCGAGCTCCTCGTCCCAAGCAGTTCCGATGAGTCGATCGAGCGCGTCACGGAGCAACCGTGGATCCCCCTTGGTCTCGGCCATCGCATGGCGGATGCGGTCCTCCGGCACCATGACATCCCCGTGGGAACCCACCGTCGCGGCGAAGCGCCCCAGGGCCGGGGTGTAGCAGAACCGGGTCCCCTCACATCCGGGGCTGGCATCCTCGGTGACCTCGAAACGGATACGCGCGAACTCCGCCAGGGCGGAGGCTAACCGTGCCCCGGTACCGGGAGAGGCCGTCCAAGAGATCTCCGCGCGCTTGGTACCCGGTTGGGCGGGTTGCTCCGACCAACGCCATGCTGCCCCTGGCCCGATGACCGCAGCTGCGGCCCATTCCAGATGAGGGCACAACGCAGCGGGCGTCGAGTGGATGAAGATCATCCCTCGCGCCTTCGGCAGGCCAGCGGCGGCCCGTTGTGCATTCATGTGTCCTCCTGTGGGTTCGGCCCGATTGCCTTCCCCTGCGATCGGCGTCTCCACACAGTGCGGACGCCTCCATTCTGCATCAGTGAAGGGCCCCGCACAACAGGAGTGTCTGGGGTTTAATGGAGGACATGCGCCGAATGACTCTGGATGAAGCCCTGCTGGGAACCGATTCAATTCGTCAGGTACGGGCGACCCGGGACGGGGTCTTCTGGCTGGCCAGCATCGCCGCCGAGGATGGCCGCACCACCATCCGCCGGTGGGATGGTCAGCAGGTTGAGGACCTCACCCCTGATTCTGAGGTGCGCACTCGCGTCATGGAGTACGGAGGCGGAGCCTATGCCGTGGCCGATGACGTGGTCGCCTGGTGCGACGACCGCACCAAGCAGGTCTGGGTCGCCCGTGACGGCCGGGTCCATGCCGTGACCCCGCCCTCGGAGAGGTTCCGCTACGGCGGCCTGGCGCTGGCCCCCGATCACGATCTCATCGTCTGCGTCAGGGAGGACCACGCGGTCGACCCGGAGGAACGCACTGAGATCGTCACCCTTGACCTGGCAGCGGACAACACCGAGGGTGGCCGGGTACTGGTCACCGGGGCTGATTTCTATGCCGGGGTGACCGTGCACGGTGACCAGGTCGCCTGGTTCCAGTGGATGCACCCGAACATGAGTTGGGACACCGCCGAGGTGTTCACCTGCCCCCTGGGCGATCCGGCTGCGCTGGTCGCGGTCGCCGCGACCGATGGGGTGAGCGCCCAGCACCCGCTGTGGTTGGGCAACGGGACCCTCGCCTGGGTCTCGGATGAGTCGGGGTACTGGAACTGGACGGTACGTGACGGCGACTTCCGCCACCAGTGGCTCGTCCCCCACGACTGCAGCATCCCCACCTGGGTCCTGGATGCACCACCTTCGGCAGCAGTTGGGGAGGACCTGCTGGCCACCGTCGAGATCGCCGGTGGCCGCGGCGCCCTCGCCCTGGTGAGACCCAGTGATGGCGGGGTCACCTATCCCCTGCCCGGGACAGCGATGATCGAGTCCGTGGCTGCCCGCGGCGAGGAGTTGTTCGTCATCGCCGAGTGGCCGGACCGGCCTGCCTCGTTGGTCCGGATCTCACCGACGGGGGTGCGTCACGAGATCGTCACATCACAGCGCTGGGAGGGGGCCTCGATTCCCCAGGCCCGGTGGTCCGAGGGCCCGGCCGGTGCAGTACAGTCCTGGTTCTACCCGGCACCAGGCGCCACTGCACCCACCCCGTTGCTGGTCCTCACCCACGGCGGCCCGACCTCGGTGCACCATCCGAGTTTTGATCGCTCAGTGCAGTTCTGGGCCTCCCGCGGGGTCGCGGTGTTGGATGTCAACTACTCGGGTTCCACCGGGTTCGGACGCGCCTACCGCGAGCGCCTGAAGGGTCAATGGGGTGTCCTGGAGGTCGCCGATGTCGCGGCCGCCGTCCAGGAGGTCTGCCAGGCCGGACTCGCCGATCCGGGCAAGGTGGTCATCGCGGGCGGTTCAGCCGGGGGCTACACGACGCTGCAGGCGCTGGTGAGCAGCGACATCTTCGCAGCCGGCATGAGCTCCTACGGGATCGGCGACCTCACCACCTTGGTCAGCAGCACCCACAAGGCCGAGTCCAGATACACCTTCAGCCTGGTGGGGCCGTTCCCTGAGGCGGAACAGCTCTATCGGGACCGCTCCCCCATCAACCACTTGGACCGCCTCAAGACCCCGATGTTGATCCTCCAGGGTCTGCAGGACAAGGTCGTCCCACCGGACCAGGCCTTCTCCCTTGCCGAAGCAGTGCGCTCCCAAGGACTCCCCGTGGCCCTGGTCACCTTCGAGAACGAGGGCCACGGCTTCCGTTCCCTCGATGCTCGTCGCAGCGCTCTCGAATCGAAGGTCTCCTTCCTGGAACAGGTACTCGACCTACCACCCAGCGATGACGTCCCCAGGCTCATCATCGAGAACCTCTCCAGCGGCGGCACCCCCGAGGAATAAATTCAATCTTCAACTTGTTTTCCGGGTATGAAGAAGATTGGCTTCCTGAACTTCGGGCACTGGACCGATTCGCCGCATTCCGCCGCGCGGACCGGGGCCGACACGCTGCTGCAGTCCATCGAGTTGGCGGTGGCCGCCGAGGAGGTGGGGATCGACGGTGCCTACTTCCGGGTGCACCACTTCGCACAGCAGCTGGGCTCCCCCTTCCCGTTGCTGGCCGCCGTCGGGGCACGGACCTCCAGCATCGAGATCGGCACCGGGGTGATCGACATGCGTTAGCGCATGTAGCGGTTGCAACACCCGTTCACGTAAGCTTGGTTGCATGGTCGAACTGGTATCGCTGAGGAAGACGAACGAGGTTGCGGCGTACATCCGCGCCTCGATGGACCGCAAGGGCGACCGATGGACCGTCGAGACCCAGCTGAGAAAGATCAGGGCGCTGGCCGAGGCCAAGGACTGGAAGGTCGTCGAGGTCTACGACGACAACGCGGTGTCCGCGACGAAGAAGCGCCGTGCTGGCACTCGGTGGGCCGAGATGCTGGAGGACGCCCGTGCGGGCAAGTTCTCGATGGTGGTCGCCGTGGACATGGACCGGCTCCTGCGTAGCACGAAGGACCTGAACACACTGATCGATCTCGGCCTGCGTGTCGTCACCGTTGACGGCGAGATCGACCTCTCGACGGCGGACGGGGAGTTCCGGGCGACGATGCTCGCCGCTCTCGCCCGGTTCGAGGCACGACGCAAGGCCGAGCGACAAATCAGGTCGAACGAGCGCCGACGCGCCGAGGGCATCCCCACGTCCGCCTGGAAGGCGTTCGGCTGGACGAGGGACGGCGAGTTGATCGAGGAGGAGGCCGCCGCCGTACGGCGGGCCTTCGATGCGTTCCTCGGCGAGCCGTCCCTGTCGATCCGGCGAATCCGCGAGGACCTGAACAGCGCCGGTCACTTCACCGCGCGTGGGTCGGAGTTCTCCGTCGATGCTGTGCGCTACCTGCTCGCGAACCCGCTTTACTGTGGCTACATCAAGCACTACGCGTCGGGCGAGCTGTACCCGGTTCAGGGCGAGGCGTTCCCGCCCATCGTCGGCGAGCAGACGTGGCGGGCCGCGGTGGCGAAGCTGGAGGACAACGTGCGGAGGTCGGCGAGGCAGGGGAACCACCCGAAGTATCTCCTGTCCACGATCGGGCTGTGCGGGAAGTGCGGCGCGACGCTCGTCTCGGGGACGAACAGCCGCAAGCAGCCGACGTACCGCTGCGGCGAGCAGTTCCATCTCACCCGCCAGCGCGAGCCCGTCGATGCGATGGTCACCGAGGCGGTGCTCACGCGTCTGTCCTCGGTGGACGTGCACGACCTCGTGATGCCACAGGAGGACGATGGGCCGGATCGCGAGGAGCTGCTGACGGAGCGGAACGCCCTGGTCGATCGGGTGAAGGAGCTGAGCCCGCTGCTGCGCGACATCCATCAGCCGGTCCTGGAGATAACGGCAGCGATCAACGACGTGAAGGCCCGCATCGACGAGATCGACGCGGAGCTGCTCGACCGTTCGGTGTCGGCGGCGGCGAAGCTGCTCGCGGACGTCGAGGAGCCGGTCGGCACCGCGGAGCGCCGCGAGGTGGTCGAGGCGAAGTGGAAGGTGTTGGACGTGGACCGCCGCCGGATGCTCGTGGACGAGCTGGTGACGGTGACCATCGAGCCCATCACGCCCGGTCACGTGAAATTCGACCCCGACCTGATTCGGATAGAGCCGCGTCGCGACTGACTCATGAGTCGACTCGTCATTGCAATGGTGAGTCGACTCGTGGGAGAATGGTTGCAGACAAGAAGATCCCACCGGGGCCGCGACTTAGAGGGCGCGCGGATAGGCGAATCTACTGCGGTCGCCCCGGTGTCCCCCTGGCGGCGTTGTCCTCCTCGAACGCACAATCCAGTGCGCTCCTCGTCGTCCGCCTTGCCAGGAGGCCACCGTGACGATCCTCGTCACGATCCCCCTAT
>NZ_RQYT01000001.1 GCF_003932785.1 Arachnia propionica | reverse complement strand
GCACGAGCCTTCACCGCGGGATCAATCTTCTTCGGCATGATGCCAACCTTCCCACCCCAGAAAGGACCGGCACGAAACCTGGGGCGCTTCAAAGTGCCAGGCCGTGCCTCGTTCCTGAAGGCTGGACCTGACCCATCTGGGGTGCCTGAGTAGCACGTTTGGCAACTCCGCCCCCAAGACGAAAACCCTGGTCAACCGCCTGAACCGTGGGGTCTACGCGGTCTCCCGACGGCCCGAAAGCACCGCTCCGAGGGATGATCGTGGCCCTGTTGTGAGGACTGTCGAGACGGCTCAAACTCTTCTCACCGCCGCCGAGGTGGACGCGCTCGTCGGGGACTACCTGGCCGGGATGAGCGTGAAGTCTCTCGCCGAGACCTACGGCATCCACCGCGCCACGGTGTGCACGCACCTCCGCCGGCGCAACGTGCCGACCCGCCTGCCGGGGCTGGGTCTGGACGAGAAGGCGGAGGCGGTGCGGCTGGCCCGAGCGGGTGTCTCGATGCGGGCGATCGGGCGCCGGCTGGGAGTGGACCGCAAGGCTGTGCGTGCAGCGCTGGTCGAGGCTGGACTCATCGTGGATGGCGCTGATGCCTCGTAGCGCTGTTCCGGGTCGGTGGTCGCGGAGAGTTTCGCCGGACATCGTCGCTCTCGACGTGTCTCGGCCCACAGACCGAAACAGGCGGCTAGCGTTCGGCATGAACGACTGCTCTCGCCAGTTCGCCGAGGGCGTGGATCGCCGGACGGAGCACGAGAGCGGGGCTGGGTATGGCTTACGAGCAGCTACCGATAGTCGAGGTCGACCTCGATCGGCTCCTTCTTGACCTGGAGAACTACCGCATACCGACGCGCCGCGACGACGAAGCTGGTGCGCTGAAGTACTTGTTTGCGTCGGAGGACGTCCTCGGAGCGGCGCGACTGATCCTCCGTGACGGTTACTTCGACAACGAAGTCCCGATTGTGACGTCGGCATCGGACTCCGGGAGTGGTTCCCCATACACCGTGTTGGAAGGCAACCGCCGAGTCAGCGCGCTCAAGGCGCTTCGGGACCCGACGATCGTGCCCGGCCATGAGGCAGAGATTCGAGCCCTGCTGAAGCGGTACGCAGTGGAGGCGGGGAGTCTGCCGGAACGGATTCGTGTGATCGTCGCTCCCGACCGGGCGACAGCGGCGCCTCACGTGGCGAGGTTGCATACCGGCATGTCGAAGAGGCGCTGGAGCCGTGATCAGCAGGCCACCTTTTACTATTCGCTCATCGACGAGCAGACCACGGTTGACGATGTGAAGGCGCAGTACCCGGACGTCGAGGTTGCCAGGTTCATGAGGATGGCCGTGATGCGGCGCTTCCTAAGTGCAGCACCGTTTACTGATCACACTCTCCGTGAGTATGCTCAAAGCGACGCCTTGAAGATGTCAGCCTTCGAATATGCCTACCGAAACAAGGAGATTGCCTCTGCGATCGGCGTGGAGTTCGATAAGGATGGCATGCTCCTGCCGCGGGCATCGACGCCCGAAAAGATTGCTGTGAAGTTGACGAAAGAGAAGCTCAGCGCTTTGGAGTATCTCGTCGGCGAGTTTCGTGCCGGCCATCTCAACACTCGCTCGCCAGAGTTCAAGAAGAGCAAGCAGGAATATCAGTCCCTGGTGAATCGCCTCAACGGCGTCTCGACTCCTACTTCGCCACAACCAGCGCCGCCCGATCTTCCCGCGCAACCAACGCCATCAGGACCATCCCAAGGCGGTCCGTCCAGTGTGTCCGGCGGGCCCGGCAGTGGTCGGGGTGGAACCGGTCCGACTCCACCTGGCTCACCTGGTGGCACCGGCAGCCGTGGGCCCAACCATCCAGACACGAAGGACACGCTTGACCTGTCGGGGCTTGACTACGAGAACGCGCCACTGAATCTCAAGCTGCGATACTTCGAGCTGCGCAGGATCAGCCTCACGAATCTCCCAATCGCGGCCGCGATCCTCATGCGCTCAGTATTGGAGGCGACCATCAAGGTCCATTTCGAGGGCGACCCAACCCCCGCCACCGGCCAGTTGAGCGATGCATTCAAGCATGTCGTGCAGGCCTACGGTCAAGAGAAGTCTCTCAAGTCGACCATTGCCACTATTCAGTCGGGTAACGCTCACAAGCACGGGTCGATCCAGTGGTTCAACCTCATCGCGCACAGCGCCGATGCTTCCGTTAGCGCGGACGACCTTCGGCAGGCGTGGAAGCTTGTGAACCCGCTGCTCAGGCGCTTGTTGCGTCGGATCTCACAGGCGTCAACTGCAACGCCTTGATCGCCCGTGCGACCGACGGGGAGGCCACCAACAGCTCTTCGGCCTGCCCCGGGTACCTGGCGGAGTAGGTGAGCTCCAGTCGGCACTGGAACTGATCCTTGTACAGTTTTTCGATCAGTGGGGCCGTGTCATAGGTCACCAGCCAGTGCGCCTCTTCGACTGAGTTGACGATCGCCGAGAGGGCCTTGTGATCCCGTCCGTCGAAGGCGTTTAGGTAGAGTTGCGAGCCCGCCTGCACATAGGGCGGGTCGATATACATGAACGATCGCTCATCGTGAGAGTACTGCTGAATTACTGTCCTGCCATCGAGGTCAGAGACCGTGATGCGATCTGCCAGCTCGCCGATTGCGGTCAACCGCTCAACGAGGGTTTGCCGGTTGAACCGGGCATCAATCTTGTACTTCCCTTCCTGACGCTGCCCGCCGATAACGCCTGCGTTCAGAATCCCTGAACGATTTGTTCGGTTGAGGAAGAAGAAAGCGAATCCCAAGCGCAGCATATCGCTCTCCTCTCGGGAGCGGTATATCTCTCGTTGTCTCTGCCACTCGTCAATGGTCAGCGGCGTTGACCCGACCAGCTCTACAAAGCTCGCATTGTGGGCAACGACAGACTTCCAAAAGGCATGGACGGCTGGATCGATGTCATTGATAACTAAGTGCCGGACGATGCCCTCACGAAGTAGCGCGATCCCTGCGCCTGCGCCCCCGGCGTAAGGCTCAATGTAGCGGGCATCTGTGATGCCAAGAACCTCGATGATGTCAGCGAAGAAGCCAGCAAGCGCAGCTTTTCCGCCTGGGTATCGAAGCGGGGAGAGTGTGCCGTAACGGCGTGACCCAACGACACGCAGGCTGTCATTCACTGGAGTCTTTCCCTCACTCGATGTGCAGTCACTCGGCAGCGAGTAGAACAGAAGCGCGCGTCACCTCGGCCGAGAAAGGGGTCGCCGCAGTGCTCACAATCTCGCCATGCGTCGCGACGACGAAGGCGCTCGCGACGCAGAGCACGGTCCAACTCTGTTAGGCCCGCGTCAGTCAGATCGCCCAGACTCTTCATGTTACGAATAGTACTCGTTACGCGACGAGCTGCCAGTTGCAACGCGGACAGTTCGTCAGGTGTGGATCTTCGGCGGCACGGCTTTCGCGCTCAGAGCGGAGGGAGCGCCGAGCTTCGTTGCCGCGAGACGCTCGGTGCGCACCTTCTCGGTAGGAAAGCTGAGAGGAAGCGAAGATGGCTGGCTTGACCGCCCTTGCAGGTGACGAGCGGGCTGCGCGGATGGTGTTGTCCCTTGTTGTTGAGCCGAATGATCCAGTGACGGGTCGTCTTCTTGCTCGGCTTGGAGCGGTGGAGATGCTTTGGCTTGCCGAGCACGACAGCGCTGTGGTGGGCCTCAGCTCTGTGGACGCGCAGGTCTGGCGGGGCCACTTCGACGTCGCTGCGGTGAAGGATGTCGCCTCCCGTCTGGACCAGGTTCAGCGGTCAGGGGTTCGGGCACTCGTCCCCGGTGACGCTGACTGGCCTGCTGCACTTGATGATCTGGGCGTGAGAGCCCCGTACGTGTTGTGGGCTCGTGGTGCGTCGTCATTTCTCGCTCGCGCGGTGCAGGACTTCATCACGATCACGGGGGCACGCGCTTCCACTTCTTACGGCGACCATATTGCCCGCGAACTCGCCGCTTCGATGGCTGCGGACGAACGGGTGGTCGTCGCCGGTGGCGCGTATGGGATCGACGGTGCCGCGCACCAGTCGGCGCTCGCCGCAGGTGGGAACACGATCGCGATCCTCGCTAACGGAGTTGACCGCCCCTATCCTGCTGGCTACCGCGACCTACTCGAACGCGCGGCCGATGTCGGGCTTCTTATCAGCGAGGTGCCGCCCGGTGCAGTTCCGACCAGGAATCGGTTCATCGCTCGCGCGCGGGAGATGGCGGCGTGCTCGTCCGCGACGGTCGTCGTCGAGGCAGGAAGCCGGTCGGGCTCCCTGGTGGTGGCGCGCAACGCTTTCGAGTTGGGTCGGGGCGTGGGGGCCGTACCAGGCCCGGTGACGAGTGCCGCGAGCATCGGGCCGCATCGTCTGCTTCGGGATGGCACCGCATCGCTGGTCGCCGACACGTCTGATCTTGCTGGTTGAGGTGGAGCATGCGGGCGGTGACCTTGCCCGAGCTTGAGGGATCGTCGACGAGCCGGTCCGGGTCTCCATTGACGCCGGTCGGCGTGCCCGAAGTGGTGGTGTTGCAGTCGGCGGGTGATCCGCTGGTCGTCGCCGTCGGCAGGTTCGCGGTTCCGTTCTGATCTGGCAGGGCCAAATGCCCTCGACATTCAAGGCTGGCAAACCTACAACGGCGGCGGCAGGCACAACCTCGCATCCATCTCCGGAGGCCACTACGAACTCCTGCACGTCACCGTCAAGGCAGGTGACGACGGCATGGCGATTAAACCGAGGTCTCTGTGATCCTCAGGCACCGGAATTGCCTTGCACCTAGGATGCGTGTCATGAGAGAGACGGTCGCGCTCTGGGCGCCAGACATCGAGCCGCCCGACGATTGGCTTGTGCCCGCGATCCTCTACCAGGACAAGATCGCGACGTTTGCGCCCGAACCCTACTTGGACGACCGCGACGGTCGGGTTTCGCGTCGTATCAAGCACCTTCTGGGCGATCTGTACGAGCCGGTGAGCCTGCCGGCCACATTCGCGAACGGTGACTACATCGAGCACGAGCTTCGAGCCCGAGTCTCAGGCTGGATCGCTACCGCGCGGCGAATAGATCCGAAGAGAGATAGCTACATCGGTCGATGGGCTGATCGGGCCGAAGGCTTTGATCGACGCCGACGGAATGTGCTCGGACAACTCGCTGAGGTGGGGAATATAATTCGGGAGGCGCAAAGACGAGAGGCTCGCCTCGCGGAAGCTCTGAAGCAGCTCCAGGCCGACAGGCGCCTAAAGGAAGAACGCTTGGAGTCGATGAAGGCGGCGGCTCGTCCAAGCATCAAGGCAGCGAAGCTAGCTCGACGGGAAGAAATCGACCCGCTCGTCAAACAAGTGCGCATTCTGTGGCAGCAGCGCAGGGATCTGGACCGCGCATCCCAGGACTACCGTGACGTTTGCCGAACTCTCGACGAACTTCGTGCTCAGATCGACGCAACGAAGCAGAGCAAAGATTATCCGGGCGCGTCTGAGATTCGGGACCTCGAGGAACAGATACGGGGCATTGTTTCCGAGGTGAACGCTGCGGCGACTGAGCTGAATGCGCTGCGTGGCACAACTGAGCGATTGCGTAGGCGACGTGAACGACAGCAACGTTGGATTGCCCGCCCATGGGAGAGCGACCAAGAGTTCAACACCGGACACCTCTGGAACCTGCCTCCGGGGCTCGACACGATTGCCGTCGGCAAGATTTACGGCCGGGCGTTCGATTTCCTCGCGTCATCCGCGGGGATGTGGGTGGCCGGGCGAGGCGATAGGCCGTATGCTGGAACTCTTGTCGGTCCGAAGTTTGTGGTCGATGACATCATGTTGACCGTCGCGGCGCACGTTGCATCGGATCGCGATGATTGCGTCCTAATGCTGAGCGAACAGAGGAGGCGGGCGCTTAGCGCGCCAACCGATCCCCTTGCCGCAGCGGCGGCGGTGACTTGGCTGTTGCCAGTCCCTCAAACATCTGATCTTTTGGCGGTCCGCTTATTCCGGGATCAGCACGCCGACGAGCTTAAGTCGCTGCGGAGGTACATCCAAACGCCTCTGTCGTCGGCCGTGACAGTTGAAGACTTGCAGGACGCGATTCGAGACATCCAAGTCTCGTGCCAGAGTGCGGCGAGGGAAATCTCGCGTGCGCTGGAGCTCAATCGCCGCGTCGGCCTGGCGTACGTCCGGGGGGCAGTCGTGAGCGAAGTTGGCGCGAGTGTTCGGGATACCGCCGTGGCGGCAGGTCTCGGCGCCATTCCCGCACTGCATGCGGCAATGGATGTCGGGGACCCGCTCGCTGGGGCACCAGCTGGTCTCATGATGACCGGGGCGGCTCTGACAGCTATGACAGCCATCAACTCCGTCCGTGCGTGGTCAGCACGAAGGCGCGTGCCTTCGCCATTCCTGTATACGTACGAGGCATTGCGCGCGTCTGAACGGTGGCGCGCATAGGGGGCGACACTGAGAGGGCCGCTACGCGGACCGTGCTGTAGCCCACCAGGCTCGACAAGCACACCTTTGCGGCATGCACTACTCCAGTCGCCAGCATGTTCGCTACCTCGTCCCACGGGCGGCTTGGCGGCCTGCGATGAATGTGTTCCCCGGCTTCGACGGACTCAGCGGCATCGGAGGCCTCCGCGTCGTGGCCGGTGCTCTCCTGGCATTCGTCCTGATCGTCGCCGTCCTTCTGCTCATCGTCTCCGCGATTACATGGGCCATCGCCGCGGTGCACGGCAACTACGCCCCTGCCAGCAAGGGCGGAGTCGGCGTCCTGGTTGCTGTCGGCGCTGCCGTCCTTGCCGGTGGAGCGGCTGGTTGAACGGTTCTACGAGACGGTTCAGATCGACCCGGAGACCCGGCAGGCGCTGTCGGGGATGTTGCATGCGAGGTTCGATCAGATGATGGCCGAGGGTGCGGGGGAGTTGGCTGATCTGGCTGCCCGCCGGACCCGTCTGGAGGACGAGCAGCGCAAACTGTTGCAGGCCCACTACGCGGGTGCGGTCCCGTTGGGGTTGTTGAAGCGGGAGCAGGACCGGATCACCGGGTCGTTGGAGACCATCGAGTACCGGCTGGCCGCGCATCACGGGCATTATGCGGATGCGCGGGCGAACCTGGACGACTCGTTGCTGCTGCTGGCTCATGTGGGTGACATCTATGCCCGTGCCGATGATGCGAACCGTCGGTTGTGTAATCAGGCGTTATTCAAGGCGATCTACATCGACGAGGACAACGACGTCCGGGTCGGGTATCGGAGTCCCTACGACGGGCTCGCCAACACCGATCTACAGGCCGACGCCCTGACCTGGGCCGCCCGAGCGCGAAATCAGGGCCATGACGGAACCCCGACCAAGGGTGGTCCCTTGGTCGAAAATTCACACCTGACCCATCTGGGGTGAGTAACGGGACTCGAACCCGCGACATCCTGGACCACAACCAGGTGCTCTACCAGCTGAGCTATACCCACCGTGCGTCGCCAGAGGCGACTGGGAAACGATAGCGTATCCGACCTCGCAGCATGAAATCGACCTGTCGTGGTAGGTTGCCGGCATGGATCTGCTCGACGTCGGCGCGGTGGAACTCGCCCGCAGCCTGACCCCCGGTCGGGTGGCCGACCACCTGCTCCGCGTGCTTGCCCGCATCGAGGAGCGCGACGAGGCGTTGAACGCCTTCTCGGCCCTCAACCCTGCGGCCCTCGACGACGCCCGTTCCCTCGACCTCCTGCCCCGCGTCGTCGCCGACCGGCTGCCGCTGTACGGGGTTCCCGTGGCCGTCAAGGAGGAGATCGACGTCGCCGGCATGGTCACGACCTTCGGCGGGCGCGGCAACTCCAACCCGGCCGCTGCTGATTCGGAGGTCGTGGCCCGGCTGCGCGCCGCCGGGGCCGTCATCGTCGGCAAGACGCACATGCCCGAGTTCGGGCAGACCCCCTTCACGACGGGGGAGTGGGGCTGCACCCGCAACCCCCATGACCCCACCCGCTCCCCGGGTGGCTCCTCCGGGGGATCCGCCGCAGCCGTCGCCTCCCGGATGGTGCCCCTGGCGCTGGGCGGCGACGCCGGGGGTTCCGTCCGCATCCCCGCCGCCTGGACCGGGATCGTCGGATTGAAGCCCACCCGCGGCCGCGTCAGCACCGCCCCGCAGCCCCATCTCTGGCACGACCTCGGCACCTACGGTCCGCTCGCCCGCACCGTCGAGGATGTCGCGACGGCGCTCAGGGTCCTTGCATCGACCGCAGTGCGGCGGGAGAGCCCACCCACTCTCACCATCGGCTGGACCCTCGCCTCCCCGATGCCGGGACTTCGTCCCTCCACGGACATCGCCGCGGCCGTCGCGCATGCCGCTCGCCGACTCGAGGATTCGGGTCACACGGTGCAGCACGGCTCCCTGCGCTGGCTGAACCCGGTGCTGCCGTTCCTCGTGCAGTACCACTGCGCAGTCCGCGACGAGGTGGCTGCACTCGAGCATCCCGACCGCGGGGAACGACGCTCCCGGCGGGTAGCAGCCCTGGGGCGTCTCATTCCCCAGGTGGTGTTCGACTGGTCCAGGCGTAGCATCCGTCGACTCGAGGCGGCGGTGGACAAGGCGTTCAGCGCCTTCGACGTGCTGCTCACCCCCGTCACGCCGACGCCGCCCCACCGGATCCGCAGGATCCATGACATGGGGTATCTCCGCGCCCACCTGATCTCGTCCCCGGTGATCGCCTACACCTCGTACTGGAACCTGGCCGGGCTCCCCGCCGTCGCCGTGCCGGTCGGCAGGACGACGACGGGGCTGCCGCTGGCCGTTCAGGTCATCGGCCCCCGAGGGGACGACGACCTGGTGCTGGACGTGGCCGAACTGCTCGGCTGAGTTCCGTCACAACTCCGCGCCGAGTGCCACCGCCAGGCTCCTCGCCCGCGCGGCCTCCTCCTTGCGGGACTGCCGCTCCAGCGAACGAACCAGAATGGTGTGGGCGTAGCTGTTCGTCGGGTTGGACTCGATGAGCTCGCGGGCCAGCACCTCTGCCCTCGGCAGGTAGGCGGCCTTGAAGTTCGCCAGCGCGAGCAACTCCTTGGTCTCCTCGATCTCGCTGGGCCGGTGCTCGGTCTCCAGGATGGCCTGGAGCTCGACGATGGCCTCACGGAACCGCCGACGCTCGATGTGGTTCCTCGCGGTCACCAGACGCTCGTATCCCATCATGGGCCTCCTTCTCTCGTGTCGGCTAGCACAACGTGCGAGAGAAGAGGTTTATTCCTCAACGACAGGTTGCTCGGGCAGGGGGTCGTGACGAGGGTCGTCACAGTGCGTTGACAGCCGGTTGTGCATCGCGGGCCGTCGACCCCCAGGCCCCTGATTCGCCTGCCTTACAACGGTTTCACCTGTCCTGGGTCGGAAACGCCTGCCTCGTTCCACTTCGCCTGTCTTGTAGGACAGGCGAGCCGCCGAAAAGGCAGGCGAGCCCGGCTCAAGGCAGGCGAACCCGGGTCAAGAGGGCGCGCGGAGAGGGGGTCACCGGGGTGACAACAGTGGATGCACCTATCCGCGTACCCTCTCAGTTTGAAGCCCGGTGATGGAGCCGCGGTGCTTCGCCGCCATGACCTTCGCCTGCGCCGTCGTCGGTCCGGGAGCGGGCACGAACATGGCCTCCCGGTAGTAGCGCATCTCCTCGATCGACTCCTGGATGTCGGCCAGCGCCCGGTGGTTGCCCTGCTTCGCGGGGGCCTGGAACAGCACCCTCGGGTACCAGCGTCGCGCCAGCTCCTTGAACGACGAGACGTCGACGTTGCGGTAGTGGACCCACGCCTCCAGCTCCGGCATGTCTCGGGCCAGGAAGGCGCGATCGGTGCCGATCGTGTTGCCCGCCAACGGCGCCTTGCGGGCCACGGGAACGTATTCGCGGATGTAGTCCAGTGCCAGCTTCGACGCCTCCTCAAGCGTCGTGCCGGAGGCCAGATCGTCGAGCAACCCCGACGCGGTGTGCATCTCGCGGACGAAGTCGCTCATCCCCGCCAAGGCGTCGTCGGAGGGTTTGATGAGCACGTCCACGCCCTCGCCCAACACGTTGAGCTCGGCGTCGGTGACGAGCACCGCCACCTCGATGAGCGCGTCCTTCGTCAGGTCCAGCCCTGTCATCTCGCAGTCGATCCACACCAGTTCATCACTCACAGCCCAAGCCTATGGGCAACCGGGGTGGGGATGATGGCGCGACGTCCTGCAGACCCCGAGCTTGTCGTGATCGGCTCGGGGCGGTCGCGCGAGTCGTCGCGAGCCATCGCCTGTGCGTAGAATCATCGCTGTCGGGGGTTGTGTCAGGCCTCCGAGCCCCAGTAGCTCAGTGGATAGAGCAACAGCCTTCTAATCTGTCGTGCGCAGGTTCGAGTCCTGCCTGGGGCGCCAGGAGGCTTCAGGCCGGACCCCGGGCCGCATCCCGGATCGCCAGGTGCCGCCCCTGCGGGCCGAGGGTGAAGCCATGCGCGACGAGGGTCGGTGCCACCACCTCGTCGATGAGCGAACCAGCAGTCGGATCGGTGCCGGACCCTCCCGGGGGCTGGTCACAGCCGCCGCCCGGCAACCCACAGTTGACCAGTACCCCTCGCCGACCCGGGGGAGCGGCGGAGTGGGGCTCCTGCAGGAACAGGTATCCCTGAGCGGGTAGGACCACCTGTTCCAGTTCCGGGTGCTCGTACCCCGTGATCGAGCCCAGGCAGTACGAACAGCAGAAGAAGTCCACCAGGGCCACCACCCCGCGACGGCGCAACTCCGCGAAGGCCCCGTCCAACCGGTACCGCTGCAGGTCCGCGGCGGCCGTGGCCAACTGCTGGCGGCGGAAGCTGAGCAGGTGGGCCGCGAGGTCGCGGTCGGCGTGCGCGCCCAGCCGACTCGCCCACGAACCGATCCCAATGCACGTGGCCAGGGCCTCGACCTCCGTGTGGCCGGAGACGATCCAGCCCCAGGCCAGCCGGACCCCGTCCAGCACCTCGTCGACCTCCGGGGCGTCCAGCCGTCCCCGCCACGACGGGGGCAGCGTCAGCCCCGGCGGCAGTGGCGTGACCTGGCTCATGGGGTCACGTTAGCGAACCGGGGTTGGTGAACCCCGTCGCCGTTGGCCGGGGTGCCCAGTAGGCTGGTGGCCATCATGACCACAGGTGTCTCCGATCCCAAGGAACTCGCGCTGGGCGACCGCCAGCGGTGGCTGTCCGGGCTGCCCCCGGCCACCCCCCGCCCCTGGTGGCAGCGGATGCTCCGAAGCCCCCTCTTCTGGCTCACCCTCGTCCTCGTGCCGTTCTACGCCTACTGCCTGGTGGACCAGTACCTCGTGCTCCACCCGGACCGCACCTTCCCCGATGGCACCGTCGCACTCGGGCTCAACAACGAGGCCCTCCGGATGGCGGCCTTCTGGGCGATGTGGACGGCGCTGGCCTACTGCCTGCTCTTCCTGTGGCTCGATCGGTTCCGGCCGCAACGTCCCCTCATCTGGCTGCTCACCTTCCTGTGGGGCGCCTGCGCCTCCACGTGGATCAGCATCCACGTCAACTCGTGGGCCGGGGAGATGATGCAGACCACGCAGGCCGATGCCGACGCCGGTACCCGACCCGCCATCTTCATCGCCCCATTCGTCGAGGAGGCGAGCAAGGCGACGGTGCTGTTCCTGCTCATCATCCTGTACCGCACCCGGATCGTCTCCCAGATCAGCATCGTCGCCCTGTCCGGGCTGTCGGCCATCGGATTCGCCTTCGTGGAGAACATCATCTACTACGGCCGCGTCATTGTGTACGCCATGAACACCATCGAGGTGGAGGACCCGACGGCCGCCGTCAAGGAGATGGTCATGCTCCGCGGCGTGTACACCTCCTTCGGGCACCCCCTGTTCACGATGATGACGGCATTCGGGCTCGCGGTGGCGCTCGGTGCCCGCAGCAAGTGGGTGCGCATCACGGCCCCCCTGGCGGGCTTCCTCGTCGGCGTGGCCGGACACATGCTGTTCAACGGGGTGGCGAGCCTCTACCCGATCGAGCAGCTCAAACCCCAGTGGTACATGGCGCTGGGCCTGGTGGCGATCCTCGTGCTCTACCTCATCCTCGGCGTCGTCGCGGAGGCCCGCCTCATCCGGCACCGACTCAACGACTTCCGGATGGCCGGATGGCTGCAGGAACGCGACCTCGTCGTCATCTCCGGCCCTTTCCGCCGGATCAAACTCCTCACCGCAGCCCTCTTCCGCGGCCCCCGGATGTGGTGGCGCACCGCCAGGTTCATCCGGCTCGTCACGGAGCTGGCCCACACCCGCGCCCAGGTCACGCGCGGCACCGTCGGGCCCGGCTCGGATGAACGCTGCCACGAACTCGTCCACCGGATCGAGGAACTCCGGTCCAAGGCCCTCACCGAGACCGAGGGCCTGACGATCCTCCCGCCGCGCCGCCGTCGCCGTCCCGCCCCGGCTCCCGCCCCCACCTATCCGCCGCCGGGATGGTCCCGATGAGCGGCCCACGCCTGGCCACCGCCCTCCACGCGCTGGTCGATGTCCTCCGGGAAACCCAGCTGCCGCTCCCCCTGGAGGGGGTGGAGGATCAGCGTGCCCTCGTCGCCAGCCTGGGCCACCAGACCCAGGACTACCTCCTGCCCCGGGCGCAGCGTCTCGACGCGCCCCTCCTCGCCGTCGTGGGTGGTTCGACGGGGGCGGGCAAGTCGACGCTCGTCAACACCCTGCTCGGCACGGTCGTCACCAGGGCCGGGGTCCGGCGCCCCACCACGACGGCGCCGACCCTCATCTGTCACCCGCTGGACCGGGAGTGGTTCCGATCCGGACCGGTGCTGCCACACCTCGTGCGCAGCGACGAGGCGGTCGCCGACTCCCGCGCCCTCCAGATCGTCGCCACCGAGGAACTGCCGGAGGGGCTCGCCCTCCTCGACGCCCCCGACATCGACTCCATCGACGACGAGAACCGTCGCCTCTCCAGACAACTCCTCGCCGCCGCCGACCTGTGGGTCTTCGTCACCACAGCGGCCCGCTACGCCGACGCGGTGGCCTGGGAACTCCTCCACGAGGCCGCTGAACGCGACGCCGTGGTCTGCACCGTCCTCAACCGCTGCCCGCCGGAGGCCGCCGCCGACCTCACCGCCCACCTCAAGGAGATGTTCCTCGCGCGCGGCATCAGCGCCCCTCAGGTGTTCACCATCCCCGAGCAGGACACCCCCGTCGAGGGCATGCTCCCCACCGAACTCGGCGCGCCACTGCGACGCTGGCTCGCTGAGCTGACCAACGGTCGGGGACGTCGCCACGCCGTCGCTGTCCAGACCCTCGCCGGGGCGGTCCGTCACCTCGACCCGCAACTGCGGGGCCTGGCGACCGCGGCCACCCAGCAGGCCGAGGCCATCGCCCACCTGCGCGAGGCCGCCGCCTCCGAGTTCCGGATCGCCACGAACGAGATCACCCGGGCCACCTCCGACGGCACCATGCTCCGCGGGGAGGTGCTCTCCCGCTGGCAGGACCTCGTCGGCACCGGCGAGTTCATGCGCGGTGTCGAGCAGCGCATCGCCGCGCTCAGGGACCGCATCACCGGCTGGTTCACCGGAGGGAAGAAGGCCGACGAGGTGCAGGGCGCGATCTCCGACGGCCTGTCCGCCCTCATCATCGAGAGTGTCACCTCCGCCTCCGACCGGGCCGCCACCGCCTGGGCCCGCACCCCGTGGGGACGGGTCCTCGCCGCCCGGGAACCCACCCTCGCCCGGCCGGAACCGGGCTTCGACCAGGAGGTCGCCTGGCTGGTGCGGGCCTGGCAGTCCGATGTGCTCAGCCTCGTCGAGAACGAAGGGCGCGGGAAACGACGCCGCGCCCGGGTGCTCGCCCTCGGCACCAACGCCGTCGGGGCCGCCCTCATCGTCCTGGTGTTCGCCACCACGGGTGGGCTCACCACCGCCGAGGTCGGCATCGCGGGCGGAACCTCGCTCGTCGCCCAGCGTCTCCTCGAGGGCATCTTCGGCGACGACGCGGTCCGGCGGCTGGCCACCCGAGCCAGGCGGGAACTCGAGTTCCGCGTCGAGAGCCTCATCGCCACCCACCTCGGCCGTTTCGAGGAACGCCTCGCCACGCTGCGGTTCGACGAATCCCTGCCGCAACGCCTCACCACGGCGGCCGAGGCGCTCCGGCTGGCCAGCGGCGACGCCTTCGACGCCCTCACCAGGCCGGAGGGCTTCTGATGCGGCGACGCCTGGAGAACCTCGACGAACTCGTCACCCTCACCGCGGGACGGGTGCCCGAGGAGGTCGTGGCCCGGGCCCGCGCCATCGCCCAGCGCGCCGACCAGCGGCTGCGGCTCGGCGAACAGACGGTCGTCGCGCTGGCCGGGGCGACGGGATCGGGGAAGTCCTCGCTGACCAACGCCCTCGCCGGAACGCAGATCACCGACGTCGGGGTGCGACGCCCCACCACCTCCGAGACCATGGCCGTCAGCTTCGGCCCCTCCAACCCCGAACTGCTCGACTGGCTCGGCGTCGTCCGTCGACACGAGGTCCCGGCCCCGGAGAAGGGGCTGCGCGACGTCGTGCTCCTTGACCTGCCGGACCACGACTCCGTGGCGCTGGGGCACCGCGCCGAGGTCGACCGGCTGGTGGAGGTGGTTGACCAGTTCGTGTGGGTGCTCGACCCGGAGAAGTACGCCGACGCGGCCGTCCACCACCGCTACCTGCGTCCACTCGCCGGGCACCGCGACGTCGTCACCGTCGTGCTCAACAAATCGGACCGGCTGTCCTTCGTCGCGCTCAAGGAATGCATGACGGACCTGAGAAGGCTGCTCGACGAGGCCGGCCTGACCGGGGTGCCGCTGCTCGCCACCTCGACCCGCTCCGGGGTCGGCATCGACGAACTCCGCCGCGACCTCGCCGCCATCGCCGCCAGGAAGACCGCGGCCCGCGCCCGCCTCTCCGCGGACCTCGACGCGGTCGCCGCCGAGCTGCGTCAGGCCTGCCGCGGGGACGTCGGCAAGGTCCCCGACCAGGTGGTGACGGAGATGGAGACGGCACTCGCCCAGGCAGCGGGGGTGCCGGAGGTCGTCGAGGCGGTGCGGCGCGGCATGATCCACCGAGGCTCCCTGGCCACGGGCTGGCCGCTGGTGTCCTGGCTCTCCCGGCTCCGCCCGGACCCCCTCAAGAGGCTGCGACTCGGGGCGGGGCAGCAGACCGCGGACGAACCCGTCACGCAGCGCAGCTCCCTGCCCACCCGGGGGCCCGTCGCCCAGGCGCGGCTGCGGATCGGGCTGCGGAACCTCGCCGACGAGGCCAGCAGCGGCATGTCCCCGGACTGGACCCAGGCGGTGCACCGGGCCGTTCACCGCGACGTCGACCATCTCCCCGACCTCCTCGACCAGGCCCTCGTCCGCACCGACCTCGGTACGGAGGAGGTCCCGATGTGGTGGCGGCTGTTCAAGGGGCTGCAGTGGCTCCTCGTCCTCGCCGTCGTCGTCGGGCTCGGGTGGCTCGGGGTCAACGTGGCGCTGGCCTACTTCGGGCTGCCGCCGCTCCCCGTCGAACCGCTCGGCCCGGAGGGCGGTGTCCGCATGCCCCTGCCGACCCTCATGGTGCTGGGCGGTCTGCTCGGCGGGGTCGTGCTGGGGGCGAGCGGCCAGTTCTTCGTCCGGCTGGGGGCCCGGGGAGCCGCACGTCGCGCCCGACGGCGACTCCGTCGCTCCATCAACGAGGTCGCGACGACCCATGTGCTCGACCCGCTCGGGGAGGAGCTGGGGCGGTTCGCTCGCGCGAGGAAGCTCATCGGCTGAGCGGGTGCACACCCGCTGGGAACTGGCATACTTGCCCACGGTCTACTCGAAGGGAAGCTTTGTGGCCGAGTTCATCTACACCATGCAGAAGGTCCGCAAGACGGCGGGCGAGAAGCTCATCCTCGACGACGTCACCCTGGCGTTCTTCCCGGGCGCCAAGATCGGTGTCGTCGGCCCGAACGGTGCCGGGAAGTCGACTCTGCTGAAGGTGATGGCGGGGCTCGAGCAGCCCAACAACGGCGAGGCGGCCCTGGCCAAGGGCGCCACCGTCGGCATCCTCCTCCAGGAGCCGCCGCTCACCGAGGGCAGGACGGTGCAGGAGAACGTCGAGGAGGCCGTCGCCGACCTCAAGGCGAAGATGAAGCGCTTCGACGAGATCGGCATGGAGATGGCCGAGCCCGACGCGGACTTCGACGCGCTCATGGCCGAGATGGGCGAGCTGCAGACCGAGCTCGACGCCCACAACGCCTGGGACCTCGACGCCCGGCTCGAGCAGGCCATGGACGCCCTGCAGTGCCCGCCGCCGGACACCCCCGTCGACGTGCTGTCGGGTGGTGAGCGTCGCCGGGTGGCGCTGTGTAAGCTGCTGCTCCAGCAGCCCGACCTGCTGCTCCTCGACGAGCCGACCAACCACCTCGACGCCGAGTCCGTGAACTGGCTCGAGGGCCACCTCAAGTCGTACCCGGGTGCGGTGCTGGCCGTCACCCACGACCGCTACTTCCTGGACAACGTCGCCGAGTGGATCTGCGAGGTCGACCGCGGCAAGCTGCACCCCTACGAGGGCAACTACTCCACCTACCTGGAGACCAAGCGGGAGCGCCTCCAGATCGAGGGCAAGAAGGACGCCAAGCGCGCCAAGATCCTCGAGAAGGAGCTCGAATGGGTGCGCTCCTCGCCGAAGGCCCGCCAGGCCAAGAACAAGGCCCGACTCCAGCGTTACGAGGAGCTCGCGGCCGAGGCCGAGCGGTTCCGCAAGATCGACACCGCCGAGATCAACATCCCGGCCGGTCCGCGGCTCGGCTCCGTCGTCCTCGAGGTGAGCCACCTCACCAAGGGCTTCGGCGACCGGGTCCTCATCAAGGACCTGTCCTTCTCGCTGCCCCGCGCGGGCATCGTCGGGATCATCGGCCCCAACGGCGTCGGCAAGACCACCCTGTTCAAGACGATCACGGGCATCGAGGAGGCGGACTCCGGCAGTGTGAAGATCGGCGAGACCGTCAGCTTCAGCTACGTCGACCAGAACCGCTCCGGCATCAACGCCGAGGACAACGTCTGGCAGGTCGTCTCCGACGGGCTCGACCACATCAAGGTCGGGAACTTCGAGATGCCGTCGCGCGCCTACGTCGCCTCCTTCGGCTTCAAGGGCCCGGACCAGCAGAAGAAGGCCGGGGTGCTCTCCGGTGGTGAACGCAACCGGCTGAACCTGGCGCTCACCCTCAAGCAGGGCGGCAACGTGCTGCTCCTCGACGAGCCCACCAACGACCTCGACGTCGAGACGCTGTCGAGCCTCGAGGACGCCCTCCTCGACTTCCCCGGCTGCGCCGTCGTCATCTCCCACGACCGCTGGTTCCTCGACCGGGTCGCCACCCACATGCTCGCCTGGGAGGGTGAGGACGAGGACGGCACCCCGCGCTGGTTCTGGTTCGAGGGCAACTTCGCCGACTACGAGGCCAACAAGATCGAACGTCTGGGGGCCGAGGCCGCCCGTCCGCACGCCTCGAAGCACCGCCGCCTGACCCGGTGAGTCATGGCTGACCCGGCCAGTTACCGGCCCAGGCCGGGCAGCATTCCCACGGAACCGGGGGTGTACCGGTTCTTCGACGCGTTCGACAACGTCATCTACGTCGGCAAGGCGAAGAACCTGCGCTCCCGGCTGAACTCGTACTTCGCCGACCCGGCGTCGCTCCACTTCCGCACCCAGACGATGGTGCGGACCGCGGCCCGGGTGGAGTGGACGGTGGTGGCCAACGAGGTGGAGGCCCTCCAGCTCGAGTACACGTGGATCAAGCAGTTCGACCCCAGGTTCAACGTCAAGTACCGCGACGACAAGTCGTACCCGTGGCTGGCGGTCACCTGGAGCGAGCGGTTCCCGCGGGTGTTCGTCGGGCGCGGGGCGAAGCGACGCGGCACCCGCTACTTCGGCCCGTTCGGTCAGGCGTGGGCGATCCGTGAGACCCTCGACGCCCTGCTGCGGGTGTTCCCCATGCGCTCGTGCACCGACGGGGTGTTCAAGCGGGCCGAGGGCTCCGGCCGTGCCTGCCTGCTCGGGGACATCGGCAAGTGCTCCGCCCCCTGCGTGGGCAGGGTGGGCCCGGAGGAGCACCGGGAGATCGCCGACGGGCTGTGTCGCTTCATGGCGGGCGAGTCGGAGCGGATCGTCGCCGACCTGGAACGGGAGATGCTCGCCGCCTCCGCCGAGCTGAACTTCGAGCGGGCAGCGGTCCTGCGGGACCAGCTGGCGGGGCTGACGAAGGCGCGGGAACGCAACACCGTCGTGCTCGCCGACGACACCGTCTGCGACGTCGTCGGTTTCGCCGACGACGGTCAGCAGGTCGCGGTGCAGATCTTCCACGTGCGGGGCGGGCGGATCGCGGGCGAGCGGGGCTGGATCGCCGACCGGGCGGACGATCGTGACCTCGCGGAGCTGCTGGAGCCCTTCCTCCTGCAGCTCTACGACGCGGAGAACCCGCCGCCCCCGGTGGTGCTGAGCTCGGTCCCGGCCGAGCCGGAGCTCATCACGGTGCTGGAGGAGCTGCGCGGCGGTCGGGTCGAGGTGAGGGTGCCGATCCGGGGCGACAAACGCGCCCTGCTGGAGACGGTGCTGCGGAACGCCCAGCTGGCCCTCGACCAGCAGGCCACCAAGCGGGCCTCGGACCTGACCACCCGCAACGCCGCACTGGAGGAGATCGCGGACGCGCTGGGCCTGGCCGAGCCGCCGCTGCGCATCGAATGCTTCGACATCTCCCACACCCAGGGGGTGGAGGTCGTCGGCTCCATGGTGGTCTTCGAGGACGGCCTGCCGAAGAAGTCCGACTACCGCCGCTTCATCATCAAGAGCTTCGAGGGTTCCGATGACCTCCGGGCGATGGATGAGGTCCTGACCCGCCGACTCGGTCGGCTGCTCGACGAACGGGGCCGGGGCGACGACGACGCCGACGGTCCGCTGCTCATCGACCCGACGACGGGGGCACCTCGTCGCTTCGCCTACGCCCCGGCGCTCATCGTCGTCGATGGTGGGGCGCCGCAGGTGGCCGCGGCGGCGAGGGTGCTCGACGAACTGGGGCTGGCGGGGGAGATCGCGTTGTGTGGGCTGGCGAAGCGGCTGGAGGAGGTGTGGCTACCGGGGGAGGAGTACCCGGTGATCCTGCCGCGCGCCTCCGAGGGGCTCTACCTGCTGCAACGGCTCCGCGACGAGGCCCACCGTTTCGCCATCGCCCATCACCGGGGTCGGAGGAGCAAGCACATGCTGGCCTCGGCCCTCGACGACGTCCCCGGCCTCGGCGAGATGCGTCGCAAGGCCCTGATCTCCCACTTCGGCTCGATCAAGCGGCTCCGCGAGGCGAGCGTCGAGGAGATCGCGAAGGTGCCGGGCTTCGGCCCGAAGCTCGCCGCGACGGTGCAGCAGGCGGTGGCAGGTACGGCGGGCGAGGCCATCAACCTCACCACCGGCGAGGTCACCGAGACGTAGATTCCGACCCATCCGGCTCGCCTGCCTTGACTTGGAAACGCCTGCCTTGAATCGAATCGCCTGCCCAACAAGACAGGTGAGCCGGGGAAATGGCAGGCGAACCGCAGTGAAGACAGGCGAATGAGGGGGGGCATGCGGAGGAGGCCGTGACCGGAGAGGAAATCCACGGATTCACTGATAGGCTGCTCGGGAAGCTGGCGCCCCTTGGGGCACGGGAACCCGGTGGGAATCCGGGACTGACGCGCAGCGGTGACGGTGACGAACCTGTCGTGGGACCACTGGGGAGACCCGGGAAGGTGACGGGGGAGGGTGAGCCGGAGTCCGAAGACCGCAGCTTCATGTCCTGTCGGTCGAGGGCCTCGCGCATGGGCTCGTGGACTCTGGAGTTGTGTTGGACCGTACCGCTCTGGTTCGTGGCACCCGTCGGTGGTTGACGCTGCCCATCCTCATCGTGATCCCCGTGTTGACCGCGCTCAGCATCGTCTACTCGGTCAACATCGGCTCGGAACGCCTCGACCCCGACGCCATCTGGCAGGTCATCCAGGCCCACCTGTCCGGGACCACCAGTGACAACCGCGCCGTGGAGGCCATCGTCTGGGAGCTGCGGCTCCCGCGGGCCCTGCTGTCGGTCATCGTCGGCGCCGGGCTCGGCATCGCGGGCTGCGCCATGCAGACCCTCGTCCGCAACCCCCTGGCCGACCCCTACCTCCTCGGTGTCTCCTCCGGGGCCTCCGTCGGTGCGACCGCCGTCATCACCTTCGGGGTGCTGTCCGGATTCGGCCTGTGGGCGATCTCCGCGGGCGCGCTCCTGGGGGCCTTCGGCGCGGCCCTCGCCGTCTACCTGGTCGCGATGGCCCAGGGCGGGCTCACCCCGATCCGGCTCGTGCTCTCTGGTGTCGTCCTCTCGTCGGCCTTCTCCGCCATCGCGAGCTTCCTCGTCTTCAAGGGGCCTGACCCGCGTGCCGCCCAGTCCGTGCTGTTCTGGCTCCTCGGCAGCGTCTCCGGCGCCCAGTGGGACCGACTCATGCTGCCCTTCGTCGTGGTGCTGGCCAGCCTGCTGGCGCTCATGCTCGTGAGCGGCTGGCTCGATGCCCTCGCCAGCGGTCCCGATGCGGCCGCGGCGCTCGGGGTTCCGGTCAATGTGCTGCGCCAGGGCCTGTTCCTGCTCCTCGCGATCCTCGTCGGGGTGCTGGTCGCGGTCTCCGGGGGGATCGGTTTCGTCGGACTCGTCGTCCCGCACCTGTGCCGGATGATCGTCGGCTCCCTCCACCGACGGCTGCTGCCGGTCTGCGCGGTCATCGGCGCCTTCTTCCTCCTGTGGGTGGATGTCGTCTCCCGCGTCATCGTCGCCCCCGCCGAGGTGCCCCTCGGGGTCGTGACGGGTCTGGTCGGTGCCCCGGTGTTCCTCATCGTCATGGGGCGCCGCAGCTACGGATTCGGGAGTGCAGCATGACCACGCTCAGGGCAGAGGGGCTGAGCTGCTCCATCGGACGACGTCTCATCGTCTCCGGCATCGACCTCGACGTCCAGCCGGGCACCATGACCGCCATCGTCGGCGTCAACGGCGTCGGCAAGTCCACCCTGATGCGGGTGCTGGCGGGGATCCGCCCCGCGACCGCCGGGAGGGTCCTCGTCGACGGGGTGCAGCTCGCGGACATGCGCCCCCGGGAGCGGGCCAGAAGGCTGGCCTTCGTCGCCCAGGAGGAGACCCCGCCGGACGAGCTGACCCTCGCCGAGATGGTCGCCCTCGGAAGGCTGCCCCACCTCATGCCATGGCAGCTCGGAGGCCACCGGGAGCGACGGATCGTCGAGGAATGCCTTGACCTCGTCGGGCTCGCGGAGCTGCGGAACCGGCGCTGCAACCAGCTCTCGGGCGGTGAACGACGCCGGGCCATGCTGGCGAAGGGGCTGGCCCAGCACACCGAGCTGCTGCTGCTGGACGAACCGACCAACCATCTCGACGTCCACCACCAGCTCCACCTCCTCGACGTCATGCGCAGCATCGGCCGCACCATCGTCGCGACCATCCACGACCTCGACCTGGCCATGGGGTGGTTCGATCAGGTCGTCATGCTCGCCGACGGTGGGATCCATGCCGCCGGTGCCGCCCAGGACGTGATGACCGCCGAGAACCTGGAGTCCGCCTTCCACGTGCGGGCCCGCCAGGTCGAGGCGGTCGAAGGCGGGGTCCCGCACCTCGTCATGGATGGCCTCGTGCCGACATTGACCCCTGAAACGAAGGAAGACAGATGACCACTCGCCGCCGAATCCGGGCCCTCGCCTGGCTGACCGTGCCCATGCTGGCGCTCGGAGCCTGCTCCGCTCCCGCCAACCAGACCCAGCAGACCAGCAGTGCCCCCGCCGCATCCAGTGGGGCCGCGGGTGGCGGCTCCGCCGCGCCCGCGGGGAGCCTCACCGTGACCAACTGCGGGAAGGAGCTCACGCTGTCCGCCCCCGCCACGAAGATGTACATCAACGACGGCAACATCATCGCGCTCGCCCTGGCGGCCGGAGCCGTCGACGAGATCACCGCCGTCAGCAGCATCGGTCGTGACCTGCCGATCCTCACCGCCAAGTACGGCGAGGAGACCGTCAGCAAGCTCAAGGAGGTCTCCCCGGAGTACCCGGCGCTGGAGTCCGTCCTCGCCGCCTCGCCGGACCTCATGGTGGCCGGGTGGGGCTACGGCTTCGACGAGGCGAAGAACCTCACCCCTGACAGCCTCGAGGGCAAGGGGATCTCCTCCTACATCCTCACCGAGTCCTGCCGGCAGCAGGAGGGTGGAGCCGAACGCGGCATCGTCGACCCGTGGGAGGCCGTCCGCATCGACATCACCAACCTCGGCACCCTCACCGGCCACAGCGACGTCGCCAAGGGCGTCGTCGACGACATGGATGCCCGCCTGAAGGTCCTCGAGGCCGCCCCGAAGGCCGAGAAGGCCCCGGTCGTCTTCCTCTTCGACTCCGCGAAGGACGCCATCTTCACCAGCGGATCGCTGGGCGCCCCCACCGCCATCATCGAGGCCGCGGGCGGGGTCAACGCGACGGCGGACGTCAAGGACACCTGGACCCAGGTGAGCTGGGAGAAGCTCGCCAACTCGAACCCCGACCTCATCACCTTCGTCGAGTACCCCGGCCAGACCTACGAGGAGAAGGTGGAGAACCTCAAGTCCCACCCCGCCACGAAGGACCTTCCCGCGGTGAAGGAGGAGCGCTTCCTCAACCTGCCCTACGCGATGTGGACGGAGAGCCCCATCAACATCGACGCCGCGGAGTACGTGCGCAAGTCCTTCGAGAAGCACGGGCTCGTCCCGGCATCCGAGGTGACCACGAAGCTGCCGATGCCGGCCGAGGTTCCCGGCCAGGACAAGCTGCCCTGAGTCGGTCACCCGCTAGGCTGGTGGGAGTCGTCGAAAGGAAGACGGATGCGACGCCGCACTCTCCTCGGCACTGCCACCCTCATCGCCCTCAGCGGCTGCTCCCCTCGAGGAGGGCAGCCGGGCGCTCCCACCAGCCCCACCCCGACCCCGACCACCACGGAGCCGTCCACCCCGCCGTCGGACCGGGTCGAACGGCTCAAGCAGGAGGCCCTGGCGCTGACCAGGGGGATGATCGACGGCGACCCGCAGCCGATCATCGACCGTGGCACCGAGCAGCTCCGGCACGCGGCCGACGCCGCTGCCCTGGCCGATGCCTGGCGGCAGGTCTCCGAGCCGAAGGGTCCGGTGGTCGGCCTTGCCGGGGCGGGGCTGTTGACGCAGCAGGGCGACCAGGCGGTCATCGTCGTCCTCATCGACCTGGAGCGGGGGCGGCTGGTCACCCAGTACGCATTCGACGGTGAGGATCGCATCGCAGGCTTCCACTTCCGTGACCCGCTCCCCGCGGACGAGGCAGCCGTGACGGGGCCCACCCGGAGCGAGGAGCCGACGGGGTACCAGGCGGAGGCGGTGTCGGTGGGAGAGCACTCCCTCACCGGCGAGTACGTCACCCCGGCCCCCGGCGTCACGGCCCGGCCCGTCACCGCGCTCCTGCTGGGGGGATCCGGCCCCACCGACAAGGACGGCACCGTCGGCAGCACCCACATCCTCAAGGATCTCGCGGCAGGACTCGCTGCCGCCGGGATCAGCTCCCTGCGCTACAACAAGCGATACCTCGAGCAGCCCAACAGTGACGGAGCCATGACGCTGGCGACCGAGGTGCTCGACGATGCCGCGGCCGCACTCGACCTGGTGGCCGGGCTGCCCGGCAGCGGCGGTCACCGCGTCGTCGTCATCGGACACAGCCTCGGCGGGATGCTCGTGCCGCATCTGCTGGCGACCCATGCCGACGTGGCTGGCGGGGTCATCCTCGCGGGCAGCCCCCGGCATCTCGCCGACATCCTCCACGACCAACTCGTCGCGCGCCTGGGCGACGGGGAGGACGCCGACGCGGAGCGGGAGAGGTTGGCGTCGGAGGTGGCCGCCGCGAAGGCCGCCACGGGAGGCGACGAACAGATCCTCGGCGTCCCGGGCACCTACTGGGAGAGCGTCACCCGGATCCACGGCAGCCTGGCGCAGGACCTGGCCACCGCCGGGGATCCCATTCTGATCCTGCACGGCGGCGACGACGGCCAGCTCCCCGCAGCCACCGACCACGAACCGTGGGCCGAGGTCGCCAGCGGCCCCACCGTGGAGCGCCGACTGTTCGAGGGCCTCAACCACCTGCTCATGCCGACGGCCGACACGCAGGGCAATCTCGACTACGTCACCCCCAACCACCTCGACCCGCAGGTCGTCGCGGCGATCTCCGACTGGGTGCAGCGCCACGTCGAGGCGTGACCTCCGCCCGGCGGGCCGCGGTGGTCAGCCCTTGACCGCCCCCGCGACGAAGCCGGAGGTCATCCGGTGCTGGACCAGCAGGAACAGGATCATCACCGGGATGGTGATGAGCACCGACCCCGCCATCGCCCCGCCCCAGTCGAAGCCGCGCAGACCCTGCTGGAAGGACTGCAACCACAGGGGCAGCGTGATGGAGGTGTTGCGTGACAGCACGATGAGGGCCAGGGCGTACTCGTTCCAGGCGTGCAGGAACGAGAACACACTCGTCGCGACCAGTCCCGGCGCCAGCAGCGGGAGCGTCACCTTGACCATCGCCTTGAAGCGGGAGCAACCATCCACCATGGCGGCCTCCTCCAGTTCGAGGGGGACACCCGCGACGAAGCCCCGCATCATCCACACGACGAAGGGCAACAGCCCGGCGATGTAGAGCAGGGACAGACCCATCACCGAGTTGAGGAGGTTCCAGCCGTCGAGCATCCGGTACTGCGACAGGAACATCGCCTCGGCCGGGATCATCTGGATCACGAGGATCGCCACGATCATCGTGTTGCGTCCCACGAACTTGAACCGGGTGAGGGCCAGTGCCGCCAGCAGCGACAGCACCGTCGTCGTGAACACCAGGATGAGCGCGATGCTCATCGACATCCCCAGGGCCTGCCAGAAGGTGGCATCGGTCAGAACCTTACGGAAGTGGTCGAGGGTGATCGGGGAGGGCACCAGGTTTGGTGGGTTGTTGAGCAGATTGCGCTCCAACTGGAGGGAGGAGTTGATCATCCAGTAGACGGGGAGGGCCCACAGCGCTGCCGAGAGCAGCACCACGATGTTGACCACGCTCCTCGCCAGGTGCTTGCGGCGCATCAGTCGTCTCCTCGGGTGTAGAGCATGTGGATGTACTTGGCGGTGATGACCACCGTCACCAGGAGGATGATGGTGGCGATGGCGGAGGCGAGCCCGTACTTGCTCTGCGAGATACCCATCTGGTACACGTACGTGCCCAGCAGGTTGGTCTCGGTGGAGATGCCGCCGGACTGCTGCAGCACATGGATCTGGGTGAACACCCGGAGATCCCAGATGATCTGCAGGATCCCGATGAGGGCCACGACGGGGGAGATGATCGGATAGATCACGTGGCGCAGCCGCTTCCAGTAGCTGGCCCCGTCGAGTTGGGCCGCCTCCAGCAGCGCGTCGTCGACCTGGGTCAGTGCGGCGTAGATCGAGATCGACGCCAACGGCATCGACCCCCAGATGATGATGACCGACGCCACCAGGTGGAACGTCCACGGGCTGCTGGCCAGCCAGGAGAACCCGTTGAACTGCTCCAGCCCGAAGGTTGCGAGCACGAAGTTCACCAGCCCGAAGTTCGGGTCGACGAGCCACTGCCACACCGTCAGGGCGGCCAGCATGGGCATGGCCCACACCACCACGAAGGAGGTGTTGAGCAGGGTTCGGGCCCAGGGGCTGGCCTCCTTCATCAGGAGGGCCAGCCCCACGGCCAGGATCATCGTCACCCCGGCGGTCCAGGCGCAGAACAACAGGGACTTGCCGAGCACCTGCCAGAAGTACGGGTCGCCCAGCACCTTGACGTAGTTGGTCAACCCCACCCAGGGTGCCGGTGCCCCGAACTGCTGTGCCAGGCCGAAGTCCTGGAAGGACAGGACGAACTGGTTGACGAGCGGGTAGCCCGCGAACAGCAGCACGAAGGCGACGGATGGCGCGAGCAGCAGGTAGGGGATGAGCGGTTTGATCTTCTTCATCGTCAGGAGTTGAGGGCGTCCTCGATCTGCTTGCCGTACTTCTGCGCCACGGCCTCGAGGTCGTCACTCTGTGCGATCTCGGTCCAGAAGTCCTGGATGAGGTTCTTGCCCTCGGCGACACCCCACTGGGGCGTGTTGGGAGTGAGCTTCGAGTTCCCGACGACGGTGGCCGAGATCTCCCCGAAGGCACCGGGGATCTTGTCGCCGTAGGTCGTGTTGCCGGGCACCCAGCCATCGGCGGCGATGAGTTCCTGGAACTTCGGGGCGAAGATGACCCGCAGCGCCTCCTTCGCCAGGTCGGGGTTCTGGGCGTTCTTGGCGATGGCGATGGTGGACCCGCCGGAGAAGGACTTGCCCACCTCGCCGGGGTTCAGGCCCGGGATGGGCATGACCGCAACCTTGTTCTCGTCCCAGAGGGCCTGGTCGATCTTGCCGGTGATGTTGCCGGTGCCGATGAGCACGGCCACCTTGCCCTCGTTGAAGAACTTGTCGAAGGACTGCTGCGAGGCCTGGGAGGCCACCGAGTAGATCGTGGCCTCGGTGAACAGGCGCTTGATCCGCTTGATCGAGTCCATCGACTGGGGGGAGGTCACCTGTTGCGTCCACTTGTCCCCGTCCTTGGTGGCCCAGTCGCCGCCGCCCGCGAACCACAGGGAGCCGACGGAGTGCTCGTCCCCGGCAGCCAGGTACAGGCCGCAGAAGTCCGGCGTGTTCTGTGGGTTGGTCTTGGTGAGCTGGATGACGGCATCGGCGAACTCGTCGAGGGTCTTCGGTTCGGCGATGCTGGCGGCCTCGAAGATGTCCTTGCGGTAGTAGATGCCGCGCGCCCCGGCGTAGAGGGGGAGGGCGTACTTGACGCCGTCCCAGCTGCCCGCGTCGACGAAGCTCGGGATGAGTTTGGCCCCACCGAGTTCCTCGTAGAGATCGTCGACGGGCATGAAGGCGCCGACGCTGGAGAAGGCCGAGGACTGCGTGTTGCCGGTCTCGACGAGGTCAGGGCTCTCCGAGCCGGAGGACAGGGCGGTCTGGAGCTTCGACATGACGCCCTCCCACGGCTGGATCTCCACCGTGAGGGTGTTACCGGGGCTCTTGGCGGCGAACTCGTCGGTGAGGTGCTTGATGGCGGCATCCGAGATGGAGCCCTCCATGAACCACACCCGAACCGTCCTTCCGGTGCCGGTGGCCTGGCCGCCGCCACCACTGCCCCCGTCGGAGCCGCAGGCCGCGAGCGTCGTGGCGAGCGCTCCCGCGCCCAGACCGAACAGTGAACGCCTGGTGAAACTCGTTGACATCGTCGTCCCTTCCGTCGTTGACGCCCCGGCGATCCGGGGGCGCATCCACCCCGTGCAGCCGAATGTTTCGGCTGGTCACCGAGGTGTTGCTCCCCGCCGGGGTGTGTTGAGGTGCAACTCTGCGTGCCCTCGGTGCGTTGGAGAGAACGCTCTCACAGGTCGGACTCGGGGAATGGGCATGTCAACGCGAACATGGCTAGGATTGACCAAAAAGCTGACAATAAGGGGTGGCGGGGGTCACCCGGCTCGGGTGTGAAAGAAGGATCGTGATGCCCAAGCGGAGACGAGGCAGGGAACGCCGTCCCCGGACTGAAGTCGAATTGTCACCCGAGCCCCGCCACAGGGAGGCCGGGAGCAGGGACGAGGGGAGGGAACTGCTCGCCAGGTTGCTCGCCTTCAGCCGGGAGGTGCCCCTCGTGCTCATCTCGGCCACCGTCGACGGGGATCGCTTCACCGACCCGCAACGCGTCGCGGCCACCGGGGCCGAGGTCTGGACCATCAGCCACGAGGTCTCCGACCTCATCCGGGACAATCTTGGGCGCGACCTCACGGTGCACAACGGGGCCAGCCGGATCTTCCCTCCGGGGATCGAGTGGCAGGAGAACCCCCGACTCTCGCCCCTGTTCGTCGCGATCGAGCCCTGGCAACGTGAGAAACAGCAGGATGGGGTTCTGGCGGCCCTCGCCCGCATCACGGCCCCGGCCGTTCCGGAGCCCGAACCGGCTCCTGCGTCGGGGGGTGCCCGAACCGTTCCGACCCCGGAGGCGGCAGCCGATCTGGCGAGACACCTGCTCGACCCCGAGCGCTCCCATCCCGTCGTCGTCATCACCTCCGCCCGGGACGCCGAGGGCCCGTACGTCGATGCAGGGCGTGTGGCCGACGAGCTGGGTGAGACCGTGCCCGTCCACGTCATGGCCACGGGGGTGATCTCCTGGGCCTTCTCCGACGTGCTGCCGCCGAACTGCGAGGTCTACGGCGGTGCCTCCCGGGTCTACCCGCCAGGAGTGGACTGGGCGCAGGATCCCTTCCGCGTGCCGCTGCGGTTTGCACGGGACACCCGTGAAGGGGAGCGGGTCGGCCTGCAACTCGTGGCCGACGCGCTGCGTCACGTCGAGCCCACCGAGCACCGAAGCGCGACCCTGCGGCGGGAGGTCGCCGCGACGGGGACCGTCGTGGGGATCGTCGCCGAGTGTGCCCTCCTGCGACTCGACGACGGCCAGATGGCCCACGCCTGGCCCGAACTCGTCGCCCACGACGTGGCGCCGGAGCGGGTCTTCGCCCGCGGTCAGCGGGTCCGGGGACGCTTCGACGAGGCGAGCCGTCGCCTCGCCCCTGAGCGACGCGACGCCTCGGAGGCGCTCGCGGGCGTTGCCGTGGGCGACGTGATCCTCGTGCGGGTGGCCTCGGTCGCCGAGCACCGTTGCTCCGTGGAGCCCTTCCCCGGATTCGCCGTCGATCTCTCCCCGGAGCAGCTCGTCGCCTCGGACCAGGGCAAGGACCTCCGCAGTCTGGTCACCCCGGGCGAGGTCATCCCCGTCGAGGTGCTGGGCTGCGGGGTCGCCGCCCGAACGTGGCGGCTCTCCGCCCTCATCGACGACGTGGAGCCGTCCCCGGCTCCCTCACTGCTGCCCGAAGGGCCACCGTGGCTGACGCCGGCCAGTGACGAGCCGGAGCCGATCGAGGAACCGCGGCCCGTGACCTTCAGGGAGCCGAGGGGGCCGAGGGTGGCGGCGCCGGAGCCCGACGACGACGTGGTGGTGCAATTCCGCATCGAGAACGAGCGGCTCATGGCGCAGGTGCGGACGCTCGGCGAGGAGGTGACGAAACTGAAGGGTGCCAGGGAACGGGACGCCCGGAAGATCCGTAGCCTGGAGCGGAGCAAGCGACAGGTCAAGAACCACGACGGGGAGGCGGAACGCATCCTCCGGGAGGACGGCAGCCGGTTCGCCGACCCGGAGGAGCAGCTGCGCTTCGAGGTGTACCTGGCGTGGGTGCGTCGCTTCAGTGACCAGGAGCGCAAGGGGGAGCGCAGACTCATGGACTGGACGATCGGGGAGGGGTTCTTCGAATCCTGGGCCGAGGTCCAGGGAGTGGAGCGGGCCAAGGTGGTGGACGTGATCGTCGAGGTGCTCACCGATCTCGCGCCACGGGTGAGTGCGCGGGAGGTGCACCAGCTCCGCAGCGGTTCCGGTGGGGACGACCCGCCGCGCACCCGGGGACGCGAGACCGCCTGGCGGGTGTCCCTCCAGGTCGGGACCCCGGGGGCCAGGCGGCTCCACTACTGGAAGGGGGACGGCGTCATCGAGCTGTCCAGCATCCGCCACCACGACGACCTGCGGACGTGAGCGGCCGAGCGGTCATCGGGTGAGGGACTGCGGGGTGGCCCGGCGGAACAGCGCCGAGGCCACGACGGCCACCGCGCCGAGGGTGAGGCTCACGATCATCCCGCCACGACCACCGAGGGCGTCGATGGCGAGACCGGCCGCCGCCGAGCCGAGCGCCGCGCCCATGAGCTGTCCCGTGGTGAGCCAGCCGTAGGCCTCGGCGGTGTCGGCGAAGGAGACGCTGCTCGCGATGATCGACGACATCGCCGCGATGGCCGGTGCGGTGCCGAGCCCCGTGACGAACAGGGCCGCGGTGATGCCCCAGAAGCCCTGCATCATCGTCGCGGCGCCCAGTCCGGCGGCCATGACGAGCAGGCGGACCGGCATCGACCAGCGGTTGACGACGCGGTTGCCGACGGCCAGCCCGCCGAGGAGGGAGCCGAGGGAGGACAGGGCCAGGACGTAGCCCGTGAGCAGCGACCCCTCCCCGAAGGTGCCGACCACGGCCGCCTCCATCGCTGCGAGGCAGCCGATGACCAGGAAGGACACCCCGGTCATGAGCAGCACCGAGGGGTTCGCGAGTACCCGGCCGAAGCGCCCCGTCGAGGCGGGGATCCTGAGGCGGCGCACCACGGGGTCGAGGATGAACAAGGCGCCGCCCCCGACCTGCACTCCCAGCACCACGAGCATCGCCGTCGTGGAGCCCAGCGTTGCCACCATGGTGGTGATGAGGACTGGTCCCAGCACCCAGATGATCTCCTGGAGGGCCGCGTCGAGGCTGAACAACGCCTGGACCCGCCCGGGTGGCGCCATGGTCGGGTAGAGGGTCCTCACGACGGGCTGGATCGGCGGGATGGTGGCCCCGGCGACGGCCGTGAGGGCGAGCATGGCCCACAGCGGCATCGGGAACAGGACCACTGGCAGCAGGGTCAGGGTGGAGATCGTCAGGCAGGCCAGCAGGACCGGTTGCGTGCCGAAGCGGTGCAGTTGTCGGGAAACGATTGGTCCAGCCGCCGCCATACCGATCGACAGGGCTGCCAGCACAGCGCCCGCGGAGGCGTAGTTGCCCTTGAGGTGCTCGACGTGCATCAGCATGCCCAGCGAGGTCATCCCCGCCGGGATGCGGGCGATGAGCTGGGAGGTGATGACCCGTGCCAGGCCGGGGGAGGAGAGCAGATCAGCGAAATGACGCACCGGCCGAGTCTAGACCTTGCGGCGGGGCGGGGCCGACGCCGACTTGAACGGTGTTCAAAGCCCGTGTTGAATGTCCCTCGCAACTCGACCCAGGAGGTAATCGTGACCGCCACCCCGGCCAAGTCGACCTTCTCCTTCCAGGCCACGGATCTGGCCCACGTGGGAGTCTTCGGTGCGCTCATCGCCGCGCTCGCCATCGTGCCCGGCTTCCAGATCGGACCCGTCCCCTTCACCCTCCAGACACTGGGGGTGGCCCTGGCGGGCCTGTGCCTCGGCCCCATCCGGGGCTTCGCCGCGGCCTCCCTGTACCTCGTGCTGGGAGCCATGGGCCTGCCGGTGTTCAACAAGGGCGCCGCGGGCATCGGCACCATCCTCGGCCCCACGGGTGGGTATCTGCTGTCCTTCCCCTTCGCAGCCCTGCTGAGCGGTTTCGTCGCCATGCTCGTCGTGCGGCGAGGTCTGTCGGCCCTCACCCCGTTCCTGCTCTTCGGTGGCCTGCTCCTGTCGCGTTACCTCGTGATCCTGCCCTTCGGGGTCATCGGCCTCATGCGGGCCCTCGGCAAGAGCTTCCCGGAGGCCCTCGCCATCGATGCCTCGTTCTGGCTGAGCGACGCGATCAAGAGCGTGGTCGCCGTCCTCCTCGCCGTCGCGGTTCACCGGGCCTTCCCCCGCCTGCTGGTGCAGCGTTGATCCGATTCACCGACGTCTCGGTCGCCATCCCTCCGGTGATGCGGGATGACGAACCGAAGGTGTTGCTGAAAGACGTCAGCCTCACCCTCGCCGAGCGCAGGGTGGCCGTCATCGGGGCCAACGGCTCCGGCAAGTCCACCCTGCTCCGGCTCATCAACGGCATGCGACGTCCCACCTCGGGGCGGGTGGAGGTCGACGGGCTCGACAGCGTCACCGACGCGGCCAGGGTCCGCAGGCACGTCGCGTTCATCTTCACCGACCCACTCGCCCAGCTGCTGATGTCCAGCCCCGTCGAGGACGTCGAGCTCAGCCTCAGGCACCTGCCGAGGCGGGAACGACGGCCGAGAGCCCTCGCCCTGCTCGCCGAGCGGGGCCTCGACGACAAGGCCCACCAGAGCATCTACGACCTCTCCGGCGGCGAAAGACAACTCGTCGCCCTCACCAGCGTGCTCGCGGTCGAACCAGCCGTCCTGGTCGCCGACGAACCCACCACGCTGCTCGACCTCAGGAACCGCGTGCGACTCCGCCGCACCCTCGCCGACCTGCCCCAGCAGCTCGTCCTCTCCACCCACGACATGGATGTGGCCGCCGACGCCGAACGGGTGATCGTCATCGACGACGGCCGGGTCGTCGCCGACGGGGGGCCGCGCGAGACGATCGACTGGTACGAGCGGGCGATGAGCGCGTGAACGTCGATTCCAGCCTCCTCGGCCTCCACCGTCCCGGTACCGGATGGCTGTTCCGCATCGGCGTCGGGTGGAAGTACCTCCTCATGCTCGCCCTCGTCCTGCCCCCACTGGTGGTGCGGCAGTGGTGGTGCACCGTGGCCGTGATCCTGCTCACCCTCGTCCTGTTCGCCTCCTCCGGGATCGGCCCGCGACGCTCGCTGCGCCTCGGCTGGATGATGTGGGTGATCCTCGCCGCCGTCGCCGCCCTCCACCTCATCCCCGGCGACGTGGCCTCAGCCGTCGTCACGGCCGGGAACCTCCTCCTCGCGATCATCGGGGCGCGACTGGTCACCCTCACCACTCCCACCTCGGAGATCCTCGACGCGGTGGTCAGCGCCCTCGCCCCTCTCCGCCACATCGGGGTCAACCCGGAACGCGTCGCCCTGACCGTCGCGCTCATGATCCGATCCATCCCCCACATCATCGGGCTCGTCGACGAGGCGCGGGACGCCGCCAGGGCCCGCGGGGTGTCCCGGAACATCGTGGCCGTGCTCTTCCCCGTGATCCTCGGGACGGTCGCCCATGCGGAACGAACCGGCGAGGCGATGGGGGCGAGGGGGCTCGGCGAACGTTAGGGTGCTGCCATGGGTCAACCTCAGGAGTCCCTGGAGATCGTCATCATCACCGGCATATCGGGGGCCGGACGCCGCACCGCGGCCCACACCATGGAGGATCTGGGCTGGTATGTCGTCGACAATCTGCCGCCCACCCTGCTACCTGCCCTGGCGGATCGGCTCGGGGCGGACGAACGGATCGCCGTCGTGGTCGACGTCCGGTCCAAGGTGCAGTTCGACCAGCTGCCCGACGCCTTCGCCCAGCTCAAGGCGCGCGGCTACCGGGTCACCGTCATGTTCATCGAGGCCACCGACGACGTGATCGTCCAGCGTCAGGAGTCGAACCGTCGCCCCCTGCCCCTCCAGGGCGGGGACCGGCTCATCGACGGCATCGTGCGGGAGCGACGCCTCCTCGCGGACCTGCGGGCGACGGCGGACATCGTCGTGGACACCTCCAAACTCAGCGCCCGGCAGTTGGCGCAGCGGGTGGCCAACCACTTCGGCACCGACGCCTCCGACAAGCTGCACGTCGCGATCATGTCCTTCGGGTTCAAGAACGGCCTCCCCGTGGACGCCGACATCGTCTTCGACGTCCGTTTCCTGCCCAACCCGTTCTGGGTGCCCGAGCTGAGGCCGAAGACCGGCCTGTCGCCGGACGTCGCCGGCTACGTGCTCGGCCACGAGGCCGCCCAGGAGTTCCAGGAGCGGATGGTCGGGATCGTCGACACGGTCGCGCCCGGCTACCTCACCGAGGGCAAACGACAGGTCACCCTGGCCATCGGCTGCACGGGCGGCAAGCACCGCTCCACCTCCATGAGCGAGGAGCTCGCCACCCGCCTGCGCGAGCGTGGCTACGGGGTGAGCGTGCTCCACCGGGACCTGGGGAAGGAATGAGCACCCTCGGGACACTGCCGAAGGTGGTGGCCTTCGGCGGTGGTCATGGACTCCACGCCTCCCTGTCCGCGCTCCGACGGGTCACGGACAGGCTCACGGCGGTCGTCACCGTCGCCGACGACGGCGGCTCCTCCGGACGGCTTCGCACGGAGCTGGGGTGCCTGCCCCCCGGCGACCTGCGCATGGCGTTGGCCGCGCTGTGCGGCGACGACCAGACCGGCCGGGCCTGGGCCCGGGTGCTGCAGTCCCGATTCGGCGGCGACGGCCCCCTCGCGGGCCACGCCATCGGCAACCTGCTCATCGCCGGGCTCTGGCAGCAACTCGACGACCCGGTGGCAGGCCTCGACATGGTGGGGGAGCTGCTGCGGACCCGGGGCCGGGTGCTGCCCATGAGCTCCGTGCCGTTGCAGATCGAGGCGGATGTCCTGGGACTCGACCCCATGGCCCCCGACGAGATGTGCACCCTCGCCGGGCAGGCGACGGTGGCCAAGACCCGCGCCACCGTGCAGGCCGTCCGGCTCATACCGAAGGACCCGCCCGCCCACCCGGAGGCGGTCGCGGCGGTGCGGGACGCCGACGCGATCGTGCTCGGCCCCGGATCGTGGTTCACCTCCGTCATCCCGCACCTGCTCGTGCCCGACCTGCGCGACGCGATCCTCACCACCGAGGCCAAGCGCATCCTCGTGCTCAACATGGCCGCGGCGGAGGAGACCGACGGGTTCACCGCGTCCCGCCACATCGAACTGCTCGCCGAGCACGCCCCGACCCTCAGACTCGACGTGGTGCTCGCCAACGATCAGTTCGCCGAGTCTGACCGCCATCTGGCCAAGTTTGCGGCCTCGCTGGGAGCGGAACTGGTGGTCGCGGACGTCGGAGTCCACGACGGCACGGCACGACACGACCCGAATCGGTTGGCGGCCGCCTACAGCGAGCTGCTCATCGGGTAGTCGGTGCCCCTGAGGTCATGGAATGATGGCCCCTATGGCATTGACCCAGAAGGTGAAGGCTGAACTGGCGGCTGTCGCCATCCCTCATCCCAACCCCCGCCGCGCCGAGGTGGCCACCATGCTGCGCTTCGGCGGTGGGCTGCACCTCGTCGGTGGGCGCATCGTCGTCGAGGCCGAACTGGACTCGGCCGCCGCCGCTCGCCGACTCCGCACCTGGATCCACGAGCTGTACAACCTCGACTCCGACCTGCTGGTCATCAACGCCTCCGGGCTGCGCCGCACCACCCGCTACGCCGTGCGGGTGATCCGCGACGGGGAGGCGCTCGCGCGACTCAGCGGACTCGTCGACCAGCAGCGACGCCCCGTGCGGGGCCTGCCGGCCTCCGTCGTCGGTGGTTCCATCGCCGACGCGGTGGCGGTGTGGCGGGGTGCCTTCCTCGCCCGCGGCTCCCTCACCGAGCCCGGCCGCTCCATGGCCCTCGAGGTCACCTGCCCCGGCTCCGAGGCCGCACTCGCCCTCTCCGGGGCGGCGCGTCGGCTCGGTATCTCGGTGAAGTCCCGCGAGGCGAGGGGAGTGGAGCGGGTGGTCATCCGCGACGGCGAGATGATCGCTGACCTCCTCACCAGGATGGGGGCCCAGGAGACCCGGCTGCTGTGGGAGGAGCGACGGATGCGCCGCGAGGTCAAGGCGCAGGCCAACCGCCTCGCCAACTTCGACGACGCCAACCTGCGTCGTTCCGCCCGGGCCGCCGTGGCCGCGAGCGCCCGCGTCGAACGCGCCTTGGAGATCCTCGGTGATGACGCCCCCGAGCACCTGGTCGCCGCCGGGCGACTGCGTCTCGAGCACCGTCAGGCCAGTCTCGAGGAGCTGGGCAAGCTGCACGAACCGCCGCTGACGAAGGATGCCGTCGCCGGACGGATCCGTCGCCTGCTCGCCACGGCCGACAAGGCCGCTGAGCAGCAGGGTATCCCCGGAACCGAGGCATCGCTGCCCCCTGAGCTGCGCGAGTCCCAGTGACCGGGGGCGGTCTACTGGTCCGGGAATGATGCGGCTAGGATGTGAAGCGTCAGTAATCGGGTGTGTGACGCCGTCGGCGTCGATCTGCCCAGGCATCTCTCGAAGGAGATCTTCCACATGACCGTCAAGGTTGGAATCAACGGCTTCGGCCGCATCGGCCGCAACTACTTCCGCGCCCTCGTCGCTTCGGGCGCCGACCTGGAGGTGGTGGCCGTCAACGACCTCACCGACAACAAGACCCTGGCCCACCTGCTGAAGTACGACTCCATCCTGGGTCGCTTCGCTGACGAGATCTCCTACGACGATGACGCCATCATCGTCGGCGGCAAGGAGATCAAGGCCTTCGCCGAGAAGGATCCGGCGAACCTGCCGTGGGGCGAGCTGGGCGTCGACATCGTCATCGAGTCGACCGGCTTCTTCACCGACGCCACCAAGGCCAAGGCCCACCTCGACGCGGGCGCCAAGAAGGTCCTCATCTCCGCCCCGGCGAAGAACGAGGACATCACCATCGTCATGGGCGTGAACGACGACAAGTACGACCCGGCCTCGCACCACATCATCTCCAACGCGTCCTGCACCACCAACTGCCTGTCCCCGATGGCCAAGGCCCTCAACGACGGCATCGGCATCGTCAAGGGCCTCATGACCACCATCCACGCCTACACGCAGGACCAGAACCTGCAGGACGGCCCGCACAAGGACTTGCGTCGTGCCCGCGCCGCCGCCCTGTCGATGGTCCCCACCACCACCGGCGCCGCCAAGGCCGTCTCCCTCGTCCTGCCCGAGCTCAAGGGCAAGCTCGACGGCTACGCCATGCGTGTGCCCACCCCGACCGGTTCCGCGACCGACCTCTCCTTCGAGGCCGCCCGTGAGACCACCGTCGAGGAGATCAACGAGATCGTCAAGAAGGCCGCCGACGGCAAGGTGCTCGTCTACACCGAGGACGAGATCGTCTCCAAGGACATCGAGACCGACCCGGCCTCCTGCATCTTCGACGCCAAGCTGACCAAGGTCATCGGCAACCAGGTGAAGGTTGTCGGCTGGTACGACAACGAGTGGGGCTACTCCAACCGTCTCGTCGACCTGACCGTCCTCGTCGGCTCCAAGCTCTGATCCATTGAGCACTGCTGACCCCGCCCACCTCGGACCGACGCGGATTCCTCGCGCGGACGCCCTGGAGGCGGGGTCAGTTCGTACCCAGACACGAAAGGAACTCCCATGAAGGCTGTCTCCGACCTCGGCGATCTCGCCGGGAAGCGGGTCGTCGTCCGTTGCGACTTCAACGTCCCCCTCGACTCCGACAAGAACATCACCGACGACGGCCGGATCCGAGCCGCGCTGCCCACGCTGCGTGAGCTCCGCGACGCCGGCGCCCGCGTCGTCATCCTCGCCCACCTGGGCCGCCCCAAGGGCGAGCCCGACCCGCAGTTCTCCCTGGCCCCCGTCGCGGCGCGGCTGGGCGAGCTGCTCGGCGTCGAGGTGAAGTTCGCCACCGACGTGGTCGGTGAGAACGCCAAGGCCGTCGTCGACTCCCTCACCGACGGGGATGTCGCCCTGCTGGAGAACGTCCGCTTCGAGGCCGGCGAGAAGTCGAAGGACGAGGCCGCCCGCAAGGCCCTCGCCGAGAAGTACGCCGCCTTCGGCGACTTCTTCGTCTCCAACGGCTTCGGCGTCGTGCACCGCAAGGAGGCCAGCGTCTACGACATCGCGAAGCTGCTGCCCTCTGCAGCCGGTTCGCTGGTCAAGGCCGAGATCGACGTGCTCGAGGGCCTCACCGAGGACCCGAAGCGCCCGTTCGTCGTGGTGCTCGGCGGCGCGAAGGTGGCCGACAAGCTGGCGGTCATCGACAACCTGCTCAAGGTGGCCGACACCCTCGTCATCGGCGGTGGCATGCTGTTCACCTTCCTCAAGGCCCAGGGTCTGAACGTCGGCTCGTCGCTCGTCGACGACGAGTCCATCGAGGCCTGCCGCACCTATCTCAAGGTCGCCGAGGAGACCGGCAAGAGGATCCTGCTGCCCGTCGACATCCGGGTGGCCGCCGAGGTCGACTTCGGGGCCCGCACCGTCGGCGAGGTGGAGGTCGTCAAGGCCGATGCCATGCCCGAGGGCAGGATGGGGCTCGACATCGGCCCCGAGTCCGAGAAGCTGTTCGCCGACGCCATCCGTGAGGCCCACTCGGTGTTCTGGAACGGCCCCATGGGCGTGTTCGAGATCAAGGGCCTGGAGTCCGGCACCAGGGCCGTGGCCCAGGCGCTCACCGAGGTCGACGGCATGAGCGTCGTCGGTGGCGGCGACTCCGCCTCCGCGGTTCGTGCGCTCGGTTTCGCCGAGGACGCCTTCGGGCACATCTCGACCGGCGGCGGTGCGTCGCTGGAACTCATGGAGGGCAAGGTCCTCCCCGGTATCGCCGTTCTGAAGGAGAACTGACATGGCACGCAAGCCGATCATGGCCGGAAACTGGAAGATGAACCTGAACCACGTCGAGGCGACGGGGCTCGTGCAGAAGCTCGCCTGGACGCTGGCCGACAAGGAGTACGACGCCAAGGACGTCGAGTGTGTCGTCATCCCGCCGTTCACGGATCTGCGCACCGTCCAGACCCTCATCGACGGGGACAAGTTCCCGATCGCGCTGGGGGCGCAGAACGTCTCCCAGCACGACTCCGGTGCCTACACCGGGGAGATCTCCGCGGACATGCTGGCCAAGCTCGGCGTGAAGTACGTCGTGGTGGGTCATTCGGAGCGTCGCGAGTACTTCGGCGAGACCGATGAACTCATCAACGCCAAGGCGGGGAAGATCTTGGAGCACGGGATGACCCCCATCATCTGCTGCGGTGAGGGCCTGGACGTCCGCAAGGAGGGGCGCCACGTCGAGTACACCCTCGAGCAGGTGCGGGGCTGCCTGGCCGGGCTGACCGCCCAGCAGGTCGCGGGGCTCGTCATCGCCTACGAGCCGGTGTGGGCCATCGGCACGGGTGAGGTCGCGACCCCGGCCGACGCCCAGGAGGTCTGCGGCGCCATCCGTCAGGAGGTCGCCAAGCTGTACGACGAGGCGACGGCCGAGTCGGTGCGCATCCAGTACGGCGGCTCGGTGAAGGCTTCCAACGTGGCCGAGATCATGGCGGAGCCCGACGTCGACGGTGCCCTCGTGGGCGGCGCCAGCCTCAAGGCGGAGGAGTTCGCAGCGATCGTCCAGTTCGGCTGAGGTCGCTCGGTTCAGGGCCGTCGATCGGGTGGTTCCCCACCCGATCGACGGCCCTTGCCGTTGTTGTGAACGGCGTGGCCGGTGTGGATGTGGTGTTATCGGAGTCCTCAGTTAAACTACTCCGCGTGATTGTCCCCCTCGTCAGCTGGCCGATTGTGACTCTGTCGATCATCCTGATCTTCCTGAGCACTCTGCTGGCCCTGTCCATCCTCCTCCACAAGGGTCGTGGCGGCGGCATGTCCGACCTCTTCGGCGGCGGTATGTCCACCTCCATGGGTGGTGTCTCCACCGCTGAGCGACGGCTCGACCGCATCACCTTGTTTCTGACACTGGTCTGGGTCCTGACGGTCCTGGGGCTGTTGGTGCTCTATCGCATGGGCGTGTGAGTAGGTTTCAGGTCTTGAGTTTCTGAGGAGTAGTTGTGGCAGGTGGGAACGCCATCCGGGGCAGCCGAGTCGGCGCCGGGCCCATGGGGGAAGCTGAACGGGGCGAGGCAGCCCCGAGGCTCACGGTCTCGTACTTCTGTGCGAGCGGCCACGAGACGCGTCCCGCGTTCGCAGCCGACGCCGTGATCCCCGAGTCGTGGGACTGCCCCCGGTGTGGGCTCCCCGCGAACACCGATGCGGAGAATCCGCCTCCGCCGCCGAAGATCACGCCGTACAAGACGCACCTGGCCTACGTGAAGGAGCGTCGTACGGATCAGGAGGCCGCGCAGATCCTGGCCGAGGCGGTGGCGCACCTGCGTGAACGCCGTGCCGCCGGGGAGATCATCTTCTGACCCCTTCCGCCGGGTTCCGCGGAATCAACTGCCCCGTGAGCCTGCGGTCTGCTTCACTTTCCCCATGCAGCCTGTGCGTCTCCACTCCGTGCTTCGATGGCTCGTCGTCTGCGCCGTCGTCCTGTCGGGCCTCATCGTTCGTCCCCCGTCCGCCGCGGCGGATCCGACCGTCGCGACCCGGATCGCGGACCGGAGCTTCCCCGGCGTGCACATGATCATCGACGTCTGGCGGATGACGGCGACGATCCCGGTTCTGACACTCAACGAGGAAGCCACGGCAGCCCTGGAGCAGCAGCTGAAGAGGCAGGTTGAGAGCGGTACGCTACCGGCCACCGAGGAGGCGGTCACCCAGGCGATCATCGATGCCATCGAGGCGGACCCCGGAACCTACTACGTCGGCACGGGTGAGACCCGCAGCACGCGGGCCGAGATCTCCGCGGTCGGGACCGGATGGACCGTCACCCCGGATGGACACGTCGTCACCGCCGCCCACGTCGTCGACAAGTCCGAGGAGGAGTTGATCGAGGGGGTCGGGCAGAACGCTCTCGAACAGTTCCTGAAGTCCGACATGGAGGTGTTCGCCAGCGGCGATCGGTGGACCGACGGGCAACTGCTCCAGATCGGGCGTTCCCTCCAGAAGGTGTACGCCGCCACCATGAAGCTCAGCAACGTGCAGCACGTCGTCAAGGTTCGCCTCGAGGAGCCGGGCGACGAGGGCAAGGTCGGCCGCGAGGTGGAGGCCACCATCGTGGACAAGGGAGCTGCCTTCCCCGGGCCGGACTGGGCCCTGCTCAAGGTGGAGGGCGAGGAGAATCTGCCGACGATCCCGATGGGGGACGAGAAGCAGATGGTCACCGGCGCTGACCTGTTCATCGTCGGGTTCCCGATGAGCCCGACCTTCCTGCCCGGTGCCACCGTCGACTCCGTGAACACCCCGACCATCACCTCCGGCTCGGTGACGGCGGTCAAGGCCACCGAGTCCGAGGGCGAGAAGGTGCCGGTGTTCCAGACCCAGGCCCCGTCAGCAGGAGGAAACTCCGGTGGTCCGGCCTTCAACACCGAAGGGGAGGCCATCGGGATCCTGGTGGCCGGGTCCAAGGACCCGGAGACCGGGGCCAACCTTGACGGGCAGGGATGGGTGATCCAGACCAGCGTCGTCAAGGAGGCGCTCGCCAGGAACGGCGTCACCCCCACCGAGTCGGACACGACGAGGCTGTACAACGAGGGCCTCGAGGCGTTCTACGTCGAACACTTCTCCGCCGCCAAGAAGAAGTTCGACGAGGTGAGGAAGCTCTACCCGGGGCATCCCTATGCACAGGACTTCATCGTGAAGTCGCAGGAAGCCATCGATGCGGGACGCGACAAGACGCCGCCCCCGGCCGAGGAGACCGCCGCACCTGAACAGGGCCAAGCGAACGCCGGGCGGGAGGACCTGCTGTGGGTGTGGATCGCACTGGGGGTGGGGAGTGTGGCTCTCGTGGCCGCGATCATCGCTCTCGTGGTCTCATCCAGGCGGAGGAGGAGGGCGATCATGATGGCACCGGGTCCGTACCAGCCCCAGCCCTGGCGGCAGCCCCACGGGCCGGGCGGGCAGCCGCCCCAGGGCCCGGGTGGGCCGCAGCCCCCCAGGTGGTGAACCCGCGGGTAGGGTGTTCGGCGTGACGGTGACCATTCGAGAGATCACGCTGCCCGTGAGCCACGACGACGAGGACTGGGTGGCCTACTGCGGGATCCAGCAGCAGGCCGTCGACGAGGAGGAGGGGGAGGGGCTCCGCCGACTCACCCCCGAGGCGATGCTGCAGACCGCCAGGGCCGATCAGCTGTACACCACGACCCGCTGGCTCGCGCGCATCGACGGTGTCCCTGCCGGGGTGGCCGTGTTCCAGGTCAACAGGCGCGACGACCCGGGGACCGGGTATTTGACGGTCTTCGTCGCCCCGGAACATCGGCGGCAGGGGGTCGGTGGGCGGCTCGCGGAACAGGTCAAGGAGCTGGTGGGTGAGGGTTTCACCCGACTCCACAGCGAGGTCACCACCCCTGTGCCCGAGGGGGAACGGCTCACGGCCCCCGGCGGGGTGGGTGCCGTCCAGGCCGACCATCCGGGGGTGCGCATGGCCCTGGCACACGGCTTCCGGCTGAGCCAGGTGGGTCGCAACGGACACTACGAGTTCGCTGCTCCGGCGGTTCCCCTGGAACGCGCCCTCGAGGAGGCCACGGCCGCTGCCCAAGGCTACGAGGTGCTCTGCTTCGAGGGGGTGCCCGCCCCCGAACTGCGCGACGACATCGCGGTGCTCAAGGGCCGGATGTCCCTGGACGAGCCCTTGGGAGACACACCTCGGGTCGAGTACCGCTGGGACGCGGCCCGGGTGTTGGAGCACTACACCGACCAGCACCGGACGAAACGGGTGTTCATCGCGGTCGCGGTCGAGCGGGCCAGCGGCCGCCTCGTGGCCATCAACGAGCTGCTCAGCAGCCGCGCCCACCCGGAGAACCCGATCTACCAGTGGGACACCCTCGTGCTGCCGGACCATCGCGGGCACCGGCTCGGGATGCTCGTCAAGGCGGCGAACCTCAGGGCCGTCCACGAGGCCGTGCCCGAGTCGCCCCTCGTGACCACCTTCAACGCGGCCGAGAACGAACCGATGCTGGCCGTCAACGACGCACTGGGATTCGTCACCCACCACGTCTCCGGGGTGTTCATCAGGAAACTGCCATGATCGATGTCCTCGAACTCACCCTGCCCGACGATGCCGCCGACCCGCTGTGGAGCGCCTACGCCCGGATGAGTGTCGAGAGCTCCCGGGAGGCCGTTGGGCCGTCGGGAACGCCTATCACCCCGGTGGAGATGCTGGTCCAGTCCCAGCAGGCCGAACAGAAACGCGGGATCAGGATCATGCGATGGCTGGCCCGCGCGGAGGGGAAGGCCGTGGGTTTCGCGCGCCTCCGCATCGACTCCTCCGACAACCGGACCGGCGGCACGGTTCTCGTCCATGTCGATGCTGAGCATCGGGGGAGAGGGATCAGTCGGGTCCTGGCCCAAACCATTCGGGAGGCGGTGCCGGCCACCATGGACCACCTTGGGGCCGAGGTGATGACCCCGGTGCCGCAGGGTGAGGTTCTGGAGGCGGCGAGCGGCGGTGCGGTGGCGGCCGATCATCCCGGGGTGCGGTTGGCGCTGTGCAACGGTTTCGAGCTGGCGCAGGTGATGTGGTTCCAGCGTCTCGAGTTCTCGGTTCCGGCGCAACGGTGGGTGGCGGCCGAGACCAAGGCCCGGCAGCTGGCGGGGCCGGAGTACGAGGTGCTGACCTTCGAAGGGGTGCCGCCCGAGGAGTTGCGGGCGGGAGTGGCAGTGCTCAAGCAGCGGATGTCCACGGATGCGCCGCACGGGGCCGTGATCCTGTCGGAGGCCCGGTGGGATGCGGAGCGGGTGGTTCGGCACTATGAGGCATTGGGGGCGACGCAGCGGGTCTTCGTCGCGCTCGTGGTGCATCGGGCTTCGGGGCAGGTCGTGGCCCTCAATGACCTGGCGGGTACCCGTGGCCGCCCCGATGTCCCGCTGCACCAGCGGGACACCCTGGTGCTGCCTGCGCACCGTGGTCGTCGGCTCGGGTTGCTGGTGAAGGCCGCGAACCTGATGGCGGTGCGGGTTGCGGTGCCGCAGGCCCCGTCGGTGCTGACCTTCAACGCGTACGAGAACCAGCACATGCTGGCGATCAATGACGAACTCGGCTTCGAGCGACGAGGAACCCTGGGACTCTTCCAGCTGTCGCGGAAACGAGGGAAGTAAGATGCGGATCGAGCAGTACCCCCTGCCCGAGGATCCCGGCGACCCGACGTGGCGGGCCGTCGCCCAGTTGATGCGCGCCGACATCCGCGAGAACTTCGGACCGCACGGGCCCGAACACGATGCGGCTGAACTCCTCACCCAGGCCACGACCTCCGTGGGACGGGTACGACGCTGGCTGGCCATGGAGGGCGAGGAGGTGCTGGGTTTCGCCCGGTGCGTCACCGACCATCCCGACAACCCCGACGGGGCCGATGTCCACGTCCATGTGGGCGCGACCCATCGAGGTCGAGGATGTGGCCGGGCCCTCGCCGAGGTCGTGCTGGAGTCGGTGAGGGGCGTCGCGCACGTGACGGCCCGGCTGTTCACGTCGATCCCGGAGGCCGGGGACGCCCTGCCCTGCCCCGGCGGCGGGGCTGTGGACCGCAACTCCCACAACGTCCGTCTCGCCCGTTCCCTGGGGCTGGACCTGGGGAACGTGTATTGGCTCGGTCACCACGACCTCGCGGCACCCGTTGAGGATCTCGAGCAGCCAGCCGTCCCCTCGCTGCGGGGTGGACCTGCCACACGATCGAGGGCGTGCCACCCGAGGCGTGGCTCGAACCCATCGCGGCGGCGAAGAACCGCACCCTCCAGGACGCTCCCCAGGGCACCATCCGCTATTCCGGGCGGGGCTGGGATCCTGAGCGTGTCGCCTCGTACCACGAACGGCTGAGCCGCCAGCACCGCGTCCTCCTCACGCTGGTGCTCGACGAGGACGGTCACGCCGTGGCGTTGACGGAACTGTCATCCCCGATCGAACGACCCGCGGCCATGGGCCAGCAGCTCTTCACCGTCGTCATGCCGGAGCACCGCGGCCACGGCCTCGGCGCCCTGGTGAAGGCCCGCAACCTGCTCGCCCTCAAGCAGGCGGTGCCGCAGACCCCGGGAGTGGTCACCATGAACGCGGCCGCCAACCGTCACATGCTCGCCGTCAACGAGGCCCTGGGCATGCGCACGACAAGGGCCGTGGGGTTGTTCCGACGCGACGGTCAGCCACCACGGCCCGCCGGGATCACTTGACGATGACCTCGTTGATCTGCACCCACTGACCGTCAGGGTTGGGGGCCGATGCGCTGATCCTCACGTAGCGTGCCCTCGTGTCCGCGGGGGCGGACAGGGTGACCTCGGCCCGATTGATCCGGCCCAGCTGCGTCCATTCCGCGCCGTCGGCGGAGACCTCCAGGACCCCGTTGTGGACGAAGTCCCCGGCCGTGTCCCCCGTACCGGCCTGGAGCAGCTTCACCTCGCTCACTGCGCGTTCGCGACCCAGATCCACGAGGAACTCGGAGTTCTCATCGGGGCCGAACCTCGAGACCCACGCCGTGCCTGGCTTTCCGTCGACGGCGGCCTCCACCGGATGCGCGTCCCACTGGCCGAGGTTCGTGCTGGCCCGCGGCTTCGAGCGTTGCTCCGGGGCGGTGTGGCCGGTTGCGTTCTCCCATGCCGCCTCTGCCTCGCCGACGAACACCTGGAGGGCACCGTCGCCCACCGTGGGTGCCACACCGTCGACGGTCTCGCCGGCACGCCAACGCGCCTCCGACATCCGTTTCAGGGCAGGAGCCGCAGGGGACGGGTTCCGGTTGGCCACACTCTTCTTCACCTCGATTGCCTCGAGCGCCGCATCCGCCAGGTCGGCTGCGGTCCTCGCCCAGGGCATGAGGTCCTCGGCGAAGCCCTTCGAGGCTGCCTTCTCCAACACGGCAGGGGCCCCGCTGAGGAGCTCGAGCCGGTTGCGCAGCTTCTCCTCGGCCGCCGCGAGCCCGTCCGCGTCCTTCGCCTCGAGTGCATCGTTGAAGGCCGCGAGTTCGGTGCCCAACTCGCTGGGGGTGGTGGTGGAGGAGTACCGCCACGAACTGACCACGTCCATGAGGGCGGCCACGTTGGGTTGATTCCTGACCCCGACGAGCTGATCGACGGCGGCCAGTCGCGCCTTGTCCGCGTCGTGTTTCGGGCCGTACCAGGTGTAGCTGCCGTACGCGGCGATGGCGGGCATCGAGGCGTAGGCCTGCAGCATCGGATTGACGAGGATGCCCTCGAACTGCTGGTGGAGAGCGGCGTCCCGCTTCGGGATCGGGCCGAGGAACAACCGGTCGAGATCGCCGTCGTTGACGGGGAAGTTGTCCCACAGCAGCAGCTTCGAGCCGTGGAAGGACGTCGTGGCCTTCTTGACCTCCTCGGCGGTGATCTCGTCGTCGACGATGCCGTCGCCGGTCCACACCTGGGCCACCTTGTCATCAAGGTTCACGGACAGGGCCGTCCGGGCCGGGTCGGCCTCGGCGCCGTGGTACTTGGTCGGCGTGAGCACGAGATCCGGCAGCCTCTTGGCGGACAGGTACTCGCGCTGCACGCGGTTGACGAAGTGGGCCTGGGCCCTGGCGACCCGCTCCTGGGCGCTGCCGCCACCACCGATCTTCTGGTCCTCGGCACACATGCGGCTTGCGTTGATGTCGTCGAGCGCGATGCTGAAGGCCGTGAACCCGACCCCCCGCAACGCCTCGAACTTCGCCACGGCGGCCTGGAAGTCCTCCTCGCTGGAGTAGCAGATGTCGAGTCCGGGGGACAGCGTCGCGATGAGCCTGATGCGGTTGGCGCGTGCCGCGTCGGCGAACTTCCGCAGCTCGGCCAGCTGCTCCTTGGGGTAGGGTTCCCGCCACTGATCGCGCAGGTGGACGTCGTCCTTCGGGGCGTACATGTAGGTGTTGAGCCGGTGCCGAGCCGACCACCGCAGGATGTCGATGCGCTCCTGCAGCGTCCACGGCGGGCCGTAGAAGCCCTCGACGATGCCGCGGGTCCGCATGCGCGGGAAGTCCCGGATCACGGTGTTGGGCGCGACACCCTCGGACTCGAGCGTGCCGAGGGTCTGCAGGCCGTGATGGAGGCCGTCCTCGTCGGTGCCGACCACACGGACCGTCGGCCCCTCGGCGTCGACGGAGGTGGCGAGGACGTAGCCCTCCGACTCGGCGGGCGGTGCCACACCCTCGGGCAGCGCCGGGCTGTCAGGGCCGACCCCGATCATGAGCCGCACCGGCAACGGTGCGCTCGCGGTGGGAGCCGGAGCCGTGGGGTCGGGTGCCGGGGCACTCGTGGGGGGCTGTGCCGTCGTGGTCGTCGGGGCCGGTGCCGGGGCGCCATCGCCGGGGACGGGGTCGGTCGTCGTCGAGGTGGGCGCGGCCGGTGCGGCGGTGCTGTCCGCAGCCGCAGGCGGTGTCGTCGCGACCGAGCCGCCCGCGGCGCTGATGATCTCCATGGCCTGCTGGATGGCGGCCTCGGAGACGTTCTCCGCGGCCAGCTCGACCGGCCCCCGGAGCTGAATCGTGATCTCCGAACTCGTCTGTTCCTGGGGGTCGGGGGACACCTCGGCGGGGCTCGGCGTCGTCATGGACGTGGCGTCGTTCGGGACCACCGACGGGGTGGGGGTGGCGGAGGCCGTGGCGGACGGTGGGACGGACCGGGACCCCGACGGGGAGGAGGGGGTCGGACCTGATTCTGCCTGGGGGCGCTGGAGCACCATTCCCAGAACGATGAGTCCGATGGCCACGAACCCGGCCACGACAACTGTCACACGCGTACGCAACTCAACTCCTCGAAGACAAGGGGAGCGGATGGTGGATGACCGATCCAGCAACGAACCTAACACTCGGGGACAGGGTTTGGGGTCCGGATGTGTCGTTCATTCAGCCGTGATTCCGCCGACCCGCGGGCCTTGTGGCCGGGTGGGGGAGATGGGCGTCGGATGCCGGGGTCGGGCCCCTCAGAGCTGGCAGTCGAAGCGGGGTGGCAGCGACGAGGCGGCCGCCTCGTCGAGGAACCAGTACGTGGCGACCTCCCCCCTGGGGTGCCCGGCGGGGATGGCGGCGTCGCCGTCGATCGCCCGCGCGATCATCTCGGCCTTGTTGGCCCCGGTCGCCATGAACCACAGTTCATCGCACCTGCTGAGGGTGGGCAGGGTCAACGAGATGCGTTCGGACGGAGCCTTGGGGGAGTCGGTGACCCCGATGACCGTCTTGCTGGTCGGGTCGAAACTCGGATGGCCGGGGAAGATGGAGGCGACGTGACCGTCGGGCCCCATGCCGAGCAGGGTGATGTCGAAGTGGACGTCCCCCAACTCGACCGCGTACTCGACGGCGGAGTCATGAGGATCGTCGCGACCTTCCTTCGCGGCCATCATGTGGATCTTCGCGGTCTGGACCGGCAGGGTCTTCCCCAGGCGACTGATGGCCTGGAGCGAGTTGCGTGCGGGATCCGTCGCCGCGACGAATCGTTCATCCCCCCACCAGAGGTGGAGACGCGACAGGTCGAGCGGGGCCTGGGCGGCACACTCCGCGAAACGTTCGTAGAGGAGGTCGGCGGTGCTCCCTCCCGTGAGGCAGAGGTGGATCTCGTCGCGATCCTTCTGGAGCTCCAGCAGCTTCTCCAGGAGTCGGGAGGCGAGCAGGCCCGCCAGTTTCGCGGGAGTACTGAGCCGAACGGTGCGGGTGCGCACTCACTCACCTCCTGCCGGCCGCGGGGACGCGGCGGGAGGATGTGCGATCACGGACATCGCGACTCCTAGCTGGTCGTTTCGGCCAAATCCACCGGGCGGTACTCCCTGCTCGGCGTGGTTCCGGGAAGGGGGCCTCCGAAGGACAATAGCTCGCCTCATGTGGCTGGGGCCAACCTGATGATTTCTCAGGTTTTCTGGGGGTTTTCCTGTGCTGCCCGCGGGTCTCCCGGCTGCGTTTCCCGGCCGGTGATCTCGGCGATGTCAACCGTTCGTCCGTGGCGCAGCGAGAGGGTGGCGGCATCGGCGGTGGCGATGGAGTCCCGGGCCGCCTCTCCCGTGAGCAGGGGAGCGAACTCGTCGGGGACCGGTGCGCCGTGCAACACGTCGTTGAAGAAGGCCAGCTCCTCCTCGATCGCCCCGCGCAGCCACAGCGGGGGCCGATGCCCCGGCGCCCCGTACTGGATCGCCCCGTCGGCCTGCCTCGCGCGATAGATCCGGGCCCGGTCCTCGTCCTCCACCGGGTTGCGGTGCAGGCCGAACCGCTCCTCATCCTCCGCCGTGCGGACCGTGACGGTGGACTCCATGAGGTCGATCCGGGCCGCGCCCAGGGTGCCCTGGATGAGGATGTGGTGTTCCGGCCATCGGAAGGCGCTGCCGTACTCGCAGATGCCATGGCCGCCGTCGCGGAATCCCAACTGGAGCAGCAACAGGTCGTCCTCGTCCCAGGCGTCGTCGCCGCGGTGGGCGACGCGTCCGCCCATCATGGAGACCCTCGTGGCCGGTCCCATGAGGTGTTGGATGCAGTCCAGTTCGTGGATGTGGTGGTAGAGGTGGCCGCCCGAGGTGGCCCGGCCCTTCTTCCAGGACACCTCGGGGCCCGGCTCCTCCCAGCCGTTGCGCGCCGAATGGGCGAACAACAGCTCCCCGAGGACGCCGTCGGCGATGAGTCGCTTGACGCGCCGTACCCCGTCGAAGAAGTGCATGATGTGTCCGGCCATGAACACCGTCGAGGCCCGTTGCGCGGCGCTGACCATCTCGTCGCAGTCCCCATGGGTCAGGGCGATCGGCTTCTCGCACATGACGTGGCGGCCGTGACGCGCCGCGGCCATCACCGCATCCTTGTGCCGATGGCTCGGCGACGCCACGATCACCGCGTCGACATCCGGCCGGGACGAGAGCGCGTCGAGGTTGGTCTCGACATCGCAACCGATCTCAGCGGCGACGGCGTGAGCGTTGTCGGGATCGAGCACGGCGGTGACCCGGGCCGCCGGCAGTCCCTGGAGGGTGCGTGCCAGCTCGGCCCCGAAGTATCCTGTGCCGACGACTGCGTAACCGATGGTCCTCATGGGGGCTCCTTGGGTGGATGACGGGTACCCGACTCCGCGGAGCCAGGCTCTCGCGGCCCGCAGCGCAGTCTTTTAGGTTTCCCTTGCTTGATAGGCTGGGCCTATTCGACAAGACTGGCGTACGCAAAATCGCCGGGAGGGGGAAGAGTCATGAACGACACGGTTCACGATACCGACAACTCCACACGCGAACGGGTCATCCGCTCCATCCTCGAGCACGGCCCCTCCACCGCCCGGGAACTCGCCGAACGCCTCTCCCTGACGCCGGCGGCCATCCGACGCCACCTCGGCGCGCTCACCGACTCCGGGGCGCTCGACTCCCGCGAGCAGCGGGTCTACGGCGGCCGTGGGCGCGGCCGTCCCTCCAAGGTGTTCTTCCTCACGGACGCCGGCCGAGCCGACTTCCACCAGGCCTACGACGAACTGGCCATCGTGGCCATCCGGCGCCTCATCGAGGCCGCCGGGCCCGAGGCCATGCACGAACTCGCGGCCGAACACGTTGACGAGATCGAGCAGCGCTTCCACGAGCTCCGGGCCGAGGACCCCTCCCTGTCGCCCATCGACGCCCTCACCCAGGCCCTCGGGGCCAACTACGCCCCGTCGATCAAGCCGGTCCGTTCCGGCGACCAGATCTGCCAGCACCACTGCCCCGTCGCCCACGTGGCGGCCGAGTACCCGCAGTTCTGCGAGGTGGAGACACAGCTCTTCTCCCGACTGCTCGGCAGCCACGTGCAACGGCTCGCCACCATCGCCCACGGCGACGGTGTCTGTACCACCCACGTCCCCAATCCCGTCATCCCGAGCAAGACTAGGAAGTGACCGTATGACGACCACCCACCAGGCCCCAGGACTTGGAGCCACGCAGGACGAGCACCTGGAGGCCCTCAGTGGCTACCAGTACGGCTGGCACGACTCCGATGCCGCCGGCGCCGCAGCCCAGCGTGGCCTGAGTGAGGCCGTGGTCGCGAACATCTCCGAGCTGAAGGACGAGCCCCAGTGGATGCGTGACCTGCGTCTCAAGGGACTCAAGCTCTTCGACAAGAAGCCCATGCCCACGTGGGGGGCCGAGCTCGACGAGATCGACTTCGACAACATCAAGTACTTCGTCCGCTCCACCGAGAAGCAGGCCCAGACCTGGGATGACCTGCCGGAGGACATCAAGAACACCTACGATCGGCTCGGCATCCCCGAGGCGGAGAAGGCCCGCCTCGTCGCCGGGGTCGCGGCCCAGTACGAGTCCGAGGTGGTCTACCACAAGATCAACGAGGAGCTGGAACGGCAGGGCGTGATCTTCCTCGACACGGACACCGCGCTCAAGGAGCACCCGGAGCTGTTCAAGGAGTACTTCACCACCGTCATCCCCGCCGGCGACAACAAGTTCGCCGCGCTCAACACCGCGGTGTGGTCGGGTGGCTCCTTCGTCTACGTGCCGAAGGGCGTCCACGTGACGATCCCGCTCCAGGCCTACTTCCGGATCAACACCGAGAACATGGGGCAGTTCGAGCGGACGCTCATCATCGTCGACGAGGACGCCTACGTCCACTACGTCGAGGGCTGCACCGCCCCCATCTACTCGTCGGACTCCCTGCACTCCGCCGTGGTGGAGATCATCGTGAAGAAGGGCGCCCGCTGCCGCTACACCACCATCCAGAACTGGTCCAACAACGTCTACAACCTCGTCACCAAGCGCGCCGTGTGCGAGGAGGGCGCGACGATGGAGTGGATCGACGGCAACATCGGCTCCAAGGTCACCATGAAGTACCCGGCCGTCTACCTCATGGGCGAGCACGCCCGGGGCGAGACCCTGTCCATCGCCTTCGCCGGCGAGGGGCAGCACCAGGACGCCGGGTCGAAGATGGTCCACTGCGCCCCCCACACCTCGTCGTCGATCATCTCCAAGTCCGTGGCACGCGGTGGGGGCCGCGCCTCCTACCGCGGCCTGGTCCAGGTCGAGGCCGGGGCACACCACTCCGCATCCTCGGTGAAGTGCGACGCCCTGCTGGTGGACAACATCTCGCGCTCCGACACCTACCCCTACGTCGATGTGCGGGAGGACGACGTGTCGATGGCCCACGAGGCCACCGTCTCCAAGGTGTCCGACGACCAGCTGTTCTACCTCATGTCCCGCGGCATGGAGGAGGACGAGGCGATGGCGATGATCGTGCGCGGCTTCGTCGAACCCATCGCGAAGGAACTCCCCATGGAGTACGCCCTGGAACTCAACCGGCTCATCGAGCTGCAGATGGAAGGTGCGGTCGGCTGAGCCCGGCCCCGAACAAGAAGACAAAGAGGAACAAGAAGTTGAGCACCACTGCTGCACCGAACGTGGCCGGCGCCGTCGAGACCGTCGCCTCCCACCTGCACCCCACCCCGTCCTGGGAGGTCGCCGATCACCCGAGGCCCACCGGGCTGGAGGAGATCTGGCGGTTCACCCCGCTGAAGCGTCTCGAGGGCCTGCTGGCCGAGGGGGGGACCCTGCCGGGGCTGACCTGGGAAGGAGAGACCCCGGAAGGGGTCGAGTTCACGCTCCTTCCCATCGACGAACTGCCGAAACTGGCGATCGAGCCCCCTGTGGACCGCGTCGCCGCTCTGGCCGTGGCCCGGAGCGCGGAGCTGGCGCTCATGCGCATCCCGGCCGAGACCGAACTGGAGCAGGCGAACGTCCACGTCGGCACCGGGAACGGAGGCGAGGCCGCCGAGGTCTTCGTGCTGGAGGTCGGGGCCAACGCCCGGGCCACCATCGTGTTCCACTACAAGGGATCCGGCTCCTACGCCGCCAAGTACGACATCCGGGTCGGCGACGGGGCCGAGATCAACCTCGTCTTCGTCAACGACTGGGAGGCCGACGCACGGCACGGTGGCCAGATCAGCCTCGAGGTCGGACGCGACGCCCGGGTGCGCACTGTCCAGGCCTCTCTCGGTGGGGACGTGATCCGGCTCCAGGAGAATGCCCGGTTCGCCGGGCCGGGCGGGGAACTCGAGCAGTTCGGCATCTACTTCGTCGACGCCGGACAGCACATCCAGCACCGCCTCTTCGTCGACCACAACGCGCCGAGGACCAAGTCCAACGTGGACTACCGGGGCGCGCTCCAGGGTGAGGGCGCCAACTCGGTGTGGATCGGCGACGTCCTGATCCGCAAGGTCGCCGAGGGCATCGAGACCTACGAGGCGAACAAGAACCTCGTGCTCACCGACGGCTGCCGCGCCGACTCGGTCCCCAACCTGGAGATCGAGACCGGCGAGATCGAGGGGGCCGGCCACAGCTCCACCACCGGTCGGTTCGACGATCTCCAACTGTTCTACCTGCGTTCCCGAGGCATCCCCGAGGCCGAGGCCCGACGTCTCGTCGTCCACGGCTTCTTCAACGACATCATCCGGCGCATCGGTGTCGCCGAGGTGGAGGAACGTCTGCAGGAGCAGGTGGAGAAGGAGCTGGCGCTGGCCGCGAAGCTGCTCGAGGAGCAGTCGTGACCTTCATCGCCGTCGCCGAGGTGGACGAGCTGGTGGATGACACCCCGCTCGCCATCGACGAGCACGAACTGGCCATCGTCAGGCACGAGGGCGAGTACTACGCCATCCACAACCTGTGCAGCCACGGCCATGTCGCGCTGAGTGAGGGCGACGTCGAGGGGGGCACCATCGAGTGCTATCTCCACGGCTCCCGCTTCGACCTGAGATCCGGGCAGCCGCTGTGCCTCCCGGCCACCGAACCCGTCCCCGTCTACCCGGTCAGGATCGCCGACGACCAGATCCTCGTCGACCTCGACCACCCCATCCCGAACATCCAGGAGTCCTGATACCCATGTCCAAGCTCGTCATCTCCGACCTGCACGTCGACGTCCTGACCGAGGAGGGTCCCAAGCAGATCCTCAAGGGCGTCAACCTCACCGTGAACCCCGGCGAGGTCCACGCCATCATGGGCCCCAACGGCTCCGGCAAGTCCACGCTCGCCTACTCCATCGCGGGTCATCCGAAGTACGAGATCACCTCCGGTTCGGTCACCCTCGACGGGGTCGAGCTCACCGAGCTGACCGTCGACGAGCGCGCCCGCGCCGGCCTCTTCCTCGCCATGCAGTACCCCGTCGAGGTGCCCGGCGTCTCGGTGGCCAACTTCCTGCGCACCGCCAAGACCGCGCTCGACGGTGAGGCCCCGAAGATCCGCACCTGGGTCAAGGACGTCGAGGCCGCGCTTGGCGGCATGCAGCTCGACAAGTCCTTCTCCGGACGTTCCGTCAACGAAGGGTTCTCGGGCGGCGAGAAGAAGCGGCACGAGATCGCGCAGCTGGAACTGCTCAACCCCAAGGCCGCCATCCTCGACGAGACCGACTCCGGCCTGGACATCGACGCCCTGCGCGTCGTCTCCGACGGCGTGAACCGGTACACCGCCCAGGGCGACCGCGCCGTGCTGCTCATCACCCACTACACCCGCATCCTGCGCTACATCGAGCCGACCTTCGTCCATGTCTTCGTCGACGGCCGCATCGTCGAGCAGGGCGGCAAGGAGCTGGCGGAACGGCTCGAGGTCGAGGGCTACGAGAACTTCGCCAAGCTGGCCCGCTGAACACCGAGGACGAGGTGAGGACGATGGGTTTCGACGTGTATGCGATCCGGGAGCAGTTCCCGGTGCTCAGCCGCACCGTCGGTGACCATCCGCTCGTCTACCTCGACTCGGCCAACACCTCGCAGAAGCCGCGCGCCGTCGTCGAGGCGATCAGTGAGCACTACCTCATGCACAACGCCAACGTCGCCCGCGCCATGCATCTGCTCGGGGCCGAGGCGACGGAGGCGTACGAGGGGGCCCGGGCCGCGATCGCGGCGTTCATCGGGGCCAGGCGCCCGGAGGAGGTCGTGTTCACGAAGAACGCCTCCGAGGCCCTCAACCTGGCCGCGAACACCCTCGGCTCCCGCCTGCGGGAGGGCGACGAGGTGGTGATCTCCGTCATGGAGCACCACTCGAACATCGTGCCGTGGCAGCTGGTGTGCGAACGGACCGGGGCGAGGCTCCGCTGGTTCGACGTCACCGACGAGGGCAGGCTCGACCTGGACGGCGACCCCGAACTCATCAACGAACGCACCAAGGTGGTCTCGATCACCCACGTGAGCAACGTGCTGGGCACCCGCAACCCCGTAGCGGAGATCGCCTCCCGAGCCCACGCCGTCGGCGCGGTCATGGTGGTCGACGCCTCGCAGTCGGCGCCCCACGAGCCCCTCGACGTGGCCGCGCTCGGGGCCGACCTGGTGGCCTTCACCGGGCACAAGATGTGCGGGCCGACCGGGATTGGTGTGCTGTGGGGCCGGATGGAGCTGCTGGAGAACCTGCCGCCGTTCCTCGGCGGCGGGGAGATGATCGAGGTGGTGGAGATGGAGCGCTCCACCTACGCCGATCCACCCCACCGGTTCGAGGCGGGCACCCCTCCCATCGCCCAGGCGGTCGGACTCGGGGCGGCCGTGAGGTGGCTGCAGGGTGTGGGCATGGCGGAGATCGCGGCCCACGAGCAGGAGATCACCGCCCACATGCTCGACCGGCTCACCTCGATCGACGGGTTGAGGCTGCTCGGCCCCACCGAGGCCGTCGAGCGGGGCAGCGCCTGCTCCTTCAACCTCGAGGGGATCCACCCCCACGACGTGATGCAGGTGCTGGACTCGCGCGGCATCGCGATCCGGGGCGGGCACCACTGCGCCCGGCCCCTGCACCGCAGGCTCGGGGCGCAGAGCTCCACCCGCGCCTCGGCCCACGTCCACACCACCCGCGAGGAGATCGACGCCCTCGCGGACGCCCTCGTGTTCACCAGGAACTACTTCGGAGCGCGATGAACCTCGACGAGCTCTACCAGACCATCATCCTCGACCACTACCGGGAGAAGCACCACAGCGGGCTCCGCGAGCCCTACGAGGTCGAGGTCCACCACGTCAACCCGTCCTGCGGGGACGAGCTGACCCTCAGGCTGCATCTCGACGGCGAGACCATCGCGGATGTCTCGTACGACGGGGAGGGCTGCTCCATCTCGCAGGCCTCCACCTCCATCCTCGGCGACCTCGTCATCGGCAAGGACGTCGACCACTTCTCCGGTCTCTACGACGAGTTCCTGGAGATGATGCACTCCAAGGGGACCATCACCCCCGACGAGGACCGTTTCGAGGACGCCATCGCCTTCGCCGGCGTCTCGAAGTTCCCGGCGCGCGTCAAGTGCGCCCTGCTCGCCTGGTCGGCCCTCAGGGACGCCGTCGCCCAGGCCTCCAAGGAGAACTGATGTACACACCGGAACCCCGCCCATCCGATCTCGTCAAGGACGAGCTGCCCGACGACGACGCCCCCCGCGCCCTCCCGACGGAGGAGGAGATCGAGGAGGCCATGAAGGACGTCGTGGATCCGGAGCTCATGGTCAACGTGGTCGACCTGGGCCTCCTCTACGGCGTCACCATCGACGAGGAGGGCAACGTCACCCTCGACATGACCCTCACGTCGCCGACCTGCCCGATGACCGACCGCATCGAGTACGACACCCGTTACGTCCTCGACGGGCTCGCCACCTCCGTGACCATCAACTGGGTGTGGCTGCCGCCGTGGACCCTGGAGATGATCACCGACGACGGCCGGGAGCAGCTGCGCGCCATCGGCTACAATCTCTGACCTGTCCTGCCGGGCACCGTGGGGTGCCCGAGTGGAGGAGGTGTGGGGCCCATGCCGTCGCCATCCGGTACCGCGACCACAGCGAGGGTTTTCCTCTGGCGCGGAGTCCTCTCCATCACCGTCGGGGCGTTGTTGATGCTCTTCACGACGACCCTCGCCGAGTTGGTCGTCAGGCTGTTCCTCCTGTACCTCCTGCTGTCCTCCGTCGTCGACGTCGTGCTGCGGCTGGTCGGTCGTCGCCGGGGTGAGGGGTCGGTGTGGGGGCCGCTGATCCGGATCGCCGTCGTGGTGGTGCTGGGCGGGTTGGAGTTCCTCTCCGCCATCCCGGTCCACCTGCTCGTGGTGCTGCTGGGAATCTATGAGCTGCTCATGGCCTTCATCAACGGGGTCACCTGGTTCATCCACCGCGACAACCGGGTCAGGCCGCGATGGCGTTACCTGTTCAACACCTGCTGGCTCACGGTGCTGGGGGTGGGGACGCTGCTCTCCCCGGTCGCGGGGACGAACCTCCAGCTGTCGTTGCTGGGGCTCTACCTCGTCATGCGTGGTGTGACGGACCTGCGTGACGCCATCACCTTCGACCACGAGTTCGAGGCGCGGAGGCGGGGGAGGAGGAACCGGGTCTCGCTCCCCATCGTCGTGGCGGCACTCGTGCCGCGCACGGCGCTGCGGAAGCTCAACGAGCTGCTGGCGGGCGACGAGGAGGACCCCGTCGCGGAGGGCGCGCCCCGGGTGCAGCGTCATGCCCCGACCCGGGAGGACGTGACCCCGGATCTCGAGGTGTTCATCCACGTGACCGAGTCCGGGTTCGGGGCGGTCGGACACGTGGACCTGGCCTACCGTGGCGCCGTCTGGTCCTACGGGAACTACGACGACCACTCGAGCCGCATGTTCGGGATGATGGGCGACGGGGTGCTGTTCACGGTGGAACGGGACAGCTACATCGAGTTCTGCAAGCGGGTGAGCGGGAAGACCCTGTTCGGCTACGGGATCGTCCTCGACGAGGCGCAGCGTGCCGCGGTGGAGGACCAGCTCGACTCGATCCGGGAGATGACCCTTCCCTGGGCACCCACGCCGGTGGAGCCGGGGAAGGAGACCTACGCCCACGACCTGGTGGCGCAGACCGGGGCACAGATGTTCAAGTTCCGCTCGGGCAGGTTCAGGACCTACTTCGTGTTGAGCACCAACTGCGTGCTCCTCGCCGACACGGTGATCGGCAGGACGGGCAGCGACATCCTGAACACCAGCGGGTTCATCGCGCCCGGGACCTATCAGGACTACCTGAACCGTGAATTCGCCAAACCCGGCAGCTTCGTCGTCAGCAGGGCCGCCTACCAGTGACCCCATCGGGTGCGCTCTCACGGTAATCTGGCTCCTGCCAGCAACGATACGGAGGCAATGATGCCGAAACTGACCACCCCCGACGGGGTCTCGCTCCACTACACCGACACCGGCACCGGACGGCCGCTCGTGCTCATCCACGGCTGGCCGCTGTCGGGGGCCGCCTTCGAGGCGAACGCGAAGGTCTTCGCCGACGCGGGCTACCGGGTCATCGCCTATGACCGCCGAGGCTTCGGCCGGTCCGACAAGCCGCAGGGGGACTACTCCTACACCACCCTCGCCGAGGATCTCGACGCGGTCATGAGCGGCCTCGACCTGAGGTCAGCGGTGCTGCTCGGCTTCTCCATGGGTGGGGGAGAGGTGGCCCGTTACCTCGCCACCCGGGGCTCGGGGCGGGTCGCCGGCGCCATCCTGTCCGGCTCGATCTGCCCGGCGCTGTGCATCACCGAGGACAACCCCGACGGGGCGATGCCGCTCGACGGTTTCCAGGGCATCGCCGACTCGGTCACGGCGGACCATCACGGTTTCGTCGAGCAGTTCTGCACCTGGTTCTTCAGCAACTCCGAGGGACTCACCGTCGACGCCGACACCCTGGCCGGGGCCGTGGCCATCGCCCGCCAGTCGGACCCGCACGCCGCGAGTGCCTGCGTCATGAGCTGGGCCACGGACCTGCGCGACGACTGCATGCGCATCGACGTGCCGCTGCTGGTCATCCACGGCGACGGCGACCAGAACGTCCCCCTGGCCAAGTCCAGCGCCCGCATGGTGGAGTACGCGCCGCAGTCGAAACTCGTCGTCATCGAGTCCGGACCCCACGGGGTCAACGTCTCCCACGCCGACCAGTGGAACCGGGCCGTCCTCGACTTCATGGACCAGATCGAGGGATGAGGATCCGACCCTGAGCGACGATCAGGAACGGGTGCGCCTTGGCGACGGATGACCTGTTCCCTCGCCCGCTGTTGGCGATGCTTGCGGCCGAACGGGTCCAAGGGGTTGAGATCCAGCGGTGGCAGGAGGCCTTGGGCGAGGTCATGGTGGAGGAGCTGCCGCCCATGGGGCCGGAACCCTTCGACCCTTGGGCCTGGCCGCAGCTGTCGGTCGATGAGGTGGTACCCGAACCAGTTCGGCGGGCATGGTCGCGCCCCTTCCAGCCCGCCTCCCAGGTGGAGCTGGCCACGGGGCCGCGCAAGGAGTTCCGACAGACGCAGCATCATCCAGTGGGGCAGGACGCCGTGAACTCCCGCTGGTGGACCACACCCGTCCACCAGGTCCCAGCCGCCGCTGCGGGTGAGGCCCCGCCGTATCGGATGTGCCTGAGGACGACGAGCGGGCCGTGGTACGGCGCACCGGCCGTGGAGTTCTGGGGAGCGGAGGACGCCTTCTTCGACCCGTGGCACCTGCTCGACCAGGAGGTGCCGTGGCGGCCGGTTCAGATGGGTTTCGCCCCGAGAGTCTTCGAGGTGGCCTCGGCCAAGGACTGGGTGCAGCTGGTCGAGGCGCAGCCGTGGTGGTTCCCGGAGGGCGGGGACAGCCTCCTGGGGGAGTGGTTCGCCGGGCACCGGGTCGTCGAACCGGACTGGGCGAGGGTGGCTCGCACCCACGACGCCGTCCACGTCACCCAGCTGGGCTACCTCGACTGTGCCTACGCTCCGATTCCCTGCCTGGGAGGGGGCACGACCCTGGCCGGGTGGGGGCCCGACGTCACCATCTGGCTCCGGGATCCCCGGTCAGGAGAACCAACCGAACCTGCCGCGGGCGGTGAGCCGCTGCCTGGGGTTGGCTGACAGCTGGCGCCCTTCCACCGAACTGTTACGGGTGCGACTGATGTGCCGGGAGTACTCGTCGTGCTGGACGATGTTCTCCAGCTCGATCCGGGTGCGGCTCTCGAACTGGTACGACTTGTCGGTGTTGCGGTAGCGGCGGTAGATGTAGGTGAAGAACATCACCGCCGACACCGGCCCGAGGGCCAGCGCGAAGAGACGCGGGTCCACGTCGCTCTCGATGAGGATCATCAGCTGCAACGGAATCATGGTGCACTCCTCACGACATCATCAACACGAACAACGTGACACCGATGGCGGTCCCCACCGCGAAGACCAGGAGGGTCATCAGGATCAGCACCGGCATGTTGATCGGGACCGAACCCATGACGTTGCCGTTCTGGCCGTTGACCGCGACGAAGTGCTTCAGCCCCTTGTCCTTCTGGTAGTACGAGTACAGCCAGATCGGCAGGTAGGCCGTCACCCAGCGCGACCCGTGGAGGTTGACGTGCTCGGTGTCCCACCGCACCCCCCGGTTGTACTGCCTGGTCATCTGGTCTGCCTTGGCCCGGGTGATGCTCAGCAACTTGTCGTTGACGACCCCGTTGAGTTCCGAGACGTTGACGTCGCGGGTCTCGCTGGTGAATCCCCGGAGGTAGTTCGGGTTGTAGCGCAGGGCTGATTTGACGTCGAACGGCAGGATCGCGTTGATGATGTTGTTGGTCTGCGACGGATCAGACATGTTGGCCCGCTCCGCATTCGACTCCAACAACAGGTCGTCGACGTTGAGGTCGAAGGAACGACCGACACTGTAGACGTCCGCGGCGTAGTAGGTGACGTAGGTGTTCTCGCCCTGTTTCTCGGTCCAGCGTCGCGTCAGGATCTCGCCCTCGCCGGTCACCGCACCGGAGGCATGGCCGTCGAAGACGAAGTACGGCAGGTACACCCCGACGACGTTCTCCGGCGCGAACTCACGCTTGAACCGCGGGTGGGCGTAGAACTTCCGCTCGTTCACGAACCCACGGATGATCTCGACGGCGTGCTCCTGCGGAACCAGGAAGGGCAGGATCGCGTCCGGGACCGCTCCGTTGGCGACCTGCGACCCCGCCGACAGGTAGGTGCGGCACCAGTGGCACCGGACCTGCCCCGTCTCGGCGGTGTTGATGACGACCTCCGCGCCGCAACCGGAACACTTGAAGGTCATCGTGGCCTGGTCGGCGACGAGGTCCTGGGCGGTGCGGGTCAGGTCGACGCCGCGCAGATCGCGGATGCCCCCGGTGAGGTCCACCTCGTCCTCGATGCGTGGCTCGTTCCACTGGGAGCGGCAGTTCGCACAGACCAAGGAGCGGTGGGCGATGACGTAGCGGATGTCGGAGGAACCACACGTCGCACACTTGATCGCGCCGCCCTGGGAGCCACGGTTCTCCGAGAGCTCGATGATGTCGGGCCCCTCGGGGCCCGGGGGCGGGGTGGGGGGCACCCCCGGGGGCTGGTTCGGTGGTGGCCAGTCCCCCGGAGGTGGGGTGAAGCCGGGCTGGTTCATGGTCAGGTACGTCCGTCGCCGGTCACAGACCGAGCAGGCGCTTCTTCAGCGCGTCGAACTCCTCCTGCGTGACGACCCCGGCGTCGAGGAGTTCCTTCATCTGCTTGAGCTTGGCGACGGGATCCTCCTCGGCGGGGGCCGCCTGCGGGGCTGGTGCGCCCTGTTGCGGTTGCTGCCCCTGCTGCGGGAATCCACCCAGCACGCCGCCCATCATCGGGACCCCCATGCCCATGCCCACGATGCCGCCGGTGCCGCCGTTCTCGCCTGCGGCCTGGATGCCGCGGGCCACCGACTGCTGGAGGAACGAACCGCCACGGTCCCCGCGCAGCGCATCGGCACGCTTGACGTCGGAGAGCAGGGCCTTGGTGTCCTCGTCGTACTCGATGGCGGCCAGGGCAACCCGCTTGATCTCGATACCGCGGCCCGTGAGCCACTGGTAGTTCTCCTCGAGGGCGGCGCTCAACGACTGGGCGAAGCCGACGGAGTCCTGCTGGATGCGGGTGATGCGGTTGCCCTGGGCGGGATCGTTGGTGTACTTCGAGAACGCCGCGGAGAGGGAGCCCACGACCTCGGTGAACAGCTGGTTGCCGACCGGGTTGTCCATGTCAGCCAGGTCGAAGGTCTCGTTGTTGGCGATGTGGTTCGCGGGAACGAGGGTGGAGACGAACAGGATCGGGTCCACGATCTGGAGGGTGTAGGAGCCGCGGGTCACGGCCCCGACCTGGGCACCCAGGTAGGCGTCATCCCAGTAGATCTCGGACTGGGTGCCGAACTTGTTGTCGGGGATCTCCTTGAGGTTGACGAAGAACACCTGCTGCTGCGAGCCGGGGCGGCCGCCGTACTTGAACCGCTCCCACGTGTTCTTCACGATTGAGCCCCAGACGCCGCCGTCGGCGAACACGGACTTCGCGTTGGGGTCGTCGCTGTTGAAGATGAAGCCGCCGGCCTCCGCGACGAAGCCGGTCATCCGACCGTCCTGGAAGGTCATGAGGCCGTATCCCTCGGGGACCACGATCTTCGACCCGTTGGAGATGAGGTTCTCCGATCCCTTCGTGTTCGAACCGCGTCCTGCGTTCCGCCCGGAGTTGACCCCGGGGAAGAAGGCGGCGGTGGCGGGGACCCCGCTGGGCACGGTGATGAAGTCCAGCCACTGGTCAGCGAACACTCCACCGAGAGAACCGGCGAACGCCTTGATGAAACCCATGTGATGCTCCTAGCTCCTGGGACCTGCGACGTCCCCCCACGGGGCGCGCACCCCTCCATGGTTCCACACCTGTGGCTCAACCGTGAGGACGGGGCGAATCGAGGTGTCGAAGGTAGACTTCCGCGTCGTGTTGCAGGTCAAGGACGTTGAGGTGCGTGCGGGGGCACGCCTGCTGCTGTCCCCGGCGACCTTCCAGATCGCGCCCGGTGATCGGGTCGGCCTGGTGGGGCGCAACGGGGCCGGAAAAACCACCCTCACCCGGATCCTGGCGGGGGAGGGGCTGCCCGCGGCGGGTCAGGTGACCCGCTCCGGTCAGCTCGGCTACCTGCCGCAGGACCCACGTTCGGGGGATCCGGACCAGCTGGCCCGCGACCGCATCCTCGGCGCCCGGGGCCTGGACGCCGTCATGGCGCGGCTGCGTCGGGCCGAGGAGGAGATGAGCCAGGTCGACGGGGAGGGGCGGGACAAGGCGATGGCCGCCTACGCCCGTGCCGAGAACGCCCTGCTCGCTGCGGGTGGCTACGCCGCGGAGGCGGAGGCCGCGCGGATCGCGGCCAACCTGGGCCTGCCGGAGCGGGTCCTGGGCCAGCCCCTCCATACGCTGTCGGGCGGCCAGCGTCGTCGCATCGAACTGGCCCGGATCCTGTTCTCCGACGCCGACACCCTCCTGCTCGACGAGCCCACCAACCACCTCGACGCCGACTCGATCACGTGGCTGCGCGGCTACCTCCAGACCTTCCCCGGCGGACTGGTGGTCATCTCCCACGACGTCGGTCTGCTCGACGCCGTCGTCAACAAGGTCTTCCATCTCGACGCCAACCGCGCCGCGCTGGACATCTACGCCATGGACTGGAAGCGGTACCTGGTGCAGCGGGAGACCGACGAGAAACGACGCAGGCGGGAGCGACTCAACGCGGAACGCAAGGCCGCGCAGCTCATGGCCCAGGCGGACCGGATGCGGGCCAAGGCGACGAAGGCCGTGGCCGCCCAGAACATGGCCCGGCGTGCCGAGCGCCTCCTCGACGGCATCGAGGGGGAACGCGCGGTGGACCAGGTGGCACGGATCCGTTTCCCGGACCCGGCCCCGTGCGGGCGCACCCCCCTCATGGCCCGCGACCTGTCCAAGTCCTACGGCTCGCTGGAGGTGTTCACCGCCGTCGACCTCGCCATCGACAAGGGGTCCAAGGTGGTCATCCTGGGACTCAACGGTGCCGGGAAGACCACGATGCTCCGCCTCCTGGCCGGTCTGGAGGACCCGGACGTCGGGGAGCGGGTGCTGGGGCACGGGGCGCGGCTCGGCTACTACGCGCAGGAGCACGAGACCCTCGACGTCGGCCGCAGCGTCCTGGAGAACATGGTCTCCGCCTCGCCGGATCTCGGGGACACCGAGGTCCGGAAGGTGCTGGGGTCGTTCCTGTTCACCGGCGACGACGTCGACAAGCCCGCCAAGGTCCTGTCGGGTGGTGAGAAGACCCGGCTGGCCCTCGCGATGCTCGTCGTCTCCGCCGCGAACGTCCTCCTGCTGGACGAACCGACCAACAACCTCGACCCCGCGTCCCGGGCCGAGGTGCTCGCCGCCCTGCGCACCTACGAGGGGGCCGTGGTCCTCGTGACCCACGACCCCGGGGCCGTCGAGGCGCTGGAGCCGGACCGGGTGCTCATCCTGCCCGACGGGGTGGAGGACCTCTGGAGCGACGACTACGCGGAACTCGTCGCCCTCGCCTGACGACGCGACTGCGCATTTCATGCAGTTTGCTCGTCCACTTGAACAGTCGATTGCTCATTCCTGTCTACGCTGAACGGAACGACCACAAGGAGGGGCGATGGTACGTATCAGGTTCGGCACCGGCGGTTGGCGAGCGATCATCGGGGATGAGTTCATCCGCAGCAACGTTGCACTGTTGTGCGGGGCGCTCGCGTCCCGCATCAAGGACGAGGGCAGGGCTGAACAAGGGCTGGTCATCGGCTACGACCGGCGTTTCCTGTCCGACGTGGCGGCCCAGTGGGCGGCCGAGGTGTTCGCCGGCGAGGGGGTGGCCTGCCGGGTCATCCGCCTGGATCAGGCCCCCACCCCACTCATCATGTGGACGGTCAAGAACCTGGGGCTGCCCTACGGGATGGCCATCACGGCGTCGCACAACCCCGCCCTCTACAACGGCATCAAGGTCTTCACCGAGGGGGGCAAGGACGCCGACGAGGAGATCACCCGTGACATCGAGGCGCGGATGGAGGCCCTCGAGGGCGAGCCGGAGCAGCGGATCGGACGCCTCGACTACGCCAAGGCCGTCGCCTCCGGGGCGGTGACGGAGATCAACCCGTTCAACGGCTACATCGACTCCATCATCGACCAGATCGACATGGAAGCCATCCGCAGGGCGGGACTGAAGATCGCCCTCGACCCGATGTTCGGCGTCTCCCGCACCTCGTTGCAGACGATCCTCATGACCGCCCGGTGCGAGGTCGACGTGATCCACGACCGCCGCGACACCCTCTTCGGCGGCCGGATGCCGTCCCCCAGCAGCGCCACCCTGGAATCCCTCAAGCAGTACGTCGTGCAGCACGGCTGCGCACTCGGCATCGCCACCGACGGTGACGCGGACCGGCTCGGGGTCATCGACGACAAGGGGCACTTCCTCCATCCGAACCAGCTGCTGGTCATCCTCTACTACTACCTGCTGCGGTACAAGGGATGGCGGGGCGACGTCGTCCGCAACGTCGCCACCACCTCGCTGCTCGACGACGTGGCCGAACTGTTCGGGCAGACGTGCCACGAGGTTCCCGTCGGTTTCAAGTGGATCTCCGGGAAGATGCTCGAGACCGGCGCGATCATCGGCGGCGAGTCCTCCGGCGGCCTGACCGTCAAGGGGCACATCTTCGGCAAGGACGGCATCTACGCGGCCTCGCTGCTGGTGGAGATGCTGGCGGTCGTCGGGAAGCCCATGAGCGAGATCTACGAGGAGATCACCGGACAGTTCCCGCCCCACCACATGGCGGAGACGGACCTCACCTTCGACCCGGAACGCAAACCGGAGATCCTCAGGACCCTCATGGAGGACCGCCTCCTGCCCGAGTTCAGCGCCGAGGTGGTGGACGTGTCCTACCGGGACGGCTGCAAGGTCCACTTCGCCAACGGATGGATCATCGCGCGCTTCTCCGGCACCGAACCGCTGCTCCGCATCTTCTGCGAGATGCCGAGCCTGGAGGAGGCCGAGCGGGCATGCGAGGAGTTCAGGTCGTTCCTCGGGTTGTGAAGTATTACGCTTTTATAACGAAGGAGCGCTAGGGTGTCCCTGTCACGAGCCGAAAGGCCAGTGACACACAACCTCACACTCCGCGTACCTCGTTCATTGGAGAACCATGACCCTGCGTGACCTCGCGTCCGTGTTCGCCAGGCACTGGCTCATCCTTGCGGGCTGCATCATCGCCGGTGGGCTCCTCGGCCTCGTGCTCGGACTCGGTGGCACCCCGACCCACACAGCCACCTCGCGGGTCTCCGTCGTGGCCGTGAACGCCGCGACCCCGGATGAGGCGGGGCGCATGACCAGCATGATCCGCTCCGAGATCACCCTCTACCAGGCGCTCGCAGCATCGACCCCTGTCGCCGAGCGGGTGGCGGTCCGGGTGCCGGGGACCACCCCCGAGGGCATCAGCGCGGCGATCTCCGCCACCGGGGCGGATCAGCTCCTCGTCATCCGCGTCACCCAGACGGATCCGGCGATCGCCAAGCGCATCGCCGAGGCCGTGGCGGACGAGGTTGCGCTGGAGATCGCCGAACTGCACCCGGTGCAGCCCCCCATCATCGAGGCCCGTCCCATCGACGCACCCGTCGTGGTCTCCTCCGACGGTTTCAGCACCCGGACCCTGGTCGTGGTGGGTGCGGTCCTCGGCCTGGTGCTCGGGGTCGCCATCGTGGGTCTGCTGGCCGCCTTCAGCCCGATCGTCGGCTCCGGGGCGGCGCTCACGGGGATCGACGGTGTCCACGTGCTCAGGGCTCGCCCGGATGCACTCGCCACCCGCCAACTGGCGGCTTTGCTGGGGCAGCGTCTTGACACGGCGGGAGGGTCCGTGGCCCTCGTCGGCAGCGGCCCGCGGGTCAACCTGGGGCCCTGGTCCTCGGGGGTGACTGAGGCTCTCGGGGCGCGACTCGACGCCATGACGGTGAGCGCCGACGGCCGGGACTCCGAACTCGTGGACTCCCTCGAGCGGGGAGCCGTGACCGCGCTCGTCGTGGATGCCCGCGACCCGCTGGTCGAGGTGCGGGAACAGGGCGCACTCCTGGTGGCCACGGGAGCCGACCTGGCCGCGATCGTGGTGGTCAGCGACTCCCGATCCTGACCACGGTGCGTTCCCAGGCGAGGTGACGTCGTTCGCGGCGTCGGCGGGCGCTCTGCAGCTGCAGCAACGTCGCCAGGGCGAGCCACCAGATGAGGCTGACCGGGAAGTTCTTCATCAGGACCGTGTCGAAGGCGAACCCCACCAGGGTGGCCACCAGCGCGGCCGCCAGGACCCGCTCGAAGGGGCCCCGCGCCGCGAACAGGCTCCACACCGTCACGACCACGACGCCGAGGAGGGCGATCGTGCCGACGAGACCCAACTCGGCCAGCACCGCGACGTACAGGTTGTGGGCGTGCGACAGGGTCAGGCCCCCCGGCATCTGCTTGTCGTAGTGGGCGCCTCCTTGCGGTACCACGTCTGCTTCAAAGCCGTACCACGGCCACAACACCCCGTAGCCCATGCCGTAGACAATGCGGGCGAAGGAGGCGAACGTCTGGTCGAGGCCGTAGGCCCAGGTCTCTGTCCTCCCGCCCCCGGTGGGGTCGAAGCCGCGCGTCGCCAGCAGCTTCATCGATATTGCTGCGAACACGAGGAACGCTGTCACGGTTCCCGCTGCGAAAAGGGGGAGCAGGCGAGGTCGCGATCGAACGATTCCGATCACCGTAGTCACGGTCACCAAGGCCATGAAGACGGCCAAGGTAATCAGTCCTCCCCTGGCTCCCGTCGCCAAGAGGTAGGCCAGATGAGCGAGGGCCCCAAGGGTTGAGACGACGGGGCGGTAGCCTTCCATCGCAGCGCCCAGGCACACCGCCACCCCGAGGAGGAGTGCGACGTGCAATACCGCGGCGCCGCCCACCCGGGTGGCGAGCCGACCATACAGGTCGTGGTTGAGCGCATCCCACAGCACCGCCAGCGGGGTGACGACGGCGCAGGCCTGCGCCAACCACCATGCGGTGTGGAGCAGCCGACCCGGGGGAACCAGTCGCACGGCGAGGACCGCGACCAGGAAGGTCATCGCGGCCGTCAGGAGGGGGCCGAACAGGAACAGCATCGGCACTCTGACGACCGTGTCCGGATCCCCCCAGGCCACGCTGACCCGTGGATCCGATGCCGGGATGGTCGCGGCGGCCCACCCGAGCAGGAACAGGAACGAGCCCCCCGCGACGATGAGGGCGCGGGAGGGGGGGTGTCGGGGAGTGGTGCTGCTGCCCTGCAGTAGGGTCGCGAAGCCCAGCACCGGCAGGACCAGGGCCAGCAGCAGGGTGAATGCGCTCAGTCCGGTGCGGCCCACCGGGGTCTCCATCACCGCGGCGCTCGCCACGAGGAGGACCACCGAGATGACGGCCAGCGCGATGGTGGTCCACCGGTCCCGGGTACGACGAACCGTCGACCGGGGGAGCTCGGGGGCGGGGCGAAGCACTCGAACAGTGTACGCGGGGACCGGCTCTCGACCGAGTCAGCGCTTCGGGCGGAAACAACTCACCGTGAACGCCGCTGTCGTCGCCACGTCCTCGGGGATCCCGTGGTCGTGGAAGGCGTTCGGTCCCATCCGGACCAGGTCGAGTGCCGCGTCGGCGGGCAGGGACAGCGGGTGCACCACGTCGGTGCGGGTCAGCAGGGAGAAGTCGGCCAAGGAGGCGTCGAGCCGGGCCAGCTTCTCCTGTTCGATGTCGAGCAGTCCGAAACGGGAGCGCAGCTCCGCGAGGTGCTCGGGTCGTGGGGTCACCACGACGAGAACGCCGTCCGGTGTGAGGACGCGGTGGAACTCGGCGGGGTTGCGGGGAGCGAAGACGCACAGCACCGCGTCGACCACCCCGTCGAGGAGGGGAAGGCCCGCCCAGGTGTCGGCGACGACGACGCCCAGCCGATCGTGACGTCTGGCCGCCCATCGACAGGCGGCCGGCGAGACATCGGTGGCCAATCCCAGGGCGTCCGGCTCGCCGTCGAGATGGGCGCGTAGATGATGGGCGGTCCCGGCCCCGAACTCCGCCACCCGGGAACGACCTGCGAGCGTCTCTCTGACGGCCTCGGTGAGGGGGCGGTACCAGCCGCCGGTGAGGAAACGATCCCTGGCCCCGACCATCTCCGGGGTGTCGGCGTTGTGCGGCGCGGCCCGTCGCGTCAGGTTGACGTGCCCCTGCCGGGCCAGGTCGAAACGGTGCCCCCGCCCGCAGCCGAGCACCCGGTCCATCAGCGTGAGGGGGGAGCGACACACCGGGCAGGCCAACCAGTCCACCACCAAAGCGAGCCCGGAGAGTTTGGAGGATCTCACAGCGCATGAGTCTAGGTGGCGCGCGATAGGTTGGGACCGTGCAAGACAAGCCAGTTGTTCTCGTGACCGGGGCGAATCGCGGCATCGGACGCGTCATCGCCGAACACTTCGTGGCTGCCGGGTACCCCGTCGCAGGCACCCATCGGGCCGGAGGTGAGGTGCCCGAGGGAGTGCTGCCCGTCGAGTGCGACATCACCGACCAGGCCCGGGTCGACGCGGCCTTCGAGCGGGTCGAGGCGGAGCTGGGTCCCGTCGGTGTGCTCGTGGCGAACGCGGGGGTGACCAAGGACACCCTGCTCGCCCGCATGTCCGACGACGACTGGGATCGGGTCATCGACACCAACCTCACCGGGACCTTCCGGGTGGTGCGGCGCGCCGCCCGCCCCATGACCCGTGCCCGGTTCGGCCGGATCATCCTCGTCTCCTCCGTCGTCGGGCTGCTCGGCTCGCCCGGCCAGGTCAACTACGCGGCGTCGAAGTCGGCGTTGGTCGGCATGGCCCGCAGCCTCACCCGGGAGCTGGGCGGTCGCAACATCACCGCCAATGTCATCTCGCCCGGATTCATCGAGACCGACATGACGGCGGTGCTGAGCGAGGACGTCGTCAAGAACTACACGGCCCGCATCCCCGCTGCCCGGCTGGGCCAGGCGGCCGAGGTGGCGCAGGCCGCGCTGTTCCTCGCCGAGGCGAGCTACGTCTCCGGCGCCGTCATCCCCGTCGACGGCGGCATGGGCATGGGGCACTGAACGGACAGGAAGGCAAGTCAATGGGAATCCTCGAGGGCAAGAACATCCTGGTCACCGGCGTGACCATGAACACCTCCATCGCCTACCACGTGGCGGACATCGCCATGGCTGAGGGCGCGAACGTGGTGGTGAGCAACCTGGGACGGGCGGTGGGGCTCACCCGGCGCGTCGTGGGACGCATGTCGAGCGTGCCGCCGGTGATCGAACTGGACGTCACCGATCCGGAGCACCTGTCGGCGCTTCCCGGCCAGCTGGGGGAGCACTTCGACGAGCTCCACGGCATCGTCCACTCCATCGCCTTCGCCAACCCCGAGCGGGCGCTCGGCGGGGCGTTCCTCTCCACCTCCTGGCAGGACGTCGGGATCTCGCTCAACACGTCCACCTACTCGTACGTGTCCCTGGCGATGGCGTGCCGGTCGATGATGAGGTCCGGGGCCTCGATCGTCGGCCTCACCTTCGACGCGAGCGTGTCGTGGCCGAAGTACGACTGGATGGGTGTGGCGAAGGCGGGACTGGAGTCCGCGAGCCGCTACCTCGCCCGATACCTGGGGCCGGAGGGCATCCGTTCGAACCTCGTGGCGGCCGGCCCGATCGACACGATCGCCAAGACCGCCATTCCCGGCGCGGACGAGTTCAACGACATCTGGGGTTCGCGAGCCCCCCTGGGCTGGGATGCCAAGGACGCGGTGCCGACCGCGAAGGCGGTCATCGCGCTGCTCTCCGACTGGTTCCCCGCCACGACGGGCGAGATCATCCACGTCGACGGAGGGCTCCACTCGACCGGGGCGTGAGACACCGCCGTGCCGTGCTGCGGTCCGTCGGACAGGGCGGTAACGTGGTCCGCATGACAGCGGTCGCGGAACTCGCAGGTGTGACGGTCAGACGAGGGCAGGCGGTCCTGCTGGAGGCCATCGACCTCCGGGTGAACGAGGGCGAACGCTGGGTCATCATCGGCCCCAACGGGGCGGGGAAGACCACGCTGCTGTCGGTGCTGTCGGGAAACCTGTACCCGAGCGACGGCGTCGTCGGCCTGCTCGGCGATGTGCTCGGGACGGTCGACGTCTTCGAGCTCCGGCCGAGGATCGGGCTCACCTCGTCGTCGCTGGTGGAACGGATCCCTCCCCACGAGCGGGTCCTCGACGTCGTGGTGTCCGCCGCCTGGGCCGTCGTCGGGCGCTGGCGCGAGGAGTACGACCCCTCCGACGAGGACCGCGCCAGGCAGCTGCTGGCGGACCTCCGGGTGGACCAGCTCGCGGACCGCACCTTCGGCACCCTGTCGGAGGGGGAGCGCAAGCGGGTGCAGATCGCCCGGGCCCTCATGACGGATCCGGAGCTGCTCCTCCTCGACGAACCGGCCAGCGGGCTCGACCTCGCCGGGCGCGAATCCCTCGTCGACACCCTGTCGGGTCTGTTCCTCGACGCCTGCTCCCCGGCGTCGATGATGGTGACCCATCACGTGGAGGAGATCCCGCATGGGATCACCCACTGCCTCCTCATGGCCGATGCCCGCATCGTCGCGGCGGGTCCCGTCCTGGCGACCCTGACGGCCGCCAACCTCAGCGCCACCTTCGGGATGGATCTCACGGTGACCCGCAGCGAGGACGGCAGGTGGAGCGCGCGGTCCACGACCAGGGAGTAGGCTTAGGGCCACCTGACCTGATTCAGCGGAGTCCTGGTTGTGGATTTCGCGCAGGGTCGTGTCCGACAGCGAAGGAGCACCTGTGACCACCACCCGCAACGAGACCGATTCCATGGGCACCGTCGAGGTCGCCACCGACCGTTACTGGGGAGCCCAGACGGAACGTTCCCTGCACAATTTCGACATCGGTCGGGACACCTTCGTGTGGGGGCGCCCCATGGTGCGGGCGCTCGGGATCCTGAAGAAGTCGGCGGCCCTGGCCAACGCGGAACTCGGGGAACTGCCCCGGGACATCGCTGATCTCATCGCGCAGGCGGCCGACGAGGTGATCTCCGGCGACCTGGATTCCCACTTCCCGCTGGTGGTCTTCCAGACCGGGTCCGGCACCCAGTCGAACATGAACGTCAACGAGGTGGTCTCGAACCGCGCCATCGAGATCGCCGGTGGGCAGCTGGGCTCGAAGAGCCCCGTGCACCCCAACGACCACGTCAACCGCGGCCAGTCCTCCAACGACACCTTCCCGACCGCGATGCACATCGCGGTGGTCCAGGAACTCGCCGCCATGTATCCCAGGGTCAGGCAGCTGCGCGACACCCTCGACGCGAAGGCCGCCCAGTTCCACGACGTCATCATGGTGGGGCGCACCCACCTCCAGGACGCCACCCCGATCCGGCTGAGCCAGGTGTTCTCCGGATGGGTCGCCCAGCTCGACTTCGCCCTGGAGGGCATCGAGTACGCCGACTCCCGTGCCAGGGAGCTCGCCATCGGCGGAACCGCCGTCGGGACGGGGCTCAACGCCCACCCGAGGTTCGGGGCGTTGACCGCCGAGAAGATCTCCGCCGAGACCGGCATCGCGTTCAGCCAGGCCGCCAACCTCTTCGCCGCGCTCGGCGCCCATGACGCGCTCGTCCTCGTCTCCGGGGCGCTGCGCGTGCTGGCTGACGCGCTCATGAAGATCGCCAACGACGTGCGCTGGTACGCCTCCGGCCCCCGCAACGGCATCGGTGAGCTGCTCATCCCGGAGAACGAGCCGGGCAGCTCGATCATGCCGGGCAAGGTCAACCCGACCCAGTGCGAGGCCATGACCATGGTCGCCACCAAGGTCTTCGGCAACGACGCCACCGTCGGTTTCGCGGGATCGCAGGGCAACTTCCAGCTCAACGTCTTCAAGCCGGTCATGGCGTGGTGCGTGCTCGAGTCGATCCGCCTCATCGGTGACGCCTGCATCTCCTTCGACGAGCACTGCGCCCAAGGTATCGAGCCGAACCTGGAGCGGATCGAGGCGAACCTCGCGACCAACCTCATGCAGGTCACGGCCCTCAACCGTCACATCGGCTACGACAAGGCCTCCAAGATCGCAAAGAACGCCCACCACAAGGGCATCTCGCTCAAGGAATCCGCCCTGGAGCTCGGCTTCGTCACCGAGGAGGAGTACGGCAGGTGGGTCGTCCCGGCGGACATGACCCAGCCCAGCGCCGACGAGTGATCTTGAACCGTCCTGGGTTTCGTTCCGGTGGTTCATGGGAGCGTCAGGATGGGCGGATAAGAGGGTGCGCGGATAGGGGGATCGTGACGAGGATCGTCACGGTGGCCTTCTGGCGAGGCGGACGACGAGGAGCGCACTGGATCGTGGCAGTCGAGGAGGTTCGCAGTCGGGGACACCGGGGCGACCGCAGTGGATTCGCCCATCCGCGTGCCCTCTGAGTTCGAGGGCTGACCTCCCCGGCGCCCGGGTGGCAGGATGAACTCATGAACGAGACCGATCCGCACCTCGACGTGACCCCGGCCCACCGGTACCCGGCTTCATGGGCCTGGTGTGCCGTCGACGACTACTTCGCCGAGGCGTTGGTCCATGAGGACGCCCCCTTGGTCGCCGCCAGGGAGTCCGGTGTGCACACCACCATGCCCCACGCCGAGGTGGCCCCCAACCAGGGGGCCTTCCTGGCGCTGCTCGCCGAGATCGTCGGGGCGAGACGGATCCTCGAGTTCGGCACCCTGGCGGGGTACTCAACCATCTGGATGGCGCGCGCCGTGGGGCCTGAGGGACAGGTGGTCACGCTGGAGCTCGAGGCGACGAATGCGGCTGTGGCCCGACGCAACTTCGAGCGGGCCGGGGTCGCGGACCGGGTCACCGTGCTCGAGGGACCGGCGGTCGAGTCGGCCCGAATCCTCATCGAGGAGGGCACTGCGCCCTTCGACCTCGTCTTCATCGACGCGGACAAGCCCAACAATCCCACCTATCTCGAGGCGGCCCTCCGGCTGGCCCGCCCCGGCACCGTCATCGTCATCGACAACGTGGTGCGCAACGGTGGCGTCACCGACGAGCGGTCGATGGACCGCTCGGTTCAGGGGGTGCGCGCCGTGGTGGAGGCGATCGCCGCACGGGGCGAGTTGACCGCGACGGCGCTCCAGACCGTCGGCGTCAAGGGATGGGACGGGCTCATCATCGCCCGCTTCGCCGGGCGTATCGCTGCGCGAGGACGGAACAGGCCATGAGCTGCAACATGTGGAACACCATGAGGGGGAAGACGATGAGACCGACCGCCTGACCGGCGAACAGGACCGTGGCCATGGGCACCCCCGTGGCCAGGGACTTCTTGGTGCCGCAGAAGACGATCGCGATCTCGTCGTCGCGGGAGAACCCCAGCGTCCGCGCCAGCTGCCGGGTGACCAGCAGCATCAGCCCCAGGAGGGCGAGGCAGATCGCCACCATGACGACGAACTCGCCCACCCCGACGCTCACCCCCGTGACGCGGAAGTCGGAGAAGGCGCCGAGCACGACGAGACAGATGACGCCCTGGTCCAGCCACTTCAGGCGGGCCCGGTGCCTGGCCATGAACTCGGCGGTCCACGGCCGGGAGGCCTGACCCAGCAGGAAGGGGAGCAGCAACTGGATCATCACCGCCACGAAGGCGCCCCAGCCGATCGGGGCGGAGCCGGAGGCCAGCAACGCCATGACCAGCAGCGGGGTCAGCACGACCCCCAGCAGGTTCGACGCCGTGGCGGATACGATCGCCCCCGCCACGTTGCCGCCCGCGATGGAGGTGAAGGTGATCGAGGACTGCACCGTCGACGGGACGAGGGTCAGGAAGGCCAGCCCCAACGCCACCCCCGGCCCGTACCAGGGCAGGTGCAGCAGCACGACACCGATCAGCGGGAACAGCACGTAGGTGCAGGCGAGGATCGTGCCGTGGAGCCGCCAGTGCCTCAGCCCCGCCCACGCCTCGGCGGCTGAGAGCCTGGCCCCGTAGCCGAGGAACAGCAGGAAGATCGCGACCTTCGTCACCCACGCCAGTACGACGGCTCCCTGCCCCGTCACGGGCAGGGCGAAACCGATGACGGCCGACAGCAGGATGAGCAGCAGGAACGGGTCCTTGGGCTTCCACACCCCGCCGAGACTACTCGTCCAGCCCCCTCGCCTGCGGCATGAGGTCGATGTGGTGGGTCACCAGATCCCAGACCGCTGGATCGTTGACGGGGGAGAAGTGCCCCACCTGGGGCAGGTCGACGTTGGTCGCCCCGTCGAGACGCGACCCGTTCGGGATGATCGGGTCACGTGTCGGCACCAGGGAGACGATGCGGTGGTCGACGGCGGTCGCCGCGGTCAGGGCCTTCAGCTTCGCACCCGCCGGGTCGAACAACGCCAGCGGGGTGCGTCGCAGCAGCGGGGAGCGGGCGAAACCCGCAGCGAGGTCGGAGCCGTTGAACGGGGTCGCGATCGCCACCATGCCCGCCAGACGCCCCGGCTCGTCGATGAGCATCCGTTTGCCGATGAGCCCGCCCTTGGAGTGGGCGACGATGACGGCGTCCCGCTCGTCCCCCAGGGCGCGGAAGGCGGCATCGGCGGCGCGTTCGAGGGAGCGGAGATTCCAGCCGAGGTCCGGGACGGTCAGGACCCGGTGGCCGCGGGCGCTCAGGTGGTTCGCGAGCCGCCACAGGTAGCCGGAACGCTCCAGCATCCCTGGCAGGAGCAGCACCACGCGTCCCGTGCCCGAACCGGCGCGGACCCGATGGCCCGGCCGCAGCCCGTGCGCCAGCTCCGAGACGACACCCCGCCAGCGCGGCCGCCACGCCGGCGTGGCCTCTCCTGCGATCACCGCCGTCGTCTCATCGGCGTGCGTGTGCATCATCTGGTGCGAGGCGCCGAAGATGGTGTGGCTGGTGGCGCCGGGATTGGCGGCCAGCAGCCGCTCCACCCACGCCGGCGGGGTGAGGGCGTCCAGTTCCCCCACGACCAGGGTGACCGGGCGGGTGACCTCCGCGAGTCGCGCGCTGAGCGGGTAGTTGAGCAGGGCCGGGACCATCTCCGCGACGTAGCGCGGGCCCGCCCGGAGGAAGGCGCGGGCCGAGGCGAACACCGACGGCGGTGTCTCGTGGAGCGCGGCCTGGGTGAAGCGCAGGACCACGGGCCCCAGACCGCTCTCCTCCTCGTTGATGACAGGGGCCAGCAGCACCAGCCGCTCCACGGCCGACGGGTCCTGGCGGGCCACGTCCGTGACGATCTGGGTTCCCATCGAGTGGCCGACCCACACCGCCGGGCCGATCCCGAGCCGCTCCGTCGCCCGGAGCGCCACCCGCGCGAATTGGGCGATGCGCAACCTCCGGTCGGGGTCCCGGGTCGGGCCGAAGCCCGGCAGATTCAGTGAGACAGCGGTGCCGTACCGGGCCAGTCGCTCCGCGAGGGGACGGAAGTAGTACGACGACATGCCGAGCCCGTGCACGAGCACGAAGCTGCGTTCTCCGGATCCGTGTACGCGCGCCACCACCTGGAGGCCGTCGATCTCCAACACCCGTGTCCTCATGACCCCATCCTCTCGGCCCGGGGGCGTCGACGTGAAATCTGCAGGCCCGTCGCGATGGTCGCCGGGACCAGGGCCAACACCCAGAAGAGCCACCACCACGGTTCCGGGGCGTCGTCGCCCAGTTCGGGACCCAGCTCCGTGCTCCGCGCCCAGGCGAGGAATGCGTCCCCGACGGGCAACAACCCGAATGCGTGGCCGCGGCCCCCGGGAAGCGGCAGCGGCATCCCGAGGAGATCGGCCTCCCGGTCGAGGGCTGTCGCCAGGCGGAGGTCGCCGTGGCGTCGGGCGGCGGCGAGCGCCACCGCCGAGGCACTCGCCGACACACCCATGATGAGGGGCCCGGAGTCGACGTCGCCGTCCCCGTCGTGGCCCTCCGGGTACTCGAGCACGCCCACCAGCCCGAGCCGCGAGGTCACGAAGTGCTCCTTGAAGACCCGCCACTCCGTCAGCGCCACCTCCGGATCGATGTCCGGGAGGAAGGTCTGGATGATGACCTGGGAGGTGCCGCGGGCCCGAGTTTCGCCGACCCGGTGGACCAGCAGGCCCGTGTCCGGGTCCCGTTGGCTCCGGGAGGCCTCGAACCAACGCCGGGTGACCTCCGGCAGCCCGGCGATGGGGGCCAGGTCATGGGCGCGGTGTGCCGCGGCCAGGGCCACCACGATGTCGCAGGGCCAGGCCTGGCCGGGGTAGGACGTTGGGAACGGGTCGGCCTCCAACGCCGCGACGATGGCCTCCGCCTGCGCCGTCACCTCCTCCCGGTGTTCGGCCATCCCGGTGAGGGCAGCCCGGTCGACCAGGAGCAGCAGCCGCCAGCCGTGCAGGAAGGCCCCGTGGGGGAGCGGCTCCGGGTGCCTCCCGAAACGTCGGGTCACCTCGGCGCGTCCCGTGGCCTCGATCGCCTGTTCCAGCACGGCGAGGTTCTCCTCCCGCGAGATCCCCTGGCGGGCCAGTGCCCCGGCGGTCAGCCCCGTCAGCGCCCAGGTGAAGAACTCCCCCTCAGGGAACAACGACTGCATCCCGCCAGCACTCGACGGCACCACCTGCCGCAGCCAGGCCAACTGCTGCATCACCACCTGCTCGTCACGGAGTCCCGGGAGTGTCGCAGCGGCCACATGACCGAGGGACAGGACGGAGACCAGACCCAGCAGGATGGAGACGACGGCGCGCAGCACGCGATGAGGGTAGCGACAAGCAGGATCACGGCCGCTAGGGTGCCTGCCATGCGCATCGACATCTCCGCCACCGAGGTCCCGGAACTGCGGGACTACGTGGCGCTCCGGGATTCGCAGCTGCGTCGCCGTCTCGAGGGGGAGCGGGGCATCTTCATCGCCGAGGGGGAGAAGATCATCCGCCGGGCCTTCGAGGCGGGGTGTCGACCCCGCTCCTTCCTCCTGGCCCCGCGCTGGCTACCCGGGCTCGACGACATCCTGGCCGCCACGCCGGAGGTTCCCTGCCTCGTCGCGAGCGAGTCGCTCATCGAGACCGTCAGCGGATTCCACGTCCATCGCGGGGCCCTCGCCGCCTTCGAACGTCCCGACGAGACGCCGTGGCCCCAGGTGCTCGATGCGCGCCGCGTCCTGATCTGCGAGGGCCTCGTTGACCACGCCAACACCGGATCCATCATCCGCGTCGCCGCCGCCCTCGGGTGGGATGCGGTCCTCATCTCCCCCGACGGCGCCGACCCCCTGTACCGCCGGGCCATCAAGGCCAGCATGGGGACCTGCTTCCAGATCGGATGGCGTCGCATGACCGATCCCGCCAGCGAGCTGCAGCAGCTGCGGGACCATGGCTTCACCCTCGCCGCGACCGCTCTCGCGCCGGATGCCGTGGAGCTGACCGACTACCGGGCCCCGGAGCGGCTGGCACTGATGCTCGGTTCGGAGGGGCACGGTCTGAGCCGCGAATGGCTCGCCCATGCGGACGTGACCCTCACCATCCAGATGGCGGCGGGCGTGGACTCCCTCAACGTGGCCGCTGCCGCCGCCATCTTCGCCCATTCCCTACGCTGAGCCTCCCGTGCGCGGCAGCCCCGGCCTGGTGTGCGGGTGGGTGGGGCGCGCCGTCGGGGTGGTTCCTGCACCCGTCGGCTGGCCGCTGGGCGCAGCCGTCGGGATGGTCGTCGGTGCCGTGGTGGGGGTGGCGGCCGACGGCGATGCCGTCGGGGCGGGCGACGACGGGGTCGGCACGCTGGGCTGAGGGGCCGGGCTCGGCGAGGCGGGCGGCGTCGGCGCGATGGGGGCGCCCAGTTGCAGACTCACGATGATCGGATCATGGTCGGAGGAGCGGAACGGGGTGGGGGTGAACAGGGCCGCCTCGGCGGGCTTCTTGAAGCTCATGTCGTAGTCGAAGATGTCCGACTCGTCGGCGTTGATGTGCCACGACCGGGTGTCGACGATCGACGCGGCGGCGGCCTCGTTCGCCAGGGCGTGGTCGAGGTACCCGGCCATTCCATCGAACACGTACGAGTAGGCGTTCTCGCCGCTGAACCTCTTCTCCATGTCCTGGAACCCGGCGGCGACGAGGGCCTGGATCGGGTCCTCGCGGTCGTAGGAGTTGAGGTCACCGATGATGACCGTGCGCGCCGCGCCCTGGCCGGTGGGATCCCCGCGCAGCCACTCGGCGAGCTGAGTCGCGGCCCTGGTCCTCGTCCGGTTGCAGTTGCCCTGACCATCGCCCTGGTCCGGGTCGCCGTCGCAGGCGGAGCCCTTGGACTTGAGGTGGTTGACGCTCACGGTCACCAACTCGCCGGAGCCCAGGTGCCGGAAGGTCTGGGTGAGGGAGTGCCGGTTCTTCCCGTCGGCGAAGTCGAGGGTCGCGAACGCCCCGACCGGTGCCACGGTGGCCGGCTTGTACACGAAGGCCTGGAAGATGGCATCCCCGCCGACGATGCCGGTGTTGACGGCGGCGAAGGTGCCGGCGCCGGCCTTCTCGTTGAGGGCGGCCACGAGGTCGTCCACGGCGGTGCCGTTGTTCTCGATCTCCATGAGCCCGAACACGTCGGCGTCGATCTCGGTCATGGCGGCCACGATCTTCGCCTTCTGCCGCTGGAACTCCTCGGGCGTGTCCGCACCGCGCGCCTTGGCGTTGTCGGAGGTGAGGGTGGTGAAGTAGTTCAGCACGTTGAAGGAGGCCAGCCGCAGATCGCCCTGCTTGGCCGGGACGGCGGGCCGCGGGTTCACCACGGTGTGGGTGGCGCCCTTCGTCGGCTGCAACTTGTAGGTGTTGTTCATGAAGGTCATGACCCCGGTCAGACCCGCCACCTGGTCGCCACCACGGAAGTGGTGGTCCGCGGTGAGCGGCGTGCCGTCGGGGTGGATGGCCGGCGAGGGGTTCTGGACCCCTCGACCGTCGTCGACGACGAGGCGGGCGGCCTTGTTCCGCTCGGCCACGGCGCGCGCCTCGTCGCCCGGGGCGGCGATGCCGGTCGGGGTCCACTGCCGCTCCGGTGCGTAGACGATCTCGCCGAATCGGTCGTAGTTGAAGTACTCCACGATGGTGAGGGCGGCCGGGAAGGTCACGAGCATCCCCTCATACCGTTCGGCGTCGGCCAGCGGGAGGGCGAGCTCCCTGGGGGTGGGCATCGTGAGGGAGGAGGTGGTGATCGGAGTCACCGTACCGGGGGTGATCTGGGTCTGCCCCTTGAACTCGGAGACGGTGCCCTCGACGCGGATGACATCCCCGACCGCGACGTCACCGATGCCGCGGCCATGGACGAAGATGCCGTCGCTCGTGGCGTCGTCGCCGTCCCCCTGGTCCTGGATGTGGACGCCGTTGAACTGGCCCTCGCCCTGGAAGTCGCCGACGACGATCCCCTCCACGACGACCTTGGTGCCCACGAGCGGGGACTGGTCACCGGGCCCCTGGACGGCGCCGATGCGGATCACGTCCGGTCCGGCCGGGGGAGCCGGGGGCTGGGGCTGTGGGTCGGCCGTGCACGTGAACGTCCCCAGGGTGGCGAGGTCGTCGATGGCCGTCGCGCTGAAGTCGACGGCAGGGTCGTAGGTGTCACCGGGGTCGGTGTCGACCGTGCAGCCCCGCTTGGTCAGCGTCATGTCCTTCGTCGAGATGCCGCCGCTCTGCCATGCGGAGCCGGGGTCGTGACCGACCTGACCGAGCGAGTCGATGACCCGGCCGTCGCGACTCAGGGTGAGGGCGTCGTCGCCGTTGAAGGAGACGACGTTGTTCGTGACAGCAGCCATGCCCGTCAACTCGGGCGAGGCCTTGGGATGGGCCACGAGGAGGTGGCCTCCCGCCGGGATCGTGAACGGGGCGAGGTCGAGCCGGCTGCGGGACGTGTCCGCCCCGTTGCTGAACAGGGCCAGTTCGTAGCCGCCCAGCTGGATCGGTGCGGCCGTCGGGTTGTGCAGCTCAACGGCCTTGTTGTTGCTGGATCCCTCGACGTAGACGCTGATCATGACATCCGTGGCGGGGGCGGCGGTGGCGGGGAGCAGGGTCCCGGGGAGGCAGACCAGGGTCAGGGCCAGTGCGGAACCGGTCAGAGTGCGCCAAGTGGTCATCGTTCACCTTCGACGTGGGTACTGCGACAAGCCCATCATGCTTCCCGCCGCACCGTTGGGGAAATCGGAAAGGATCCTCGTGGGAGGGGTCACTCCTGCGAGGGCAGGGGAGCGGACTTCGCCTTCGGGGAGACCGGCCAGTCGTCGGGGTAGCGCCACGCCAGATCAGCCACCTGCTCGTCGAGCTTGCGCCGGGCCCGACCGGAGATCCGATCCCCGAACACCGTGCCGTTGAGATGATCCGTCTCATGCTGGAAACAGCGGGCGAGGAGCCCGGTCCCCACGAGTTCGACGTCGTTGCCGAAGGCATCCTGCCCGCGACAGATCGCCTTGTCCGGGCGGGGCACGCTCGAATAGCCGCCGGGCCAGGACAGGCAGCCCTCCTCGGCCGGGTCGAGGTTGCGGTCCTTGCCCTTCGGCAGTTCGATGGTGGGGTTGCACACCACCCCGCGCTGGATCCGGTTGTCGCCGTCCGGGCACTCGTAGATGAACACGGCGAGACCGACCCCGACCTGAGTGGCTGCCAGACCCACCCCTTCGGCGGCACGCATGGTGGCGAACATGTCGCGGACGAGTTCGTGCAACTCCTCCCCGAACTCCGTCACCTCAGCGGTCCTGGCGTGCATCACCGGCGTTCCCCAGCGGGTGATGGGGCGGACCTTCCCGCCCGTGGTGAGGTCTTCGGACATGGAACTCCAGCCTTCCCGGATCGTCGTGCGCCCCCAAGTATGCACCGGTGGGACACTGGTGGGCATGGACGCCGCGTGGGAAGCACTCATCGCCGAGTACGGCCTGCACCTGCGGGCGGAACGTTCCCTCTCCCCGGCGACGGCCAGGGCCTACGACGCCGACCTGCGGGGACTGGCTGCCTTCCTGCCGGATCCGCCGGGGCGGGTCACCCTGACGCAGCTGCGTGACTGGTTGGCGTCGCTGCTGGAGCAGGGGGCGGCCACGGCGACGCTGCAGCGGCGGGTCTCCTGCCTGAAGGGCTTCTTCGCCTGGGCACACCACGAGGGACACGTTTCGGGCAATCCTGCGGCACGGCTCCGCACCCCGAGGCGGGCCCGCACCCTCCCGGAAGTTCCCACGCGTCGCGCCGTGGAGGAGTCGATCGCCTCCCTGGCTGAGGGGGCGGCGACGGGGGAGCCGCAGGCCCTGCGTGACCTCGCCCTCGTGGAGCTGCTCTACGCCAGCGGGCTCAGGGTGGCGGAGGCGTGCGACCTGCGCCTGGGCGACGTCGATCTCGAGCGCTCCACGGTGCGAGTCATCGGCAAGGGCGACAAGGAACGCACCGTGCCCATGGGGATCCCGGCGAGAAGGGCCCTCGAGGGGTGGCTGGCGGCCCGCCACCACGTGGCGACCCCCGCCAGCCCACCGTTGGTCTTCCTCGGTGCCCGCGGAGGCGCCCTCGACCCGAGGGTCGCGCGGCGCATCGTGCGTGACGCCACGACAGCGGGAGGACACTCGGTGAGCCCCCACGCGCTGCGCCACGCGATGGCCACCCATCTCCTCGCCGGAGGGGCGGATCTCAGGAGCGTCCAGGAGCTGCTCGGCCACGCCTCGGTCGCGACGACGCAGAACTACACGCACGTGTCGAACGAGCGGCTCCGTGCCGCGTTCGAACAGGCCCACCCCCGCGCGGGGTCATGACAGCAGGGTGGCGGGGTCGATGAGTTGCCCGTCCCGCCACGCCATCCAGTGGAGATGGCAGCCGGTGGAGTAACCGGAGTTCCCGACGACCCCCACGACGGCCCCGGCCTCGAGGTCGTCGCCGACCCGGACGTCGATCCCGGGCAGGTGCGCATACCCGGTCCTCAGCGACCCGTGCTCCACGATCACCCGGAAGCCGTAGCCGCCGTCGTGGCCCGCCGAGACGACGCGCCCGGCCCACGGCAGTCGGATCGGTGTGCCGCAGGGGGAGCCGAAGTCCACCCCGTCATGGAGCTTGTACACCCCCGTCACCGGGTGCACCCGCATGCCGTAGGGGCTGGTGATCGGTCCGGGAACCGGACGTCCCGCGCTGGGCAGGGGAACCGATGCCGGGGGCAGCCACGGTGGGGGACTCGGCCGGGAGCCGTTCGGGACCAGCCTCACCTCGGGGGTGGCGAGGTGGCGGAGCGGATCGTGGTAGATCGTGCCGTCGGTCAGCCCCCAGTGCAGGCAGAACTCGGGGGCGCAGTGGGGTTGTGCCGCCAGCCGGCCGATCTCCTGTCCCTCGGAGACGATGGTCCCCACCTCCAGCGAGCCCTCGACGGGGGTGTAGGTGGTGCGCAGACCGTTGCCGTGGTCCACCGACACCGACGGGCGTCCCGCCACCGATCCGGAGAAGTGGATCACCCCCGGCGCGGCGGCCCGGATCGGCTGCCCCACCTCCGCCCGCAGGTCGACACCACGGTGCCCGGCCGAGTACGGGGAGGTGCCGCCGTCGAAGGACCTCATCACCTCGCCGTCCACGGGCGGTGACAGGGTGAGCCCCTCCTCGGCCACGGCCCACGGCGCGGCCACCAGCAACAACCAGGCCGTGACGATCGCCAACAGTTTCCTCATACCCTCACTCTGGGCAGCCACGCACCCCAACGGTCATCCACGTCTGGATCTGTGGAGAACTGGTTGGACGCCCGCCCGGGTCGGCGCATAGGATTGGCCTGCAATCGGCATGCCCGATTGACATCGCATGCGCTTCAACGGGAGGACCGTCGGCAGCGGCGTGGTCCCGGACCAACCATCCGGGTGCCGGTGCCGGGCGCATCAGGCAGGGCCCCGCCGGGGTCCTGGGAACAACCACCTGCGTGGGCCCTCGGTCCACCCCGTCATCGGGTGGGCGGCCAGGCTGCCCACCGTGAAAGGAACGGCCATGGCCGTCGTGACCACCCGTCAGCTGCTCGAGTCCGGCGTTCACTTCGGACACCAGACCCGTCGTTGGAACCCGAAGATGAAGCGCTTCATCTTCACCGAGCGCAACGGCATCTACATCATCGACCTCCAGCTCTCCCTGAGCTACATCGACAAGGCCTTCCACTTCGTGAAGTCCACCGTCGCCCGTGGCGGTCAGATCCTGTTCGTCGGCACCAAGAAGCAGGCCCAGGAGGCCATCGCCGAGCAGGCCACCCGCGTCGGCATGCCCTACGTCAACCAGCGCTGGCTGGGTGGCATGCTCACCAACTTCCACACCGTCACCAAGCGGATCCAGCGCCTCAAGGAGCTCGAGGGCATGGATCTCACCGACTCGGCGACCACCGGTCTGACCAAGAAGGAACTGCTGCAGCTCGAGCGTGAGAAGACCAAGCTCGACAAGACGCTCGGCGGCATCCGCGACATGATCCGCACCCCGCAGGCCGTGTGGGTCGTCGACACCAAGAAGGAACACCTCGCCGTCGACGAGGCCCGCAAGCTGCGGATCCCCGTGGTCGGCATCCTCGACACCAACTGCGACCCCGACGAGGTCGACTACGCCGTCCCCGGCAACGACGACGCGATCCGTTCCGTCGCCCTGCTGACCCGCATCATCGCCGACGCCGTCGCCGAGGGGCTCATCGAGCGTTCCTCGGGGCGTGGCGGCGATGAGGTCGAGGCCGAGCCCATGCCCGACTGGGAGCGCGAGCTCCTGGCCCAGGGCGACGCCGCCGCCGAGGAGGCCCCCGCTGCGGAGGCCACCCCCGAGGCCGAGGCCGCCCCGGCCACCCCCGAGTCCAAGTAATCCGCCCACGACACCAGACGGGAAGTTCAAGATGGCAATCACTGCTGCCGACGTCAAGAAGCTCCGCGACGCCACCGGCGCCGGGATGATGGACGCCAAGAAGGCGCTCACCGAGGCCGAGGGCGATTTCGACAAGGCCGTTGAGCTGCTGCGCATCCAGGGCCTCGCCAAGGCCGCCAAGCGCACCGACAAGGAGGCCACCAACGGCATCGTGGCCGGTCGCGACGGCGTGCTCATCCAGTTCGCCGCGGAGACCGACTTCGTTGCCAAGAACGCCGAGTTCGTCGGCCTGGCCGACCGGATCGTCGAGGCCGTCGCCGCCAGCGGCGCAGGTGACGTCGAGGCCGCCAACGCCGCCTCGCTGGGCGAGGCCACGGTCCTCGAGGCCGTGCAGGGCCTGGCCGGCAAGATCGGGGAGAACCTCTCCCTGGTCGGTGTGGCCAACTACGACGGCACCACCCACCTGTACCTGCACCGTCGCGCCTCCGACCTGCCCCCGCAGGTCGGTGTGCTGGTGGAGTACACCGGCGGTGACGACACCCTCGCCCACCAGGTCGCCATGCACATCGCGGCCATGAGCCCGAGCCACGTCACCCGCGACGAGGTCCCCGCCGAGACCGTCGAGAACGAGCGTCGGATCGCGGAGGCCACCGCACGTGAGGAGGGCAAGCCGGAGGCTGCACTGCCGCGCATCGTCGAGGGGCGCCTCGGTGGCTACTTCAAGGACACCGTCCTGATCGACCAGCCCGCCGTCTGGGAGGACAAGAAGACCGTCGGTGACGTCCTCAAGGAGGCCGGCATGGAGGTCAAGCGATTCGCCCGACTGGCCGTCAGCGCCTGATGTCTGACAACGAGCGTGCCCCGCGGGGCACGCTCGTTTCGTATTCCGCCAAGGCGATATGGTGACACCAGGCCCAACCACAGGACAAGGGGACAGGATGAACAAGCCGTACCAGAGGGTGCTCCTCAAGCTCTCCGGCGAGGTGTTCGGCGGAGGCAAGCTCGGGGTCGACCCCGTCGTCGTCTCCGGGATCGCCAAGGAGGTCGCAGCCGTCGTCTCGCAGGGGACCCAGGTCGCGGTCGTCGTCGGCGGCGGCAACTACTTCCGGGGCGCGGAGCTGAGCCAGAACGGCATGGCCCGCGACCGGGCGGACTACATGGGCATGCTCGGGACCGTCATGAACGCCATCGCGCTCCAGGACTTCCTCGAGAAGGAGGGCATCGACACCCGGGTCCAGTCCGCCATCCACATGGCCCAGGTGGCGGAGCCCTACATCCCCCGGCGTGCCGAGCGGCACCTCGAGAAGGGGCGGCTCGTCATCTTCGGGGCGGGCTCCGGCATGCCCTACTTCTCCACCGACACCGTCGCCGCCCAGCGTGCCCTCGAGATCGGCGCCGAGGTGCTGCTCATGGGCAAGCAGGGGGTCGACGGGGTGTACGACTCCGATCCCCGGACCAATGCGCAGGCGAAGCGGTTCGACCACCTGACCCACGACGAGTTCCTCGCCAAGGACCTCAAGGTCGCCGACGCCACGGCCCTCGCCCTGGCCCGCGACAACTCCCTCAACCTCGTCTTCTTCAACCTGTCCGAACGCGGCAACATCGGCCGTGTCGTCCAAGGGGATCCCATCGGGACCCTCGTGTCCCGCTGACCCCATCCCATCCCACACAAAGGAGACCGGCATGATCGCTGATGTCGAGAAGGAAGCCCAGTCCAAGATGCAGTTCACCGTGGACCATGCACGGGAGGACCTGGCCACCATCCGCACCGGTCGCGCTCACCCCGCGATGTTCAACAAGCTCAACGCCGACTACTACGGTGCCCCGACCCCGCTGCAGCAGTTGGCAACCTTCACCGCGCCCGACCCCCGGACGATGCTCATCACCCCGTTCGACCGCAGCGCCATGGGCGCCATCGAGAAGGCCATCCGTGACGCGGATCTCGGGGTGAACCCCAGCAACGACGGCACCGCCATCCGTTGTGTCATGCCCCAGCTCACCGAGGAGCGGCGCAAGGAGTACATCAAGATGGCCAGGGCCAAGGCCGAGGAGGCCCGCGTCGCGGTCCGCAACGTCCGCCGCCATGCCATGGATCAGCTGAAGAAGCTGGAGAAGGACCACGAGATCAGCGAGGACGAGCTGAGTCGCGCCGAGAAGGCCATGGACGCCACCACCAAGAAGTACGTGGAGGCCGTCGACGAGCTGCTCAAGCACAAGGAAGCCGAACTCAGCGAGATCTGATGCCATCGCAGGATCCCGCGACGACGACACCGGCGCCGAGGACTGGCAGGAACCTGCCGGTCGCCATCGGCGTCGGTGTCGCCCTGATGGCCGCGATCGCGGTGGGCGTGCTGTGGGTGCCGTGGTTCTTCGTCGCCCTCTCCGCATTCGCGTTGAGCCTCGGGGTGATCGAGGTGCACCACGCCCTGCAGCGCAAGGGGATGCACGCCCAGCCGCGGACCATCGTCGCCGGGACCGCGATCAGCATCCTGGGTGGCTACGCCATGTCGGAGTTCCACCTCGGGCTGGCCCCCACGACCTTCGCGATGATCTGCGTGGCCGGGACCGTCGTGGCGTGCCTCGTCGCCAGGCTGTTGTTCCAGGAACCGGAGGGCTTCATCCGGGACATCGCCGCCAGTGCCCTCATCATCGCGTGGATCCCGCTGATGGGGATCTTCATCCCGCTGCTCATGACCCCCGACGACGGGGGACTCCGGATCGTCTCGGTCGTGGTGTGCATCTCCGCCTCCGACACCGGGGCCTACGCCGTGGGCTCCCTCATCGGGCGGCACCGGATGGCACCCAGGATCTCCCCGTCGAAGACCTGGGAGGGGTTCGCCGGATCCGTGGTCGTGGCCGGGATCATGGGCACGCTCTGCGCGGTGTTCCTGCTCGGAGCCCCGTGGTGGTTGGGCCTGGTGCTCGGGGTCACGATCGCCCCGGCGGCGACCCTCGGGGACCTCGTCGAGTCCCTGGTGAAACGGGACGTCGGCATCAAGGACATGTCCAACTTTCTCCCCGGTCACGGCGGGCTCATGGATCGGCTGGATTCACTGTTGTTCGCGGCGCCTGTAGGCTGGCTCGTCCTGCACCTTGGCCTCGGGGGATGACATGACCAGAAACCTGCCGCTCGTCTTCGACGCGCCGTCGCGCGGCAAGGCACCCACCCACTGGCTCGACCTCGACCCCGACGACCGGCGTGAGGCGATGACGGCGTTCGGGCTCCTTGGGTTCCGCGCCGACCAGGTCTCCCGCCACGTCTTCGACCGGCTGAGCGACGACGTCGCCGGGTGGACGGACCTGCCGGCCGCGATCCGGGAGGACCTCGCGCAACAGCTCTTCCCGGCCCTGCTCACCCAGGTGCGGCAGCAGACCGCCGACGGCGGACGGACCGTGAAGACGCTGTGGCGGTTGCACGACGGGTCGCTGCTGGAGTCCGTGCTCATGCGCTACCCGAGCCGCTCCACCCTGTGCATCAGTTCGCAGGCCGGCTGCGGCATGGCCTGTCCCTTCTGCGCCACCGGGCAGGGCGGCCTCAAACGGAACCTCTCCCGGGGGGAGATCCTCATCCAGGCCTTCGCGGCGAACCGGATGCTCACCTCGGGTCTGGTTCCCGGAACCACGGGGCGGCTCAACAACATCGTCTTCATGGGTATGGGGGAGCCCCTCGCCAACTACAAGGCGGTGCTCGGCGCCATCCGCACCCTCATCGCCCCGGTCCCCGCAGGGTTCGGCATGAGCGCCCGGGGGATCACCGTCTCCACCGTCGGGCTCGTGCCGCAGATCACCCGCCTGACGGCCGAGGGGTTGCCCGTCACCCTCGCCGTGTCCCTCCACGCCCCGGATGACGAACTGCGCAACGAGATCGTGCCCGTCAACAACCGGTGGCCGGTGAAGGAGGTCGTCGACGCCGCCTGGGAGTACGCCCGCGTCACCCGTCGCAGGGTCAGCATCGAGTACGCCCTCATGCGTGACATCAACGACCAGGTCCAGCGGGCCCACCTGCTGGCGGACCTGCTGAAGCGGCGTGGGGACTGGGGATGGGTCCACGTCAACCTCATCCCGCTCAACCCCACCCCCGGCTCGAGGTGGACCGCGTCCCGACGCGAGGACGAGGCGGCCTTCATCGCGACCCTGGAGCGACGGGGTGTGCCCGTCACGCTGCGGGACACCCGCGGCTCGGAGATCGACGGAGCATGTGGACAGCTTGCCGCGAAGGAGGCGTCCACGAACTGAGCTTTTCGTGGACGGATACGCGGAATCCCGCGAACCGCCATTACCATCTGCACGTCATTGTTCACTCGCGAACCAGGAGCGCCCATGGAAAACACCCTTGAATCAATCTTCGAGTCAGTGGTCGCCCGGAACCCCGGTGAGGTCGAGTTCCACCAGGCCGTCCGGGAGGTCTTCGAGAGCCTCGTCCCCGTCATCAAGAAGAACCCCTCCTATCTCGAGGACAAGATCCTGGAGCGGATCTGCGAGCCGGAACGTCAGGTCATCTTCCGCGTGCCGTGGGTGGATGACCAGGGTGAGGTCCAGATCAACCGCGGTTTCCGTGTCCAGTTCAACTCGGCCCTCGGCCCCTACAAGGGCGGGCTGCGGTTCCACCCGAGCGTCTACCTCGGGATCATCAAGTTCCTCGGCTTCGAGCAGATCTTCAAGAACTCCCTCACCGGCATGCCCATCGGCGGCGGCAAGGGCGGGTCCGACTTCGACCCGCGCGGCAAGTCGAACGCCGAGGTCATGCGGTTCTGCCAGTCCTTCATGACCGAGCTGCACCGGCACCTCGGCGAGTACACGGACGTCCCCGCCGGGGACATCGGCGTCGGTGGCCGGGAGATCGGCTACCTGTTCGGGCAGTACAAGCGGCTGACGAACCGTTACGAGTCGGGCGTGCTCACCGGCAAGGGCCTGGACTGGGGCGGTTCCCTCGTGCGCCGTGAGGCGACGGGCTACGGCACCGTCGTCTTCGCCGAGGAGATGCTTCGCACCCGCGGGGAGTCCTTCGACGGCAAGCGGGTCGCGGTCTCCGGTTCCGGCAACGTCGCGATCTACGCCATCGAGAAGATCCACCAGCTCGGCGGCACCGCCATCGCCTGCTCCGACTCCTCCGGCTACGTCGTGGACGAGGCGGGTATCGACCTCGACCTGCTCAAGCAGGTGAAGGAGGTCGAGCGGGGACGGGTCGCGGACTACGTCGCCCGTCGTGACAGCGCCAGGTTGGGCGAGAGCGGGACCATCTGGGACGTGCCCGTCGACGTCGCCCTGCCCTGCGCCACCCAGAACGAACTCAACGGGGACCAGGCGGCGACCCTCGTCCGCAACGGGGTGAAGGCCGTCGCGGAGGGGGCCAACATGCCCACGACCCCGGAGGGCATCCACATCTTCCAGGGGGCGGGCGTGCTCTTCGCCCCGGGCAAGGCGGCCAACGCCGGCGGCGTGGCCACCTCGGCGCTGGAGATGCAGCAGAACGCGGGTCGCGACTCGTGGAGCTTCGAGTACGCCGAGGAGCGGCTCACCGGCATCATGCAGAACATCCACGAGATGTGTGCGACGACGGCCGACGAGTACGGCATGCCCGGTGACTACGTGGTGGGTGCCAACATCACCGGCTTCATCAAGGTCGCCAACGCCATGCAGGCCTTTGGTGTCGTCTGAGAGGATGCGAATGGGGGGCGGGACGCGGTGACACGCGTCCTGTCCCCTCGGCATGACAGACTGGGCGCCGTGCGAAGAATTGTCCTGCTCGGGTCGACCGGCTCCATCGGTACCCAGACCCTCGATGTGATCGCGTCGCGTCGTGACCGGTTCGAGGTGGCCGCCCTGGCCGCGTCGGGCGGGAACCTCGCCACACTCGTCGACCAGATCGAGCGTTTCGCACCCGCCCGGGTCGCCCTCGCCCGTGAGGACGTCCTGCCGGGCCTTCTCGAGCAGTTGACCGCGCGCGGGATCCGGCATCCGGAGTTCCTGACCGGGGCGCAGGCCGCATCCCAGCTGGCCGCCCAGGACTGCGACGTCGTCCTCAACGCCATCACCGGGGCGGCCGGTCTGGGACCCACCCTCGCCGCCCTCGCCGCAGGCACCACCCTCGCCCTGGCCAACAAGGAGTCCCTCGTCATCGGGGGGCGGCTGGTCACCGAGGCGGCAGCGCCCGGCCAGCTCGTCGCCGTGGATTCCGAGCACTCCGCCTTCGCGCAGGCGCTGCGCGGCGGCCGGGCGGACGAGGTGAGGAGGCTGATCCTCACCGCCTCGGGTGGCCCCTTCCGGGGCCGGACCCGGGAGGAGCTCCGCGACGTCACACCGGAGCAGGCCATGGCCCATCCGACCTGGAACATGGGCCGTGTCATCACCATCAACTCCTCGACGCTGGTCAACAAGGGGCTGGAACTCATCGAGGCGGCCCTCCTGTACGGCGTCGACTACGACGACATCGTCGTCACGGTGCACCCGCAGTCCGTGGTCCACTCGATGGTGGAGTTCTGCGACGGCTCCACCCTGGCGCAGGCCTCGCCGCCGGACATGAGGCTCCCCATCGCCCTGGCGCTCACCTGGCCCGACCGCCTCGCTGACGCCGCCCGCCCCTGCGACTGGACGACGGCGGCGACCTGGACCTTCGAGCCGCTCGACTCCGGGACCTTCCCCGCCGTGGAGCTGGCCAGGCGGGCCGGACGTGCGGCGGGGACGGCCCCGGCGGTCTACAACGCCGCCAACGAGGTCCTCGTCGACGCATTCTGTGATGGCCGCATCGGATTCCTCGACATCCCGGACCTCATCGGACGCTGCCTCACGGAGCACCTCGCCACCGCCCACGTCGAGGACGGTGACCTGACGGTCGCCGCGGTGCTGGCGGCGGATGCCGCCGCCAGGGAGCAGGCGGCCCGACTCGTGGAGGAACTCTCATGACCCTGTTGCTGACGATCCTGCTCGCGATCGCGTTCTTCGTGCTCATCATGGCGTGCATCGCCCTGCACGAGGTGGGCCACTTCGTGCCCGCGAAGCTGTTCGGCGTCAGGACCACCCAGTTCTTCGTCGGGTTCGGCCGCACCGTGTGGTCCCGGACGAAGGGGGAGACCGAGTACGGTCTCAAGGCGTTCCCGCTGGGCGGCTTCGTCCGGATGCTGGGGATGTTCCCGCCGGAACGGCCGAGCGACCGGCCGAAGGGATGGCTCACCCGGATGGCGGATCGGGCCCGCTCCTACGAGTACGAGGAGATCACCCCGGCGGATGACGGTCGTCTGTTCCACCAGAAGCCGGTGTGGCAGCGCATCATCATCATGCTCGGTGGGCCGACCATGAACCTCCTCATCGCCTTCCTCATCTTCCTCGGCATCAACGTCTTCCACGGCACGTGGCAGTCCACGACGACGATCACCGTCGTCAACGACTGCATCATCCCCGCCGACCGGACACCGGCCACCTGCCAGCCCGGTGATCCGGAGACCCCGGCCAAGCGCGCCGGGGTGCAGGTGGGGGACCGGGTCGTGTCGTTCAACGGCGTGACCATCAACGACTGGACCCAGCTCGGGGACCTCATCCGGGCCAACGGGGCCGGTCCCGCCCGCCTCGTCGTCGAGCGCGACGGGAAGGTCGTCGAGTTGCCGGAGGTCGCGACGGTCATCCAGACGCTACCGGACCGGCTCAACCCCCGGGCGACGGTCGAGGCCGGATTCATGGGGTTCTCCCCCGACAGGGCGCTCATCAAGGGCGGCCCGGCGGAGACGGTGGATCAGATGTGGTTCTACACCCGCAGCTCGATGGCGGCCCTCGCAGCCTTCCCCGTCAACGTGTGGAACGTCGGCGTGGATCTCGTCACGGGACAGGAACGCGACGTCAACGGCCCCATCTCCATCCTCGGGGCCAGCCGCGTGGCGGGGGAGATCGCCACCGTGGAGGGGCTGACCACGAGCGACCGGATCGCCTCCTTCGCCGGCCTCCTCGCCAGTGTCAACCTGTTCCTGTTCATCTTCAACCTCGTCCCGTTGCTGCCGCTCGACGGCGGACACGTGGCGGGAGCCCTCTACGAGGCCCTGCGACGCGGGGTGGCGAGGCTGCGAGGCAAGGTGGATCCCGGCCCCGTCGACACCGCGAAGCTCCTGCCCGTGGCCTATGTCGTCGGTGGGTTCCTCCTCGTCACGGGCCTGGTGCTCATCCTGGCCGACCTCATCAGCCCGGTGAAGCTGTTCTGAGCCCTGCGGACGTGGGCTGGACGGGGGCTGCTAGCCTCATGGCTGCATCCGGGTGAAGCCGGTGGGAACCCGGCGCCGTGTCGGGGCGGCGTGCCGCTCGCTGGTCCGGTCGCCCCGGATGCGCCACCACTACCAGAAGGACGTGACCCATGGCGATGCCCGCCCTCACCCAGGCCCAGCTCGACCAGCTCGCCGAGAGGATCCAGCCCGTGGATCCCCAGTGGCTCCGGGCGGGCACGGACCGACAGAACGACCTCACCAAGCCCCCCGGCTCGCTCGGCGGTCTCGAGGAGATCGGCATCCGGCTGTGCGGTGTGGCGGGGCAGTGCCCGCCCCCCGTCCCGAGTCGGCCCCACGTCGTCGTCTTCGCGGGGGATCACGGCGTCTACGCCCAGCAGGTGACGCCCTGGCCCCAGGAGGTCAGCGTCCAGATGGCTGCGGGCATCGTCGTCGGTTTCGCGGGAGTGAGCGTCATCGCGCGCGCCCACGGGGCGAGGGTGACCGTCCACGACGTGGGCCTCCTGGCCCCGGCCGAGGGCTGCGTCGACCGGCGGATCGCCGCGGGGACGAAGGACTTCACGACCGGACCGGCCATGTCCCGTGACGAGGTGCTCACCGCCATCGCCGTCGGGATCGAGGCGGCGAACACCGCCATCGACGAGGGTGCGGACGTGGTGGTGCCGGGAGAGGTGGGGCTCGCCAACACCACCCCCGCCGCGGCCCTCACGGCCGCCATGACCGGGACCCCCGTCAGCGAGGTGACGGGGCGGGGAGCCGGTGCCGATGACGAGATGCTGCGCCACAAGGTCGAGGTCATCGAGCGTGGCCTCGAGGTCAACGGGATCACCGCCGACACCGATCCGGTGACCGTCCTCGCCGCCGTCGGTGGTTTCGAGCACGCGGCGATGGTCGGTTTCATCCTGGTGGCCGCGTCCCGAAGGGTCCCCGTCGTTCTGGACGGGGTGGTCTCCTGCGCGGCGGCGCTGGTGGCGAGGGCCATCGCGCCGGCCGTCACCGATTACCTGTTCGCCGGGCACGCGGGGGTGGAGCCCGCCATCCGGGTCGCCCTGGGCTCGCTCGGACTGCGCGGACTCGTGGATCTCGGTCTCCGGCTCGGGGAGGGGTCCGGCGGCGCGCTCGCCCTGCCCCTGGTCCGGGCCGCGGCACTCGTGATGAACGAGATGGGCACCTTCAGCGGGCACGGGGTGTCGAAGGCGTGAGGGACGTCGGGCTGGTGCTGGGCGGCACCCGATCCGGCAAGTCGACCTTCGCGGAGGGACGGCTCGCGGACGAGGAACGGGTCGTCTACGTCGCGACCTCCCAGCAGCGTCCCGATGATCCGGAGTGGGTGGAGCGGATCGCCCTGCACCGGGCCCGTCGCCCCGCCCACTGGGCGACGGTCGAGACCCTCGACCTCGCGACGGAACTGCTGCGTGACGATCCCGCGCCGCTTCTCATCGACTGCCTCGGCGTGTGGTTGACCCGCCTTCTCGACGACGGTTGCTGGGACCGCGACGAGGCAGCCATGGCCCGCCTCGAGGAACGGATCGGTGCCTTCCTCGACGCGTTGGAGCGGACCACCAGGCGGGTGCTGCTCGTCAGCAACGAGGTGGGCATGGCGGTGGTGCCCGCGACGAGTTCCGGCAGGCTCTTCGCCGACCAGCTCGGGCGGCTCAACATGAGGGTCGCCTCGCTCGCCGACCACGTGTGGTTGTGCGTGGCGGGCATTCCCGTCACGGTCAAGGGGACCTGATGCGTCCCGTCCGTTCCCTGCTCAGCTCCGTGGCCATGTACACCGTGGTTCCGGTGCGCCGTGAGGAGTGGCAGCAGCGCGACTTCGCGGACTCGTTGACGGCCTTCCCCTGGTTGGGGGCGCTGCTCGGGCTGGTGCTCGGTGGCCTCGGCTGGGCGACGGCGTGGGCGAGCGGTTCCACGCTCCTCGGGGCCTGCGTGGCGCTGGCCCTCCTGGCCCTCGTCACGGGGGCGATGCACCTCGACGGGGTGGCGGACGTGGCCGACGCCCTCGGTTCGAGGAAGCCGGCGGAGCAGGCCCGGGCCATCATGAAACGCTCGGACATCGGGCCCATGGGCGTCGCGGCCCTCGTCATCGTCCTCATCCTGGATGCGGCCGCCCTCGCCTCCCTGCCCGCCGGGATCTGGCCCGTCGTCGTGGCGGTCGGGCTCGCGGCCGGACGCACGACCCCGCTCGCCGCCACCCTCCCCGGCCTCGGCGAGGCCGCCGATCGGGGAACGCTCTCCGCCCTCACCGCGGGGACGAGTGGGCGGACCGGGCTGTGGGTCACGAGGCTGCTCGTCCTCGGGATCACGGTCGGGGCCACCTGGCCGTGGCTCGGTGTGTCCCGGGCCGTGGCCCTCGGTGCGGTCGTCGTCGCGGCCTGGCTTCTCGCCGCCGCGTGGCAGCGGCACCTGCTGCGCCGCCTCGCCAGGCTCAACGGTGACTGCTACGGCAGCCTCATCGAGCTGACCCAGGTTGCCGTGTGGCTGCTGGCCGCCATCGTGATGGGAGTGCTGTGACCGTCATCCATCGTGCCCTCGGGTTGGTGCTCGGCACCCTCGCCGACCAGATCCTCTCCGATCCGCGACGCCACCACCCCGTGGCGTGGTTCGGGTCGTGGGCCACGACGGTGGAACGGCGGACCTGGGCGGACGACCACCGGGCCGGGGCCCGGTTCACCGTCGCCGCCGTCGCCCCCGTCACCCTGGCCGCGCTCGCCGTCGAGGGGCTGTCCCGGCCTCGCCCCTGGGCGCAGGTCGCGACGACCGCGATCGCGACCTGGGCGGCACTCGGAACCCGTCGCCTCGCGGATGAGGGGGCCACCATGGCGCAGCGACTCGCCTCGGGGGACCTGAGCCTGGCGAGGGAGCAGCTCCCCAATCTGTGCGGTCGGGATCCCTCCCGACTCGACGCGGAGGGACTCGGCCGGGCCACGGTCGAGTCCATGGCCGAGAACACCAATGACGCCGGCGTGTGCACCCTGTTCTGGGGCGCGGTGGCGGGGGTGCCGGGGATCCTCACCCATCGCTGCCTCAACACCCTCGACGCCATGGTGGGCCATCGCAACGAGCGTTACGGCAGGTTCGGGAGCGCCGCGGCCCTGTCCGATGACGCCGTCGCCTGGATCCCGGCCCGCATCACGGGGGCCCTGGCCTGCGCCACCGCGCCGCTCGTCGGTGGGGATCGCCGACGGGCGTGGCACATCATGCGTCGCGACGGGGCACAGCACCCCAGCCCGAACGGGGGCTGGTGCGAGGCCGCGTGGGCGGGGGTCCTCGGCATCCGGCTGGGGGGCGAGAACCGTTACGGTGAACGGGTGGAGACGCGCCCCACCCTCGGGGACGGTCCACGCCCCGGACCGGCCGAGGTCCAAAGGGCCTCCCGGCTGGTGACCGCCGTCACCTGGGCGGCGACGGGGGTCGCGGTCGCGGCACTGGCCGCGCTGGGAGGCATGAGAGGAAGGGGACGACGACGGTGACGGGACTGCTCATCGCGGGGACGGCGTCGGACGCGGGCAAGTCCCTCGTCGTGACGGGGCTCGCCAGGGCGCTGCGTCGCCGGGGCATCCGGGTGGCGCCGTTCAAGTCGCAGAACATGTCGAACAACTCCATGGTGTGTTCCGACGGCGCGGAGATCGGCCGGGCCCAGTACCTCCAGGCGTTGGCCGCGGGGGTGGAGCCCACCAGCCTGCTGAACCCGGTGCTCCTCAAGCCGGGCAGCGACCGACGGAGCTTCGTGGTGCTGCGGGGACGACCGGCGGGAGAACTCGCAGCGGGGGAGTACGCCACCGGGCGTGCCCATCTGGCTCAGGCGGCCTTCGCGGCCTACGAGGAACTCGCCGCGCACCACGACCTCGTGCTGTGTGAGGGGGCCGGTTCACCCGCCGAGATCAACCTGCGCCCCGGGGACTACGTCAACTTCGGGCTCGCGGAGCGTTTCGACCTTCCCGTCGTGCTGGCGGCGGACATCGACCGCGGTGGGGCGTTGGCCGCCATCTTCGGCACCCACGGGATCGTCGCCGAGGCCGACCGGGCCAGGCTCGTCGGGTACCTCATCAACAAGTTCCGCGGGGACGAAGGGGTGCTGCGGCCCGGACTCGACGAGCTCAGCCGGCGCACCGGGCTGCGCAGCTTCGGGGTGCTGCCGTGGCTGGCCGACGTGTGGCTCGACGGGGAGGACGCCCTCACCATCGGGTCGCGGCCGCTGCGGCCCGGGACCGGGGTGCTGCGGGTAGCGGTGGTGCACCTGCCCCGCACCTCCAACGCCACGGATGTGGACGCCCTCGCGGCTGAACCCGGGGTGCAGGTCGTCGTCACCACCTCTCCCGCCGAGGTCCACGGCGCGGATCTGGTGGTGCTTCCCGGATCACGGGCGACGCTGTCCGATCTCGCCTGGCTGCGGGAGCGCGGCCTGGCCGAGGCCGTCACTGCGCGGGCGGCGGAGGGCAGACCCGTGGTCGGGATCTGCGGCGGCTACCAGATGCTCACCGAGCGGATCCTCGACGACGTCGAGTCCGGGGAAGGGGAGGCCCTTGGACTCGGGCTCATCCCCGGCGAGGTGCGGTTCGGGGCCGAGAAGGTGCTCGGACGTCCCACCGGGACGTGGCGGGGCGAACCGGTGGCGGGGTACACCATCCACCACGGTCGGGTGCACGCGACGGCGGGGGAGGAGTTCCTGGCGGGCCGCCGGGTCGGCGCCGTCTTCGGCACCATGTGGCACGGGGCCTTCGAGTCCGACGCGTTCCGGCGTGCCTTCCTCACCGAGGTCGCCGCGATCACGGGGAGCGACTGGCGGCCGGTGGAGGACGCCCCCGGGTTCGCCGCCCGCCGGGAGGCGATGATCGAAGGGCTCGCGGACGCGTGCGAGCACCATCTGGACGTCGATGCGCTGCTGGAGGTGGCGGGATGAAGGTCAACATCATCGGGATCGGGGCCGGGAGCCCGGCGCACCTGACCCTCGAGGCCATCGAGGCGATGCGCGAGGTCGACGTGTTCCTCGTCGCGGACAAGGGAGAGGTCAAGGCCGATCTCGTCGCCTCGAGGCGGGCCCTGTGCGAGGCCCACCTGGCGCCGGGCAGTTACCGCTTCGTCGCGGTCGACGACCCGGTGCGGGGGCCCGACGCGGAACGGGACCGGGCCCAGTACGAGGCGGGGGTGGCCGACTGGCACGCGGCCCGCGCCCGCAACTACGCCGAGGTGATGCGCGGGCTGGCCGCGGGCAGCGTCGTCGGGTTCCTCGTGTGGGGGGACCCGGCCTTCTACGACTCCACCATCCGCATCGTCGAACGCATCCGGGAGTTCATCGACGTCGAACCGCACGTCGTGCCGGGGATCACGGCCTTCCAGGCCCTGGCCGCCGCCCACGGGATCGTGCTGCACCAGGTCGGCGGGCCGGTCCACATCACGACGGGACGTCGCCTCGTCGACGAGTGGTCGCCGGAACTCGGCACCACCGTGGTGATGCTCGACGGCCACCTCGCGGTGCAGCGACTCGTGGACCGTGCCGGGGACTCCCGGATCTGGTGGGGGGCGAACCTCGGGTTGCCCTCCCAACAGCTCCGTTCCGGCCGGCTGGCCGAGGTCATCGACGAGATCATCGCCACCCGCGCCCGGGTGCGCGCCGACCATGGCTGGGTCATGGACGTCTACGCCCTGGGGTGAGGACGCGGGCGCTCCCTCACTCCTCCAGGTCGCCCTCCACCTCCAGGTAGAGCTCGTGGAGCTGGTTGATGAGTTCCGGATCCGGGTTCTCCCAGAGCCCGCGGTCCACCGACTCCTGGAGCCGCTCCACCATGTTCCGCAGCGCCCACGGATTGGCGTGGCGGAGGAACTCCTGGTTCTCCTCGTCGAGGAGGTAGGTGGTGGCGACCTTCTCGTACATCCAGTCGTGGACGACCTGCGCGGTCGCGTCGAAGCCGAACAGGTAGTCCACGCTGGCGGCCATCTCGAAGGCACCCTTGTACCCGTGGCGACGCATCGCGGCCAGCCACTTCGGGTTGACCACGCGGGCCCGGAACACCCGCGCCGTCTCCTCCGCCAGCGAGCGGGTCCGCACGGAGTCGGCGATCGTGGTGTCCCCGACGTACGCCTTCGGGGACTGCCCCGTCAGTGCCCGGACGGTGGCGATCATGCCGCCGTGGTACTGGAAGTAGTCGTCGGAGTCGATGATGTCGTGCTCCCGGGAGTCGACGTTCTTCGCCGCCACCTTGATCCGCCGGTAGTTGGCCTCCATGTCGTCGCGGGCCGGGATCCCGTCGAGGTCACGGCCGTAGGCGAAGCCACCCCAGTTGGCGTACACCTCGGCCAGGTCCTCGTCGGAGCGCCAGTTGCCGGACTCGATGACCTCGAGCAGGCCGGCGCCGTAGCTGCCGGGGGCCGACCCGAAGATCCGGGTGCGGGCGCGACGGTCGTCGCCGTGCTCCGCGAGATCGGCCGCGACGTGGGCGCGGACGAAGTTCCGGTCGGCGGGCTCGTCCTGGGCCGCGGCGAGCGCGACCGCGTCGTCGAGGAGCGTGACGACGTGCGGGAAGGCGTCCCGGAAGAAGCCCGAGATCCGCACCGTCACGTCGATGCGGGGACGGCCCAGCTCCTCGAGCGGGATGGGCTCCAGGCCGACGACCCGGCGGGACTGCTCCTCCCACAGCGGCCGGATGCCGAGCAGGGCGAACACCTCCGCGATGTCATCGCCGGAGGTGCGCATGGCGGAGGTGCCCCACACCGACAGGCCGACCGACGACGGGTACTCGCCCGTCTCGGCGAGGTACCGGGCCACGAGGTTCTCCGCCGCGGCCTGACCGGTCTGCCACGCCAGCTTGCTGGGGATGGCCTTCGGGTCGACGGAGTAGAAGTTGCGTCCCGTCGGCAGGACGTTGACCAGACCGCGCAGGGGGGACCCCGACGGGCCGGCCGGGGTGTAACCGCCGTCGAGGGCGTGCAGCACCGCGGGAATCTCCCCGCTCGTGGCGCTGAGCCGCGGCACCACCTCCGTGGCGGCGAAGTGGAGGGCGGCGCGCACTCCGGCCACGTCGACGCCGTCGCGCCCTTGGAGCGGGGCGACGATGCCGTCCACCGCGTCGGGGCTCCAGCCGTGCTCGGCGAGGGACTGCACGAGATGCCTGGCCTCCGCCTCGACGGCGTCGGTCTGCTCCCTGCCCACCGTGACGTCCTGCTGGTCCTCGGGCAGGCCGAGGGCCACCCGGAGGCCGGGGACACCGTCGGTGCGGCCGCCGAAGACCTGGTTGGCGCGCAGCACGGCCAGCACCAGGTTGACCATGCCCTCACCCTCGGGGGCCTGGGACAGGATGTGGAGGCCGTCGCGGATCTGGACGTCCTTGATCTCACACAGCCAGCCGTCGACGTGCATGATGAACTCGTCGAACTCGTCCTCGTCGGGGCGTTCCTCCAGCCCGAGGTCGAGATGCATCTGGGCGGCCTTCATCAGCTGCCAGATCTCGCCCTGCAACGCGGGGGCCTTCGCCGGGTCCATGACGGAGACGTTGCCGTACTCGTCGAGGAGCTGCTCGAGCCGGGAGATGTCGCCGTAGCTCTCCGCCCGCGCCATCGGGGGGATGAGGTGGTCGACGATCGTGGCGTGGGCGCGGCGCTTGGCCTGGGTGCCCTCGCCCGGGTCGTTGACGAGGAACGGGTAGATGAGGGGGAGTGAGCCGAGGGTCGCATCCGGGCCCGCGGCCGCGTCGAGGGCGAGGTTCTTGCCCGGCAGCCACTCCAGGTTGCCGTGCTTGCCCATGTGGACCACGGCGTGGGCGCCGAAACCCTCCTCCAGCCAGCGGTAGACCGCGAGGTAGTGGTGGCTGGGCGCGAGATCGGGGTCGTGGTAGATCGCGATCGGGTTCTCGCCGAAGCCGCGGGGCGGCTGGACGAGGATCACGACGTTGCCGGCCTGCAGCGTCGCGGCGACGATCTCGCCGTCCGGGTCGGTGGAACGGTCGACGAACAGCTGGCCGGGCGCCTCGCCCCACGCCTCGGTGACGGCCTCACGGAGCTCCTCGGGGAAGCGGGCGAACCATTCCCGGTACGTGGCGGCGGGGATCCGCACCGGCTGCCCGGCGAGCTGCTCATTCGTCAGCCACTCCTCGTCCTGGCCGCCGGCCTCGATGAGGGCGTGGATGAGGGCGTTGCCCGCCGTCGTGTCCGGGTGCTCCCCCTCCACCTCCGGCAGTTCCCCGGTCCCGGGGATCTCGCCGGGGGTGCCCAGGTCGTACCCGGCCTCCCGCATGGCACGGAGCAGCCGGATGAGCGAGACCGGGGTGTCGAGGCCGACGGCGTTGCCGATCCGGGCGTGCTTGGTGGGGTAGGCCGACATGACGATGGCGATGCGACGCTCCGCCGGGGGGATGAGGCGCAGCCTGGCGTGGTTGACGGCCAGGCCGGCGACGCGGGCGCACCGCTCCGGGTCCGGGACGTAGCGGGGCAGGCCGTCGTCGTCGAGTTCCTTGAAGGAGAAGGCGACGGTGATGATGCGGCCGTCGAACTCCGGCACCGCCACCTGGGTGGCGACGTCGAGGGGGCTCATGCCGTCGTCGCTGCTCTCCCACGAGGCGCGATCCCAGGTGAGGGTGAGGCCCTGGAGGATGGGCAGATCCAACTTGGCCAGCTGCTCGACGTCCCAGGCGTCGTCATCGCCGCCGGCGGAGGCGGCGGCCGGGGTGAGGCCGCCGGAGGCCTGGACGGTGGTGATGATGGCGTCGAAACCGGCGAGATGCTCGATGAGGCCGGGGTCGGGGTTGCGCAGGGATGCGGTCTGGATGGGGATGCCCACCCCACCGGCGGCGTCGATCGCATCCGCCAGGGCCGTGACGTGGGCGATGTTCCCGGCGGCGTGGTGGGCGCGGTAGAAGATGATGGCGATCCGGGGGCGACGGTGCCCGTCGGGGGAGTCGGTGGGGGAGTCGGGCCGGGGCAGTTCGCTCCACACGGGCAGCCGCTCGACCGGCTCGAAGCCCTCACCCGTGAGGAGGATCGTGTCGGCGAGGAAGGCGTGCACGTTGCGGAGGTTGTCGATACCACCGTGGACGAAGTAGTCGTGGGCCTGGGCGACGACGCCGACGGGCACGGTGGACAGCTCCATGAGGGAGGCGTCGGGGGTGTGCTGGCCGCCGAGGACCACCAGGGGCAGGCCGGAACGCTGGCAGGCGGCGAAGGTCTCGGGGAGCTGTTCCTTGCTGCCGAGGAAACGGAAGACCACGAGGTTGGCGGTGCCGAGCATCTCCTCCACCGCCGCCACCGTCATCTTGACGGGGTTGCCGTGGACGTAGTCGGCCCCGCTGGCGCGGGCGCTGAGCAGGTCGGTCTCGGTGGTGGTGAGCAGGGCGATGCGGGTCAAGGTCTGTCCTCCGTCTGGATCCGCGTCCGGGTGGTTGAGGTGCCCTGTGGATGTTCCTGACTTCGCTGTTGCGTCACAGTGGCGGGACCGTCCCGGAATCCAACCGGGTTCCAGAGCCTCAGGGCAGCCTCAGCCTAGCGGCTCCTCACCCGTTGGTGCAGGGCGCAGCGACGCCGATGCAATAGGGTTGCGCCCATGCAGGAACTCGTCATGACGCTCGACTGCCCCGATCGGCCGGGGATCGTGCACGCCCTCACGGGATCGATCGTCGCCGCCCGTGGCAACATCACGGAGCTCCAGCAGTTCAGCTCGCCGGACTCGGGACGTTTCTTCACCCGCATCGCCGTCGAGGGGGCATCGCTGGAGGGGCTTCGCGCCCGGGTCGCGGAGGTCGCCGACGGGCTCGGCGCCACCTTCCAGGTGCACGACGCCTCTCGCCCCACCCGCACCCTCGTGCTGGCGTCGAAGGCCGGCCACTGCGTCAACGACCTGCTGTTCCGGTGGCGGGCCGGTGAGCTGCCCGTGGACATCGTCGGGATCATGGCGAACCACGAGGTACTGGCCTCGATGGCGCAGTTCTACGGCATCCCGTTCACCCACCGGGTGGTCCTGCCCGAGACGAAGGCGGACTTCGAGGCGGAGGTGCTGCGGGTCGTCGAGGAGCAGCAGGTCGAACTGGTGGTCCTGGCCCGCTACATGCAGATCCTGAGCCCTGAGCTGTGTGAGCGGCTCGCGGGGCGCGCCATCAACATCCACCACTCCTTCCTGCCCGGGTTCAAGGGGGCCAACCCTTACCGTCAGGCGCACACGCGCGGGGTGAAGCTCATCGGGGCCACCGCGCACTTCGTGACGAGCGATCTCGACGAGGGCCCCATCATCGAGCAGAACGTCGTGCGGGTCGACCACACCATGAGTGTGGCGAAGCTCGTGCGCAAGGGGCAGGCCCAGGAGTCGCAGACCCTCGCCGAGGCGGTCAGGCTCTTCGCGGAGCACCGGGTCCTCAGCGACGGGCACCGGACGGTGATCTTCCGCTGATGTCGGTGGCAGGCGACATCGCGCTCATCGCGTTGTTCATCCTGATCGGGGGCACATTCGCTGCCGCCGAGATGGCCCTGGTGACCCTGCGGGAGTCCCAGGTCAAGCAGCTGGCCACCAGGGGCAAGCGGGGGCGCGCCATCGAGCGGCTCACGAGTGACCCGAACCTCTTCCTGTCCGCGGTGCAGATCGGGGTGACCCTGTCCGGGTTCCTCTCGGCGGCCTACGGTGGCGCGACGATCGCGGCCCGGCTGACCCCGGTGCTGGTCGGCTGGGGGCTGCCGGAGTCGGTGGCTGCGAGCGTGGCGCTGGTGGCGATCACCGTGGTGGTGTCCTACTTCTCCATTGTCGTCGGGGAGCTGAGCGCGAAGCGGCTGGCCATGCAGCGGGCCGAGGGGTACGCCCTGGCCCTGGCCCCGCTCGTGGCGGGGATCGCCGCGCTGGCCCGTCCCGTCATCTGGTTCCTCGGGGTGTCGACCGATCTCGTCGTCCGGGTCTTCGGCGGCGATCCCAACCGCGCCAAGGACGGCGTCACCGATGAGGAGCTTCGGGCCATGGTTTCGGTGTCGACGACGCTGGGCAAGGAGGAACGCAGCATCGTCGATGAGGTCTTCGACGCCGGCCAGCTCAGCCTCCGTGAGGTGATGGTGCCGCGGACCGAGGTCGACTTCCTGCCCGCGGACATGCCGCTCCAGCGCGCCTACAAGGAGGTGCGGGGGGCGCCGCACTCCCGTTACCCCGTCACCGACGGCTCCGTCGACAGGGTCATCGGTTTCTGCCATGTCCGCGACCTCATGGACCTCGACGAGTCCGCCCGGTCGGGGCAGCTCCGAACCATCGTTCGACCCGTGTTGAGCCTGCCCGAGACCGTGAAGCTGCTGCGGGCCCTCTCCGCCATGCGGGCGGCCCGCTCGCACATGGCGATCGTGCGCGACGAGTTCGGGGGGACCGCGGGGATCGTCACCCTCGAGGACCTCGTGGAGGAACTCATCGGGGACATCACCGATGAGTACGACGTCGACGACGCCTCGGGGCCGTCGCGTCTCGACCCGCTGAACCGGCTGGACGGTCTCGCCACGATCGAGGAGTTCGCCCAGCTCACCGGCCACGTCATCCCGGACGGTCCGTACGACACCGTCGCCGGCTACGTCATGGCGGTGCTGGGGCGCCTGCCCTGGCAGGGTGCCTCGGTGGAGGTCGGGCTGTCCCCCGTCGAGCCGGGCGAGGCCCCGGACGCGAGCACGACCTGGCGGTTCACGGTTGAGGAGATGGACGGCCGTCGAGCCGCCTGGTTGTCGGTGAGGCAGGTGGACGTTGAGACCCAGTGACGACGGATCCGAGCTCCTGACGGGCCCCGGGGCGGGACCGCTGCTCAGGGCGGCCATCGAGCACGCCGGGGGGAGACTTCTCACCTGGGCGCTGGAGCATGTTGACTCCAACCCCAACCAGTCGACCACCGCCACCTACCTCGCCCGCGTCGCCTGGCCGCACGGCGAGCGCACCGAGCTGCTGGGGGTGTCGGCCCGCCGCGGCAAGCTGTCGAAGTCCGACCGGGGGGCGGAGGTCTTCGCCGACGGGAATCGGGAGGTCGCGGTGTGGATCTACCCGAACGATCCCGACCTTCCCGGCCTGGCCCGCGTGGCCTACCCGCAGCGGCTCGCCGACCTGGTCAACGCGGCACGCCTCTTCCACGAACCCGTCACCGGGCAGGACCTGGAGCTCAACATCGTCGGCTACCGGCCCCGGCGGCGGGCCGTCGTCCGGTTCGCGGCGAAGGGCACCACCTACTACGTCAAGGCGATCCGGGGCAAGCAGTTCGAGGACACCCTCGCCAGGCACCGGCTGCTGGAGGCGGCCGGGGTTCCCTCACCGAGGGTGGCCTTCACCACGAGGGACAACCTCATGTTCCTGGAGGCCCTGCCGGGCCGTCCCCTCGCCAAGGCCATCTTCGACCCGGTGGATCCGTGCACGGCGGAGGAGCTCGTCGAGGTCCTCGACTCCATGCCGCGTTCGGTGACGCGCCTGGACCGGCGGCCGCCGTGGAGCGACGCCGTCGAACACTACTCGGAGGTGGTCGCCGCGGCGCTGCCGGAGGTCCGTGACGACCTGGACCGGGTCACCCGACGCATCCAGTCCGGCCTCGCCGGTGTCCCGCCGGGCCATGAACCCACCCACGGTGACTTCCACGAGGGTCAGGTCCACGTCGACGGGGGGCGCGTGGTGGGCATCCTCGACATCGACACGATCGGGCCGGGAAGCAGGGCCGACGACCTGGCCTGCCTCATCGCGCACCTGTCCACGATCCAACGGATGAACCGGGAGCAGGAGGCTCGCGTCCGTGACCTCCTCGCACGCTGGGTGCCGGTGTTCGACAGGCGGGTCGACCCGGTTGAGCTGAGGCTGCGCGCCGCCGCCGTCGTGATCTCCCTGGCAACCGGCCCGTTCCGTGGTCAGGAGCCCTTCTGGCAGGAGACCACCCGACGCATGGTGCGTTCCGCCATCGCTTTGGTCAATCAGGTTTCAAGCTGATAACGATTCGGCGCGGAGGTGGGATCGGGACACTCGCGCGGGGTATCGTCAATCGACCTCTCATCAATCACATCGAGCAGTCTGGAGTGTCCCTGTGACCAAGTCCCTCCTCAAGTTCGCCACCCTCGCCGCCGCTGGCGCCCTCGCGCTCACCAGCTGCGCCCAGGCCCCGACCAGCACCCCGTCGGGCAGCACCGCTGCGTCCGGTTCGGCCTCCGCCTCCTCCAGCACCGGCGGTGGCGAGGCCCCCACCGGTGACTTCAAGGCCTGCATGGTCTCCGACTTCGGAGGCTTCGACGACAAGTCCTTCAATGAGACCTCCTACAAGGGGCTTCAGATGGCCAAGGAGGAGCTCGGCGTCCAGACCGCCGAACTTGAGTCCCAGGCCGAGGCCGACTACGCGGGCAACGTCGCCGCCATGATCGATCAGAAGTGCAACATCGTCATCACCGTGGGCTTCGCCCTGGCCAAGGCCACCGAGTCCGCCGCGAAGCAGAACCCCGAGTCCAAGTTCGCCATCGTCGACTTCGGCTCCTTCGAGGGCGTCGACAACGCCAAGGGCCTCACCTTCAACACCGCCGAGCCTGCCTTCATGGCTGGTTACGTCGCCGCGTCGTTGACCCAGACCGGCAAGGTCGGAACCTTCGGTGGGGCCAACTACCCGACCGTCACCATCTTCATGGACGGCTTCGCCCAGGGCGTGGCCCACTACAACAAGGCCAAGAACGCCAACGTCGAGGTCCTCGGCTGGAGCCACGAGGCCCAGGACGGTCAGTTCATCGGCGGCAACGACCCCTTCGGTGACACGACCGGCGGCAAGAACACCGCCAACACCCTCATGTCCCAGGGAGCCGACATCATCCTGCCGGTCGCCGGTCCCGCGGGTCTGGGTGCGCTGGCCGCGGTGAAGGAGAGCGGAGGCAAGGTCAACGCCATCTGGGTCGACACCGACGGTTACGTCTCCGCCCCCGACTACAAGGACGTCATCATCACCTCCGTCGAGAAGGCCATGGACGTCGCCGTCTTCGACGCCATCAAGGCCGCCAAGGACGGTTCCTTCTCCGCCGAGGAGTACGTCGGGACCCTCGCCAACGGTGGAGTGAACCTCTCCGAGTTCCACGACTTCGACTCCAAGGTCTCCGCGGAGACCAAGTCGGAGCTCGAGGCGATCAAGGCCGACATCATCGCCGGAAAGATCGTGGTGGAGCTGCCCAAGCAGCAGTGAGCCACGGGTGACGCGACTCTGGAGGGGGTGCCCGCATCGGGCGCTCCCTCCACGTCCGTCACCCGCAATGCTCTCTTCCGGGTCCAGCCCGCCGAGCCGGACCACGAGGAGGAGAAGTGACGCTAGAGTGTGTGCGCCCCGATGAAGGAGGAGCCGTGACCCAGACGCCCCCGGTGCTGTCCCTGCGAGGCATCACCAAGCGATTCGGCGCCCTGACCGCCAATGACGACATCAGCATCGACGTGGTTCCCGGACGCATCCACTGTCTGCTCGGTGAGAACGGGGCCGGGAAGTCCACGCTGATGAACATCCTCTTCGGCCTGCTCACCCCTGACGAGGGAGAGATCGTCCTCGGCGATGAGGTGCTGCGGCTGGGTGATCCACGCCAGGCGATGGCGGCGGGTATCGGCATGGTGCACCAGCACTTCATGCTCATCCCCCCCTTCACGGTGGCGGAGAACATGGTGCTCGGCCACGAGCCGGGATCGTTCGGTCTCCTCGACGTCCGGCAGGCCCGGGAGAAGGTGAAGGAGCTCTCCGCCCGCTACCGGCTCCACGTCGACCCGGACGCCCTCGTCGAGGACCTCCCCGTCGGCATCCAGCAGCGCGTCGAGATCCTCAAATCGCTGGCGCTGGATGCGCGGTACCTCATCTTCGACGAGCCCACCGCCGTCCTCACCCCTCAGGAGATCGAAGAACTCATGGGGGTCATGCAGGCCCTTCGTGATGAGGGTCGGGCCATCGTCTTCATCACCCACAAGCTCCGCGAGGTCCGGCAGGTCGCCGACGACATCACGGTGATCCGGCGCGGCAAGGTGGTGGGCCGGGCCGAGCCGGACTCCTCGGAGGCCGACCTGGCCGCCCTCATGGTTGGTCGGGCCGTGGAGCTCAAGGTGGCCAAGGAGGAGGCCACCCCCTCGGCGGAGCGGCTCCGGATCCAGGACCTCGTCGTCACGGCTCCGTCCGGTTCCGTCGCCGTCGACCATCTGAACCTCGACGTGCGCGGCGGGGAGATCATCGTCATCGCGGGTGTTCAGGGCAATGGCCAGTCCGAGCTCGCCGAGGCGCTGCTCGGCACCACCACCCCGGTGTCGGGGACGATCACCCTCGACGGGGTCGACATCACCCGGATGTCTCCGGCGAGGACCTTGGCGGCAGGTCTGGGTTACGTCCCCGAGGACCGGCACCGGGATGGCTTCGTCGGCGATTTCTCCATCGCGCAGAACCTCGTTCTGGACAACCTCGACGCCTTCTCGAAGCGGGGCAACCTCGACCTGGAACGGATCAACCGGAATGCCATCGAGCGGGTCGAGGAGTTCGACATCCGTACCGGTTCCCACACCCAGCCGGTGAAGTCCCTCTCGGGAGGAAACCAGCAGAAGGTCGTGCTCGCCCGAGAGTTGTCCCGACCGCTGTCGCTGCTGCTGGCCAACCAGCCGACCCGTGGCGTCGACGTCGGCGCCATCGAGTTCCTCCACGGCCGGATCGTCGCGGAACGGGACAAGGGGACCGCGGTGCTCATCATCTCCACCGAGCTCGACGAGGTGGAGTCGTTGGCCGACCGCATCGCGGTGATGTACCGCGGCCGCATCGTCGGGATCGTCCCACCGGACACCCCACGCAACGTGCTCGGCCTCATGATGGCCGGGATCAGTCATGAGGACGCCGTGGCATCGGTCCAGGAAGAGGAGGCAGGGGCATGAGCACCACGAACCGGGGCCGCTCGGCCTGGCTGACAGGCGCCCTCATCACGGCGGCTTCCCTGTTGCTGGCCTTTCTCGTCGCCGCCGTCATCATGGTGGTCTCCGACGCGGACATCATGGCCACCTACTCGTACTTCTTCGCCCGACCGTCTGACGCTCTCGCCGCCACCTGGACGAAGATCTCCAGCACCTACGGTGCGATGTTCATCGGGTCCGTGGGGTCGCTCGTCGCCCTGAGCAACACCACCGCCGAGGCGGCCCCGCTCATCGCGGCCGGGCTCAGTGTGGTCCTGGCCTTCCGCACCGGGCTGTTCAACATCGGGGCCCAGGGGCAGGCCATCATGGGTGCCCTGATCGGCGCCTACCTCGGCTTCTCCATCAAGGGCCTGCCCCTGTTCATCCATCTTCCCCTCGTCATCGCCGCCGCCATCGTGCTGGGCGCGGTCTGGGGCGGGATCGTCGGCCTCATCAAGGCCCGCACCGGGGCCCATGAGGTGATCCTCACCATCATGATGAACTACGTGGCGCTCAACATCCTCGCCTACCTCATGCTGCAACCCTTCATGAGGGATCCCCGCCGCAACGACCCGATCGCCCCGGTGCTGGAGTGGTCGGCGACATTGCCACGGGTCGATGGCGGCCGACTTCATCTCGGGTTCGTCCTTGCCCTCCTCGCGGCCTTCGGGTGCTGGTGGCTGCTGGAACGCACCAAGTTCGGACTCCAGCTGCAGGCCGTCGGCATCAACCCGCACGCTGCCGCCACCTCGGGCGCCTCCGTGGCCAGGATCACCTTCCTCTCGATGGCGATCGCCGGTGGACTCGCCGGACTGGGTGGCGTCATCCTCGTCACCGCCCCCGACACCCTGACCGGGTTCCCGCCCCAGCTCACCGGGACGATCATCGGGACCCTGGGCTTCGACGCCATCACCGTGGCCCTGCTCGGGCGTTCCCGCCCACTCGGTGTGGTCCTGGGCGGCCTGCTCTTCGGGGCTCTCAAGGCCAGTCGGACCTCGATGCAGACCCTGGCCAACACGCCGAAGGAACTGACCGACCTCATCCAGGCCCTCATCGTCCTCTTCGTCGCCGCCCCCGCCTTCGTCGTGTGGCTGCTGCCCTTCCTCAAGCAACGGCGAGCCAGCCGCGCTGAATCCGTCAAGTCCAAGGAGGTCGCGGCATGAGCGCCGACACCCAGATCGTTGAGACGGTGGAGCAGGTCGAGTCCCCGGAGGCGCGGTTCACCCGCATCTCGAGCGGAGTGCTGGTCGTCGTCCTCGGTCTGCTGCTGCTGGTCATGATGTTCACGGCCTCGGCCACGGGCCGGATCGCGCTGTCCGATGCCTTCGCTGATGTGCAGCTGCCCACCATCGAGGTGCCGGGCCCGCCGACGCTGTTGATGTGTGCGCTGCTCACCGTGGGTGGCGGGATCGGGATCCTGTCAGGGCGGCTGTCGCCGCGCCTCCGGGTGCTGGCGGGCTGCCTGGCCGGTGCCGGGATCCTCGTCGGGTTCATCGTGTGGGCCGCTGCGTCCTCCTCCCTGGCCTTCACGTTGACGAGCCAGCTCAACTCCACGATCGAGTACTCCACCCCGCTGCTGTTCGGGGTGCTCGCCGGGGTCCTGTCGGAACGTGCCGGTGTGGTCAACATCGCCATCGAGGGGCAGTTCCTCGCCGCCGCCTTCGCCGCCGCCGTCACGTTCTCGGTCACGAAGTCGGTCGTGGCGGCCCTGGTCGCCGCGGCCATCGCAGGCTTCCTCATGGCCGGTGTGCTGGCGCTGTTCACGTTGAAGTACCTGGTGGATCACGTCATCGTCGGTGTGGTGGTGAACCTGCTGGCGACGGGGCTGACGAGCTTCATCTTCAACCAGCTGGTCAAGCGCGACCCGGGCAGGTGGAACTCGGTGACGGCGACGCTGCCGTGGGACGTGCCGTGGCTGTCGGACCTGCCGTTCATCGGCCCCATCCTGTTCACCCAGCGTCCGCTGTCCTTCCTCGCGATCATCGCGGTGCCGCTGGTGTGGTTCCTGCTCTACCGCACCAAGTGGGGGCTGCGGGTCCGCGCGGTGGGCGAGCACCCGCACGCGGCGGACACCGTCGGCATCAAGGTGATCTCCACCAAGGCGCAGTCGGTGCTGCTGGGCGGGTTGCTGGCCGGTCTCGGTGGCGCGTACTTCACCGTCGGTTTCGGCGGGGGCTTCCAGGACAACAACATCACCGCGGGCAACGGCTTCATCGCCCTGGCCGCCGTCATCATGGGCCGCTGGCATCCGTTGCTCGCGGCGGCGATGGCGCTGTTCTTCGGTTTCACCCGCGCCTTCGCCCAGTCCACCAAGCTCATGGCGCTGCCCATCCCGAGCCACTTCATCGAGATGCTGCCCTACCTCGCCACGATCATCGCGGTCGCGGGGCTGGTGGGTCGGGTGAGGCCGCCCGCTGCCGACGGCATGCACTTCGTCAAGGGACACTCGTGAGCGACATCGACTGGGAGCAACTCCGCCAGGAGTCCCGTGCCGCGGCCGAGCACGCCTACGCCCCCTACTCGGACTACCAGGTGGGTTGCGCCGCCCTCGTCGACGATGGCCGGATCGTGAGTGGCTGCAACGTGGAGAACGCCTCCTACGGTGTGGGGCTGTGCGCCGAGTGCGGTCTGGTCTCCCAACTCCACGCCACCGGAGGGGGCAGACTCGTCGCCTTCACCTGCTGCAACAAGCTGGGGGAGCGGATCATGCCGTGCGGGCGGTGCCGGCAGCTGCTGTTCGAGTTCGGCGGCAACGAGCTCCTCGTGGACACCCCCCTCGGCATCCTGCCGATGAGTGAGGTCCTGCCCCAGGCCTTCGGGCCGGAAGACCTGACAGCCGTCGCCCCGTAGAATCACGGGCATGCTGACTGTCGACGAACTGCGTTCCCTGCCCAAGGTTGCCCTCCACGACCACCTCGACGGCGGGCTCAGGCCGCAGACCGTCATCGACCACTGCGCCGAGAACGGGCATGAGCTGCCGACCACCGACCCCGAGGCGCTGGGCCGTTGGTTCTTCGAAGCGGCCGACTCCGGCTCGCTGGTGCGCTACCTCGAGGGCTTCGCCCACACCTGCGCCGCCATGCAGACCCGGGAGCAGCTCGTGCGGGTGGCCCGGGAGTTCGTCCTGGACCAGGCAGCCGACGGCGTGGTCCACGCGGAGGCGCGCTGGGCGCCGGAGCAGCACCTGGAACGGGGGCTGACCCTGCGGGAGGCCGTCGAGGCCGTGCGTGACGGCCTCGCCGAGGGAATGGCCGAGGCCGAACGGGACGGCCGTGCCATCGTCGCCACCCAGCTGGTGACCGCCATGAGGCACGTCGAGACCCCGACCACCGAGATCGCCGAACTGGCGGTGGAGTATCGGGACGACTCAGTGGTGGGCTTCGACATCGCCGGCGCCGAGCACGGGTTCCGGCCGTCCCGATTCCAGGAGTCCTTCGACCTGTTGCGGCGGCACAACGCCCACTTCACCATCCACGCGGGCGAGGCCGACGGCCCCGAGTCGATGTGGGAGGCCATCCAGCTGTGCGGGGCGCAGCGGATCGGCCACGGGGTGAGGATCGTCGAGGACATCGAGGACCTCCACGGGCCGAGGCCCCGCCTGGGTCGGCTCGCCGCCTACGTGCGTGACCAGCAGATCCCACTCGAGGTGTGCCCCACGTCGAACACTCAGACGGGGATCGCCGCCACCATCGCGGAACATCCGGTGGGGCGACTCGCGGAACTGGGCTTCAACGTCACCATCCACTGTGACAACCGCCTCATGAGCGGCACCTCGCTGAGCCGGGAGTTCGCGCTGCTGAGCGAGGCCTTCGGGTGGGGGCTGGCGGAGGTGGAGAAGGCCACCGTGGCGGCCATGCGGGCCGCCTTCCTCCACCATGACGAGCGGGAGGCCCTCGTGGAGGGCATCATCCGTCCCGCCTACCGTGCCGCGCGCCGCGGGGAGACCGCGTGATCGTCGCCGCCGCCGACGGGTCGTCCCTTGCCAACCCCGGCCCGGCCGGCTGGGCCTGGTACATCGACGAGGAGCGTTGGGCCGCGGGAGGCTGGGTCCACGGCACCAACAACATGGGGGAGTTGCAGGCGGTCCTCGACCTGCTACTCGCCACGGCGGCCAGCGATGAGGAACTTCTCGTGCTGTGCGACTCCCAGTACGTCATCAACTCGCTCACGAAATGGCTGCCGGGCTGGAAGCGCAAGGGCTGGCGCAAGGGCGATGGCAAACCGGTGCTCAACGTGGAACTCATGAAGCAACTCGATGCCGCCCTGCAGGGCAGGCGGGTCCGCTTCGAATGGGTGAAGGGCCATTCCGGCCATGAGCTCAACGAGGCCGCCGACGAGCGGGCCCGTGCCGCCGCCACCGCCTACCGCGACGGCACCGCCGTCGACACCGGGCCCGGTTTCGGCGCCCCGAGGGCGGCCGCGGCCCCCGTCGAGGAACCGGAACCGGAGCCGGACCTGTTCAGCGTTGTCGTGGACGAGGTGCCCACCACCCCCGGCACAGCCAGTCTGCGGATCAAGGCGCTGCTCACCACCCTCACCCAGCAGCTCCTCGACCCGGCGGTCCGTACCGACGCCGCGCGCCTGAGAGAGCTGCTCCACCCCGACTTCGTCGCCCACGCCGTGGACGGGCGGATCATTGACGCCGACCACGGGGCGTGGCAGCCGCTCGACGACCCGGAGATCGAGATCCTCGCCATCGACCAGTACCAGCCCGGGTGTGTCGGGGTGAGGTGGCGGCAGCGGGATCGACTCCGGTTCAGTCTGTGGCAGCAGACCCCGCTGGGGTGGCAGCTGAGGTTCGCCCAGGTCACCCCGGTCTGAGTAACCGCGAATCGGGCAACCGGGTTCAGCAAAAGGATGACACTTTGGGGTGGACAGGTGCCCACCCGTCACTTTGGCCATAGACTCATCCCTGCCTGTGGGACACAGGTTGATTCATGATGAGGTCCCGGGACCGACCGGGCGGAGAGGACTCCCTTGGCTGACGAGCTTGCCTTCGAGTTGCGCTCCGCGTCCGTCGGGCTCGGGGCGCGTGCGGTGCTGCAGGAGGTGAACCTCGCGGTGCTGCCGGGCACCGTGCTCGGCCTCATCGGTCGCAACGGGGCCGGCAAGTCCACCCTCATGCGCCTGCTGGCGGGACGGGAGGGGCGTTTCTCCGGTGAGGCCCGGGTCTTCGGCACGCCGCTGCCGGATGCCGCCTCGGGGCGGGTCTTCCTCACCGCGGAACACTGGCCCTTCGGCGCGGATCTGAGGTTCAGGGATCTCATCCGCCACCTGCGGAGGGTGCACCCCAACTTCGACGAGGAACGGGCCCTGGAACTCCTCGCCTGGTTCGACGTCCCGGCCAACCGCTACTCCTTCGCCGTGAGCCGGGGGCAACGGACCGCGGCCTTCCTGTCCCTCGCCCTGGCGGCCAGGGCGCCGCTGACCCTGCTCGACGAGCCCTATCTCGGCCTCGACGTCCCGGCGCGGCGACGCTTCACCCGGCTGCTCACCGAGGAACTGGCCGCCCATCCCCGCACCCTCGTGCTGTCCACCCATCTCGTCGACGAGGCCGAGCCGCTGTTCCACCGGGTCGCGATGATGGAGGCCGGGCGGGTCATCGCCTCCGACACCGTGCCCGGGCTCGTGTCGTCCTTCACCCGGGTCTCGGGCCCGGTGGAACAGATCGCACGGCTGCCGAGACTGGGACGGCTGGACCGGGTCGGCGGCAACGGCAGCGTCGTCGTGAGGCGCGGCAGCGAGGGAGGTCTGAAGGGCTCGCCGGTCACCCTCCGGGAACTGGCGGATCTCCTCATCGGACCCCGGCGCGAGGCCATGTCCGAGGATGCTGGAGGAACCAGGTGAACGTGACGATGACGCCCATCCTGTCCGCTCTCGGCGGCCGATGGGGGTGGCGCTTCTGGTGGCCGGTGCTGCCGTGGCTCGTTGATGTCGGGATGGTCCTGGGGTTCCGTCGCGGTGCCATCGAGGAACCGGCGGGCGTGCTGCTCGTCGCGGCCCTGTTCGGCGTGGCCATGCTGTGGCTGTGGGGTGCGAGGTTCGCGGTGAGCCTGGGGCATGCGCGTCGGCACGTGTACCCCGTCGGGGTGCTCGCCACGTTCACGAGCATCGCCGCGTGGGCGGGACTCACCGGGGTCAGCGGGGTCCTGCTCGGGCGGGATGAGCTGCGCGACGCCGTTCCCCTGTTCGTCTTCTACGGGCTGCCCCTGACGGCGTTGTTCCTCATGGTCTGCACTTCTGCCCTGGGAGCCGGTTGGCGCGGCGTGGCCGTGTCGGTTCTGTTGTGGGCGGGGTTGGCGGCGGGGTTCTACGCCGTTGTGTGGCCGCTCCTTGACGAGGTGACGGGCAACCAGTTCATCGGCGGCAGCGTCGGGATCGTGTCGTTCTTCTCCGTGGGCTGTTGGGCCGGATGGCTGGGGTTCCGCCACGCCAGGGCCTGACCCGTCGTCGAGCCCTCCCATGGCGTGAACAGGCAGGTGCCGGGCCGATACAATTCGGCGCATGTGTGCAGACGTTCTCGCGGCGGTGGCGTGGCCCTACGCCAATGGCCCCCGTCACATCGGTCACGTGTCCGGCTTCGGTGTCCCCTCGGATGTCTTCGCCCGCTACATGCGGATGGCCGGGCACAACGTGCTGATGGTCTCGGGCTCCGACGAGCACGGCACGGCGATCCAGGTCAAGGCGGACCAGGAGGGTCTGACCGCCAGGGAGTGCGCCGACAGGTACCACCGGATCATCGCCACGGATCTGCAGGGTCTCGGCCTGTCCTACGACCTTTTCACCCGGACCACCACGCCGAACCACCACGAGGTGGTGCAGGCGATGTTCACCGCCCTGCACGACAACGGCTACGTCTTCTCGCAGGTGCAGATGGGGGCCATCTCCCCGTCGACGGGCCGCACTCTCCCGGACCGGTTCATCGAGGGCACCTGCCCGATCTGCGGATACACCGGCGCCCGTGGCGACCAGTGTGACCAGTGCGGCAACCAGCTGGACCCCGCCGACCTCATCAACCCCGTCTCCCGGATCAACGGGGAGACCCCCGAGTTCGTGGAGACGGAGCACTTCTTCCTGGACCTGCCGAAGGTGGCTGAGCAGCTGACCCAGTGGCTCGACACCCGCGAGGGCTGGCGTCCCAACGTGCTGAAGTTCAGCCACAACCTGCTCAAGGAGATCCGTCCCCGGGCCATCACCCGGGACCTCGACTGGGGGGTCCCGATCCCGCTGGAGGGCTGGATCGACGCCCCGATGAAGCGGATCTACGTGTGGTTCGACGCCGTGATCGGCTACCTGTCCGCGTCCATCGAATGGGCCAGGCGCAGCGGCGACCCCGAGGCGTGGCGCACCTTCTGGAACGCCGAGACCGCGCAGAGCTACTACTTCATGGGCAAGGACAACATCGTCTTCCACTCGGTGATCTGGCCGGGCATCCTGCTCGGCGCCAACGGTCAGGGGGCCGAGGGTGGGGAGATCAAGCCGGAGCTCGGCGAGTTGCAGCTGCCGACCGAGGTGGTGAGTTCGGAGTTCATGACGATGAAGGGCTCGAAGGTCTCCAGCTCTCGTGGCGCCAACATCTTCGTCGGCGACTTCCTCGCCGAGTTCGGCCCGGACGCGCTGCGGTACTTCATCGCCGTGGCCGGCCCGGAGAACCAGGACACGGACTTCACGTGGGAGGAGTTCGTCCGCCGCACGAACTTCGAGCTCGCCAACGAATGGGGCAACCTCGTCAACCGGTCCATCTCGATGGCCCACAAGAACGTCGGAGCGATCCCGGAGCCGGGGGAGTTCACCGACGAGGACCAGGCACTGCTCGACGCCTCGGCAGCGGCCTTCGACACCGTCGGTGAGCACATCGCCGAGCGTCGTTTCAAGGCGGGGATCACCGAGGCGATGCGGATCGTGTCGCTGGCGAACAAGTACCTCTCCGACGAGGAGCCGTGGAAGAAGAAGGACGACCCGGCGCGTCGGGACACCATCCTCCACGTCGCCCTGCAGGTGGTCAGCGACTGCAACACCCTGCTCACCCCGTACCTGCCCCACGCGGCGCAGGCCATCTTCGAGGCCCTTGGCAACGAGGGGGTGTGGGCGGCGCAGCCGGAGCTGGTCGAGGTCAGCGACGGTGACCTGACCTACCCCATTCTCACCGGCGACTACGCCGCCCAGCAGGCCACCTGGGAGCGACGGGACATCGTCCCCGGGACCCCGCTGGCCAAGCCGACCCCGCTGTTCCGTAAGCTTGACGAGAAGCTCGCCACCGAGGGCCCGAGCTGGGCCCCCATCCGCGGATAGGCGGCACGTGATTCCGGCCGATGAGTAGGAATGTGGTGCTGCGGCAGCGTCGGTTGGTGAGTGAACCTGAAGATGCCAACAGCTTCGAATGGGAGAAGTGAGATGAACCGTGTCGGTCAACCTCGTGTCGCTGTGCTGGGCGCAGCTGGCCAGACGGGCGCAACCTTACTTCCCGAGTTGGTGGCTCGTGGAGCAGCGGTGCGGGCAGTGGTCCGACCCGGGGCCTCGGTTTCTCTGCCCGAGGGGGTTGAGAGAGCTGAAGCTGATTTTGCCGACGTCGAGGCGTTGACGGAAGCGCTGTCCGGGATTGACGCGGTGTATCACATCCCGCCGACATATTCCCCGCATGAGGTGGCATTTGGTCGGCACGTGATGAAAGCGGCAACGCGGGTGGGTGGGGTGCGCCTGGTGTACCACTCGGTGATGCACGCCGAGACACCTGACATGCCGCATCATTGGCGCAAGTGGCAGGTCGAGGAACTGCTTCGGGAGTCGGCGTTGTCGTGGACGATAGTTCGCCCGGCGATGTATGCGCAAACCGCCTTGGCTTTCCTCAACCGGGCAAGAACGCGGTTGCGATTGCCGTTTTCGCCCGACAGCTGGTTCACCCCCATCGACGTGGCCGACGTGGGTCGAGCTGCGGCGATCGTGCTGGTCGAGGGCGGGCATGAGCGCCAGACGTACACCTTGGCCGGAGCCGAGCGGCTGACCATGCGGCAGATGGCTGAACGTATGGCTGACGCCTGGGGACATGACGTCTCCGTGCAGCGCTGGCCGTCGTGGTTGGTGGCCCGGGTGGCGGCTCGTCGTTATGACCATGGTTCCCGTGCGCTGCTGAAAGCAATGTTTGCGCATTATTCCGCTGCAGGATTTGAGGGTCCAGCTGATGACCTGAGGAGATTGCTCAAGGGGGAACCGACTGGTTTTGCGGCCACGATGACTCGGTGTGCCCTCTCGGAGCAGTAGCGGGGGTCGGCACGGTTGCGGCGTTGCTCACGAGAGTCAGAGCAGGAGGGTTGTTCAGCGGAGGCTTCAAGGTCGCCCTGACCCGAGGTCTACCCCCTGCACGACCCTCCAGGATGGTGTTTCCTGACCGTGGTGGTTTCGCCTGTCCTGTCCCGGGTTCGCCCGTGTTGGGTGTGGCTCGCCTGTCCAACTGGACAGGCGAAGAGAATCGGCAGGCGTTTCCGGCCCAAGGCAGGCGAATCTGCGTGCTGCGGAAGCCGGTGGGAGGGGGTGACTGAAGGATGAGTGCCAGAGGTCTCGACATGGACTGCGCGCTGGCACGCGTGGTCCGGTGTGAGCAGCGGGCGTCATCAATGCCTTGAGGAGATCGGCGACGCCCGCCACCGGTTTGAGCCTCAGGAACAGTGATGCTGCCGAGGGTGGACGGGTGGGGGAGCGGAGCCCCCACCGAACACTGGCCGATCCTCGTCGGCCTCAACACGGTCGGCTGAGGGTCAGCCGACGCCGAGGATCTGGCGGACCTGTTCGCGCAGGGTGGTCAGGCGGGTGGCTGCGGCGAAGCGGGCCGCCGAGCCGATCTGGGTGCGGTCCTTCGGCAGGCACACCTCCAGGTAGCACTTCAGCTTCGGTTCGGTTCCGGACGGGCGGACGATCACCCGGACCGCGTCGCTGACGAGCATGACCGCGTTCGTCGGCGGCAGGTCGGGGGAGCCCTCCGCGAGGTCATGGAACACCACCGGCACCCCGAGAAGGGTGGCGGGGGGCGCCTGACGGAGACGATCCACCGCCGCCGAGATGAGGCTGAGGTCCTCGAACCGCAGGGACAGCTGGGCCGTGGCGAACAGGCCCAGTTCGGCCGCCAGCTCATCGAGCCGATCCGCCAGGGTTAGTCCACGGGCCTTGAGGGTGGCGGCCAGTTCCAGGACCATGAGGGCGGCGGACAGGCCGTCCTTGTCGGGGACCCGGTCCGAGTCGCAGCAGTAGCCGATGGCCTCCTCGTAACCGAAGGCCAGATCCGGCACCCTGCCGATCCACTTGAAACCGGTGAGGGTGGTGACGTGACGGCGGTCCCGCAGCTGGGCGAGCTTCTCCAGGCCCCGGGAGGACACCACCGAGTTCGCCAGCACCCCGGGGGCGCCGCGGGCGATCATGTGGTCGCCCAGCAGGAGCCCCAGCTCGTCCCCGGTCAGCATGCGCCATCCGCCGTCGACGACCGCCGCCACGGCGCACCGGTCGGCGTCAGGATCGTTCGCGATGACGACATCGGCACCCACCTCGGCGGCGCGTGCCAGTGCCAGGTCGATCGCCCCCGCCTCCTCGGGATTGGGGAAGGCCACCGTCGGAAAGGCCGGATCCGGCTCCGCCTGCTCCGCGACCTCCGTCGGCGCCGCGAACCCGGCCGCCGCGCTCAGGCGTCGCATCGCGTGGGCGCCCACCCCGTGCATCGCGGTGTGCACCCACGACAACTCGCGCGGGCTCGTCGAGGGCACCAGCCTCGCCGTCTGGTCGATGTAGGTGTCGAGCAGTTCCTCGCCGAGGACACCGTACTCATCGGAGCGGGGCAGATCGGCCAGCGAGTCGATGGTGTGGGCGGCGATGCAGGTCGCCATCTCGGAATCCGTCGGCGGGATGATCTGGGAGCCGTCCCCCAGGTACACCTTGTAGCCGTTGTCCGCGGCCGGGTTGTGGGAGGCCGTGACGACGATGCCCGCCACGCACCCGTGGTGCCGGATCCCGAACGCCACGACCGGGGTCGGGGTCGGGGATGCGGTCAGCAACACCTTGAACCCAGCCCCCGCCAGCAGTCTCGCCGACTCCGTCGCGAAGTCCCGGGACTTGAGCCGGGCGTCGAAACCGATGATGACCCGGCCGCCGGCGTGGCCGTGCTGCACCAGCCAGTCACCGATGCCTGCCGCGGCCTGGGCCACGACCACCCGGTTCATCCGGTTCGGGCCGGGGCCCATACGCCCTCTGAGCCCAGCAGTGCCGAACTCGAGCGGGCCGCTGAAGGCGTCGTCGAGTTCGGTTCGGTCATCCTCGGCCAGGAGTCGTTCCAGCTCGGCTCGGGTGTCCGGATCAGGGTCGACGGCCAGCCAGGCGCGGGCCGCTTCGTGGGCGCTCACAGCGCACCCACGATCCCCGCCAGCAACCCGGCGAGTCGTGGACCGGCGTCGCGACCGGTCTGCAGCACCTCGGTGTGGTCCAGGTTGGACTCCGACAGCCCTGCCGCGGCATTGGTGACCAGCGACAGCCCGAGTACCTCCAGGCCGGCCTCGCGGGCGGCGATGGTCTCCAGCGTCGTGGACATGCCCACCAGGTCGCCGCCGAGGATCCCGGCCATCCGGACCTCGGCCGGGGTTTCGTACTGCGGTCCTCGGAACTGGACGTAGACACCCTCCGGCAACTCGGGTGCCACACCGTGTGCAAGGTCCCGCAGCCGCTTCGAGTAGGCCTCGGACAGGTCGATGAACGTTGCCCCCTCCAGCGGGGTGTCCCCGGTGAGGTTGATGTGGTCCTTGATGAGCACCACCGTGCCGGGGGCCCATTGCGGGTTCAGCCCGCCACAGCCGTTGGTCAGCACCAGCGTCGTCGCCCCCCACGCGGCGACGGTACGGACCCCGTGCACGACCGGGGCGACCCCGCGCCCCTCGTAGTAGTGGGTGCGTCCCGTGAGGACCGCCGCCACCTTGCCCCCAGTCGTCCGCTTCAGCAGCAGCTTCCCGCCATGGCCACTCACCACGGGGCGGCTGAAGCCCGGCACCTCACCGAGCTCGATCTCACCGATCGGATCACCCAACTGGTCGGCGCCGCTGGACCAGCCGGAGCCGAGCACCAGCGCCAGGTTGATCCCCTCGACGTCGAAGTGGGTCCTGAGGAAGGCGGCCGCCTCGGCCGCGAGCTGCTTGGCGTTGTCAGTCATGAAGCCAGCCTACTGGCGATGACCGACCAAGGTCGGCGCTTCGTCGGACATGGCCAGAGCTCCTGCCTCGCGGGAAGGGCTGTGCCAAGATGAGCGAGTGGCAAAGGTAGTGATCATCGGTGGCGGTCCTGGCGGATATGAAGCGGCTCTCGTCGCGGCCCAGCTCGGAGGGGAGGTGACCCTGGTCGAACGGGATGGTCTCGGGGGTGCTGCGGTGCTGACCGACTGTGTGCCTTCCAAGGCGCTGATCGCCGCAGCCGAGGTCATGAGTTCGATGGAGCGGGCCGGTGCGTTGGGACTGCACTTCCCGGGCAACGACGCCACCAACGTCGTCGAGGTCAACCTCGCGGAGCTCAACGGGCGGGTGCGTTCCCTCGCCGCGGCCCAGTCGCGGGACATCGCGGGCCGACTCAACCATGAGGGCGTCACCCTCATCCAGGGCACGGCGCGTCTTGACGGGAGGAACACCGTCATCGTCCGCGAGGCCTTCGGCGAGCACCGACTCCACGCCGACATCATCCTCGTGGCCACCGGCACCACCCCCAGGGAACTGCCCGACGCCCCCTGCGACGGCCGTCGGGTCCTCAACTGGAAGCAGCTCTACGACCTGGAGGAGCTGCCGAGTCGGCTCATCGTCGTCGGCTCCGGCGTCACCGGTGCCGAGTTCGCCTCCGCCTACGACGCCCTCGGCGTCGAGGTGGTCCTGGTCAGCTCCCGCAGCCAGGTTCTCCCCGGCGAGGATGCCGACGCCGCCAACGTGCTGCAGCGGGCCTTCACCGACCGCGGCATGGAGGTCATGAGCGAGTCCCGCGCCATGGCCGCGCGGACCGACGGCAACGAGGTGGTCGTCACCCTCGCCGATGGCCGCGAGGTGCGCGGCTCCCACTGCCTCATGGCGGTCGGGTCCATCCCCAACACGGCGGACATGGGCCTGGAGGAGGCCGGGGTCGAGTTGTTGGCGTCGGGGCACATCGTGGTGGACAAGGTCTCCCGCACCTCGGTGCGCAACATCTACGCCGCCGGGGACGTGACCGGCGTGTTCGCCCTCGCCTCCGTCGCTGCGATGCAGGGACGCATCGCGATGTACCACTCGCTGGGCGACGCCGTCTCCCCGCTCAACCTCCGCAACGTCTCCTCCAACGTGTTCACCTCCCCGGAGATCGCGACGGTCGGGGTGTCGCAGCGGCAGGTCGACGCGGGAGCGGTGCGGGTCGCCTCGGTGCTGCTGCCGCTCGCCCCCAACGCCAGAGCCAAGATGCAGGGTTTCACCGACGGCTTCGTCAAGCTCCTCTGCCTGCCCACCACGGGCATCATCATCGGCGGTGTCGTCGTCGCCCCGAACGCCTCGGAACTCATCCACTCCGTCTCCGTGGCCGTCAGCCAGGGACTCACCGTCGACCAGTTCAGTTCCAGCTTCACCGTCTACCCGTCGATGTCCGGGTCGCTTGCGGAGGCGGCCAGGCGGCTCCACAAACATCACGCGGAGATGAACGAGTTCTGATCAGCGCCGCAGCCACTTCCGGGCCTGGGCGATGCGTTCCGCCACCTGCTCCGTGGTGGCCTGGGCCAGCGGCGGGCCACCGCACTCTCGCCTGAGGTCGGCGTGGACGTGACTGTGGGGGCGCTGCTCGAGGCGGGCCAGCTGGCTCACCAATGAGTTCAGTTCCTTCCGCTGGCTGGCCAGCGCCCGGTGCAGCGGCACCTCGGGCTGCGACTTCGGGTCCTTGCGTTCCCGCCGTCGGATCTGGCGACGCTGCCGGTCGGCGAGCAGGGCGCTCACCTGATCGGGTTCGAGCAGGCCGGGCAGGCCCAGGTAGTCGAGCTCGTCCTGGCTCGTCGGTTCGGCGTGCATGCCGAAGGCCTGCGAGTCGAAGAGCACATGGTCGAAGGTGGCCTGCGAGTCGAGAGCCTCGAACTCGCCCAGCAGGTCGTCGGCGGCGGACTCGGAGCGGTTCGCCGCCTCGATGAGGGCCTCCGTCTCGGCCCAGAGGTCCTCCTGGTCGCCGCGGGGGCGGCCCAGCACGTGGTCCCGGGCCCGCTCCAGGGTGGCGGCATGGGCCAGCAGGACCGGCACGGTCGGGAGGAACACCGTGGCCACTTCACCCCGTCGCCTCGACCGGACGAAACGACCGACAGCCTGGGCGAAGAACAACGGCGTCGAGGTGGAGGTGGCGTAGACCCCGACCGCCAGGCGTGGCACATCGACACCCTCCGAGACCATCCGCACCGCCACCATCCAGCGGTCCTCGGAGGCGGAGAACTCCTCGATACGTTTGCCGGCCTTGGCGTCGTCAGAGAGGATCACGGTCGGCTTGGCCCCGGTGATCTCGGTGAGCAGCTTCGCGTAGGCGCGGGCGACGGTCTGGTTCGTGGCGATGACCAGGCCCCCGGCGTCGGGCAGGGTGCGGCGAACCTGCGTCAGCCGCTGGTCCGCGGCCCGCAGCACCGCGGGGATCCACTCGCCGGTGGGGGACAGGGCCGTCCGCCACGCATGGGCCGTGAGATCCTTCGTGAGCATCGAACCCAGATCCGCGTCGAGCACCTCCCCGGAGCGGGTCCGCCACTTCATCTGGCCGCCGTAGTTCATGAAGATGACTGGCCGCACCACGTGGTCGGCGAGGGCCTCCTTGTAGCCGTAGGTGTAGTCGGCCCGCGAGGTCCTGACCCCGGAGGCGGTCTCCTCGTAGGTGACGAACGGGATGGGGTTGTCGTCGGAGCGAAACGGTGTCCCGGTCAACGCCAGCCGACGGGTGGCGGCGCTGAACGCCTCCCGGATGCCGTCCCCCCAGCTCTTGGCGTCACCGGCGTGGTGGAGCTCGTCGAAGATCACCAAGGTCCGCACGTCATGGCACAGGGCCTCGTAGATGTGGGCCCGGATCGACACCCCGGCGTAGGTAACGACCGAGCCGTCGAACTGCTTGGAACGGCCGCGGCGGGTGCCCCCCGTCCCCGGGTCGAGGTGGATCCCGACGCGGGCTGCGGCATCGGCCCACTGGGTCTTGAGATGTTCGGTGGGCGTGACGACGACGATGCGGCGCACGGTCCGGGAGCTCAGCAGCTGGTGGGCCACCCGCAGCGCGAAGGTGGTCTTCCCGGCGCCGGGGGTCGCCACACACAGGAAGTCGCGGGGCTGCTCCCGCTCGTACAGGTCGAGGGCCGCGACCTGCCAGGCACGCAGGCTCTGCGCCGTGCCCCAGGCGGCGCGCTGGGGATAGGCGGGGGAGAGGTGCTCGAACGCAGAGGAGGACATACGGCGAGCAAGGCTACCGGAGTGGGGTGGCACGGTCGCGGCCACACTCCCGGGCGAGCAGTTTCGCCTGCCTTGGCGCGCAAACCGCACTCAGGGCAGGCGAACCCGTCGTCAGGCGGCCGCTCAGTCGTCGAGCAACCCCATGAGCAGCGACATGCCGCCGATCATGAGCGCCCCCTTGACGAGGCCGCCGCTGAGCGGGTTGTTCACATAGGGCTGGTAGTAGCCGCGGGTGTAGGCGGCGTGTCCCTGGTCCTGCCAGTACGGCACCGTCTGGTAGCCCTGCTGCACCATCCGGATGTGGGGGTTGGCGCCGGAGCTGACCCGGGCTGCGTCGAGGGCGCAGGCCGGAACCTCGCGGGGCGTGCCGCCGTCCGGGGTCCACATGACATTGCGGGTCGAGGGGCCGTGGGACGGGTCGAAGAAGCACGGGGGACGGCGTTCCGGCATCTCCTCGCCGCGTGCCCCGGCTCGGACGCAGGCCATGGCGTAGCGCCCCTCCTCCAGGATGTGGGCGACCGCGGCGGCGTCGGAGGACAACCGGGCCATGGCCATCGCCTGCTTCGCGTTCTCGTAGGCGTCCAAGGCCTCGGTGTACTTCGCCTGGGCTGCAGCGTCGAGCTCGTACCCGACGACGTCGAGGTCCAGGTCACGCAGTTCGTCCCCGAAGCGGGTGATGTCCGCGTCGAGGGAGGAGCGCGCCGCATCGGACAGCGGCGGATCCACCGGGGCGCCGAGCGGTGGCATGGTCCTTGGGCTCACCAACATGGTCTGCCGGTCCTCGTCGCGGTCGCTGAGGGTGCGCAGCACACCCACGGCGAACACCACCATGAACATGAGCAGCATGAGGGTGAAAAGGCCGGACATCTGTCATCACTCCTGGGATTCGTTGACTCAACCCATGGTACGTGGGCGCCCAACCAGTGGCCGCGTAGCATGTCGCCGACGGGGAGGAGACAAGGTGCGGATCGATTCGAGGAGCTTCGCCGAGCTCACTGTGGATGAGTTCTTCGGGATCGCGCGGCTGCGCAACGAGGTCTTCTACGTCGAGCAACGCGTCGACGTCCCCGACTTCGACGACCTCGACCGCTGCGGGGCGACGAGGCACTGGTGGATCCCCGATGAGGAGGGTGTGGCCGCCTATGCCCGATCCGTCCGGCTGCCCCGCCCCGAGCGCGGGGCGACGGCCAGCTTCGGGCGGGTCGCGGTGCGTGTTGATCGACGGGGGGAGGGCCTCGCTGCCGCCCTGGTGGCGGCCATCCTCGACGAGGTGGCCACGGAACCCGTGGTCATCCATTCGCAGAGCTCCGTGATGGGCCTCTATGAACGCTTCGGCTTCGTTCCTGTCGGTGGTGAGTTCATCGAGGGTGGGATCCCCCACCGCACCATGATTCGCCCTGCCCCCGAGATCCGGGTCAGCGCGGTCCTGATCACCGACGACGACGGCCGCGTCCTCATGGTCCGCAAACGAGGGACAAGCCGCTTCCTCAATCCCGGCGGCAAGCCCGAACCGGGAGAGGAGCCAGCACAGTGTGCGGCCCGGGAGCTGGCGGAGGAGACCGGGATCCACATCCCGGCCGGGGACCTCATCCCGTTGGGGCAGGTGCGGGAGGCGGCGGCCAATGAGCCCGGTCACGTCGTCGTCGCCGACATCTTCCGTGCCCCGCACCCGATCTCGGTCCTGCCCCGGCCCAGGGCCGAGATCGAGGAGGTCCGGTTCGTTGATCCACATCGCGTGGAGCCCGACTGGTCCCCGCTGTTCACCCACCGCATCCGGCACCTGCTGTGAGGAGCCGTGATGATCCCCTGGTCAGCCGTCGAGGCGGCTGAGGTCCAGGGTCCGCAGCACCAGTTCCCCGGCCTCGTCGCACTCGTCGAGATCCACCGTGGCGAGGATCGACCAGTCGCGGTTGCCCGCGGGGTCGTCGAGGATCTGCCGCACCTCCCACAGCCTGCCGCCGCGTTTCGTCTCCACGACGAAGAAGGCCGGGCCGCGGGCGTCCTGCCCGACGCCGATGTCCTCGTGCTCGTCCCAGTAGTCGCCGAGCGCCTCGTCCCAACGCCGCCGGGTCATCGGGTCCCCGCTCGTCAACGCTGCGAGGGCCTCGACGTCGTCGTCGGCGCACAGCTCGACCCGACGCCACATCGCGTTGCGCACCATCACGCGGAACGCACGGGCGTTGCCCGTGACGGGGCGGGCCGGCTGGGCGGCCTCCGCGCGTTGTTCGACGGGGAGTCCGGCCAGGTTCGCCAACTCGCTCCACTCGTCGAGCAGCGACGAGTCGACCAGTCGCGTCGAGGCCCCCAGCCAGTCGATGAGGTCCTCGAGTTCCTCGGTGCGCAGTGACTCCGGCACGGTCTGCCGCAACGCCCGGTAGGCGTCGGTGAGGTACCGCAGCAGCACCCCCTCGGTGCGTTGCAGCTTGTAGTGCGCGACGTACTCACCGAACGTCATTCCCTGTTGGTACATGTCCCGCACCACCGACTTCGGATGCACCGGCGTCTCCACCAGCCACGGGTGGGCGGCGGAGTACTCGAGGTGGGCCTGCTCCAGCATGTCCGCCAGCGGCTGCGGCCAGGTCACCTCCTCGAGGGCCTCCATCCGCTCGTCGTACTCCCATCCATCTGCCTTCATCTCGGCCATCGCCTCGCCCCGCGCCTTGAACTGCTGGGCCAGGAGCAGCACGCGTGGATCCTCCAGCGTGGCCTCGATGACCGAGACGACGTCGAGGGCGTGGTCCGGGGACTGGTCGTCCAGGGTCTCGATGACCGCGAGGGCGAAGGCGGACAGGGGCTGGTTGAGGGCGAAGTCCCGTTGCAGGTCCACGTTGAGTTCGTGACGTCGCCCCCCGGGGGTGGGCTCCTTGAGCCGGGTCACCACACCTGCCCGTAGCAGGGACCGTCCGAGCTGGACCGCTCGACGCAGCAGGGCCCGGCGGGCCTTCCCATCCACCCCGGTCGCGTCGACGAGTCGGGTGACTGCCGTGCTCGTCGCCTCGTCGCGTTGCAGGAGGTTGAGCAGGAGCGCGTGCGTGATGCGCATCCTGCCGTTCAGCGACTCCGGTGTGGATTCGATGAGTTTGGTGAAGGTGGCCTCCGTGTAGTTGACGAATCCCTCCGGCGGTTTCTTCCGTCGCACGGAGCGGAGCTTCTTCTCGTCCCCCTCGAACTTCGCCAGGATCCGGGCGTTCTCCACCTCGTGCTCGGGTGCCTGGGCGACGACATTGCCGAGCGTGTCGAATCCTGCTCGTCCCGCCCGCCCAGCGATCTGGTGGAACTCGCGGCTCCTCAGCACTCGGGAGCGCCTCCCGTCGAACTTCGTGAGTGCACTGAACAGCACCGTGCGGATGGGGACGTTGATGCCCACCCCAAGGGTGTCGGTGCCACAGATCACCGCCAGGAGGCCCCGCTGGGCCAGCTGCTCGACCAGTCGACGGTAACGGGGCAGCATCCCCGCATGGTGGACGCCGATCCCGCCACGCAGCAGCTTGGCCAGCGTCTGCCCGAAACCACCCGCGAAGGGGAATCCCGCCAGGGCCTCCTTCAGTTCCTGGGGTACCGCCGCCGAGGCCTTGCGCACCACCCCCTGGCTCAGCAGGGCCGTCGCCTGGTCCACCGCGGCCCCCTGCGTGGAGTGCACGATGTAGACGGGAGCCTGATGGGTGGCGACGATCTCGGCGATCGTCTCGTGGATGGGGGTGAGCGCCCACCGGTAGGTGAGGGGGACCGGGCGGGTGACGCCGCCGATCACGGCGGTCTCCCGCCCGGTGCGGTCGGTCAGGTCCGAGGCGAGCCGGGTGACATCCCCCAGCGTTGCGGACATGATGACGAACTGCGCCTGGGGCAGCTCGACCAGCGGCACCAGCCAGGCCCAGCCGCGGTCCGGATCGGCGAGGAAGTGGAACTCGTCCATGACGACCTGGCCGACCTCCGCCCCGCGCCCCTCCCTGAGCGCCAGGTTGGCGAGGATCTCCGCCGTGCAGCAGATGACAGGGGCGTCGGCGTTGACGGAGGCGTCCCCCGTGACCATCCCGACGTTGTCGGCCCCGAAGGCGTCGCACAGGGCGAAGAACTTCTCGTTGACCAGTGCCTTGATGGGGGCGGTGTAGTAGGTGCGACGTCCCTCCGCGAGGGCGGCGAAGTGTGCGCCGAGCGCGATGAGGGACTTGCCCGACCCGGTGGGGGTGGTGACGATGGCATGGTCCCCGGCCAGGATCGCCAGCAACGACTCCTCCTGATGGGGGTACAGCGTGATCCCCTGCTCCTCCACCCAGGCGGTGAAGGTCTCGAACAGTGCGTCGGGGGTGGGGTCGGTGGGGGTCAGGTCCGTCAACGTGGTCATGGCGTTCCCGATTCTTCCACCTCCGGCCGGTTTCTTCGCGACGCGCGGGGTGGTGGGGCCCCGATCCCGGTCGAGGCCCCACCACCCGTCGACGCGTCAGATCTTCTCCAGCGAGACGTTGCGCGTCTCCTTGGCGAAGAGGTAGGTGATGCCGCCGACCACCAGGAGGGCTGCGAAGAGCAGGAACGCGGGCGGGACCGCATCGCGGGTCACGTTCTGCTTGATGGCGTCCCCGCCGATGAGCCAACCCATGAGGAAGGGGCCGATGATCTTCGCCGTGGCGCCGATCCCGTAGCCGAGGCCGAGGCCGGTGGAGCGGGCCTCGTTCGGGAACTGCTCCGCGCCGAAAGCGTTGAGGATGCCGAAGGCGCCGTCGCCGAAGGTCATCGTGACGACGATGCCGATGAAGAACACCCAGGCGTTGTCCGTCGTCGCCGCGATGACGCAGCCCACGGCTCCCAGGAGCCCGAACAGGAGCATCACCATGCGTCGCCCGATCCGGTCGGCCAGCCAGGCGGACCCCAGCCGACCCGCCACATCGGCCAGCGAGACGATGGTGAACAGGCCGCCCACCATCGCGGCGGAGAACCCGAAGCCGTCCTTGAGGAGGGTCTGCCCCCACGACTGGACGGTGAAGGAGCCCAGGATGAAGCTGAACGATCCCACCGTGATGATGATGAGTTCCTTCGGGTAACGGGAGAAGATGACCCCGAGCGAGGACTTCTTCGTCTCCTCCACGTCGGGCAGGTCACCGACCTCGTCGACGGGCATCTCCAGCGCCCAGGCGTAGGCGGCCCGGGCCTCGTCATCCCGCCCCCGGGACTGCAGGAAGCGTGGTGACTCGGGAACCATGCGCAGCCACAGCAGCAGGAAGATGGGCAGGGCACCCAGCGCGATGAGGCCACGCCAACCGATCGGTTCGCCCAACCACAGCTGGGCCTGGGCGCCGAGCAGCAGCCCGATCGGGATGAACACCGACGCCAGGCCGGCCAACAGGCCACGGCGCTTCGCCGGGACGAACTCCTGGACGTAGGGGATGGAGGTGATGTTGAGGCCGCCGACGCCGGCACCGACGATGACCCTGAGGACCGCCAGCATGATCCAGCCCCGCTCGGGGGTGAGGAGGGTGAGGGCCGTGAAGACGGTGAACAGGACGACGCACCAGAAGAAGGAACGTCGGCGCCCGATCCGGTCCGCGAGCGCGCCCCACAGGATGGCGCCGAGCACGGTGCCCGCGCCGGATGCCCCGAGGATCCAGGCGGCCTCGAACCCGGTGAGGTTCCAGGGTTTCGTCAGCAACGACACGACGAAGCCGATGAGGAACATGTCGAAGAACTCAGCGATGTTCGCGACGATGACCAGGGCGATGAGGTTCTTCTGATTGCCCGTGAGTGGGCGGGAATCGATGAGTTCGCTCGCCGTCGGGCGGGCGGAAGGTGTTGTGGTCATGATGGCTCGCTCAACGAATGATGTCGGTGGTCGTGGGGATGGCGAGCTCCGAGGGCGTGATGAGCGTGAGATCGCCGTGGTGGGTCAGGGCGTACTTGGAGACACGCAGCCCGTAGTCGATGCCCTTGACGATGTCGCCGCCGAGGTGGCCGTGGAGCGTCGCGGCGACGAAGGAGTCGCCCGCCCCCGGCCGGTCGATGACCGGGACGAGTTCGACGGGGCGGTCCTCGATGCCGTTCGGACCCGCGTAGTAGACCCCGTTGTGTCCGTCCGTGGAGACGACGTGCTCGGCGCCGAACCGTTCCCTCAGCTGCCGGGACACCTCGGCCCGGGCTCCGTCCAGCCCCCACAGGACCCCGGCGTCCTTGCGGGAGCAGAAGATGATTCGGCACTTCGAGGCGATCCGACTCAGGATTCGATCCGCCTGGTCGGGGTCCCACAGCAGGCTGCGGTAGTTGACGTCGAGGGCCACCTCGATGCCGCGTTCGTGTGCGGCGTCGACGAAATGGGTGATGACCCGGGCGGTGTTCTCGGTCAGGGCGGTGGTGATGCCCGTGACGAAGGCCAGCCGCGTGTTGAGCATCGACTCCCAGTTGACGTCGTCGACGCTGATGTCCCGGAACGCCGTGTTGAGGCGGTCGTAGGTGACCCGGGATGGCATGGGCGGCTCGCCGGGTTCCATGAAGTAGAGGGCCACGCGACCCTCCGGCACCCGGATCATGTTGCTCATGTCGACGCCGACGGCCCGGAACTCGCACAGGCAGCGTTCCGCCAGGTCGGATTCGGGCATGACCGAGCACCAGGAAGTCCGGCGCCCGAGTTGGGAGAGCAGCCCGGAGACGTTCGCCTCGGAACAGGCGGCGGTCATCCGGAGCTGTCTCGTGTTGGACAGTCGTTCGCCCTGAGGGACCGTCAGACGGATCTGGCCCTCGCCGATGGTGGTCAAATCAAACATTGTTGTCACCTGCTCACTCCGGTGGAAGCATGGATGGTTCCGTATCGATGGGTGTACCGCTCATGGTTCGCCTTGATCTCCTCGGCCGGGAGTTCTTCGACCCGGCCGATCTGCATCGCAGCGAAAACGGTTCGGGCCACATCCTCCACCATGACGGCGGCCTGCAGTGCCTTGGTGATGGTTGGTCCGATGGTGAAGACCCCGTGTTGCCTCATGAGTACGGCAGGGGAGTCCCCGATGGCCGCCAACAGGGTTCTGCCGATGGCATCCGACCCGATGGGGGCGTAGCCGCCGCAGGGGACAGGGCCCCCGAACTCGTCGGCGATGGCCGTGAGGACACAGGGAATGGGTTTCCCCACGGCCGCGAACGCGGTCGCGTAGCGGGAGTGGGTGTGCACCACGGAGCCGACGTCCTCGCGCCCGGCGTAGATCGCAAGGTGTGACGCGGTGTCCGACGAGGGGCCGTGGTCCCCCTCGACGATCCGTCCCGTCATGTCGACGACGACCATGTCCTCGGGGCGCATCTCCGGGTAGAGCATGCCCGAGGGCTTGATGACGATGAGGTCCCGGTCCTCGGTGATGGCGGACAGGTTCCCGCCGGTCCAGGCGACCAGGCCGTTCTCGGGGAGGGCCAGGTTGCCCTTCCAGACCTGCTCGCGGAGTTCCTGCAACATCATGGCTCCTCCTTGATGATCCTCAGTCCTGCGTTGGACGCCTTCTCCTCGATGAATCGCCGTGCCTCGCGGCACCGGTCCAGGGAATCCGGGGCATCGTCGTGCCACATCTCCAACATCACGCGACCGGACCACTCCTGGCGGTGGAGTTCCGCGAAGGCCTGGTCGAAGTCCGCGATGCCGGTGCCGAACGGCACCCGACGGGGTTGACCCGGCAGCACGTCCTTGACGTGGAGCGCCACCAGATGACCCTCGCAGGCCGCCAGTTCGGGCCCCGAGCTTCCTCCGTGACCGGCGATGTTGCCGACGTCGGGGTAGCACTGGAGCCATGGGGATCGCGCCAGGTCGACGATGTCCATCACGTCGGGCACCGAGGTGATGTCGGTGCCGTCGACGTTCTCGACGGCGAGGATGACCCCCTCGTGGGCCGCCTGGGGCAGCGCCGCCATGAGGGAGTCGATCCAGCGCTGCCGCGCCCCCTCGTCGGGTTCCTCGTAGTGGGCGTAGTACCCGGCGACCTGGAGGACGCTGACCCCGAGGTCGGCGGCCAGGCGGATGCCCTTGCGGTACACCTCGGCTGCCTGGCGTCGGATCTCCGGATCCCTGGATCCCGGCATCACCCTCCGGTGGAGGCTGAGGCACAGCCCCCCGATCCGGGTTCCGGTGTCCTCGGCGGCCCGCCGGACCCGGCGTCGGATGTCCCGGTCCCAGTCCAGCCGAGCTGCCCGTTCCGGTGACTCATCGATCGACAGGTCGACGAAGCTGAACCCCGCCTCGGGGACCTGGGCGAAGAACCGCGTCCAGTCCTCGATCCCGATGAGGGCCTTCTCGTAGATGCCGAGCTGGATGTCACTCATGGCCACACCTCGGCGATGGCCTCCTTGAAGGCGCGGGCGGCGGCCAGCGGATCGTCGGCCCCCATGATGTTGCGGCCGACGATCACCACGCCGACGGGGTAGCCGGCGAAGGTGTCGAGTTCGCCGACGCCGATCCCGCCCGTGATCGTGACCGTGAACCCCAGCTCCGCCAGTTCACCGACCCGCGCCAGGTCCGACGGCCCCCAGCTCAGCTCCCCGGCCGCCTCGCGGTCGCGGGAGCGCTTGACGATGACGTGCTGGACCCCGAGGTCACGCCACGCCCGGGCCTGGGTCGGGTCGTAGTCCTCCCCGAGTTCGACCTGCACCTCGCCGCCGAACTCGGCCGCCACCTGCACCACCTGGTCGATGGTGGTCAGCGAGGCGCCCGCGACGCACGAGACCCAGTCGGCCCCCGCCTCGAAGCAGTGGCGGGAGATGAGGGACCCGGCCTCCGCGATGCGGACATCCGCCAGGATCGTCCGGTCGGGGTAGAGCGAGCGGATCGTCCTCACCGCGCGCAGTCCCTCGGAGATGATGAGGATCGTGCCGCACTCGATGATGTCGACCGCGGGCTCGGCGCGGTTCAGGGCCGACAGGGCGTGCACCAGGTCCGGGTTGTCCACCGCGACCTGCAACCGGGGACGCATCAGTCGTCCTCGACGAAGGCGAAGAACCGCTGCCCGTTGTACATGAGCAGGTCCTCGACGTAGGCCCGGTCGAAGCCCTCGGCGATCATCCGCGGACCGTCGACGGCGGGGTTGTAGTCGACCCCCGTCACCGCGCCGTAGGCCTTCTGGTAGGAGCGCTTCCCGGAGTCCGTGCCGAGCAGGATGCGCTGGCCGTAGCCCTTCGCGCCGAGTTCGCGCAGCTCCATGATGCGGTTCGAGTCGGGCTGGTACTTGATCCGGTAGGTGCCGTCGATCTCCAGGTAGGCGCCGGTGTCCAGGATCTGGCTGAGGTAGTAGACGTCGGCGTTGCGCTGGATGTGACCGATCGCGATCTTCTCGGGCGCCACCCCGAGCTTGATGAGTTCCTGGGCCTGTTCGAGCCCGCAGGTGCCGTACGTGGTGTGGGTGTTGATGGGGGCGCCCGTCGCGAGCGATGCCGCGGCCGCCGCCTCCATGCACTTGCGTTCGAACTTCGTGATCTTGCCGTAGGCGGTCGCGACCTTGATGACACCGGCCCTGTACTCCGTGCGGTTGACGATGGGGCCGGAGTAGTCGTTGGCGTCGATCCCCTCGGTGATGTCCGCGATGAGCAGATCGGCGATCTGGTCGACGGTGTAGCGGGACACCCAGTGGGACTGGGTCTCCAGGTACACGTGTTCCCGGTGGAAGCCTGTGGCCGCCACCACGTGCAGGTCGGGCACGCGGCGGTTGACCTCGGCGAGCTTGACGAGATCACGGCCGCAGTTCGCCGGGCACATGTCGATGACGGTGCCGGCGGCGGCCCAGTTCTTCGACGCCGTGACGAAGTGAGTGGCCTCCTCAACGGCCTTGTCCACGTCATCGAGTTGATGGTCCGGGTCGATGTAGACCTCTCCGGCTCCCACGCGGATGAGGTGGTCGTGAGCGTTGACGACGCCGAGTGTCTCGGGAGCGACATCGCCCAGGATCGTGCGGACTCTCATGATGGTGCCTCCTCGGTGTCCGGGGGCCTCCGTTGGCCCCTCCGGTGATCCACATGGTGGGTGAACCGGAGGGGGGTTCCAAGGTCGCCTCTGAACATCTGTGCACCCTGGTTGGTGGGCTCACGTAGTATTACCTTTTGACAAGCAACCATCGTTACTCCGGACGTCGTGGAGAACGGGAAAGAAGCACAGATGTGCGCCCTCGGGACTCGCCCCACCAGTCGTGAACAGGCCCAGCGCCTCCTCGAGGTGGCGCGTCTCTACCACTTGGAGGGACTGTCCCAGGCGGAGATTGCGAACCGGCTCGGCTGGTCCAGGCCGACCATCTCCCGGATGCTCACGGAGGCCCGACGACGGGGCATGGTGCGGATCACCATCGAGCACCCCATGGAGCAGGCGTTCGCCTGGGAGCAGAAGCTCGCCAAGCGGTTCGGGCTCGGTACGGTCGTCGTCGCGGCCGCAGAGAACCGGAGCCCCGGCGAGGCGGTGGGCGCGGTGGCTGCATCGCTCATCTCGGAGGTCGGGCACGACCGCACCGTGCTGGCGCTCTCGAACGGGAGGTCGGTCGCCTCAGTGGTGCAGGCCATGCCCAAGCGGCACTGGCAGTACAGCAGCGTCGTCCAGATGGTGGGGTCGCTGGCCCGGGAGGGGGCCGACCTGGTGGACTCCCCGGAACTGTGCCGACGGATGGCCCGCCGTCTCGGCGGCACCTACCGGCCGATGCCCGTGCCGCTCGTGCTGGGCTCGGCGGCGATGGCCCAGGCGATGCGGCAGGAGGAACTCGTGTTGACGACCCTGGAGCTGGCGGCCCGCTCCGACATCGCGCTCACCGGTGTGGGAGTGGTCGGGCCCCGCGGCCACCCCGGTGCCATCCTGGAGCCGTGGATGACGCCCCGGCTGGCGGCGGAGGTCCATCGACGCGGGGCGGTCGCGCACATCGCGGGTCACTACTTCAACGCCTCCGGGGAACACGTCAGGGACCCGATGTGTGACCGCCTCATCGCGATGGAACCCGAACGTCTCGCCGATGTGGGGCTTGCCCTCGTCGTCGCATGGGGGGTGGAGAAGGTGGCCGCCCTCCACGCCGTCCTCCGCACCGGCCTGGTCTCGGGGCTGGCCACGGACGAGGCCACGGCCCGGCTCCTGCTCAGCTATCAACCGTGATGCGTAGGGTCAGGGTGTGCTGCTGACCAGCCTCGACGACCACCGCGTCCTGCTGGACGTTGCCCACCTCGACGCAGACCATGGAACGCCACTCGTCCTCACCGAATCCGAGGAGGTCGACGCCCGGTCCCGGATTCCACACCACGACATTTGAGCCGCCCTCCTGCGAGACGGTCACCCGTCGGTCTCCCTCGACGAGGGTGGCGGGGCCACTGTGGCGGTACACCCGATCGACGGGATGCCCGAACCGGACCGGCTCGTGTTCGACGTCCGGTGCGGCCCCCGTCGCGAAGTCGCGGAAGGTGGCCCCCTCGAGCCCCTCGACCCGGCAGGCGGTCACGTCCGCCACCCGGAGATAGACGTGGAGGCCCTCGTCCAGGACGAACGCGGTTGTCGGCGAGGTCACAGTGAGCCTGAGCTCCAGGGTGGTGCCGAACCGTGCCTCCAGCCGGTAGGTGAGGTCGTCCGGGTAGGCGTCGGCCCCGGGGAGGTGTGCGACGTCGTGTTGCCGGAGCTCCCAGGCCAGGCGATCGGGGTCGGCCCGGGCGAGCCGCCACGGCACCCACCGGACCAGGCCGTGGATGTGGGGCACGGTGACGCCGTCGCGCCCCCGCCCGAACCACGGCGCACACACGGGGATGCCGCCGTGGATCTCGTCCCCCGGCGCCACGAGCGCCTCGCGGCTCACGAACAGCACCTCGTCGTGGTCGCGGGGGCGCCAGGACAGCACCGTCGCGCCCAGGTCGACAGCGGCGCCCTCGGCGGTGTCGCCGTGGATGGTGCGCAGTCCCGCGGCGCGGAGGTCGTCGTCAGTGGCCATGCGAGGAGCCTACGCCCCTACGATGGTGGCCATGGCTGTGACGATTCGACCCGCCGGGCTGGAGGACCTGCCCAGCATCGTGGAGATCTACAACGAGGCCGGGGTCGCCACCACGGCCTCGTATGACCTGGAGCCCGTGACGGTGGAGGAACGGACCGAGTGGTTCGAGCGGCTCCGCAGCAGGAACCATCCCGTGCTCGTGCTCGTCAAGGATGGGGAGATCGTCGGGTACGCCAACTACGGCCCCTTCCGCGACAAGGACGCGTATCGGCACACCGTCGAGCACTCCCTCTACGTGGCCGCGCCGCATCGGGCCTCCGGGGCGGGGCGCATGCTCATGGGGGCGTTGCTCGATCACGCCCGGGGGCACGGCGTCCACACGATGGTGGGGGTGCTCGACGCCGAGAACGCCGCGTCGCGCGCCTTCCACGCCCGCATGGGTTTCGAGGAGGTCGGTGTGCTCCGGGAGGTGGGGTTCAAGTTCGGTCGATGGCTGGACGTGGTGTTCGTCACCCAGCATCTGGGGTGAACGCGTCGCGTGGGTAGGATGCGGCCATGGCCTATCACGCGGACAGCAGCGACACCGAGGGCAAGGAGGTCCTGACCTGGGACGGCCTGGGTGTCGCCACCGACGAACTCGCGCAGCAGATCCACGACTCGGGCTTCAGACCGAGCGTCGTCATCGCCATCGCCAGGGGCGGCATGATCCCGGCGGGGGTGCTCACCTACCGTCTCGGGATCAAGCTGACGGATGCGATCAACGTCGAGTTCTACACGGATGTCAATCAGACCCTGCCCGACCCGGTCCTGCTGGCCCCGATGCTCGACACCGAATCCATCGCCGGCCGTCAGCTGCTCATCGTCGATGACGTCGCCGATTCCGGCCGGACCCTCGCCCTGGTGGTCAAGCTGCTGCGGGGCTTCGGGGCAGATGTCCGCAGTGCGGTGCTCTACACCAAACCCTCCACCATCGTGGAGCCCGACTTCTGTTGGAAACGCACTGACCAGTGGATCGTGTTCCCCTGGTCGGACAAACCGCCGCTGAGTTGAGACCCAAGGAGCGAGATGGCAGAGATACGTACCCATGATCCGGAGGGTGGCTCCGAGATCCGACGCCTCGTGATGGAGGCGCTGGGCGAGGACATCCGTCCCGTGGTACCCGGTTCCAAGGTCGAGACCGTGGCCGAGGAACCCGTCGACGTCGTCGATCCGGCGACGCTCATGCCGTTCTCCGGACCCACCATCGACATCGTCGACTTCTGACCCCCGACCATTGTTTACGCTAACAATTCGCTAGTCTGTATTTCGCGCGGGCACAGCAGCCCGCACCGGTATCCCTAAGGAAGACACATGACCCTCGACTGGACCGAACTGGACTCGCGCGCTGTCGACACAGCCCGAATCCTCGCCGCCGACGCTGTGGAGAAGGTGGGCAACGGCCACCCCGGAACCCCGATCTCCCTGGCCCCCGTCGCCTACCTGCTCTACCAGAAGGTCATGAACCTCGACCCCACCGACGACACGTGGTTGGGGCGTGACCGGTTCATCCTCTCCGTGGGGCACGCCTCGCTGACCCAGTACTGCCAGCTGTACCTCGCCGGGTGCGACCTCGAACTCGACGATCTGAAATCCCTGCGGACGTGGGGTTCCAAGTGCGCCGGCCACCCGGAGTACGGACACACGAAGTTCGTCGAGTGCACCACGGGGCCGCTGGGGGCCGGTGTGAGCAACGCCGTCGGCATGGCCATGGCCGCACGTCGCGAACGTGGCCTGTTCGACCCGGAGGCGCCGAAGGGCAAGTCGATCTTCGACCACCACGTCTACTGCCTCGTGGGTGACGGCTGCCTGCAGGAGGGGGTTGCCGCCGAGGCCGCGTCCCTCGCCGCGACGCAGAACCTTGGCAACCTCATCGTCATCTACGACGCCAACCGGATCACGATCGAGGGCGACACCAACATCTCCTTCACCGAGGACGTCCTGGCGCGTCACGAGGCCTACGGGTGGCACACCCAGGAGGTTGACTGGACCCGGGGCGGCACCCGGTACGAGGAGGACATGGACGCCCTCCTCGCCGCCATCGAGGCCGCCAAGGAGGTCACCGACCGCCCCTCGATCATCAAGCTCAACACCATCATCGGGTGGCCGCTGCCGAACAAGGCCGGCTCCCACGACGTGCACGGCAACAAGATCGGCGCCGATGAGGTCGCCGCACTGAAGAAGCGCCTCGGCTTCGACCCGGAGCCCTTCGCGATCGACGAGGAACTCGTCGCGAAGACCCGCGCGAACGCCGCGGCCAGGGGTGAGAAGGCCCGTAAGGCCTGGGATCAGCGGTTCGAGGCGTGGCGCAGCGCCCATCCGGACCGTGCGGCGCTGCTCGATCGAGCCCGCGCCCGCAAGCTCCCGGAGGACCTCAAGCTCCCGGTCTTCGACGAGGGCAAGATGTCCACCCGCAAGGCCTCGGGTGAGGTCCTCACCGCTCTGGCACCCCAGCTTCCCGAGCTGTGGGGTGGCTCCGCCGACCTCGCTGGTTCCAACAACACCACGATGAAGGGCGAACCGAGTTTCCTCCCGGCCGCGCGACAGACGAAGGACTGGTCCGGCAGCGAGTACGGCCGCACCCTGCACTTCGGCATCCGTGAGCACGCCATGGGTGGAATCCTCAACGGCATCAACCTCTCCGGGCTCACCCGGGCCTACGGTGGCACCTTCCTGGTCTTCGCCGACTACATGCGCCCGCCGGTCCGGTTGGCCGCACTCATGGGTGTGCCCTCGATCTTCGTGTGGACCCACGACTCGATCGGGGTCGGCGAGGACGGGCCCACCCACCAGCCGATCGAGCACCTCGCCTCGCTGCGCGCGATCCCGAACCTCGACGTGGTGCGTCCGGCCGATGCCAACGAGACCGCCGTCGCGTGGGGTGAGATCCTGCGCCGCACCGACCACCCGGCCGGCATCATCCTCTCCCGCCAGGACCTGCGCACCGTGCCCCGCGGTGACGAGTTCGCCTCCGCCGAGGGAGTGGCATCGGGTGCCTACATCCTCAAGGAGGCCTCCGCCGAGCCGAGGCTCATCCTCATCGCCTCGGGCTCCGAGGTCTCCCTGGCCATCGATGCGGCTGCCAGGCTCGAGGAGGAGGGCGTGCCGACCCGGGTCGTCTCCATGCCGTGCCAGGAGTGGTTCGACCAGCAGAGCGACGAGTACCGGGAGCAGGTGCTGCCTGCGTCGGTGACGGCCCGTGTCTCGATCGAGGCCGGCATCGCCATGGGCTGGGCCAAGTACGTGGGTGCCCAGGGGGCCTCGGTGAGCATCGAGCACTTCGGAGCCTCGGCGGCCGGAGCGCGTTGCTTCGAGGAGTTCGGGTTCACCGTCGACAACGTCGTGAAGGTGGCCCGCGGCGTCCTCTGAGCCACCGCGCATCTCCCCGAGCGGGGCAGGTCGGCGTTTGGGTAGCCTTGAGCCATGGCGCTCAAGAAACTGCTCGGCAAGCTGAACTGCCCCGCTCGTCGTGTCGTCCTCGAACTCGACCTGGCCCGGGGCGTGCTCGAGACCTTCCCCCGCAACCCACTGCAGATGCTCCAGGCCGTTGGCGCGACCTCCGTGACCTCGCTGCGGGAGCATCTCCAGGACGCCGCCAACGATGATCGTGTCGTCGGCCTCATCGTCCACGTCGCCGAGTGCGGGCAGCCGCTGCAGATCCTCGACGAGATCGGGGAGACCATCGCCGAGTTCGCCGCCGTCAAACCGACGGCCGCCTGGGCGGAGACCTACGGCGAGATGGGCGACGCCCTCGGCCTGTTCAAGCTCGCGACGGCCTGCCGTCGGGTCCACGTCCAGCCCACGGGAACCGTGGGGATCGGCGGGGCGGAGCTCAGGATCACCCTGCTCAAGGGGCTCCTCGAGAAGGTGGGCATCGACCCGCAGTTCGGGCAGCGCCACGAGTACAAGACCGCCGCCGACCAGTTCGCCGCCGACGAGGTGACCGAGCCGAACCGCGAGATGACCACCCGCATCGCCCAGTCGGTCGTGGACGACGCGGTCGCGACGATCGCACGACGTCGCGGCCTCGACACCGACCGGGTGTGGGAGGCCGTCAATGCCTCCCCGTTGACCCCCGACGCTGCCCTGGCGGCGGGCCTCGTCGACGGCATCGCCTACCGCGACGAGGTGTACACGAAGCTGCTCACCGAATGGGGTGCCGACACCGACGACCTGCTGTTCGTCTCCCGGTACCGCGACCGCCGTGGCGCCGCGCGTCGTCTCAGGGGCAGGCGGGAGAAGGTGGCGGTGATCTCCCTGCGTGGCCGCATCGTCACCGGGCGCGGCGGAAGGTCCCCGTTCGGAGGTGAGACCGCTGGGGCCGACATCGTCGACGAGCACTTCCGGGCGGTGCTGCGTGACGACGCCTACAGGGCCGTCCTCTTCGACGTCGACAGCCCCGGTGGGTCAGCCGTCGCCTCCGACTTCATTCGGCGCAGCGTGCTGCGCGTGCGGGAAGCGGGTCTGCCCGTGGTGGCGCGGATGGGCAGCGTCGCGGCCTCCGGCGGCTACTACGTCGCCATGCCCGCCACGGAGATCGTCGCCCTCCCGACGACCCTCACGGGCTCGATCGGTGTGGTCGCGGGCAAGTTCGTCACCCGCAGGCTCCACGACCTGCTGGGGATCACGCAGGAGCCGGTGCGCATCGGCGCCTCGGCAGGGCGCCTGAGCTCGCTCACGGAGTTCAGCGAGGAGGACTGGCACCGGCTCAACGAGGAACTCGACCGAATCTACCGGACCTTCACGAGCCTGGCTGCGCAGGACCGGGGCATGGAGCTCGACGCCCTCGAGGCCGTCGCGAAGGGCCGGGTGTGGACCGGGGCCGACGCCCACGGGCTGGGGCTCGTGGACCATCTCGGCGGCTGGAACCTCGCCTGGCGTCGCGCCTGCGCGCTGGCCGACATCGACCCCGCGACGGCTGAGCCGGTGCGCATCGGGCTGGGCTCGGTGCTGGAGCGGGTGCTCCCCGCCCGGTCCAGCGAGCACCGGGCGGGTGCCACCCGGATGACGTGGCCGATGGGGGAGCGCACCTGGGCGGGCCTCGCGGCCCACGTCGGTCTCCACGTGGAGGGGGTGCTGGCCCTGCCGTGGCGTCTCGACCTGCGGTGACGGATCACGTCGTGGGGCGGGTGAGGAAGGAGCGGTCCAGGTCCTTCGGGATCAGGGCGGCGACGGCGGCCCCGACGAGGAGGATGACACCCCCGACGGCGAATCCTGCACCGTGGCCGGCATGGTCGACGATCGCCCCGGCCACCAGCGGTCCGATGATGGCACCCAGGTCCACGATCATCGAGTAGGCGGCGACGGGCGCGCCGCCGCGGCCCCGGGAGGCGTCCCCGACCGCGGAGGCGGGGGCGGTTCCCTGCATGGCGCCGCCGATGCCGTAGACACACAGCAGCACGATGAGCACCCAGATGTTCGGGGCGAACGGGATGGCGAGGGTGGCAAGCCCGCAGAGCAGCCCGGCCGTCATCATGACGGGGCGCCGACCCATCCGGTCGGTGGCCATGCCCGCGCCGGGCAGCGCGAGGGTCTGGACGACGGCGGCGGTGGCGAAGGCGATGCCGGACCAGCTCGTTCCCATGGCGTGGACCTCGGTGATGATGACCGGGACGAGCGCCGACCGCACCCCGATGGACTGCCACCCCTGCGCGAACCCCATGAGACAGGCGGCGCGGTAGCGGATGTCCCGGAGCACCTCGCGGAAGGGCAATGCCTCCTTCGAGGCGGTGGGGAGCGGCTCGGAGCGGACGGGCAGCAGGACGTGGGCCACGAGGCCGGCGACGAGCAGCATCACCGAGTAGAAGTAGAACGGCGCCTGCAGGGAGATCGCGCCCAGCAGGCCACCCAACGCGGGGCCCGCCATGTTGCCCAGCAGGAAACCGCCCTGGTTCAGCCCCGAGGCCCTGCCCCGGAGCTGCTGGGGGGTGGTGGAGATCATCAGGTTGAAGGCGGCGATGGTGAACGTGGCCGAACCGATGCCGCCGAGCGCCCGGACGACGATCATCCACCACAGGTTCGGTGACAACGCCACCCCGAGCGTCGTCGTCGCCACGATGACCATGCCGAGGGTGATGGCGTTGCGTTCACCGATGCGGCGCGAGATGCGGGTGGCCCAGGGGGAGGTGATGAGCCGCATGAAGGCGAACATCGACACGACGAGCCCGAGCTGGAAGTTCGTGGCGCCGAAGGTCCGTGCGAACGGGCTCAGCACCGGGATCACCACCCCGAAACCGATGGCCACGAGAAAGTTGGTGATGGCGAGAACCCAGACGGTGCGGGGCAGGCCGGCACGGTTGAGTCGCTCACGCAGGTTCATCCGTCGTCTCCTCCATCGCTCGGTCCAGCCAACCTGTCACCCTACTCGCGTACCATGGATGCCGTTGTCCCCCACCAATGGTTGAGAATGCAAGGAGATGCATGGCTGAGAAGAAGCCGGGAGCTGCCCGGAAGTGGTTGATCGGCGGCAGCGTCGGGGCGCTGTTGCTCCTGGCCGGTGGCTATGTGGCAGCCCATTTCGCCGCGGGGGACAAGGTGCCGGCGAATGCGACGGTTGCGGGGGTCGCCATCGGCGGTCTGGCCCCGGATGACGCGGAGCAGAAGCTGCGCGAGGAACTGAAGGAGAGGTACTCGCAACCCGTGACGGTCGTCGACGACCAGGGCCGCGAGTTGACCATCCAGCCGCTCGAGAGCGGGCTCACCATCGACTGGGGGAGGACCGTTTCCACTGCGGGCGGGGGAGCCAGCTGGAATCCGGTCGACATCGCCAAGACCCTGTTCGGGGGTGGGGAGTCCCCGCTGGTGATGTCCGTCGACGACGCGAAGCTCGCCAGCGTTCTCCAGGAGGGGGCCGGGGTCTTCCAGGTCGATGGCGTGGACGCGACCCTGGCCTTCGAGGGCGGCAGCATCGTGGCCACCGAGTCCTCCGACGCCACCGTCCTCGACGTGACGGCCACCACCGGCAAGGTCACGGAGGTCCTCCTCGCCGCGCCGGCCGGGGATGAACAACGCAAGGCGCAGGCGGTGCTCGTGAAGGAGCCCCCCGCCGTCACCTCCGACATGGTCGCCGAGGCGCGGAGCTCGTTCGCGGAGCCCGCCCTGAGTGGTCCCGTCACCATTCAGGTCGGGTCGGGCAGCTTCGAGGTGACCCCCGAGCAGATCGCCGGGGCCACCACCTTCGCGGTGGAGGGGGACAAGCTCGTGCCCCACGTCGATCCGAAGAAGCTCTTCGACCTCACCAAGGAGGCCCGCGCGGCGCTCGGTCTGCAGGTCGGCAAGAACGCGTCCTACGCGATGGTCGACGGTGCCATCAAGGTGGTGCCGTCCGAGGACGGCCAGCAGGTGGACATCGACGGTCTGGCCAATGGCGTCCGTGAGGCCGCAGTCAGGAGTGGAGCCGACCGGACGGCGAACGTCGAGGTCATCCAGGGCCCCGCCGAGTTCTCCACCGAGGATGCCGAGAAGCTCAAGCCCACCCAGGTGATCGGGGAGTTCACCACCCACTACCCCCACGCCCCCTACCGGAACACCAACATCGGCCGGGCGGCCGAACTCGTCAACGGGACCGTCCTCATGCCGGGCGAGATCTTCAGCCTCAACGGCCGGGTGGGGGAGCGGACCGCTGCCAACGGCTTCACCGAGGGCTACATGATCAAGGACGGCATCCTGGTCCAGGACCTCGGGGGCGGCGTCTCGCAGGCGGCCACCACCCTCTACAACGCGGGCTTCTTCGCCGGGTACGAGGACATCGAGCACAAACCGCACACCCTCTACTTCGACCGCTACCCGGCGGGGCGGGAGGCGACGGTCGTGTACGGGGCCCTCGACATGTCCTTCAAGAACAACACCGAGTACCCCGCCTACATCGAGGGGTTCATCCAGCCCTCCAGCTCCGGGAACAAGGGAAGCGTCACCTTCCGGATCCACTCCATCCCCACGTGGGACAAGGTCGAGTCGACGGAGCCGGTGAAGTCCGACTACTACCACGGTCGCGAGCGGGTGCTCGACACGCCCGACTGCAAGCCTCAGGCCCCGATCCGTGGATTCACCGCCACCTGGCAGCGGATCTTCTACAAGGACGGCGCGGTGGCCAAGACCGAGAACTACTCCTGGAAGTACTCGGCTGGGGACAAGATCTCCTGCGCTCCGAAGCAGCCCGAGGGGGAGAGCTGATCGCGACGGGCGCAACAGGCCCTACACTTGCCCTGAATCAGCTGAAGGAGCGGAAGTGACCTACATCATCGGTTTGCCGTGCGTCGACATCAAGGATCGAGCCTGTGTCGAGGAGTGTCCTGTCGACTGCATCTACGAGGGAAACCGGATGCTCTACATCCACCCGGAGGAGTGCGTCGACTGCGGCGCCTGCGAGCCGGTGTGCCCCGTGGAGGCCATCTACTACGAGGATGACCTGCCCGCGGATCAGGCCGAGTTCTACGACGTCAACGCCCAGTTCTTCGACTCCATCGGCTCCCCCGGGGGTGCAGCGCGGCTGGGCGTCATCGATGCCGATCACCCGCACGTGGAGGCGCTTCCCCCGCAGGGGGAGTGATGGCTCTCGCGGACTCGCTGCCCGACTTTCCCTGGGACAGCCTCCTCGAGGCCAAGCGGGTGGCCTCGACCCATCCGGATGGCCTCGTCGACCTGTCCGTCGGCACTCCCGTCGACCCGACCCCCGAGATTGCCCGGCAGGCCCTCGTGGCCGCTGCCGACGCGCACCATTACCCCACCGTGTGGGGGACGCCGCGGCTCCGGGACGCGATCATCGGGTATCTCGAGAACCGTTGGTCCGCACACGGGCTCACCCATGAGGGAATCCTCCCGGTCATCGGGACCAAGGAGCTGGTGGGCTGGCTGCCGGAACTGCTCGGTCTGGGGGCGGGCGACGTCGTCGTGTTCCCTGAGATCGCCTACCCGACCTACGAGGTGGGGGCCAGGGTCGTCGGGGCGGAGCCCGTGGCGTGCGACGACCCGGACGCGCTGCCCGAGGGGACCCGCCTCATCTGGATCAACTCCCCGGCCAATCCCACGGGAAGGATTCTCGACGTCGCGGAGCTGCGGGGCTGGGTGGCGGCCTCCCGACGCCACGGGGCGCTCCTGGCCAGCGACGAGTGCTACGGCGAGTTCGCCTGGGAGAGGGAAGCATGCAGCGTGCTGGATCCCCGGATCAATGACGGCGACATCACCGGACTGCTCGCGGTCCACTCGGTCTCCAAGCGGTCCAATGCCGCTGGCTACCGGGCCGGGTTCGTCGCGGGGGATCCGACCGTGGTGCAGGAATTGGTCCAGGCCCGCAAGCACCTCGGCATGATGGTGCCCACTCCGATCCAGGCCGCCCTCATCGCCGTGTTGGGGGATCAGGATCACGTGATCGAGCAGCGGGAACGCTATCTGGAGCGTCGTGCAGTGCTCCGGAGGGCGCTCGAGGATGCGGGATTCCGGGTCGACCACTCGGAGGGATCGCTCTACCTGTGGGCCACCCGGGACGAGTCGTGCCGCAGCACCGTCGACTGGTTCGCCGAACGTGGCATCCTCGTCGCGCCCGGCGACTTCTACGGCTCGCGCTCCGGTGAGCACGTCAGGATCGCACTGACCGCCCCGACCGAGCGGATCGAGGCGGCCGCGGCGCGGCTCAGCCCTTGTCGGTCGGGTCGGTGATGGCGGCGAGGAACAGGCTCCACTGGGTGTCCTCCGCGATGACATTGATCGCGTAGGGACGATCCACGATGAAGCTGACAGCCGGCGGGATCTGGGCGGATGTCTCAACCGTGATCTCCGTGACCGCGGCGCCGACGGTGCCCTTGGCTGAGATCTGCAGCCTCGCCTGCTGCATGGCCTGGCCGACCCCGGCTCCGTCGACGATGCCTCCCACTTCGCCCAGTTCGATGCCCTGACCGGCCAGGGCTGTGAGCAGGTCGGTGGTGTGGCGGGTGTCGAGTTTCGGTAGTCCCACCTCGACCGGTTGCGGGGTGGCACCGGTCAGCAGATCGGTCAGCTCGGTGATGAGGTCGGCTTCTGCGTCCAGGGGCAGGGTGCCCGGTGGGGGGAGCAGGACATCCATGGCGAAGCCCTCGGTGTAGGGCAGTCGGATGGCCTGCCAGTCGTGCGCTGTGGCGTATCGGCACGTGAGGGTGTCCTCGACGACCTCGATGTCCTTGGTCCCGGTCGGGGTGGTGAAGGGCAGTATGGCCTCGATGGAGAACTCTGTCGCCCAGCGCGCCGCGAACAGGATGGCGTCCTGGAGCACCAGGAGGGTGTCGGCCGTGACCTCGATGGCTGATGTCTCGATGAGTCCTGCAGTGTGTTGTTTCACCCAGGCATGGAGGTTCCCCTCGGCGTCGCTGCGGGCAACACGGTCGACGCCCATGTCGAAGTAGCGTTTCGCGGCGTCCAGGAAGGGGTCCTTGGGCGTGGTGTCGTCGATGAGCAGGATCCGTGATGCCTGGTGGGCGATGGGATGCTCGGGTGGTGAGTCCACATCGACCTTCTCGGGCAGGTGTTCGTAGGCGGCAAGGGTGTAGCGGAGCGCGTTGGTGGCGGCGGCGCGTTCCTCGGCGGACATGCCGAAGGCCGCGTCGAGGGAGCTGGCGGTCCTACCGGAGGCACCGAGACCGACGAGGACCAGCGCGGAGATCAGGGAGCTGGGGGAGAGCAGCCGGTTGGCCCCCTCCTCACCGGAGCGCAGGATGTTCCAACCGAGGGTACGCGAGAAGGCGGCCAGTTCCGCGACGTGCGGCGTGGTGGGCGGGAATGTCTCGTGGGTGACGGCTGATATGAGCGTCTCCGTCGGCTTGAGTGGCGTGCTTCCACAGCCGCTGAGTGCCGCGGCCGCCAGACCGCCGAGCATGAGGGTACGTCGGGTGAGCTTCATCGATCCTCCTCCGTCGGTTCTGCCCTTCCAGACGATTGTTCCCGCCGAAAGGTTCACGCCAGTGGGCTCCTCCTGTCCCCGCTACTCGGAGCTGCGCAGGGCGATCACCACGGCGTCGGTCTCACCCGGAACCGCTCGGCTCGTACCCCACTCCTTCCGGTCAGGGGTCCATTCCCGTTCCCCGTGCGTGATGCGGGTGATCCCTGCGGACCTGCTGTTCGCCATCGCCAGTTGCGCGGCGGCCCAACGGGCGGTCGGGTCGCCGCCCCTGACGACAATCCGGGAGGGATCGTTGGCGACCTCCACCCCGGGCACCGCGGCGAGCACCTTCTCGAGCGTGCCGCGATCCTGCCCCTGACCGTCGCGGTCGATGCAGGCGAGGATGGCGGGGCGGGAACCGCGGAACGCGCCGGCAAGGGCGCGGGCATTCGTCTCATGCTTGCGGTAGGCCTCCGGATGGCCGGAGCGCTGCACCTTCTGGGCCATGTCGTTGACGTCGGTGGTCTCCCAGTTGTCGAACTTGACGATCTCCTCGTAGAACCGTCCGGAGCTGTACCAGGGGTCCATGATCTGCTCCTCGGTGCCCCAGCCGTAGGAGGGACGCTGCTGGAACAGGCCCAGGGAGTCGCGGTCACCGTGATCGAGGTTCCGCAACCCCGACTCCTGCCACGCGGTGGCCAGTGCCACGACGGCGGCCTGCTCCGGCAGGTCACGGTTGAAGGATTCCGCGACGATGATCGCCGCGTTCACGGACTGCTCGTGGGTGAGCCGCAGCGGGGACTCCGCCCCCTCCACCTGGAGGAAGCAGCGTTGCGGGTTGAGGCGGGTGTTCAGCCACTCCCACCCCTTCCACCCGGCGACACCGAGAACCGCGACGAGACTGAGGGCGGCGACGAGGGCCACCACGGACTTCCGGCTCATCAGTTCGCGTGCAATTCGTCGTTGAGGGTGACGGTGCGCCCGTGTCGGGGGCGGGCGAGGACCTTACCCGACTGCGAGTCCCGCAGGTACAGCAGATCCGCGACCCCCGACAGGGAGCGGGCCTTGACGACCCGGCCGTCCGGCAGTTCGACCTTCGTGCCGGCGGTGACGTACAGCCCCGCCTCGACGACGCAGTCATCGCCGAGCGAGATGCCGATGCCCGCCTCCGCGCCCAGCAGGCAGCGTTCGCCGATCGTGATGACCTCCTGGCCCCCGCCGGAGAGGGTGCCCATGATGGAGGCGCCGCCACCGATGTCGGACCCGTTGCCGACGACCACGCCGGCGGAGATCCTGCCCTCGACCATGGAGGTGCCGAGGGTGCCGGCGTTGAAGTTGATGAAGCCCTCGTGCATGACGGTGGTGCCCGAGGCGACGTGGGCACCGAGGCGTACGCGGTCGGCGTCGGCGATGCGCACCCCGGACGGGGTGACGTAATCGGTCATCCGGGGGAACCGGTCGATGCCGTGGACCAGCAACTGCTCGCCCCTGCTGCGCAGGGCCAGCCGCACCGCCGTGACATCCTCCACCCGCACGGGGCCGACATTGGTCCAGGCGTTGTTCGGCAGCTTGCCGAAGACACCCTCGAGGTTCACCCCGTGGGGCTGCACCAGCCGGTGGGACAGCAGGTGGAGTCGCAGATAGGCGTCCTCGGTGGAGGTGGGGGGCTGGTCGAGGTCGCACTCGACCCGGACCACCCTCGAACTGGTGCGGCGGATCGGGTCATCGCCCTCAGCGCCCGCCAGGTTCTCGGGGGCGGTCTCGGTGATCGCGTCGCCCAGTGTCGGCTCGGGGAAGAACACGTCGAGCACGGTGCCCGAGTCATGGACGGTTGCGAGGCCCCAGCCCCAGGCGAGACGCTGTGAATCAGTCATGGCGAAGAGTCTATGAGATCAGGGTGACAACGTGTCGGGTCCGCCCGAATCATCCAGGACGACTAGGCTTCCCCCATGGCCATCGATCCCACGGTTGATCTCGTCACCCTGCTCCGCGCCGTGGTGGATGTCGAGAGTGTCTCGGGCAATGAGACGGAGCTGGCGGATCTCGTGGCGGCGGTGCTCCGTGATCAACCCCACCTCACGGTGGAACGGGACGGCGACTGCGTGGTCGCCCGGACCGATCTGGGACGGGGCCAGCGGGTCGTCATCGCGGGGCATCTCGACACGGTCCCGGTCGTGGCCAACCTGCCCTCGTTCGTGGTCGGGACCCCGGAGGGGCCGGTGATCCACGGCCGGGGAACCTGCGACATGAAGGGCGGGATCGCCGTCGCCCTCAAACTCGCCTGTGAACTCGCCACGCCGAGAGTCGACGTGACGTGGATCTTCTACGACCACGAGGAGGTCGACTCCGACCTCAATGGTCTGGGACGGCTGTCTCGGAACCGGCCGGACCTGCTGAACGCGGACTTCGCGGTTCTCATGGAGCCGACCTCCGCCGAGGTCGAGGGCGGGTGCCAGGGGACCATCCGTGTCAGGGTGCACACGACGGGACGGGCCGCCCACAGCGCCCGCGCCTGGATGGGGCACAACGCCATCCATGACCTGGCCGACGTCCTCGCCCGGCTGGCCGATCACGAGCCCCAACAGATCGAGGTGGAGGGGCTGGTGTACCGGGAAGGGCTCAACGCCGTCCGTATCGGCGGCGGCCTCGCGGGCAACGTCATCCCTCCCGAGGCGTGGGTGGAGATCAACTACCGCTACGCCCCCGACAAGTCACCGGAGGAGGCGTTGGCCCGGCTGTCGGAATTCTTGGGTGGGGTCGCCCACGAGGTCCTGGACGTCTCCCCGGCGGCGGGGCCGGGGCTGGACCGGCCGTTGGCGAAGGAGTTCGTCGCGGCGGTGGGAGGCCGGGCGAGGCCCAAGTACGGGTGGACCGATGTCGCGCGCTTCGCGGCGCTGGGGATCCCCGCCGTCAACTACGGACCGGGGGACCCCTCATTGGCGCACCGCGATGACGAACGGTGCCCGGCAACTGATCTCGACCGGTGCGCCGAGGGGCTGCGCCGCTGGCTCGCGTGAGCCCGAGAAAACGGGAAGGAGAACGGATGAATCATCGTCGACAGGGGGCCGTGGTGCGCCGCGCCGATGCCCAGATGCCCACGGCCGACGAGGCCCTCCTCGCGTCGGACGGCTCCGAGTGGTCGACCAAGGACCCGTGGCGTGTGCTGCGGATCCAGTCGGAGTTCGTCGAGGGTTTCGACACTCTCCAGGGGCTGCCGCCGGCCGTGAGCATCTTCGGTTCCGCACGCACCCCTGCGGGGCATCCCATGTACGAGGCCGCGGAGCGGATCGCCGGGGAACTCACGGCCCGCGGCTGGGCGGTCATCACGGGAGGCGGCCCCGGCATCATGGAGGCGGGCAACAAGGGTGCCCACGACGCGGGGGGAACCTCGGTGGGGTTGGGCATCGAGCTGCCCCACGAACAGGGGCTCAACCCCTATGTCGGGCTCGGTATCAACTTCCGGTACTTCTTCGCCCGCAAGACGATGTTCCTGAAGTACTCGCGGGGCTTCATCGCGATGCCCGGTGGCTTCGGCACCCTCGACGAGCTGTTCGAGTCCCTCACGCTCATCCAGACCGGCAAGGTGCGGCACTTCCCCGTGGTGCTGGTCGGCACGGAGTTCTGGGGGCCGCTGGTCGACTGGATCCGCTCCACCATGGAGGCGGGTGGGTTCATCAGCCCCGGTGACCTCGACCTGCTCACCCTCACCGACGACATCCACGAGGCCGTGGCGGCGATGGGGGACCCGCGGAGCTGATGGCTGTGTGGTTCGCCGGGCGCTAGGCTCGAGTCCATGGTGTGGTTGATCGTCGTTTCGGCGATGGTGGTGATGGGCCTTGCCGTGGCGGCGGGGACCGGCAGGTTCGGGGAGATGCCGGAGCCCGTCCATGATCGCCCCAAGCCGTTGATCCCGTCCGGGCCCTTCGGGATGGAGTACCTGGTGAAGTTGCGGTTGCCCCACGCCGCCACGGGCTATGACCCGGGGCAGGTCCACGAGTTCCTGTCCTCCTCGCTCGCGCAGGTCCCGGCCGAGGAGCCCGTCTTCGACGTCGTCCCCGGCGGGTTCGACATGCAGGCCGTGGACCGGGTCGTCGACGACGTGATGGGTGCCGAACGTGCACCGGCGCCGTCGGAGCTGATCGCTCCCACCCATGCCGACGAGGCGCCCGGGGCGGTTGCGGAGCCGGCAACTCCCCGGCGAGGGGCGAGCGACACCGGGGATGCGGAATAATGGTGGTATTCGCTCGACTTTGAGAAGGAATGAGGTTGGCTCATGGCAGCAATGAAACCCCGCACCGGTGACGGGCCGATGGAGGTCACCAAGGAAGGGCGCGGCATCGTCATGCGTGTCCCGGTCGACGGTGGTGGCCGCCTCGTGGTCGAGATGAACGCCACCGAGGCAACCGATCTGCTCAACGCCCTCAAGGGTGTCGTCGGCTGAGACCGATCCAGGCGTTGGGGGCCGCTCGGGGGAATCCTCGAGCGGCCCTTTCCGTTCCCGCCTCAGCGGGAGCCGTGGTGGGCGATCGCCCGCTCGTAGACGGCGACCGTCTCCCGGGCGATCCGGCTCCATGAGAACTCGTCGATGCAGCGTTGGCGTCCCGCCCTGCCGTAGCGCGCCGCGAGGGCGGGGTCCCCGGTCAGGGTGTTGACCTTGGCGGCGAAGTCCGCCTCGAAGGCGGCGACGAAGGCCGGGTCCTCGGCCTGCGCGGGGTCGTAGGGGACGAGCAGGCCCGTCGCCTCGTCGACGACGACCTCGGGGATGCCGCCGACTGCGGAGGCGACCACCGCGGTCTCGCACGCCATGGCCTCGAGGTTCACGATCCCGAGAGGTTCGTAGATGCTGGGGCAGGCGAAGACGGTGGCGTGGGTGAGGACCTGCCGCACCGAGGCCCGGGGGAGCATCTCCTGCACCCAGATGACGGGGGCATCGCGACGGGCCTGGAGGGCTCCGAAGGCCTCCTCGAACTCCGCGGCGATCTCCGGGGTGTCCGGGGCGCCGGCGAGGAGCACGACCTGGGTCTCCGGATCGAACTGCTGTGCGGCGCGGACGAGGTGGACCAGTCCCTTCTGCCGGGTGATCCGGCCGACGAAGACCACGGAGGGGCGGTCGGGGTCCATCCCGAGGCCCGTGACGACGTCGGTGCCGGGATCGGGGCGGAACTCGTCGGTGTCGATGCCGTTGCGCACGACGAGGACCCGGTCGGGATCCAGATCGGGGTAGGAGTCGAGGACGTCCTTCCTCATCCCCGCCGAGACGGAGATCACGGCATCCGCGGCGAGGAATGCGGTCCGCTCGGCCCAGGAGCTCACGCGGTAGCCGCCGCCCAGCTGTTCGGCCTTCCAGGGACGGTGTGGTTCGAGCGAGTGGGAGGTCACGACGTGGGGACGGTCGAGCATGAGCCCGGCGAGGTGGCCCCCCATGTTGGCGTACCAGGTGTGGGAGTGGATGACGTCGGTGTCCGGTTGGACGGCCGCGGCCATGGACAGGTCGGCGCCGAGCACACGCAGGGCCGCATTGGCCCCCTCGGGCCACGTCTCGGGGTGGGCGACGGCGCCGTCGCGGGGCTCGCCCATGCAGTGGACGTCCACATCGATGAGGGCGCGCAACTGCGGGACGAGCTGGGCCACGTGCACTCCGGCCCCCCCGTAGATCGAGGGTGGGTACTCACGGGTCAACAGCGATGTCTTCATGACCGCATCCTACGGTGGTGGGTCAGGGCTCCGGCAGCCTCCCCGTGCAAGGCGAACACTCTGTTCGCCCGGCCTTGAGGTCCTCTTTTCGGAATCTGTTGTGAGGCGCCCCCGGACACGCTAGGTTTCAGGCATGGTGGCACGCCCGAAGATCCTGTCCATTGTCCTCGCCGGAGGGGAGGGGAAGCGGCTGATGCCGCTCACGGCCGATCGTGCCAAACCCGCCGTCCCGTTCGGTGGTAGTTACCGACTCATCGACTTCGTGCTGTCGAACCTCGCCAACTCGGGTCTGACCCGGGTGGCGGTGCTCACCCAGTACAAGTCCCACTCCCTCGACCGGCACATCTCCATGACGTGGCGCTTCTCCACGCTCATGGGCGCCTACGTCACCCCGGTCCCGGCCCAGCAGCGGCTCGGGCCGCGGTGGTACCAGGGCTCGGCCGATGCGATCTACCAGTCGCTCAACCTCATCCGCGACGCGAACCCCGACTACGTGGTCGTGTTCGGCGCGGACAACATCTACCGGATGGACATCGAGGCGATGGTGGACGCGCACATCGACTCCGGCCTGGGATGCACCGTCGCGGGGATCCGGGTGCCGCGCCACGAGGCCTCCGCCTTCGGCATCATCGATGCGGCCGAGGACAAGCGGATCAAGAACTTCCTGGAGAAGCCCGCTGATCCGCCCGGCCTGCCCGACTCCCCGAACGAGTCGTTCGCCTCCATGGGCAACTACGTGTTCAACCGACACGCCCTCGTCGAGGCGCTGCGGGCGGATGCGGAGAACCCCACTGCCAAGCACGACATGGGCGGCGACATCGTGCCGTGGTTCACAGCCCAGGGGCAGGCGCAGGTCTACGACTTCTGCGACAACCTGGTCCCGGGGGCCACCGACAAGGACCGCAACTACTGGCGCGACGTGGGAACCATCGACGCCTACCACGAGGCCCACATGGATCTCGTGAGCATCGACCCCGAGTTCAACCTCTACAACTCCGACTGGCCGATCCTCACGCACCACATTCAGGCGCCGGGGGCGAAGTTCGTCATCCGGGGGAAGGCCGAGGACTCGATCGTCAACCCGGGCTGCATCATCTCCGGTGGCGAGGTCGATCGCACCGTGCTCGGCCCCAACGTGCGGGTCGACAAGTGGTCTCAGGTCTCCGACTCGGTCCTCATGGACGGGGTCCAGGTCGGCCGTGACGCCGTCGTCCGCCGGGCGATCCTCGACAAACACGTCGTGGTGCCCGACGGCGTGCAGATCGGTGTCGACCACGAACACGACCGCGCACGGGGCTTCCACGTCTCGAGCGGTGGCGTGGTGGTCATCGGCAAGGACACGGTGGTCTCCCGCGACTGATCGCCCGCCGTCCGGAGCGGCGCGATGCGAGGGATCAGCGAACCCTGATCCCCGTGGGACGGCACACGGTGCCGGAGGGGTCCCACCCGAGGGGGCCGTCCTCGGTCATTCCGATCAGGTGGCTGCCGTCGGGGTGCCAGGCGAGGGAGATGACCTCGGTGGGCGGTGCGATCCTCGTGCGGATGCGGCCGGTCGCGGGGTCCCAGATGAGGAGTTCGTTGTTGAGGTCACGGCTGGCGATGAGGTCACCCTGAGGCCTCCAGACGACCTCGTCGACGCATTGCTCGTGTTCGTGGAGGAGCAGGAGGCATCGGCCCGTGGCGGCGTCCCAGATGCGCACCCGGTTGTCGACGGAGGCGGTCGCCAGCCGCCGTGAATCGGGCGACCAGGCGAGATCGGTGACCTCGTCCATGTGTCCCGCCAGCGTCGTCGTGGTGCCGGTCGCCGGGTGCAGGATCTGCACCTCGGGGCTGTGGACGTTGTGCGCGAGCCGTCCGTCGGGACTCCAGCGGGCAACCGGTTCGTACCCGGGGCGGTGGGACGTGGTGGCCAGCAGGTCGCCGGTGGCGGCGTCGCGGATCAGCAGCTGGTCGTCGTGACGGGTGGCGGTACAGGTGCCGTCAGGGGAGGGGACGGGGGCATCGCGATCCCGGGGCGCCGGGCGCACGGTGGCGTCGTCCTGCCAGGTGAGTGTCACCCCGGGCCACCGCAGGAGGTCGAGATCCTCGCGGAGAAACGACGGCATCTCGCCGGGGCGCCACGTCGCCAGTGACGAGGGGGTGGCGATGGCCAGGCATTCCTGGTCGGGGGACCAGGCGAGACCGAGGACCTCGCTGGGAACCTCGGTGCTGTGCAGGGGAGTGGCCGTGGCGACGTCCCAGACGACGAGCTGACCCGAGTCGCTGCCCTCCGCCAGCGCGCCGTCGCCCCGCCAGGCGAGCGCTTGCCGGGAGCTGGGGCTGGGCGGGAGCTGGTGCAGCAGTGCGCCGTCGCGGCTCCAGATGAGGATCGGGTCGAAGGGGCCCGTGGTCGCGATCCGTTCCCCGTCGGGATGCCACGCGAAGGCCTCGATCCAGCCGTGGTGGCCAGTCGGCGGGGGCTGCAGCTCGATTTCCGGTGTCCCGTCCAGGCCCCAGACCGTGACGGGGCCGTAGGAGGCGGTTCCGAGGAAACGGGTGCCGTCGGGGTGCCAGGCGAAGGTCCCGAAGCACGGCGCCGGGAGGGTGAGGTGAAGCGCCCCCGTGTCGGTTCCCCACAGGCGCACGATGTCGTCGTGGTCGCGGGTGAGCAGGAGGTCGCCGCGGGGACTCCACGCCACCTCGAGGACCCCGTGTCGGTGCCGGTCGAGGCTGAGGACGATCCGGCCGGTGTCGGCCTCCCGGACGTGGGCGACGCTGCCGTCGCCACCGGTGGCCAGGAGGCCTGAATCGGGCGACCAGTCGAGGACCTCGACGCCGTCCAGATCGCTGCTGAGGGCGAGCCGACTACCGTCAGGGCTCCAGCGGGCCACGGGGTCGACGAGGTTCATGACGGGGTGGGACTCGTGGCCCGGTGCGGGATGGGGTCTCAGTCCTTGACGGCCATGAGGAGCCCGTTGCCGACGGGGAGGAGGGTGCTGGTGTAGCACTCCGCCGCCCGCACCGCGTCGAGGGCCTCGCGGATGATGATGGTCTCGTCGTCCTCACGTGCCGGGTCCGCCACGGAGTTGTGCCACAGCACGTCGTGGATGAGCAGCGTGCCCCCCGAGCGGAGCAACCGGGCCGCCGAGGCCACGTACTCGACGTACTCGAGCTTGTCGCCGTTGATGAAGACGATGTCGTAGGCCCCGTCACGCAGCTTCGGGAGCACGTCCAGGGGACGGCCCGCGATGAGGCGGCACCGGGAGGTGGGGTAGCCGGCCCTGGTGAGGAAGTCCCGGGCGGGGATCTGGTTCTCCGCGTCGAAGTCGATGCTCGTCAGCACCCCGTCGGGCGCCATGCCGCCGAGGAGCGCCAACGCCGAGGTGCCGTAGTGGGTGCCCACCTCGACGACGGTGCGGGCACCGATCGCCTTCGCCAGTGCGGTGAGGGTGGCCGACACGCCCTGACTGATGGGTTGGAGCCCGGCGAGCACCGCCTCGTCGCGGGCTGCACGCACCCCCTCGGTGAGCGGGGACAGGTCCTCGGCGAACGCCCAGGACTGCTCGTTCGGGGCCTGGGGAGTGGAATCTGTGCGGTCGTTCACGGTCCAACTCTAGCGAGTTGGACCGGTGTGGCCGGGAAGGCCCTATCCTGACACCCAAGGGTCGCGGGTCGAGTGCCCGGATCCCCACCGTCTGCCGGGAGGGGGTCGTGACCCGTGACTGGATCCGCAACGTGTCATCCAGGAGGGCTGACTATGGGCAACAACGTGGAGGAGCCGATCTTCGGGAGGCTGCTGACGGCGATGGTGACACCGTTCGGTGCGGATGGTGGGATCGACCACGGCGCCGCCGCCCGGCTTGCCAGCCATCTGGTGGACGAGCTCGGGCACGACGGTCTGGTCATCAACGGCACGACCGGGGAGTCCCCCACGACGAGCGATGCCGAGAAGGCGGCGCTGCTGCGCACGGTCGTCGACGCGGTCGGGGATCGTGCCTCGATCGTCGCCGGGGTCGGCACCTTTGACACCCGGCACTCGGTGCAGCTGGCCGGCGAGGCCGCGGAGGCCGGGGCCGATGGGTTGCTCGTGGTCACCCCGTACTACTCCCGGCCGCCCGTGGACGCCCTCGAAGCCCACTTCGCGACGGTCGCGGATGCCACCGACCTCCCGGTGATGCTCTACGACATCCCCCACCGCAGCGGCATCCCGATCCCCGAGGACTCCCTCATCCGGCTCGCGGATCACCCACGCATCGCGGCCGTCAAGGACGCCAAGGGAGACATCTCCTCCTCCTCCGTGGTGCTGTCGCGCACGACGCTCGCCTACTACGCCGGGGACGACGCCTACCTGCTCCCGCTGCTGGCGGTGGGAGGCGTCGGCGTCGTCGGTACGTCCACCCATTTCACGGGACTCCAGGCCCGCGAGATCATCGACGCCTTCGTCGGCGGGGACCCCGAGCGGGCCCGCCGGGTCAACGACCAGGCACTCGCCGCCTTCCGGGGAGTCTTCGCCGCGCAGGGCACGATGATGGTCAAGGCCGCCCTCAACCGTCGTGGCTTCGCCGTCGGGCAGTGCCGGCCCCCGATGGGAACGGTGCCCCCGGAGGTCGTCGAGACCTTCCTGAGGATCCTCGAGCAGACCCTCTGACGTCGGGGAACCCCGAGGGTCCTTCGTTCGTTCGACATCATGTGGACACAGGTGATCCACAGGTTGGTCACAGGTTCACCTGTCAGCATCGATCCATGGAGGTTTCAGGAGTGTTCCAGGCCAAGGGCAGGACAGCCCCCACCACGTGGGAGGCGCCGACCTGGGCTGAACTCGTCGCCGAACACTCCGACCGGGTCTACCGGTTGGCCCACCGCCTGACCGGCAACCGGCAGGATGCCGAGGACCTCACCCAGGACGTGTTCGTGCGGGTCTTCCGCTCCATCCACACCTTCCAGCCGGGAACCCTCGAGGGCTGGCTCCACCGGATCACGACGAACCTGTTCCTCGACTCCGCCCGGCGCAGGCAACGGATCCGCATGGACTCCCTGTCCTCGGCCCCCGACCACGTGTGGGGCCAGGCCTCGAGCCCCGAACAGCTGCACGCCGACGGCGCCCTCGACGCCGACGTCGCCGAGGCACTCGCGGAACTCAACCCGGAGCAGCGCGTCGCCGTCGTCCTGTGCGACATCGAGGGGCTGTCCTACGAGGAGATCGCGCGGGTCCTCGGCGTCAAGCTCGGGACGGTCCGCAGCCGGATCGCCCGTGGTCGGGCACAACTCCGTTCCGCGCTCGCCCATCGCGCCCCGGCGGGGGACCACTCCCGGTACCTGGGGGTCGGGTGACGGAACCACACCACTGTCAGCGCTTCACCGACGACCTCTCGGGGCTCGTGGACCACACCCTGTCCCCGCGTCGGCTGGCCAGGGTGCGTGAACATCTCGAGAGCTGCGCCGACTGCCGGGAGAACCTGGCCGCGATCCGGGCCCTGCGGGATCGACTCTCCGCCGGGCGTGTCGTCGCCCCAGCCGCCCCGTCCTCCCTCACCCAACGGCTCGAGGGGATCGCGGGAGGGGAGTCCGATCAGCCGCTGTACCTGACGACGGGGAGCTCGAAGGACCTGTTGACCCGCAGCCAGCGGCTGGGACGGACGCTGACGAGGTCGGGCGTCGCGACGGTCGTCGTGCTGGTCACCCTCCTCGGGCTCGGCCTCGCCCTGGGGCAGGAGCCGACGACGCTCGAGGACCCGGTCGGCTCGGCGCGGGAGCAGTACTCCCAGTCCATCGCGGCGATCAGCGTCAACGAGGCGGTGGGGGCCGCGATGTCGGCCAGGCAGCGGGGCATGCGCTCCGCCCCCGTTCGGGTGGAACCCAGGGCGGTGGTGGCCGGGCGTCCGCAGCCGTTGAGCGAGGAGAAGGCACTGGCCCTGCTGACCGGGGACCGTCACCGCGTGTCCTACTCCGGGACGCAGCGGGTGTGGTTGGGGGAGGTGGGGGACAGCTACCAGGTCCACGACGTGGGCATCGACGTGGTGGCGGGGCAGGGGGCTGGCGTCACCGTCCGCGATGACCGGGGGCGGGTCTTCCTGTCATGGTTCGTCCCGGCACTCGGGTGCTGCGACGCCGCGGCAGAGCCGGGGCGACGGTTCCACACCTACCGGGAGCAGACCGTCGTCGCGGGGCGTGCCGCGCGTCTGGTCGAGGCCCACCGTGGCGACCAGGTGGTGGCGAGATGGTGGGTGGACGCGGAACACGACGTCGTGCTCTGGTTCGAACGGTACGACTCGAGGGGCGTCCCCGTCGTCGTGGCGGGTTACGTCTCCATCCGGTTCGGGGAGACGGAGATCCACCACGACGAGGCCGCACCCCAGCCGATGCTGCAGGCTGCGACCTCAGCCGACCGCGACGGTTGGTGCCGCGGCCTGCCGTCCTGCCCGACCCACCTCGCGGGGTTGCCGCTGGTGGCCTTCGCCACGAGTGACGACACCGAGGCGCCCTGGCAGCGGCTGGTCTATTCCGACGGCATGCGCACCGTCAGCGTCTCGTGGACGTCCGGGGTGCTGCCGGAGGGCACCCGGGTGGATGACGACTCGCGAGGGCAACCGCACGTGAGCGCGTGGCAGGCGGGGGACGGGGTGATCTCGGTCGCGACCACCGACTCCCGGGCCCTGCTCGTTCGGGCCTGCGGCGAACTGCCGACGGAGCAGGAGCACCGGTTCAGTCTCGCGGATCGGATCGGCAGCGGGTGGCGTCGGCTGCTGGGAATTGGATGATCCTCCGGAGAGCACGGTAGCCTGAGGATCATGTTTGGCATCGACGCTGCCGAACTCGTCCTCATCCTGGTTCTCGGAGTGGTCCTGTTCGGTCCCGAGAAACTACCCGAGTTCTCACGCAAGGCTGCCCGCGTGTTCGTGGCGGTGCGTGACATCGCCAACAACGCCCAGAACCAGCTCCGGACCGAGCTCGGCCCGGAGTACGCGGACCTGAAGCTGCAGGATCTCAACCCCAAGACCTTCGTCGCGAAGCAGTTCAAGGACGAGATCGCGGCGATCGACGAGGCGCGCCGGGACCTCATGGCCGCCGGACAGTCGATCAAGGATGAGGCGACGGCCGCCACCGCCGCCGTCAAGGGGGCCACGGCCCCCGATGACGAAGCGGAGGAACCGGCGATCGAGGGGGACGAGGACCAAGCCAAGCTGTTTTTCGCCCCGCCGCCGAGTGCCCCCTTCGACCCCGAGGCGACCTGATCCGATCAGGCGGGGCTGACCGGGAGGCGACGACCGACGAGGCCGCGGCTCCGGTTCGCCAGTTCCGAACCCAGCTGCAGCAGGGCCCGGGCAGCCGGGTGATCGGGGGCACCGAGGACGATGGGTTCGCCCCGGTCCCCACCCGCGAGGAGGGCCTCGTCGAAGGGGATCTGCGCCAGCAGGGGCACCTCGTAGCCGACCCGCTCGGTGAGCGCCTCCGCCACGAGCGTCCCGCCCCCTGAACCGAACAGCTCGATGCGGTAGTCCTTGCCGGTGTCAGGGGCGGTGAACTCGAGCCAGCTCATGTTCTCCACCACACCGATCACCCGCTGGGACATGATGTGGGCCATGGTCCCGGCCCGCTCCGACACCTCGGAGGCCGCGAGCTGGGGGGTGGTGACCACGAGAACCTCGGAGTTGGGGATCTTCTGCCCCAGGCTCATCGCGACGTCGCCGGTGCCGGGTGGCAGGTCGAGCAGCAGGAAGTCGACATCCCCCCAGTAGACATCCGCGAGCAGCTGGGTGAGGGCCCGATCGAGGATGGGGCCCCGCCACGCCACGACCTGGTCCCGGGAGGGCTTCAGCATCCCGACGGAGATGACCTTCAGCCCCTCGGCGGCGGGGACGGGAAGGATCATGTCGTCGACGACGGTGGGGCGGGCATCGCCCAGACCCAGCAGGTCCGGCACGGAGTGGCCGTAGATGTCGGCGTCGAGGATGGCGACGCTGCGGCCGGCCTTCGCCAAGGCGATGGCCAGGTTCACGGTGACCGACGACTTGCCGACCCCGCCCTTGCCGGAGGCGACGGCGATGACCTGGGTGAGATTCCCGGGCTGGGCGAAGGGGATCTCCCGCTGCGGCTGGTTGCCGCGAAGGACCTGCCGCATCGCCTCCCGCTGCTCGTCGTTCATGACCCCGAGCTCCACGCGGCAGGCGGTGACGCCGTCGATGGGCTCGACCGCGGCCGTGACCCGGTTCGTGATCTCGGAGCGCATCGGGCAGCCGGACACGGTGAGCAGCACCCGCACGAACACCTCACCGTCGTCGGTCGCGGACACCTCGTCCACCATGCCGAGTTCGGTGATGGGGCGCCGGATCTCGGGATCCTCCACGGTGTGGAGAGCGGCTCGGACGTGGGGGAGGAGTGGGTTCTCGTCAGTCACCCGTCGATTCTCCCCAACTTCTCACCGAGAATCCACCTCGCGGGGACGGCTGCCTCGGGCGAGCGCGTCACCCAACAGGACGAGGCTGACACCCACCAGGGCGATGAGCCAGGCGTTGGCGAGGACGGCCAGCACGACGACGGCCGGGCCGAGGGTGAGGTGCACGACGAGGCGTTCCTTGTAGCCCAGCCGCAGCCGTCCGGCGGGAGCCAGCCACAGCCGCCACACGACGGCGTAGGCGAGGACGAACAGGATGGCTGCCACCAGACCGAGCCACCAGCCCCCGCCGATCACCCACAAGGACCAGGCCCCGACCCCGGCGAGCAACCCGTGCCCGGCCAGCAGGACGATGGAGAACCAACTGATCTGCCCCTCGGTCATGACTGCTCCTTCCGTTCCTGGGTCTGTTCGAGACGTTCCACGAGATCGCGGAGTTCGTTGCGCAGCTCGGAACGCACGAAGTCGCGGGTGGCCAGCTCCCCGAGATGCATCCGGATGGAGGCGATCTCCCGGGCGAGGAAGTCCATGTCGGCGCGGGACTGGGCCGCGATCCTGCGGTCCTCGTCAAGGCTCAGCTTGTCGCGGGTCTCCTGACGGTTCTGGGCCAGGAGGATCAGCGGGGCCGCGTAGGAGGCCTGGGTGGAGAAGAACAGGTTGAGCAGGATGAACGGGTACTCGTCCCATCGGAAACCGAAGATGCCGACCACGTTGAGGGTGACCCAGGCGACGACGAACACGGTCATGTAGGCGATGAACCGCCCGGTGCCCATGAAGCGGGCCGCGGCCTCGGCGAACTCGCCGAAACGTTCCGAGTCGAGGGCGACCTTCGGCAGGAGGCTCCGCTGCCGCTGGCGCGGCTCCGACAGGGGAGTGCGTTCAGTCATGGATCACCTCCGGGGCATCGACGGGTTCGTCCATCTGCGTGCCGCGCCAGTCGTCGGGCAGCATGTGGTCCAGCACGTCGTCGACCGTGACCGCGCCGACCAGGGCGCCGTCCTCGTCCACGACGGGGGCCACCACGAGGTTGTACGTCGCGAAGAACCGGCTGACCAGGGCGAGGGGGGAGTCGGGGGCCAGCGGCTCCAGGTTGAGGTCCATCATGGTCGCCACGAGCAGGGTCGGGGCGGAACGCAGGAGCTGCTGGAAGTGCACCGCCCCGACGTAACGACCCGACGGGGTCTCCAACGGCGGACGGGTCACGAAGACCATCGATGCGAGCGCGGGTGTCAGCTCCTCGGCGCGGATCCGGGCCAGCGCCTCCGCGACGGTGGCGTCGGTCCCGACGATCACCGGCTCCGGGGTCATCATGCCGCCCGCCGTGAACTCCTCGTAGACGAGGAGCCGTCTCACGTCGGAGGCCTCCTCCGGTTCCATGCGGTCCAGCAGGTCCTCGGCGACGGCCTGCGGCAGGTCCTTGATGAGGTCGGCGGCGTCGTCGGGGTCCATCTCGCCCAGCACGTCGGCGGCCCGTTCGGTGTCCATGCTGGAGATGAGCTGGATCTGCTCGGTCTCGGGCAACTCCTCGATCGCCTCGGCGAGGGTCTCGTCGTCGAGGGCCTCGACGACCGCGGCCAGGCGTTCCGGGTCGAGGTCGTGGAGCTCCTGCGCGATGTCGGCTGGTTTCATGTCGCTGAACTTGGCGACCAGGTGGGCGGGGGTGCGTCCCGTCGACAGGACGAGGTCGGGGACCTGGTTCCAGTGGATGATCTCGGTGACCCGTTTGCCGCCGAAACCGAATCGGCTCACCTTCGCGCGATGCGTCACGGCGACCTGGTGGAGCTCCCACTCCCGGTTGCGCACCTGCACCATGGAGACGTCCATGATGCGCGCGGTGACGTCCCGCGGGACCGGGCGGTCGAACAGGTCCGCGTCGACGAGCCATTCGGTGTCCCGTTTGGTGAAGCGACGGGTGTCGACCTGGCCGAGGATCGCCACCTGGTTGACGGTGATGTTGTGGACCCGGATCATCGGGACGAAGATCCGTTGCCGGGCGAACAGCTCGACCACGAGTCCCCGCACCCGCGGCGGCCGGTTGTTGGTCCGCAGGTGGAACACGGCGTCCTTGACCCGCCCCACCTGGTCACCGGCGGCGTCCACCACGGGAAGGCCAATGACCCGGGAGATGAAAACCGCATGATCCTTGGCACTCATGGGAGTGAATCTACACTTGTGGCGGCCGCCGAAGGCAGCCACGAACAGGAGTCAGCATGAATCCCACTGCGAAACACGGTCGTCTTTTTGAGCTGGACTACCCTCGGAAGGTCGCCGAGTACGAGACCTACGACGAGGCCCAGGCCGCCGTCGACTTCCTCGCGGACTCCCATTTCGAGGTGGAGAACCTCATGATCGTCGGCACCAACCTCCGCTCCGTCGAACGCGTCGTCGGGCGCCGCACCTGGAGTCGGGTCCTCACTCAGGGAGTGTTCTCCGGGATCGGCACCGGGCTGCTCGTCGCCGTGATGTTCCACCTGTTCCTCGACAGCCAGACGCATTTCCTCGGGATCCTGGCGGCGGGACTGGCGCTCGGCATCACCTTCGGGGTGTTGTCGAGCGGGCTGAGTTACGGCTTGAGCGGCGGCAGACGTGACTTCGAGTCGATGCGGCAGGTCGTCGCCACGGGATACGAGGTGCTGTGCGAGCACAAGGTGGCCGCCCGCGCCAGGGAGCTGCTCGACTCCCGCCCCGAGGAGAGGGCTGCCGGGCTGCGTTGACGGGGGTTCGGTATGGTTCAGGCATGGAGCTGACCTGGGACCTGTACAACCCCGCATCCGACGCCGACCGCATCCTCGTGGTGGCCCCCAGCCTGGGCGGGAACTGCGCCCATCAATGGGCGAAGGTGGCTGATCTCATGGTGGATCGCGCTCGGATCGTCTTCGTCGACTACCCGGGGCACGGGCTCAGCCCCGTCTGGGACGACGCCGATGAGCCGACGCTCGACGTGATCGCCTCCGCCATCGTCGACGTGATCGGCAAGGTCCGCGCGCAGGTCGGCGACCTCCCGGCGGTCTTCGCCGGTCTCTCCGTGGGCGGCGCAACGGCCCTGCACTTGGCCCGGGACCATGCCGACGCCGTCTCCGGCGTGGCCGTGGTGGCCTCCGCCGCGACCGTCGGGGAGGCCTCTCGCTGGGTGGAGCGGGCCGACCGGGTCGAGGCGGAGGGAACCCAGCACCTCATCGACGAGACGACGCAGCGGTGGTTCACCCCCTCCTACCGAGCCACCCACCCGTCGGTGGTGGCGACGATCATGGAGGGGCTCGCGGAGGCGGACGACCACTCCTACGCGCAGCTGTGCCGCTGCCTCGCGGTGCACGACGTGCGCGCCGATCTCGCCGACATCATGTGCCCGCTGCTCATCATCGCCGGTGAGCGTGACTCCTCGACCCCGATGGCCAACCAGGTGCTCGTCGCCGAGACCGTGCCGGGAGCCAGCCTCGTCGTGGTGCCGGAGGCCTCCCACCAGGTCCCCGTGGCGGCCCCGCAGCAGGTCGCCGACGCGTTGACGACGTTCATGGATCGGGTGCTGCGTCCCAGGCGGGGCCAGGCCGACGACTGACGGCCCGGCCGTGGCCGCCCGGACTGGTCAGGACTGGAGCCGGGCGAGCCAGGCCTCCACGTCGTCGGGGTGACGGGGCAGACCCGCGGACAGGTTCACGGGATCCCCGTCGGTGATGAGGATGTCGTCCTCGATGCGGACCCCGATACCGCGGTACTCCTCGGGGACCAGCAGGTCCGTCGACTTGAAGTACAGCCCCGGCTCCACCGTGATGACCATGCCGGCCTGCAGCGTCGAGTCCCGGTACAGCTCACGCCTGGCGTGGGCGCAGTCGTGGACGTCGAGGCCCAGGTGGTGCGACGTGCCGTGGACCATCCAGCGGCGGTGCTGGCCGCCGTCCTCGGACAGGGACTCCTCGACGCTGCACGGCAGCACACCGAGTTCGGCGAGGAACTCCGCGATGACGCGGATGGCGGCCCGGTGGGTCGCGGTGAAGTCGTTCCCGGCGCGGCAGGCCTCGATCCCCGCGGTCTGGGCCGCCAGCACGGCCTCGTAGACGCGCCGCTGGGCCGGGGAGAACCGGCCGCTGAGCGGCATGGTGCGGGTGACGTCGGCGGTGTAGAGGGAGTTCACCTCCACCCCGGCGTCCATGAGGAGCAGGGCACCCGAGTCGAGGTCGCCGTCGTTGCGGATCCAGTGGAGGGTGTTGGCATTGTCCCCTCCCGCGACGATGGAGTCGTAGCCGACGGCGTTGCCCAGATGACGCGCGTGGAGCCCGAAGATGCCCTCGACCCACCGTTCACCGCGGGGCTTCGAAGCGGCGTTGGGAAGCTCCCGCGCCACGGCCTCGAAGCCGATGCGGGTGGCCTCGCAGGCCCGGCGCAGCTCGTCGATCTCGAACTGATCCTTGATGAGACGCAGTTCCGAGAGGGTCTGCAGCAGCTCGTCGTCGCGTTCCGCGACAGAGCCGCGCAGCCGGTCGACGACCCCGGTCACGCCCGGGTCGGACTCCCGCACCACCAGGAGATCGGCCGCCCCCTGCAGGTCGGTCTCCAGATCACGGATGTCCCGGCACTCCAGGCCGGTGCGGGCCGACATCTCCTCGAGGGAGTCGCGCTGGCCGACCCACATCTCGCCGTAGCGGCTGGAGGCGTAGAACTCCTCGTCGGTGCGGGGGCAGCGGGGCCGGAAGTACAGCACCGTCGCCTCCGGGGACACCACGACGACCGCGTCGGGCTCCCGGTCCTCTCCGAGGCCGGTCACCCACGCGAAGGTGGAGTGGGGGCGGAAGCGGTAGTCGCAGTCGTTGGAACGCACCTTGTAGGGGCCGGCCGGGATGACGAGGGTCGCACCGGGGAACGCCTCCCGCAGCCTGTCCTGGCGGGCGGCGGTCCAGTCGGCCGCGGGGAGCCGCTCAGGCGGGGTGTCGCTGTAGGGGGCCCAGTCGGCGACGATGAACTTCTTGAATGCCTCCGAGAAGGGGGATTTCCGGTTGTCGGTGCGGTCCTTGGCTTCGTCCGCGGTCAGCTCCTGCTCGTTCATGGCTGCCGAGTGTAATGACCCGGTAGATTGGCGCTGAAATCCGTTGGAAGGACCAGCATGCTCGCCGACCCCGCTGATCAGCAGCGCCTCCTCATTCTCGCCGATCTGGATGCCGAGTACGGCAGGCTCCAGCACGCGGCGCGGTCCCTGCCGCAGCACGCACGGATCGCGGAGCAGATGAAGCAACGCCAGGTCATCGTCGAGGACCTGACCCGCGCGACCACGAGGGTCGACGACCACGCCGTCGCCCTGAAACGCGCCGAGTCGGACCTGGTGCCGGTCAGGGCCCGGCTCGAGCGCGAGGAGAAGCGGGTTGCGGATGGTTCCGTCACCGATCCGAAGGTGCTGCGTGGGCTGACCCAGGAGGTGGAGCGCATCCGCAAGCGCATCGAGGAGCTGGAGGACGCCCAGCTCGAGGTGATGGATCTGCTGGATGCGGCGACGGCCGAGCGCGACGACCTGGCGCAGCGGAAGGCCGCCCTCGAGGAGCGGATCCGCGGGGACGTGGCGACGCGCGATGCCGAGGTCGGCAGGTTGAGCGCCCAGGCGAAGGGGGTGGCCGAGGAGCGCGGGGCGGAGGCGAAGCGGGTCCCGGCGGCGCTGCTCTCCCTCTACGAGAGGCTGCGGGAGCACAGCGGACTCGGGGCGGCGAAGCTGCACCGGGGGCGCTGTGGCGGCTGCCAGCTGCAGGTCAACGTCGCCGATCTCGACACCTACCGCAAGGCGCCGGCGAACGAGGTGCTGCGTTGCGTGGAATGTGACCGGATCCTGGTCCGGACCGCGGATTCGGGGCTCTGATGCCCAGCCGTCGACTGCGGTTGACCGAGGTCCCGGACGAACTCGTCGAGGGGATCCATCGGCTGCAGCGTTCCCTGGAGGTGCGGGCCGAGTTCCCCGCCGAGGCGTTGGAGCAGGCGGCGGGACTGAGGCGCGACCAGCCCGGATTCCCCGGCCACGAGGACCGCACCGACATCGAGTTCGTCACGATCGACCCCGCCTCGTCGAAGGACCTCGACCAGGCGGTGTGCATCGAACGGCGCGGGGACGGGTACCGGGTCCACTACGCCATCGCGGATGTCGGCGCCTGGGTGGAGCCGGGCTCCCCGTTGGACGTCGAGGCGCGGCTCCGCGGTGAGACCCTCTACGCGCCGGGGGCGCGGGTGCCCCTCCACCCGGCGGACCTGGCGGAGAACGCCGGCTCCCTCCTTGCCGACGACCGGCCGCGGCCCGCGATCCTGTGGACCCACCACCTGGCCGCCGACGGCACCGCGACGGCCGTCGAGGTGTCGAGGGCGATGGTGCGGTCCCGCGCGAAGCTGTCCTACGAGTCGGTGGCGCAGGACCTCGCGGCGGGGCGGACCCATCCCAGCGTCGCGCTGCTGCCGGAGGTGGGGAGGCTCAGGCTGCGGCTCGAGGCCGAACGCGGCGGGATCTCCCTCAACCTCCCGGAGCAGGAGATCGTGGCCGAGGGAAACACCTGGAGCACCCGCTTCCGGACCCTCTCCCCGGTGGAGGATTTCAACGCCCAGATCTCCCTGATGACGGGCATGGCCGCCGCCGACCTCATGCTCGGGGCCCGGGTCGGGATCCTGCGCACCCTCCCGACGGCGGGGGAGCGTGAGATCGACCGGTTGCGCATCACCGCGCGGACCCTCGGCGTGCCGTGGCCCGAGGAGATGGACTACCCGCAGTTCGTGCGCGGTCTCGATCCCGCCGATCCGCGGCAACTGGCCGTGATGGTGCGCTGCACCTCGCTGTTCCGGGGAGCCGGCTACCAGGCCTTCGACGGTGAGCTGCCCGACGGGTATCTCGGTCACGCCGCCCTGGCCACGGAGTACACCCACGTCACGGCCCCGCTGCGCCGTCTCGTGGATCGGTTCAGCTCCGAGATCTGTGTCTGTCTCTCCCAGGGTGAGCCGATCCCCGACTGGGTGAAGGAGGCGCTCCCGGAGGTTCCGGAACTGATGGCAGTCAGTGGTCGCCGCGCCAAGGCGTGGGAACGTGGGGTCGTCGACCTGGCCGAGGCCCTGGTGCTGCAACCCCTCGTGGGTCGGGTCTTCAATGCGGTGCTGACCGATGTCAGCCCGAGAACCGGACTCGGCACCTTCCAGATCGCGGACCCCGCCGTCGAGGCCCGATTGCCCGCCAAGGGGCGCAAGCCGGGGACCGAGCTGCGGGTGCGGCTCGACAAGGTTGACCTGCGCGACGGCGAGATCCAGTTCTCCCACCCGAACTGACCCTGCGGACACGCGATAGACTCGGTCGTGGACGAGTCGGCCGGATGACCGCGGCCCGGGCAACCGGGCTGAGGAAAGTCCGGACTCCGCAGAGCAGGGTGGTGGGTAACGCCCACCCGGGGTGACCCGCGGGACAGTGCCACAGAGAACAGACCGCCCGGCTCAGGCCGGGTAAGGGTGAAACGGTGGTGTAAGAGACCACCAGCGTCCCAGGTGACTGGGACGGCTCGGTAAACCCCACCCGGAGCAAGACCAAGAAGGCCGGTCCGCCGGCCGCGGACGCCGTTGGAGCGCTGCTCGCGCGAGGCGCCCGGGTAGGTTGCACGAGCCCGTCGGCAACGGCGGGCCTCAGATGGATGGTCATCGACAACAGAATCCGGCTTACAGGCCGACTCGTCCCCACGACGGAAGGCACAGGCGTTCGTTAGGGGTCAGATATCCGTTTTGGCAACGCAGTTTGCCGATGTTGTGAATCGTCTCGAAATGTTCCAGAACATTCTGAGTCGCAGGCCCCGAGAGGCCCCAGATCGAGGCCCTCGGCGGTGCATGGGCGATGGAGGTGGGGACCGGGATCTGTCGCTGGGTGAGGCCAGCCAGCTGCTGTGCCGTGGTGGTCTGGGCAGTTGCGTAGACCTGAATCGTTTCTCCGCTGGTGGAGCCGGACCGCGAGCATCGCGAGCCTTCCGTGTCGAGACCTCCGCAAGGGTTCCTGCGGACTCTCACCGGGTCTCGACACGGGTCCCTTCACTTCGTTTCGGGTCCCGGCTCGACCAGCGGGAGGAGCGGAGTCCCCTCAGTTCGACCAGTGGGGGCTGGGTGGAGCAGAGGTGTTCAGTGGAGGGCGTATTGGACCCATTCCCAGGCCTCGGACTCGACTGGTCTGGTCTCCGGGGGTTCTGGTGGGTCGAGCCAGGGCGGGGGTGGCTCTTCCGGTCTTGGTTCTGGTTTCGGAGTGGAGAGGCAGATGGTGCCGCCGGTGGTGTGGACGAGATACTCGAACCCTGCGGGGGAGCGCCAGTGGAACCAGCCGGGTGCTGGTCGGGTGAGTGTCCAGCCGCCGAAGGTCTTTGCCCGATGTGACTTAGAGGGCGCGCGGATAGGCGAATCTACTGCGGTCGCCCCGGTGACCCCCTGGCTGCGGACCTCCTCGAACGCACGATCCAGTGCGCTCTTCGTTGTCCGCCTTGCCATGAGGGCACCGTGCCGATCCTCGCAACGATCCCCCTATCCGCGCACCCTCCCGCACCGTCCCGATCTTCTCCAAGGCCGCTTCGGGGGAGATCTGCAGGATTCAGCCGAGTTCGTGGGCGAGGAATTCACCCACCGATGGGGTACCGTCCCCGCCGGGCTCGAGGAACCCTTCGACAGCCTCCGTCACCGCAGCATCGTCGACCTCATAGAGTTCGGCTGCTTTCGCGATGCCGATGATGAGGGCCACCTCCGCCGCCCGGGCGTGGGCGTCGGCCTCGTGGATGGCCAAGTAGGCCTCGGTGAGGGTGGCGGGGAGTGGGTTCATGACCCCATTGTAATCGAATGAGCGTTCTAGTGCAAGGGGTTGGGGAGAACTTTTCCCTCGGTTTCTGTTGGTCGAGCCGGTCCCCGGAACGTAGTGGAGGGGCCGTGTCGAGACCCGGTGAGGGTTCGCTGGGATGGTTGCGGTGGTCTCGACACGAGGCCTGCGGCCTCGGCTCGACCAGCGGAGAGAAGGCCACCCGGATGGCTCGGCCCGCGGAGAGACCTTCAGTCGAGGTCGACCATGGCCCAGCCGTTGACCAGGCCCAACGCCACGCCTCCCCCGGGCACCGCACCCATGTCGTGGACCTCGTCCTCCTCCTTACCCTGAACCGGGTAGCTGATGCTGACCGGGTCGAACCAGCGGCCGCTCGTCAGGTCGAGGACATGGAGCTCTCGGTCGAAGAGGCAGACCCACCTCCGGGCACCCTCGGCGTTCGTGCACGGCAGGACCCGCCACAGGTCAGCTGCCGGAGGATCCACACTGAGCAGAACCTCCCCGTCGGACAACCGACGCGCCTGGAACCGGCCGTCATCCATCACCACCGCGACCGAACCGAACCCATCAGCCTCCGCGAGAACGAAGAATCCGGACGCCTCCCATGCCTCCAACGCCTCACCGGTGAGCAGACTCCGACGCTCCAGACGTCCACCGCTGCACGCCGCGGCCAGGCACGGGGCTCCACCGTCACCAACGAAACCCAGCACCTGCTCGACATCAAAACCGAGGGGCACCACCTCAGTCTCCACCAAGGACATCGTCTCGGCCTCCCATGCGACGACCTCACCGCGCCACGTCACAGCAGCCAGCAGCTCCTTCTCCCCGGGCACAAGGGCGATCTCCTCCAGCCCCGTCACGGGGGACTCCGCCGACGGTTTCACCGCCCGCCCGGTCAATGGGTCGATGACATGGACCCAACCGTCGTCCGTCGCGAAGGCCACCTGCCAACGACCCTCCGTCGCGGGCCGCACCAGCAGGGATTGCAGCCAGACCCCGGGCTCCTTCCGCACCCGGTCCGGCGCGTCACAGCGTTGCTGCCCGGTCCGCAGATTCCAGCACTCGACATCCCCGAAGAACGCACTCACCACGACGTGCGGATCACCGTCGATGACCACGCACTCCAGAAAACTGGACCAGTCCTGAGCCCAGTACGTCGATTCATGAGCCGTCGACCCCAGCGGCTCCCGCACGTCCACACCACTGACCGGATCCAGCACCCGGATCCGCCCCGCCAGATTCATCGTCACCACACACGCGCGGCCATCCAGCACACACGACGAGACACTCGTCACCTCCGTGACGTAGCCGTCCGAAAGCTGTTCCGACGACGCAACCACCGGATCCTGAGCGAAGTACCTGATCCTCACCCCGACAAGGATAAGACGCCGTTTCCAAACGGTGTGTCGTTGGCGGGTGTGGGTGGGGGCGGGGTGAAGGAGTCGTTGTCGTCCCATCGTCGTTTCCCGGTCCGCCTGCCTCGGAGCGGCCCACCTTCTGAGGCATGATGACGCATGCCCACCTCTCGATACCCCCGCCCGGAGCTGATGGCGTACCGGACCTACGGCGGCTGGTCCGTCCAGCGGCCCGAGTTCGGGACCCTCGGGCGCTACAGCCCGGACATGACCCGCCTGCTCGGGGACGGACGGACCTTCGAGCTGCGGCTGCGGCTCGACCGTGCCGCCTACGATCTGCACCGTGAGGCCGGGGTCGATCATGAGACGGCCCTCCACCACGCCCTGCTGTGCCCGTCCTGGGCGGGGCTGCACAACGCGCCCGCATTCGGGCTCTGGGAGATGGAGCTCAAGGCGCCGGCGACCGATCGCGTCGAGATGGTGGCCATGCTGTGGCCCGAGTCGGACGAGGAGTGGCCCGTCGGTGAGATCAACCTCATGGAGGGTCGGGTCGGATCCGGCCGGACGATGACGAACCTCCACTGGGCCGACCCCGACACCAGCCGTCCCGCCCATGATCCGGAGGTGATCCCCGTCGACGTCTCGCAGTGGCACCGCTACCGGGTCGAGGTCCTTCCCGACGCGGTGCGGTGGAGCATCGACGGCGCCCTCGTCCGGGAGCTCCGGACGGAGCACTCGCCCTACACCGTGCCCGTACACATGGTGGTCCAGGCCGGGGTGAACCGGGCGTTTCTCCGGGACTGGCACCCGGACATCGAATGGGAGGAGCGGATCCTGTTCCGCCCCCTCCGCGCGCCCCAGGACAGCCGCGACGGGATGGGGCGGCGCGCCCGCCCGTCGGGGGATTCCTGAGGCCCGATCAGGTCCGGGGGGCGGTGATGATCTCCGCCCCGGAGTCGGTGACGACGATGGTCTGCTCGAACTGGGCGCAGCGGGAACGATCCAGGGTCACCACGGTCCACCCGTCGTCCCACACCTCGGAGTCCTGCTGGCCCAGGGTGAGCATCGGTTCGATGGTGAACGTCATCCCCGGCCGCAGCAGGGTCTCGTAGCGGGGCTCGTCGTAGTGGAGGATCACCAGGCCGGAGTGGAACACGGTGTGCACACCGTGCCCCGTGTAGTCCCGCACCACGCCGTAACCGAACCGTTTCGCGTAGGACTCGATGACGGTGCCGATGACCGAGGTGGTGCGTCCCGGCTTCACCGCCCGGATGGCCCGGTTCATCGCCTCCTGGGTCCGCTCCGTCAGCAGCCGCGACGCCTCGTCCACCTCCCCGCAGAGGAAGGTGTGGCAGTTGTCCCCGTGCACCCCGTTCTTGTAGGCGGTCACGTCGATCTTGACGATGTCGCCATCCTCGAGGGGGCGCGCATCGGGGATGCCGTGACAGATCACCTCGTTGACCGACGTGCAGCAGGACTTCGGGAAGCCCCGGTAGCCCAGCGTCGACGGGTAGGCGCCGTGGTCGAGGATGTATTCGTGGACGATGCGGTCCAGCTGATCGGTCGTGACGCCGGGCGCGACGGCCTTCCCCGCCTCGTGCATGGCCTCGCAGGCGATGGCCCCGGCCTCCCGCATCGCCTCGATGACCTCGGGAGTCTGGACATCGTCACCCCGGTAACGCTCCGGGGACTTCCTGCCCACATAGGGGGGACGCGCGATGTGTGCCGGGACGTCGAGCCTGGGGGACACGGGATGTGGTGCAACGGGGTTCACGCCGCCACAGTGTAGTGGTCGACGACCTCCGCCAGCGCCGAGGCAGCACCGAGACCGGGCAGGAGGGCGGCCCCGGCGAGGCCGTCGCCGAGGGGCTCCCGGAGGTCGATCCCGGGAACGAGACGCTGCATCTCGGTGGTGAAGCTCTCGGCGATGACGGGGTTTCTGAAGACGTTGCCGACGCGGCTGGCCACGGCGTCCGCACCGACGGCGCGCAGTCCCGCCGCCACGGACTCCGCGAGTCTCGCCCCCGCGCGGTGGGAGATGTCGGCGCTGACCGGGTCGGTCGCGGCGTGCTCGGCGACGTGCCGTCCCCAGGCGGCGATCCTGGACACCCGATCCGGTGCGGCCTGGATGGTGAGGTACAGGCCGTCGAGGTCCCCGAACTCCCTCTCGGCGACATCGCTGAGGGAGGTGGCGGGCCCACGGCCATCCCAGGCGCGGAGCACCGCCGACAAGGCCTCACGACCGATCCAGAACCCCGCACCCTCGTCGCCGAGCAGATGGCCCCAGCCGTCGACGCGTCGCACCCCACCAGGCCCCGCGGCCAACGTGACGGCCCCCGTGCCGGCGGCCACCACGGCACCGGAGACGTCGCCGAGGGCGCCGAGATAGCTGGTCACCGAGTCGTGGGCGATGTGGACCGAACGGACCCGCCCCGGCAGCAGATCGGCCAGGGTGCGCGCGGAGTCGGCCGCCCCGAGGCCCGAGGCCCCGATCGAGACGGCCGCGATCGATTCTCCGTCGGCGAGGGTGGCGATGTGTGCCGCGACCTGCGGGAGCAGCGGCTGCGTCGCGACGATGCCCGGCAGTTCGGCTCCGGGACGCGTCGAATCCGCCACCGTGAGCAGGGAACGCACCCCCGTCTGTCCCACGTCCAGGGCGAGCACGTCAATCATCTGACCTCCATCGTCTCCAAGCGGTCCCCGCGATGTCAGGGTCCACGTTCCCGTAGAGGGTACGCGGTGGCGTGGATCGGCAAGGGGATGGCGCTCAGGAGCGCTGCAAGGAGTCGAGGCAGGCGGCGACCTTCTCCTTGCGGGCGGGGTCCTCGATGGGGGCCTGGGTGTGGAAGAGGGTGAAGTGGCCCTCGTTGCCGTCATCGAGCATGAGCACCACGACCTCGTCCCCGCTCACCTCCTGCGTCCCGGGTTCGTTCCAGAAGTTGGCCCGGATCAGCCAGCCGGTCACGCCGTCCTTCGTGACGTGTTCCCGGTCCTCCAACGTCTCGACGCGGCTGAGGGTGCTGTAGTAGTAGGAGGTCGAGAGGCAGGAGACGAGCTGTTGGGCCGCGGTCCGCGCATCGTTGGAGAAGTTCTCCTTGGAGATCTGACCGATGGCTGTGACCGCCACCCAGCTGCCGGTCACGCGGTCGGTCTGTCCGGAACGCTCCGAGGCGAAGTCGATGGACCAGGATCCCCGCGACGACCAGCCCGGCACGCCCCGGTACTTCATGCCCTTCGAGACGTACCACTCGCCCTGGGGGAGCAGGTCGTCGCTCTCGACGATGGGGCACGCCACCGGGCGTCCCAGCCCGTCGGTCGGCTGCGGTGACGTGGGGGTCTCGGAGGGTTCGAGCTCATCCCACTGATCCCCAGAAGGCATGGCGGAGTTCGTGTCCGTGGGCAGGGCGGAGGAACTGTTCCGCCACGGCTGCCACACCATCGCGGCGACGATGACGGTCGCGATGAGGATCCCGGAGATGAGCGGCCACAGCGGTTTCTGGGTGTCCGGGCGGCCTTCACTGCGGTCCGTCCACTGCTGCCCGTCCCAGTAACGGGGCTCGTCGGAGCCCTCCGGGTCCGGGTACCATCCGGGTTCTGCCATGCCGACCATTATGCGGCTGACAGGGGCCGCCCGCTCTCCGCGGGAGGGTTCTGGGGCAGACTGGGCACATGGACAGGCAAACGGAGTACGTCCTGCGTCAGATGGAGGAGCGGGACATCAGGTTCGTCAGGCTCTGGTTCACCGACGTGCTGGGGTCGTTGAAATCCGTGGCGATCGCCCCGGCGGAGGTGGAGGGGGCCATCGCGGAGGGCGTCGGCTTCGACGGTTCCGCGATCGAGGGGTTCGCGCGGGTCTACGAGTCGGACATGGTGGCGCACCCGGACCCGTCGACCTTCCAGCTGCTGCCGTGGCGCCAGGCGGAGCAGGGCACGGCGAGGATGCTGTGCGACATCCAGCTCCCCGACGGGTCGCCGAGTTTCGCCGACCCTCGCTACGTCCTGAAGCGAGCGCTGCGCAAGGCCGCCGACATGGGGTTCACGTTCCACGTCCACCCCGAGATCGAGTTCTTCCTCCTCAGCCAGCTCAACCCCCCGGTGCCCCTCGACGACGGTGGCTACTTCGACCACACCACGATGGGCGACGGCACCGATTTCCGGCGGGACGCGATCACGATGCTGGAGGCGATGGGCATTCCCGTCGAGTTCAGCCACCACGAGGCGGCGCCGGGCCAGCACGAGATCGACCTCCGCCACGCCGACGCCCTCACCATGGCCGATCACATCATGACGTTCCGTGTCGTCATCCGTGAGGTCGCGGTGTCGCAGGGCATCCACGCGACGTTCATGCCGAAGCCGTTCTCCCAGCACCCGGGGTCGGGGATGCACACCCACATGTCGTTGTTCGAGGGCGACACCAACGTCTTCCACGACGGCGCCGACGAGTACCGGTTGTCGCGAACGGCCCGACAGTTCGTCGCGGGGCTGCTGCACCACGCCCCGGAGATCACCGCGGTCACCAACCAGTGGGTGAACTCCTACAAACGACTCATGCACGGCTCGGAGGCACCCACCCACGCCTGCTGGGGCAGATCCAACCGGTCGGCGCTGATCCGGATCCCGCAGTTCTCGCCGGGCAAGGTCAGCTCGGCCCGGGTGGAGTACCGGGCGGCGGACTCGGCCTGCAACCCGTATCTCACCTTCGCCCTCCTGCTGAACGCGGGACTCGCGGGCATCGAGAACGAGTACCCGCTGCAGGAGGAGACCGAGGACGCGGTGTGGGGGCTCTCGGAGCGGGAGCTCAGGGCCCTCGGCATCGAGGCGCTCCCGCGCAGTCTCGACTCCGCCCTGCGGCTCATGGAGAACTCCGAACTCGCGGCCGAGACCCTGGGGGAGCACGTCTTCGAGTACTTCATGCGCAACAAGCGGGCCGAGTTCGAGGCCTACCGGCAGCAGGTGACACCGTGGGAGGTCGAGCGGCACATCACGGTGCTGTGACCGAGGGAACCGGGAGGGGGAACACCTCGGCCAGCCGATGGGTGTGGACGCCCGAGGCATTGGGCCTCGCCGCCTCCCAGGTGGTCCGGCCGACGGTGAGGTCGAGCAGGGTCGTCGCATCCAGCTCCACGACGTTGGGTGGCGTCCCCCGCGTGTGGCGGGGGCCGTCCCCGAAACCGAGTTGGACGGCCGTGAACGGCGGCACCCGCAGCTCGACGGTGCCGCCCGGGTGGAGCGTGGCCAGCCGGGCCGCGACGGCACGACAGGCGGCACCCAGCAGCGGCGCCCCGAGTCGGGGCTCGTGACGGGCTGCCACCAGCAGAACGTCGGTGAGGTCTGGCCGCTTGGCGGCGAGTGCGCAACGGATAGCGGCCTCCACCTCGGTGGCCGCGTCCTCCGGGAGGGCTCGGGCAAGGTCCTCGAGGGCGGTCACGACGCGCGGGTCCGGGCGGAACATGTCCTCAGGATAGGAGATCCCGGCAGCGCCAGCTCAGGGGCGCCCCCGGATAGGCTGGGCCCCGTGAGCAGGGTGACCAGTACCGTCGGTGACTTCGCCCGGCGGGGGTTCGAGACGCCGAGCGCCGCCGCCCGGGTGTGGCAGGAATGGGCCTCCCGCCGCGGCGCGGCTCCTCCCGTCGACCTGGCCGCCTTCGAGGTCGCGGCGGATCGGGACCACGCGCTGGACGCGCTCACCCGCATCGACGATGCCCGTCCCGACCTCATCGACCACATGGTCGCTGAACCGGGCTGGCTCGACCGGGTGTTGCGGGTGGTGGGGGCCTCCTCCATCCTGGCCCGCTTCCTCGCGCGCCGTCCGGAGGAGCTGGAGGCCCTCGCCACGGCCCCCCAGGTGCGCGGCGAGGCGTGGCTGCCGGAACTTCGCGCCCGGATGCGCCGCCCGGACGGAACCCCCGACCCGGATGGCCTGCGCCGCGGCTACCTGGCCGCCCTGACCCGCATCGCCGCCCTGGACCTCACCCATCCCGCGCCGGAGGACATCGTCGACGAGGTCGCCGCCGAGCTGACCCACCTGGCCGATGCGGTGCTGGAGTGCGCCCTCGAATGCGCCCGGCACGAGACCCCCGGACACGAGCAGGTCCGGCTCGCCATCCTGGCGATGGGCAAGGCGGGGGCGGGGGAACTCAACTACGTCTCCGACGTGGACGTCATCCACGTGGCCGAACCCGCCGAGGGGGTCAACCCCGACGAGGCGATGCGGATCGGCGCGCAGCTGGCCGCCGCCCTGGCCCGGATCTGCTCCGCCCACACCGCTGAGGGCACCATCTGGCAGGTCGACGCGGCACTGCGGCCGGAGGGCAAGGCCGGCCCCCTCGTCCGCACCCTCTCCTCCTGCGGCGCCTACTACCGCACCTGGGCGAGGAACTGGGAGTTCCAGGCCCTCCTCAAGGCCCGCCCCGCGGCAGGGGACCGGGAACTGGGGCAGGCCTTCTGCGACCTCGTCGCACCCCTGGTGTGGCAGGCGGCGGAACGCGACGGCTTCCTCGCCGAGGCCAGGGCGATGCGGCAGCGGGTCATCTCCCTCATCCCGGCGAAGGAGAAGGGCCGCGAGATCAAACTCGACGTCGGCGGGTTGCGGGACACCGAGTTCACCACCCAGCTGCTCCAACTCGTCCACGGCCGTGGCGACGACCGACTGCGGGTGAGGGGAACGTTCGACGCGTTGCGGGCCCTCGTCGATCACGGCTACATCGGGCGCGACGACGGACGAGCCATGGCCGAGGCCTACCGGATTCAACGCGTCCTGGAACACCGCGTCCAGCTGCGGCGGCTGCGCCGCACCCACCTCGTGCCGAACGACGAGACCGGATGGAGCCACCTCGCCCGCAGCCTGGGGCGCAGCACCGACGAGGTGCAGGCCGCCTGGCGGTCGTCGGTGCGATCCGTTGAACGACTCCAACGCCGCATCTTCTTCTCCCCCCTGCTCGATGCCGTGAGCGCCATCCCGTCCGAGGAACTGCGTCTGTCGACGACCGCGGCGCAGGATCGGCTCAAGGCCCTCGGCTTCACGGATCCCCGTTCCGCGCTCGGACACATCCAGGCCCTCACCAACGGCACCTCCCGTGCCGTGGAGATCCAACGGCAGCTCATGCCCGTCATGCTGGGATGGTTCGCGGAGGGACCCAACCCCGACTTCGGGCTGCTCGCCTTCCGCCAGCTCTCCGACGCCCTCGGCGCCACCTCCTGGTACCTGCGTGCCCTCAGGGACGAGGGCTGGATGGCCCAACGTCTCGCCCACATCGCCTCATCGAGTCGCTACGTCGTCACCCTCCTCATGCGCGCCCCCGAGATGGTGCAGATGCTCGCCAGCACCGACGACCTCGTGCCGCGTCCCCGCGACCAGCTGCTCCGCGTCATGTCCGGCGCGATCGGCCGGGCCGCCGACCGGGACGTTGCCATCGCCTCCATGCGCGCCCTGCGTCGCTCCGAACTCTGCCGGATCGCCCTCGCCGACGTGCTCGGCACGGCCGAGGTCGAGACGGTCGGCCGGGCCCTGTCGGATCTCGCGGAGGCCACCCTCGAGGCCGGACTCCAACTCGCCCGGGCCGAGATCCAGGCACCCGAGGTCGGGGTGATCGGGATGGGACGCTGGGGCGGGGGAGAGCTCGGCTACTCCTCCGACGGCGATGCCATGTTCGTCATCCCCGACGACGTCGATGCGTCGGGGATCGACGCGGCCACCCGGCTGGTGCGGTCCGCCTGCGACATCGTCGGCCGTCCCGGCCCCGATCCCGCATTCGTCATCGACCCCGACCTGCGCCCGGAGGGCAAGGGGGGACCGCTGGTGCGGACCGTCTCCTCCTACCTCACCTACTACGAACGATGGGTGAGCACATGGGAGGCGCAGGCCCTGCTCAGGGGACGGCCCGTCGCGGGAGAACTGGGACTCGCCCAGCAGGTCCTCGACGGCGTCGAGCCGCTCCGTCATCCCCCGGGAGGCCTGGCCGCGTCGCAACGCGCGGAGATCCGCAGGCTGAAGTCGCGGATGGAACGGGAGCGGATCCCCCGGAACCTGGATCGCGCCCGGCACCTCAAGCTCGGTCCCGGCGGGCTGGCCGATGTGGAGTGGACCGTCCAGCTCCTGCAGCTCGACCATGCCGCCGCCCACGGGGAGCTGCGCACCCCCGCCACCCTGGCTGCCCTCGACGCAGCTTGCCGGGTGGGGGTGCTGACGGCGGAGCAGGGGAGGACCCTGCGTGAGGCCTGGCTCCACGTCAGCCGACTCCGCAACGCCGTCATGCTGACCCGTGGTCGCCCGAGTGACGCCCTCCCCGTGGACTACCGGGAACTCGCCGCCGTCGCCGGCCTGCTTGGGTACCCGCCCACTGAGCATTCGAGGCTTGTCGATGACACAAGGCGGGTGATGCGGTTGGCGTCCCGCGTGGTGGACGAGGTGTTCTGGGGTGGCGGCCGATGACGGTGCGCTAGACTCGGACACGACGCATCCGGGGTCGGTGGAAGTCCGAACCGGCGGTGACAGCCCGCGAACCCGAGGGCCACCTCCTCAGGCGAGAATCTCTCGCCACGGGGACGAGGCCCGACGGCCGATCTGGTGGAAATCCAGAGCCGACAGTCAAAGTCTGGATGAGAGGCTGCGTCGTCGGTGCCGCCCGTGCCACGGGTGTGCCCCGCATGTGGCACCCCGGATCCTGAGGAAAGGACCGGGGTTTCGTGCTTCGTGAACGCAAACAACCGGCGCGGGTCATGGCCCGCGCCGGTCTCTGGTCGGCCTATCCGGCCAGGACCAGGCCGCTCAGCCGAACCGCCCGGTGGCTTCCTCCCCTCATCGCTCTCGCCGTCCTGCTCGTCGGCTGGCGACTGGCCGCCGATCTCGCCCCCGGCAATGTCGTCGCCGATCCCGTCGCCGTGGGGGAGCGGATCCTCCACTGGGTGGGATCCGGGATCGCCTGGCGTTACCTCGCCCCCACGGTGGGGGCCGCCGTGCTGGGTTCGGCCGTGGCCCTCGTCGTCGCCCTGCCGCTTGGATACGCGGTCGCGCATTCGCGTCTCCTCGCGGCCGTTGCGGAGCCGTTCATCGCCTTCTCCCAGACGGTGCCGCTCGTGGCGGTGGCGCCGCTGCTCGTCATGTGGGTGGGCTACGGGACGGTGCCCATCGCCCTGCTCAGTGCCGTGATCGCCTTCTTCCCCATGGTCACCACCACGATCGTCGGTCTGCGGGCCCTCGACATGAGGGTCATCGAGCACGCCTGGCTGGACGGGGCGAACGGCTGGCAGCGGCTCCGCCACGTGGAGGCTCCCATCGCGGCTCCTGCTGTCCTGGCCGGGGTGCGGGGCGGGGTGGTGCTGTCCATGACGGGAGCAATCGTGGGTGAGTTCGTCATGGGTGGGCAGGGGCTGGGCACCCTGCTGACCATCGCACGTGAGGCGGCCGACACGACGGGGGTCTTCGCCGTCGTCGTCCTCATCGCCCTCGCCGCAGCAGGCCTTGCCGCTCTGCTGCCGTTCGCGGAACGATCCAGTGCCCGTCGAGTGGAAGGAATCACGTCATGAGGACAGGACTCAGCCGTCGCGCCCTGCTGGTGGGCTCCGCCGTGGCCAGTGCTGCGGTCATGGGGTGTTCCCGGCCGACCGCGAGGACCGTCATCGGTCTCACCTACATCCCGAATGTGCAGTTCTGCGCGTTCTACCACGCCGTGGCTGCCGGGCTGTTCGCCAAGCACGGGCTCGACGTCGAGCTGCGCCACCACGGGCCTCAGGAGGGCCTGTTCACCGCGCTGGAAGCGGGTGAGGAACAGGTTGTCCTGGCCTCCTGCGACGAGGCCGTCGTCGCGGCCGCCGGGGGCATGGCCGGGCTCAGGGCCTTCGCCACCTGCTACACCACCTACCCCGGCTGTGTGCTGGGCGGACCCAAGGTCCATGCACTTGCCGATCTGGCCGGGCGACGGCTGGGGGTGCCGGGGCGGTACGGCTCATCCTGGTTCACGGCCCTGGCCGCCCTGGCAGAGGCTGGACTGACCGTCGACGACGTGGAGATCGTCGAGATCGGATGGACCCAGGTCGCCGCGTTGAGCTCGGGCCAGGTCGACGCCGTCGTCGGTTTCCTCAGCAACGAGGCCGTGCAGTTGGAGGCGGCCGGGGTTGGGGCCCACGTGCTCACCGTCGTGGATCCCGCCCGTCCCCGCCTGGTCGGCCCCGGGCTCATGACGATGACGGGACGGCTCGACGCCGGCGTGCTGGGGGCGATCTCCCGGGCCGTGGCGGAGGCGGAACGAGAGATCCTCGCCGACCCGACGAAGGGGCTCGTGGCGACGGAGCAGCATGTCCCCACCCTGAGCGGCCCGGAGCAGCGGGCCGTGGCCGAGCGGGTCCTTGCGGCCACCATCGAGCTGTGGTCCGAGAATGGGGAGGTGAACCTCGACGTGGACCCGCAGGAGCTGGCCGGGATGGCCGAGTTCCTCAGGGAGGTCGGGATCATCGAGCAGGTGCCCGCGGAGCTGCACCTCCCCGTCTCCTGACCCGAGGATTTGGCGAGGCCACGGTCGGACGGTACCGTGGCCGTCATGCAGCTGCTCCTGGTCACCCGCGTCTGGGTTGATCTGCGTCTGCAGGCGAGCTGCACCTGTTGAGCCCCTGCTCCAGGTCCCCGTCACGACGACCCGCCCGGGTCGGTGTCGTGCCCATTCCCATGTCATCGCCTCCCAGGAGTTCACCATGTCCTCAACCCAGACCCAACCAGCTCCCAGCACCACCCGTCCCCATCTGCTCGCCAGGTTCAGCACCCAGATCGTGCTGGGCCTGGTCGTCGGCGCCCTCCTCGGCTGGGCTGCCTTTGTCATGGGCCCTGACGGCGAACAGCCCAACTGGCTGACCGCCACTTTGTCCCAGATCGGAACCAGTTACGTCGGGTTGCTCAAGCTGCTCGTCGTGCCGCTGATCCTCACGGCCGTCATCTCCTCCATCGCCCGGCTGCGTGAGGTGACCAACGCCGCCCGGCTCGCCGTGTCCACCCTCGTGTGGTTCGCCATCACCGCCTTCGCCTCCGTCCTCATCGGTCTGCTCGTTGGACTCGTCTCCAGCCCGTGGCTGACCGCTGGGGTGAGTGGCGATGCGGCGGCGGAGCCCAGCCGGGTTGGCTCGTGGACGGCCTTCCTCACCGGCCTCATCCCCACCAACTTCCTCGGCCTCGAGGTCAACCTCAAGACCGTGGGTGACGCGGTGAGTGCCACCGTCGGCTTCAACGCCCTGCAGGTCCTCGTCGTGGCCATCGCCCTCGGGATCGCCGCGTTGAAGGTCGGCAAGCCCGCGGACACCTTCGTCGCCTTCACCGAGTCCGCGCTCGCCGTCGTCCAGAAGGTGCTGTGGTGGGTCATCCGGCTGGCACCCATCGGCACCGGCGCGCTCATCGGCAACGCCGTCGTCTCCTATGGATGGCGCTCCCTGGCCTCCCTCGGGGTCTTCGTCGTCGCCCTCCACGTCGGCCTGCTGCTGGTGTGGCTCGTGGTGTACCCGGTGATCCTGCGGATCCACGGGCTCGGCGTCACCCAGTTCTACCGGAAGATCTGGCCCGCCATCACGCTCGGTTTCGCGACCCGCTCCTCCATGGGGGTGATGCCCGTCACCGAGCGGGTCACGGAACGTGGCCTCGGGGTGCCTCGCAGCTACGCCGCCTTCGCGGTGCCGCTCGGCGCGACCACCAAGATGGACGGGTGCGCGGCCGTCTATCCGGCACTCGCGTCGATCTTCGTCGCCCAGTTCTACGGTGTCGAACTGACCATCACCCACTACCTGCTCATCGTGGCGGTCTCGGTTCTGGGCTCCGCGGCGACGGCGGGCACGACGGGCGCGACGGTGATGCTCACCCTCACCCTGTCCACCCTCGGTCTGCCGCTGGAGGGGGTGGGGCTGCTCATCGCCGTCGACTCGATCATCGACATGTCCCGCACCGCCCTCAACGTCACGGGTCAGGCACTGGTGCCGGCGGTGGTCGCCACCAGGCACGGGATCCTGGACCGCGAGGTCTACGACTCCGCTGCCGACCCCGACGACCCGGAGGTCTGATCCGCCGCCAGCCGGGACGGCCACCAGATCGCGCCGCCGATGTCCAGCCCCAGGGCGGGGACCAGGAGGGTGCGCACGAGGAAGGTGTCGAGCAGGACGCCGAAGGCCACCATGAAGGCGATCTGCAGCAGGAACAGGATGGGCAGCACCGCGAGGGCCGCGAAGGTCGCCGCCAGGACGATGCCCGCGGAGGTGATGACCCCGCCGGTGACGGCCAGGCCCCTCAGGATGCCGTCCCTGGTGCCGTGCTGCAGCGCCTCCTCCCGCACCCGGGTCATGAGGAAGATGTTGTAGTCGATCCCCAGGGCCACGAGGAAGACGAAACCGAACAACGGCACCGACGGGTCGGCGCCCGGCAGGTGGAGGACGTGGTTGAACACGAGGGCCGAGACCCCGACGGCGGTGGCGAAGCTGAGGGCGGTGGTCGCCACCAGCAGGATCGGGGCGAGGACCGACCTGAGCAGCGCGATGAGGATGAGCAGGATCACCACGAGTACCACCACGATGATGACGACCCGGTCCCGCTCCGTCGTCGTCCGGGTGTCGAGGTCGACGGCCGATGCGCCGCCGATCTCGGCCTTCCCGGCGAGCAGGTCCCGCAGTGAACGGATCGTGTCCAGCGCGGCGTCACTGTCGGGGGCGTCGGTCATGGTCGCCAGCAGCATGACCTCCCCGTCGATGACGGTCGGGGTCGGGGCGGGTGATCCCGGGGGCCCCAGGGGCTGGATCCCGTCCGCCGTGACGGGGGCGTTGCCCGACGGCGAGTCCTTCGAGATGACGGCCACCGAGTCGATCCCCGGGGCCTCCAACAGCAGGTCCGCAACCTCCTGGAGCTGCGTCTGGCCGGTCAGGACGTAGGCGGGGGAACCGGATCCGGCGGGGAAGTGCTGCGCCAGTCGTTCCTGGCCCTCGCGGGCATCCGACGCGCCGAGCACGAACTCGCTCACGGGTACGCCCTGGGCCTTGAGGGTGGGGGAGAAGGCAGCGCCGAGGGCGAGCAGGGCGATGCAGGCCAGCCAGACCCGACGGGGGCGGGCGGCCACCCAGGAGCCGATGCGGGCGTAGCCCCCCTTCAGCGATCCCTCGTCCTGGGACTCGGCGCCGTACCTCGGCGTCCTCGGCCAGTAGGCCCTGCGGCCGAGCAGCAGACCGAAGGCAGGGAGCAGTGTGAGAGCCGCGAGCATGGCGAAGGCGATGCCGATGGCGGCGACGGGGCCGAGGGAACGGTTCGAGCCGAGGTCGCTCAGCAGCAGGCACAGCAGACCCGCGATCACGGTGCCCCCCGAGGCCAGGATGGGTTCGAGGGTGCCCTTCCAGGCCGCGCGGGTTGCGGCGAGCCGGTCCTCGTGGCGTTTGAGTTCCTCGTGGTAGCGGGCCGTGTAGAGCAGGCTGTAGTCCGTGGCGGCGCCGATCACGAGGATGAAGAGGATGCCCTGGGTCTGCCCCGTGATGGTGAGCAGCCCCCACTTCGCGAGCCACCAGTTGGTCAACAGGGCGACGGCCAGGGCGAAGACACTGGTGAGCAGCACCACGATGGGCAGGAGCACGGCCCGGTAGACCAGCAGCAGGATCACCAGTACGACGGCGAGGGTGACGATGAGCAGCAGCCCGTCGATGCCGCTGAACGCGGCAGCGAGGTCGCTGGACAGGCCGGCGGGCCCCGTGATGTTGAAGTTCACCCCGTCAGGGAGGCCCTCCTTCAGCTGTGTCCGGAGCAGGGCGACGGAGTCGCCGATCTCCGCGTCCTTGTCGATCCCGACGAAGACCTGGGCGGCCAGACCGTCCTGAGAAGGGATGGGAGGCGAGACGGAGACGACACCCTCCACCTCACCGAGCGCCTCTCCTGCCTCCGCGAGGGCCCCCAACTGCTCGGGGGAGATGGCCTCATCCGCGTGGAGGACGACGAAGGCCGGGACCTGGTCGTCGCCGACGAACTCCCGGTACCTCTCCCCGACGATCGTTGCCTCGGCACTGACGGGGAGGAACGCGGCGGCGTCGTTCTCCGCGACCTCCGACACCCGACCGAAGTAGGGCCCTCCCACGCCCGCTGCTGCGAACCACAGGATCACGATAAGAAGAGGGATCAGGGTTCGTGGCAGACGGGTGCGCATGGAAGAACACTATTGCAGTCGCGACCCTGACGGGGTGAGGTGGGCAGCCATCGGTGACCTCACAGCGCGTAGTAGAGCTCGAACTCGTAAGGATGGGGGCGCATGGCGATGGCCCGGATCTCGGCCCGTTTGAGCTCGATCCAGGTCTCGATGAGATCAGGGGTGAACACGTCCCCGGCCAGCAGGAACTCGTGATCGTCCTCCAGGGCGTCGAGCACGGAGCCGAGGTCGCCCGGCACCGTCTGGACCTGGGCGTGTTCCTCCGGCGGGAGCTCGTAGAGGTCCTTGTCGATGGGCTCCGGTGGTTCGATCCGGTTCTGCACCCCGTCGAGTCCGGCCAGCAGGATCGCCGGGAAGGCCAGGTACGGGTTGCTGGAGGGGTCGGGGCAGCGGAACTCGATGCGTTTGGCCTTCGGGTTCGACCCGGTGATCGGGATGCGGATGCAGGCCGAACGGTTGCGCTGCGAGTACACGAGGTTCACGGGCGCCTCGAAACCGGGGACGAGCCGGTGGTAGGAGTTCACACTGGGGTTGGTGAAGGCCAGCACCGCGGGGGCGTGCCGGAGGATCCCGCCGATGTACCAGCGGGCGAGGTCGGACAGCCCCGCATAGCCGTTCTCGTCGTGGAACAGCGGCTGGCCGCCACTCCACAGCGAGGAGTGACAGTGCATCCCGGAGCCGTTGTCACCGAAGATCGGCTTCGGCATGAACGTTGCGGTCTTGCCCGCCTCCCACGCGGTGTTCTTCACGAGGTACTTGAACTTCATGACGTCGTCAGCGGCTTTCAACATCGTGTCGAAGCGCCAGTTGATCTCCGCCTGCCCGGCGGTGCCGACCTCGTGGTGGGCCCGCTCCACGACGAGGCCGGCGCCCTCCATGTGGCGCACGATGTCGTCACGCAGGTCACCGAAGTGGTCGACGGGGGCGACCGGGAAGTAACCACCCTTGTACTTCACCTTGTAGCCGCGATTGCCGCCGTCCTCGACGCGGCCCGTGTTCCAGGCCCCGGCCTCGGAGTCGATGTGGTAGTAGGACGAGTTCGAGGTGGTGTCGAAGCGGATGTCGTCGAACACGTAGAACTCCGCCTCGGGCGCGAAGAAGGCCGTGTCGGCGATGCCCGTGGAGGTCAGGTAGGCCTCGGCCTTGCGGGCGATGTTGCGCGGGTCGCGGCTGTAGGGCTCCTTCGTCAGCGGATCGTGGACGAAGAAGTTGAGGTTGAGGGTCCGCGAGCGCCGGAACGGGTCCACGAAGGCTGTGGTGGGGTCGGGCAGCAGCGCCATGTCCGACTCGTGGATCTTCTGGAAACCGGCGATGGAGGAGCCGTCGAAGCTCAGACCCTCGGTGAACACCTCGGGCCCGAAGGATCCCGCGGGAACGGTGAAGTGCTGCATCACGCCGGGCAGATCACAGAACCGGCAGTCGATGGTCTCGATGCCCTCCTCCTTGACGTAGGTCAGGAGTTCCTCGGCGCTTTGGAACATGTTTCCTCCAGATCGGATGGGCGGCTGGGCTTCACCCTAGCGTCGTGCAGTGGGATCATCCCTGCATGATCGTAACCGGGACCGTGCCTGATGGCGCAGTCCGAACTGGTCCCCGGGCCGGTTAGAGGGTGCGCGGATAGGGGGATCGTCACGAGGATCGTCACGGTGGCCTTCTGGCGAGGCGGACGACGAGGAGCGCACTGGATTGTGCGTTCGAGGAGGACAACGCGGCCAGGGGGTTCACCGGGGCGACCGCAGTGGATGCGCCTATCCGCGCACCCTCTTAGTGCTCGCCGGTGAGGCTGCGTTGGATCACCGGGCCGAGGAGGTCGACGACCTCCTCGGAGCTGAGCCGGGCCAGCGGTTCGACGCCGACGAGGTGTCGCGCCACGATCATCCCGATGAGGTGACTGCCGACGAGGGCGGCCCGGCGACTCGCCTCGGGTTCCGGCAGGTCGAGCTGCCGCGCCATCGGGGCGAGGATGGTCCTGGTGACCCATGGGCGCAGGGGGGAGCGTGAGTCGGACAGGGCACGTCGGATGAGAGCCCTCAGGGCTGGTGCGGCGGGGGAGGTCCAGATGCGTTCCATCACCCTCACCACCGTCACGCCCCAGTCCTCCCGGGGCTGGGTGGTGACCTGGGCCACGACCGCCGCCGGGTCGACCCCCTCGGCCATCACTGCGTCGAAGAGGCCCTCCTTGGAGCCGAAGTAGTGATGGATGAGAGCGGCGTCGACCCCGGCACGGGCGGCGATGGCTCGGGTTGAGACCGCGTTGAACGATCGGGAGGCGAACAGCTCGGCCGCCGCATCCCGGATCCTCCGCCTGGTCCGCTCCGACTTCGAGTCCTCCCGGGGGCTCATCGGGTCCTCCGGGGCATGGATGCCGCGGCGAGGCCGAGGGCCACGAGTGCTGCTGCGGTCAGCGCCGCGAGACGCGTCCAGGAGTCGGTTCCGAGGGTCGGCTCGTCGAGGAGCTCGCGGACGACATCCACCGCCCACGTCATGGGTAACCATCCCGCGATGGCGTCGAGCAGGTGGGGCATCTGCTCCCGGGGTACCAGCAGTCCGCACAGGAACACCTGCGGGGTGATGAACACGGGCATGAACTGCACCGCCTGGAACTCGGTGCGGGCGAATGCGGAGGCGAGGAGCCCGAACGAGACCCCGATGATCCCCGACAGCAACGCCAGCACGAGGAACGCCCAGACCGGGCCCTCGATGTGCACCTCGAGGGGGCCGAGGAGGACGGTCACGAGCATGCCGGCCTGGAGCACGGCCAGCGTCCCGAACACCAGCGCGTAGGAGGCCACGAGGTTCCAGCGGTGCAGCGGGGTGGTGAGGATCCGTTCCAGGGTGCCGGAGACCCGCTCCCGCAGCATCGTGACGGAGGTGATGACGAACATGAGGAACATCGGGATCACCGCGAGCATGATCGGTCCGATGGTTTGGAACGGCGTGGCGCCGTCGGGAGCTGGGGGAACGTCGACGAACACCTGGTGGAGCAGGAGCAGCAACAGGGGTGGCACGACGAGGATGAGGCCGACCGCGCGAGGGTCCCCCCTCAGCTGGGAGCTGATCCTGGCCGTGGTCGCGAGCGCCGCCGGACGGGTAAGGGTCCTGGTCATGCGGCCTCCTCGATGAGGGCGAGGAAGGCCTCCTCCGGTGAGGAGGTCCCGGTCCGCTCCTGCAACCGGGCGATCGGCTCGTGGGCGAGGAAGCGGCCGTCACGCATGAACAGCACCGCGTCGCAGCGTCGTGCCTCGTCCATGACGTGGCTGGAGACGAGCAGGGTCGTTCCCGCGTCCGCCAGCTCGCGGAAGAGGGTCCACAGGGCCTCCCGGGTGAGGGGGTCGAGACCGACGGTGGGTTCGTCGAGGATCAGCACCTCCGGGTCGCCGACCAGGGCGCAGGCCAGGGAGGCGCGGCTGGCCTGGCCTCCCGAGAGGCGATCGACGCGGCGCCCCTCGTGCCCGCTGAGCCGGACCCGCTCGATGGCGTGGGCGGCCGCGTCGCGTCCCGCCCCGACGAGCCGGGCGAAGTAGCGGACGTTGGCCAGGACGGTGGCGTCGCCGTAGATGCTCACCGCTTGCGAGGTGTAGGCGACCCGGCGTCGGAGCTCCCAATGGCCGACGGGAAGTCCGAGGACGCGGGCATCACCGGAGGCGATGCGCTGCACCCCCATGAGGGTGCGCATGAGCGTGGTCTTGCCGCAGCCGGAGGGTCCGATGAGGCCGGTGATCGAGCCCCTCTGGAGGGCGAGGTCGAGGTCGTGCAGGACGGTGACGCGCCCTCGGGTCACCGTCAGTGCGGTCGTCTCCACCACCGCACACTGATTTTTCATCATGTGATGAATTCTACGCCGGTGGTGATCCGGGACGCGGTGGGGGAGGATGGGGGCCATGATGACCGAACCACGACTTCGTCCCCTGCGGGCCACGGATGCGGCCCGGGTGCTGGAGGCCTTCGCCGAGGCGGACATGGCCCGGCAGGGGGACGTCACCGACCTGCCGGGTGCGGAGCGTTACATCGAAGGCCTCAGCAAGGCTCACCGTGCCTTCGCCTTCGTCGATGAGGCCGATCAGCTGCTCGGTGTGGTGGCACTCCTCGTCGACGACGCCAACCGCAGCGGCTGGTTCTTCTACTGGACCCATCCCGAGGGTCGCGGCCGGGGATGGACCGGACGTGCCGCCGCCACCGTCGCCTCCTTGGCGCTCACCGACTGGGGGCTGGAACGACTCGAACTCGGCTACCGCGCCAACAACCCCGCCTCGGGTGGGGTGGCCCGGGCCGCAGGCTTCGTTCAGGAAGGACTCGAACGTGGCAAGTTCCTGATCGACGGCGAGCGCGTCGACGTCGTCACGTGCGCCCGCCTGCTGAGTGACCCCGAGCCGGACACCCTCCTCCTGCACTTCGCCTGAATCGCCGCAGGGCATTCCTCGCATTCCCGGCGGGTTCAGGCGGTGTCCGCAACAACGGTTGTGTAGGTTGATGAAGCAAGAGTGAGTTCACTCCTGTCCGAAGCCCTCCTTGAGTGATGCCTGCAGGAAAGCCTCCACTGTCTCGGGGGTTGGCTCGAGTTTCCTCCCATCGATCATTCTCCCGCGAGCCACACGTCTGGCGCCTTCGAAGAACTCGATCTCGGGCCCGAGGTGCTCAAACTCTGCTTGGTAGTGGACGGCGTCCCAGGCTACAACCCTGACCAGGACGGTTTTGCCCAGAGGAATGGCGTCAGGATCATCGAGAGGGAGTTCTTGGGGGTCGAGCGCAACCAAGTAGCAGGATGTCTGAATTGGCGGCACGCTCAACTGGCTCACTGCAGGGTTGCGTGGCGACCGTCTGCGTCCCCCCTCGTCCTGTTTCAAGAATCTCACGTGCGCCAGAAATGAGTCAGCGATGGACAACTTCAATCCCTCCTTGGAGCGCTTGGTTCGGGGCCTCCAGTTGCTTCAGGAACAGTGATAACTCCTGACTCAAAGTGCTAGGCATCAATGGTGTACCCAAAGTGGGTTCCGTTGAGGGTGGAGCGAGGAACCGGAGTCCTTGCTATGGCCTCACAAGAGCTTCTCCAACGAGGGCCTCGGCACTATCTCCTCCATCTTTAAGTCCAAGCGGCTTTGCCGCATGCTGAGGTGGGTTTCTACTGGCTCGCTCCTGCGGATGGTTCTTTGTGCCCATGGAGGCCAATGAATCGTCAGATGAAGCAACCCACTGGCGTCCGAACTCAACATTGGCTCCCCTTCTCATCGAGGATACCCGGTCAGGCGGGGATGATGTGGGCCGGTGGTTGGTAGAAGTCCTCGCGCCAAGGATCCAGCCCGACCGCCTCCGCGTAGGCGCGAAGCATGTCGTTGGTGAAACGCTCGTCCTGGTGGGGGTGGTCGTAGCGGGCGATGTCCTCGAAGGGCTGAGGCTCACCATGGTGATCGAAGGTCCACGATCCGGCGGGGCACTCGACGGTCGCCACCCGTCGAAGGATGCCGGTGGGCGCTTCGGGGCCGAGGACGAAGAAGTGTCGTGAACCCCGCGTCTCATGTTGCTGGGCCCAGGGCGGGATGGATCTGACCGCGTAGCCGCGGATCTGAAGCCGACGGGCGAGGTCGGCGGCGATGGGGACGACTCCCTCTCCCGCAGGAGTGTTGTCGAACAGGGCTGTCCATCCGGGAATGGCGGTTGCGGTGACGAGAACATGGGTCGCGCCCAGGGCGTGGGGCGGTTCCAATGGGAGGATCAGGTCGCGCAGGTCCCCGGTGGGGATGGTGCGGGTCCGCCGGTTGAACCAACCCCGCTGGTGGCGGGGGAGGGCGTGGAGGACCTGCTCGAGGGGCGTGCGTAGGAACCCGATGGTATGGGTGAGGGGCTCGAGTTCGCCGCCGAGAAGCCGTGGCGGATCCGCGTTGCCGCCGTGGTCGTCGCGGTTGGGCGGGGGATCAGGCCAGAACAGCAACCGGTGTTTGGGGATCTCGAAGAAGTGGCCCAGTTGGATGATCCTCAACGTGTCCTCCGGCGATGGGGTGACCTCGTGGTCGTACAGCGCGTCGAGCAGGAACTCGAGAGCCAACCCCGCCTCGCCATGTTGGACAAGATCTTGGATCTCTGAAGCGGCCCCTGGAGGTAGTGCAGTTTCGGCTCGCCTGGTCAATTCAAGTATTGCCTCGGCTGCCTCGGTGTAATTCTTGAACTCCATTATATTTCGTGATAGTTGTCAGTCGTGCGACGGTCGACGAAATAGTCGCTCATCTTTGAATGCTTCCCAGAGCGCCATCTTGTTTCATGGCGACCGTAGAGGTTTATTCAGGGATCGATGAAGCTCCTAACCAGAGCCACCTTGGCCGCCCGCCTGAATTAGCTTCATAGATCTCGTCAGGTTCGTCACTAACGTCAGTGATCAGGGGGACGGGAACCGCATCCAAGGCTTGGAGGGGGTGTGGGTGTTGTGTCATCAGTTGGGGAGTCCGAGTTTGGTGCGGGCCTCGGTGAGGGAGTAGGTGTGGTGGGGTTGTTCTCCGTTGGTGATCAGGTAGTAGGGGGCGGTGTAGAAGTTTTCGTCCCAGGGGTGGAGGCCGACGGCTTCGGTGTAGGTGATGAGTGTCTGTTCGGTGAAGCGGTCAACTTTGCGGCGTCGTGTGTATGTGTCGAGGTCTTCGTAGGGTTGGGTGGGGCCGTGGAGGTGGAACTCCCACTTTCCTGGGTAGTTCTCGACGAGGTCTATGCATCGTACTTGGCCTAGTTCGGATTCTGGGCCGAGGACGTGGAACTGTCGAGCGCCGAGGGGGGAGCCGTTTGAGGCTGGGGGGATGTCGGCGATGAGGTAGCCGCGGGTTTTCATGGTTCGTGCCATGTATGCGGTGAGCTGGCCGATGCCTTGGCCGGTGGCGTGTCCGTCGAACAGTGCGGTCCAGCCTTCGAGTTTGGTTCCGGTCAGCAGGGTTCGTGGTCTGACGGTGGTGGTCAAGGGTTGGAGGTGGAGGAGGTTGTCGGTGAGGCTGCCTTGGAGTTGGGTGGCTTTCCCGCCGAAATGGACTCGTCGGAAGAAGGCGGTCATGCCCTTCGCCACCTGTTTTGCGGTGGCTTGGAGGAAGCCGATCGAGTACGTGAGTGGGGCGTATCTGTCGTCGAGTAAGGTCGTCAAGGTTCTCATCCTAGTCTACGGTCCAAAGATAGACGGTGCCATCAGGGTCGTTTGCCAATATGCGATTGGCGTGACCGGGCCCTCTGGTCGATACGTTCGTGTCGACTTCTTCGTAGTATCTTCGCCCATGCCAAGTGTACTGAAGGTCTGGACGGTTCTGGCCGACGCGCTCAGCATTTACGTTCACTTGATGTTGGTCGACGCGAACGTCTGTAGCGCCTCGTGCTTGAAGGTCCGCAACCCGTGCTTGGGCCCACGCGTTCTGTGTGGAACTCCTGCTGATGTCGCGAGGTAGGGGAAGGGGCGCTGGGGGGCGGGGGTCTAGCCCTATATCCCGGCTGTTGCGGGTAGCAGTTGTGGTGGTGCGTATCTGTGCTGTCGCACCACGGAATTCAGTGGGAGGTTGAGGAGTGGGACTGGCCGGGCGAGCCATCGCGCCGCCAGCGAAGCCGCTGACGGCTCCGTCGCGGAGGCCTCGCCAGGCGCCGTCCCAGAAGCTGCCTCCAGTGACGGCGCTTGCGACTCCTCCGGTGATGAAGCCGGATGCCCCGCCTGCTGTGGCGCCTGCGGCGCCTTGGATGAGTCGTTGTGCGATCGGTGAGTTGCCGAATCGGGACAGGGCGTTGCTGGCGGCGGGGCCGATGAGTCCACCGGCCGCTGCGCCGATCCCGCCGCCGAGGCCGCCAAAGACTCCACTGAGCCCGACCTGTTTCCAGTCGATGGGGTAACCGGTGCAGGCCTGGTCGATGAGGTTGCCTCCTGCTCCCAGCGCCGCGCCGATTGCGATCGCGGCCCCGATGCCTGCCGGGCCGCCGACAACCGCCAATCCGACGCCTGCGACGATGGCCAGCGCGGTGCCCCATTTGGGGGAGTTGGCTTTGCGGTAGGCGTCGAGTTGTTCTGTGGTGAGGGGTTGGAGACCAGAGGGGTCGTGGAGGTTGACGGGGTTGTTGCCGGCGTAGCTGTAGGGGTTGCCGGCCCAGGCGGCTCCGGTGATCGGTGGGAGGGGGTCGGGGGAGAGGAAGCTACGGCTGTTGGGGTCGAGGATGCGGGCGCCGAGCCATTCCATTCCTGCGATGTGGATTTCGCCGCGTGGTCCCAGGTCGATCCCCGCACCCAAGGTCGCCTGGGCGATCGGGGGGAGGTAGGGGTTGTGCGGTTGGGTGTCTCGGTCGGGGCGCCACGACGGCTGCAGCCAGCCTGTTGACTGGTGGGCTGTCAGTGGTCCGGCGGTGATGATGGCGTCGTCGCCGACCTGTAGCGGTCCGCCGTCAACGTGGTCGAAGAAGAGCTGCTCGTTGTCGACGCGGGCAAGTTGGCCGAGTGCGTCGACGACGGTGGTGGTGCGGTGAACCTGGTCGCCGTGGTGGTCGGTGATGGTGGCGAGCCGCCACAGCCCCGTCCATTCGAAGTCGCGGCGGCTGCCGTCGCTGTGCTTCTGGGTGGTGCGGCGCCCTGAGTGGTCGTAGGTGTAGGTGATGGTTGCCTCGCCGCTGGCGGCCTTGAGCAGCTGTCCTGCAGCGTTGTAGGTGCGTTCCCACGTGATGCCGTCGACCTGTTCGGTGACCAGTCGACCGGCGAGGTCGTAGGTCCAGGTGTTGACCCCGGTGGGGGTGGTGGCCTCGACCATCTGGGCGGCGTCGTCGTAGCGGTACCGGGTCCGGGTGCCGTCGATGGTCACCGAGGTGAGCTGTCCGTCGTCGTTGTACTCCATGGTGGCTGTGCCGTGACGGCCGCCACCGGTGGCGCTGTGGCTGGTGATGAATCCGCCGCTGTAGCCCCACTCGTGGATCAGGTCACCGGCGGCGGCCCTGGTCACCCGGCCCACCTCGTCGCGGTCCAGAACCGCAGTGGCCAATCCGGGATGCTCCACCGCCACCACGTCCCCGGCGGAGTCGCGTCGGTAGGCCGTGACCGCACCGTTGGGGGCGACGATCTGGGTGGTGAACCCGTCGGCGTCGTAGCTCCACCGGGTGCTGTGGTTGCCTCGATCATGCTGGACCAGCAGGCCACGCGGGTCGAAGACCATGCTGTGTGTGACGGGACGTGCCGGGTCGGAGAAGTCCTCGACGGTGCGGCGACGTGTCGCCGGGTCGCGGGAAATGCGGGAGAAAAGTGCTCCGTCAACGGTGGTGCTGGTTTCCAGACCCGCCTCGTCGTAAGCCGTTTCGACGATGTGACCATCGGCGTCGACGCTGTTGATCAATCGCCCGGCCCGGTCGTAGGTCCACTGGTTGGTGGCCCCCAGCGGATCGGTGGTGCTGGTGCAGCGGTTCATCGCGTCGAAGGTGTGACGGGTCACACCACCCAGCGCGTCGGTGACGGTGACGGCGCGACCATTGGCGTCATGGTCGTAGCGGGTCACCCCGCCGTTCCCGGCGACGGCGGCGACCAGCTGATCGGCCTCGTCGTAGCGGAACTGCCGCAGCCCGTTCTTCGGGTCCTTCGTCTCGACGACCCGTCCGGCCAGGTCGTAGACCCACCGGAAGGAGCCCGCGCCGGGGGAGAACCGGGCCGTGAGGCGGCCACACTCGTCGTAGCGGCTCCAGCCCTTCTCCCCCGTGGGCCACAGCTCCGCCACCAGCTGCGAATCGACGTCGTAGTCCAATTCGGTGCGGAATCCCAACTCGTTGCGAATCCCTGCGACGCGGCCGCATCGGTCGTAGTCGTAGCGTAGTGACGCTCCCGAGGGGCGGCGGATCCTCACCGGCCGGCCAGCCGGGTCACGTTCGATGAGGGTACTGCCACCGGCCGCATCCACGTACTCGACCGGGCGGCCGCTGCGGTCGTACCGCGTCACCACCTCGGAGCCGTCCGGCAGCACGGTGGCCACCTCGCGCCCCCACTTGTCCAGCTTGACGGTGCTCGAGGAATGGGCATCACCGACGGTGATCTCACCCGCGCTCATGTTGTGGCGTTGGAACGCCCGCACCCCCGTCGGGTCGACGGTTTCGTTCAGCCGGCCGAACTGGTCGTAGTGGCGCTGCCAGACTCCACCGGTGGGATCAATCGTCTGCCGCAGCCTCGACATCGCGTCGTGGCAGAACTCCCACGTGGCTCCGTCCGGCAGCTGGACCCGGCTGACGTTGCCGAGGTCGTCGAACTCCTGGGTGACACGACGCCCCAACGGGTCGATCGTGGCGCTCAGTTCACCATGCGTGCCGTATTCCATCGTGGTGCGGGCACCCAACGGATTCACCAGGGCGGTCAACCGGCCCCCGGTGCTGTACTCATAGCTCCAGCGGGCTCCATCGGGGTCGACCCGGGCGATGAGCAGTCCGGCCTCGTTGTGGATGAACCGGGTGGTGGCCCCTGAGGGCTTGATCATCTCCAATGCCCGACCCGAGGCATCCCGCACGATCCGGGTGGTGTTGCCGTCGGCATCGGTGGAGGAGATCAGGTCGCCGCGGGAGTCGTAGCCGAACTGCATGGTCACACCGGTGGGGTCGGTCACCTCCAGCAGCAGACCGGCGTCCCACACCATCCGGGTGTGGCCGCCCTCACCGTCGATGATCTCGCACGGCTGCTGCTGCTCGCCCCTGTAGGACATGCTGGTCCGGGTGACCTCGACGTCATCCTCGACAGAGATGATCTCGGTCAACCGATCCAACTCGTCGTACACCAAATCAGTTCTTGCGCCCGTGGGTGATTGTTCGGTGGTCAGCCGGCCCCGCTCATCAAAGGCCCGAGCCGTCACCCGGCCCTCCGGATCCGTCGCGAGCACCTGATTGCCCCACTGGTCATACGCCATGCTGGAGCGGTTCCCATCCGAATCCGTGATCCCGACCAGACGACCCCGGGCATCCGCCAACCACGTGTTCGACCTGGTCCCGTCGGTATCGGAGACCACCGTCACCCTGCCCGGCAGATACGCAAACCGCGTGACCCGGCCGAACGGTGAGATCTGGGAGACCACCCTGCCCTTGTCGTCGTAGGTGTTACGGACCTCGACCACCCCGTCGGCGTCGATCACGGCACCAATGAGGCCGTTGTCACCCCACTCATAGCGACGCGACCCGAGCGGGCCGGTCGCCTCCACCAGGCGTCCATCCTCGTAGCGGTAGGTGACCTGACGCCCGTCGTCGGCCTCGACCTTGACGATCCGGTCCGCCTCCCAGTGCACCCGCAGCTCGTGGCCACGGATGTGGCGGATCCGACCCAAGCGGTCGCCGTCGTAGGAGAACTCGACGGCGGCGCCGTCGGTGAGGGTGAACGAGGTGGGGCGTCCGGCTCCGGAGAAACACCACTGGGCGCCGGTGTTGTTGGCGACGGTGTAGCCCTGGTCGTTGGCCGACAGCCAGTAGTTCTCGTGCTCGGCGCGGTCGAAACCGTCGCCCAGCCGCGGGAAGAACACCTCGCGGCCATCCAGCATGGTCCATGTGGCACCGTCGTCGGCCACACGCAACCCGCACCCGTCGAAGGAGGCCCAGCCGGGGCCGTGCCCGCCGACCTTCGGGCTCAGCGACGAGTACGACCGGGCCCAGCCCAACAGTGAGGTCGCCCCCTCGAAACGCAGATCCTCTTCGTTCTCGACGAAGTTACCGGTGGCGGTGTTGACCGGATCATTTGCATAACCCGATGTGGGAGGATTCCCGATCGCCTGCACATCCGGGATCGTCAATTCAGGACGCTGCTCGGAGATCCCATGTGCGGCGAGACTCTGGGCGATGGCGTCATTCGACACCGTCGACACGACCCCACTGCCCCCAGCGGCCTCGAAATTCGCGGCGACGATGTCGGTGCGGGTGCAGTCGGTGTCGTTCGAGGTGATGTAGGTGCTGAACCCCGTCAGAACCGGCTCACACGACAGCTGCCCCCACTGGCACGACGCCCGGAATGACTCGACCAGCCCCTGCAATGTCGCCGGAGTGTCACGGATGGTGTCCGTGGCGGCCCGCTCCTCCTTGGTGAAACTGCGCAGATCATCCGGCAGGGCCGAACTGAGCCCGGTGTTCTTGTTCCCCACGAACGGTTTCCGCTCCCCCTGCGAGGGCGACGGGTAGGTCTTGTTCATCTGAGGGATCGGCTCAATCCTCGGCGGCCGGGCTTCCCCATGGAACAGGTGGAGGACGTCAACCGTCTCGAAGAACTTCTCCACATCCGATCGGGCATCCCGCTGCCGCTTCCACTCCCGGGCCGCGTTGATCCGCTCCTGCTCCGCCTTGGCGTCGGCCTCCAGGTCCCGCACCCCCTGGGCGACATCACGTAACCGCGAGGCCAGCAGCGTCGCATCCCGGTTGGCCGTCTCGATGTTGTGGGCCCACAACTCGGAGTAATAGCCCTGGAAGTGGGTGCCATGGGTGTTCTTGCGGGCGTTGCGAGGGGCGATCTGGTTCTCGACGGCGGTGGCGGCGGCATCGAGCTTCGATGCCAAATCCTGACTCACCTCGAAATCCCACACCACGTCCTTCCCGGCATTCAAATCATCCAAGCTGTAATCACCCATGACCACTCCAGACAGTAGTTCCCGACGCCAGTCAGGCCAGCATAACTCCGGCCGTGGTCGGCCCCGAACCCCCTGCCAGGAAGACGACAGCATGGGGCAGGTTCGGTGCTGGTGGCGATGGCTGCCTCCTCTCGGGGTGCCTACTCGGCGGCCTCCAACCAGGCGTCCTCGAGGGTGGCCTTGGTCTCCAGCGCGCTCCGCAGGTCGGCATCGAGAGTGGCCAGCTTCTCGTAGTCCGTGGCGGCCTGGGCCATCTCGGTGTGGAGTTTCTCGATACGCTGCTCGACCTTGGTCAGCTGTGACTCGATGCGGGCCAGTTCCTTCTTCCGTGCCCTGGCGGCTGCGGCATCGGATCTGGGTTTCACCGTCGGTGCAGTGGGGGAGGGGGCCTCCGTGGTGGCGCGTTTCCGTCGCTCCAGGTACTCCTCGACGCCACCGGGCAGCAGGACGCAGGAGCCATCACCGAGCAGGGCGTAGGAGTGGTCCGTGACCCGCTCCAGGAAGTAACGGTCGTGGCTGACGACGATGAGGGTGCCCGGCCAGGTGTCGAGGTGGTCCTCGATGACGGTGAGGGTGTCGATGTCGAGGTCGTTGGTGGGCTCGTCGAGGATGAGGACGTTGGGCTCCTCCAGCAACAGCCGCAGGAACTGCAACCGTCGACGTTCCCCGCCGGAGAGATCCCCGATCCGGGCCATGAGCTTGTCCCCGCTGAAACCGAACTCCTCCAGCAGGTTGCTGGCGGAGGCGTCGCGACCCGTGGCGAGCTTCGTCTGCTGCTTCAGCCGCGTCACCGACTGCAGCACCCGGTCGTCATCGTCGAGCTCACCGACGCTCTGCGACAGGTAGCCGATCCGCAGCGTGACGCCCCGCTTGATCTTGCCTCCCTGGACCTCCCTCACCCCGGCGAGGAGGTCCAGCAGGGTGGTCTTGCCGGCGCCGTTGACGCCGACGAGCCCGATCCGGTCGCCGGGGCCGATCGACCAGGTCAGCCGATCCAACAGCACGCGGTCGCCGACCCGGTGGTCGACGTTGATGAGGTCGAAGACGTCCTTGCCGAGCCGGGAGACCGCGAACTTCTCCAGGGCGAGCTTGTCGCGGGGCGGGGGGACGTCGCTGATGAGCGCCTCGGCGGCATCGATGCGGAACTTCGGTTTCGAGGTGCGGGCGGGCGCCCCGCGACGCAGCCACGCCAGTTCCTTGCGGGCGAGGTTTCGGCGCCGCGCCTCGGCGGCAGCTGCCTGGCGCTGCCTCTCGACCCGGGCCAGCACGTAGGCCGCGTAGCCGCCGTCATAGGCGTCGACGACTCCGTCGTGGACCTCCCAGATCCGGGTGCACACGGCGTCGAGGAACCAGCGGTCGTGACTGACGACGAGCATCGCGAGACCCGCCCTCGTGCGGGAGCGGAGGTGCTCGGCGAGGAAGGCGATGGCCTCCACGTCGAGGTGGTTGGTGGGTTCGTCGAGGACGATGAGGTCGTGCTCGCCGAGGAGCACCTCGACGAGGCCGACCCGGCGTCGCTCGCCACCCGAGAGGGTCTCGATGGGGCGGTCGAGATCGACCCCGGACAGCAGCGCCTCGACGATGGCGCGGCGATCCGCCTGCGCGGCCCAGGTGTGGTCGGCGGCCCCGTCGAGCACCAACTCACGGATGGTCTCGCCCGGGGTGCCCGCCTGGTGCTGGGTCAGCACGCCGATGGAGGCCGACTTCGCCACGGTCACACGGCCTGAGTCGGGGAGGAGGTCCCCGGTGAGGATCCGCAGCAGCGTCGTCTTGCCGTCCCCGTTGCGGCCGACGACCCCGATCACCTCGCCGGCACCCAGACCGAGACTCACCCCGTCGAGCAGGGTACGGGTCCCGAAGGCGTGCGAGACGTTCTCGAGATTGACCAGGTTCGCCACGAATCAGCGACCGCGCATCGCCTGACGGGCACCCTTCATGGCACCCTTGCCGGTCGGCATGGGGCCCTTCGGCATCGGCAGCTTCGGGCGCATCGCATCCAGGGCCTTGAGACGGGACTCGACCTCCACGACCTTCGCGTCGTTCATGGCCTTCGGCAGCTTCTTGATCTCATCGGCCAGCTTGTCCAGGGGCACCTGGCCGCCGCCCTTGCCGACGACGAAGGTGACGACGTTGACGCCGTAGGCGACCTGCTCGTGCTTCCTCTTCTCCGAGGCGAGCAGCGTCTTCAGGTGCTTGGGGTCACCCTCCCCGATGAGGACGAGGCCGCCCGGGCCGATGGCGCGGTGCACCACGTCCGCCGAGTCGCGGTTGCGGGTGGCCGCCACGACGGCGGTGTACTTCCACTTCTTGCCGAGCATCTGCATCGCCAGCTCGGCCGATCCCACCTGGCCGTCGTAGCGGGCGAAGGCGGCGCGCTTGGCCCGCCGCACGAAGATCCACATCGCGACCGTCAGGCCGACCATGAAGCCCATGATCCCCCACAGGATCGGGGCGTGGAGGAGGAAACCGATGACCAGCAACACCACGAACGGCACCGCGGCAGCGGCCAGCAGCACCCACGGCAGTTTCGGGTCGTGCTTGCGGGTGAGCTTGTAGGTCTCGCGGATCTGCCTGATCTGTCCCCAGTCCGCGGGGTCGTTGGAGTTCTTGCGACGGAGCTTCTCGGCCCTGGCCTGCTCCTTCTGCTTGCGCGCGAGCTCCTTGGCCCTCTCACTACGTGCCATCACTTGACCTCGGTCTTCCGCGCAGCCTTCGTGCGCTCTTCCATTGCCGTCCTGTACAGCCGGCCCGCGCGGTACGAGGAACGCACGAGCGGCCCGGACAACACGCCAGAATATCCGATCTCCCTCGCCTCCTCCGCGAGCTCGTCGAACTCCTGGGGCGGCACCCAGCGGGCGATCGGGTGGAGGGTGGGGCCGGGGCGGAGGTACTGGGTGATGGTGATGAGTTCGGTGCCCGCGTCGTACAGGTCCTGCAGGGCCTGGGAGATCTCCTCCCGGGTCTCGCCCATCCCGAGGATGAGGTTGGACTTCGTCACGAGCCCCGCCTCACGACTCATGGTGAGGACCTCGAGGGAACGCTCGTAGCGGAACCCGGGACGGATGCGCTTGAAGATGCGCGGCACCGTCTCGACGTTGTGGGCGAACACCTCGGGACGGGTGTCGAGGACCTGGGAGACGAGGTCAGGTTTGCCGGAGAAGTCGGGCGCGAGCATCTCCACTCCGACCCCCGGGTTGACGGCGTGGATCTGGCGGATCGTCTCCGCGTACAACCAGGCGCCCTCGTCGGGAAGGTCGTCACGGCACACCCCGGTCACCGTGGCGTAGCGCAGCCCCATCCGCTTCACCGACGCCGCGACCCGCATCGGCTCGGCGGGGTCGTAGCCCTCCGGCTTGGCGGACGTGATCTGGCAGAAGTCGCAGCGACGAGTGCACTGGTCGCCGCCGATGAGGAACGTGGACTCGCGGTCCTCCCAGCACTCGAAGATGTTGGGGCAGTTCGCCTCCCGGCAGACGGTGTGCAGGTCGGCGGTCTCGACGATCTCGTGCAGATCCTTGAAGTTGGGGCCGGTGCGGGCGGTGGTGCGGATCCACTCCGGCTTCCGTTCGATCGGGGTCTCCGCGTTCTTGGCCTCGATGCGGAGAAGCCGGCGCCCGTCAGGGTGTACTGCAGTCACCTGCGCGATCCTACCTGTTCCAGCAGCGGCTCCAGGTGACGACGCAGGTGGGGTTCGAGGTCGTGTGCCACCTGCGCGACGTCCCAGGCGCCGGGACGCTCCTCCGCCAGCGAGGTGACGCCCGCGTCGCTGATCCCGCAGGGGATGATGTTGCCGAAGGCCCCTCCGTTCGGCAGCACGTTGAGGGCGAAACCGTGCATCGTCGTGCGGCGCGCCACCCGGATGCCGATGGCGCAGATCTTCCGCTCCGGGCGTCCGTCGGTGGCGGGGAACCACACCCCGGTGCGGCCCTCGATGCGCACCGCCGACAGGCCCTCCTCCTCGAGGAAGTCGATGACGGCCGCCTCGAACCGTCGCACGGGCTCAACCACCCCCACGCCCTCCGGAAGCCTCAGGATCGGGTAGCCGGTGAGCTGCCCGGGACCGTGCCAGGTGATCCTCCCGCCCCGATCCACGTCGATGACCGGGGTGCCGTCGAAGGGGCGCTCCACCGGGAGGGTGGCCCGGCCGGCGGTGTAGACGGGGTGGTGCTCCAACAGGATGACGTGACCGGGACGTTCCCCACGCGACACCGCGGCGTGGATCCCCCGTTGCAGCTCCCACGCCTCCTCGTAGTCGCTGAGGAAGCGATCGGGACCCAGACCGCGGTACTCGAATGTCAGCACCCGCGACATGGTACGCGCCCCTGACCGACCCCGACGGAGACCCCGCGCAGGGCCTGTGCACAATTGGCCCCATGACCAGAATCGTCGAACGTGACCGCTGCCCGGGCCTGCTGCGCCCCTACCGCACCGTGGACGGGAACATGATCCGGCTGCGGTTGCCCGGCGGCCTGGTCAGCTCCGCCCAGCTGATGGAGGTGGCCGAGCTGGCCCGTGCGTTCGCGAACTCCGAGGTGCAGATCACCAGCCGGAACAACCTCCAGATCCGTGCCCTGCCGGACCCGATTCCGTGCGAGTTCACCGAGGCGGCCTTCGCGACGGGGCTGATGCCCTCCCCGGCCCATGAGCGGATCCGCACGGTGGTGTGCTCCCCGCTGACCTCGATCGCCCCCGTGCACGCGGATCTGTCACAGCTGGTGCGCGCCCTGGACGCCGCGATCATCGCGGATCCGGAGCTGCCGGGACTGCCCGGACGTTTCCTCTTCGCCCTCGACGACGGTTCCGACGACGTGCTGGGGGAGGACTTCGACCTCGGCTACCGGGCGCTGCCGGACGGGCAGGCGGTGGTCTTCGTCGGGGGCTGTCCGGAGGGCCGACGCATCGCGGCCGAGGATGCCGTGTCGACCCTGTTGGAGCTGGCCCACCGGTTCCTCGCCGTCGCGGAGGCCGGGGAGAAACCCGCCTGGCACATCCGCGAGCTGCCGAACCCTGCCGATCTGCTCGACGGCATCGGGCAGCCCTGTGACCTCCGACGCCCCGCCTCGGAGCACCCCTTGCCGTTCGGGGCCGTTGCAGGGGCCGCCCACGTCGGGATCCCCCTGGGCATGCTGGACCGGGCCCAGGCGGCGACGATCCACCACCTCGCCCCCGAGTGCGGCAGCGGTCAGGTCGTGGTCACCCCGTGGCGTTCCGTGCTGATCCCGGGAGCCGCCGACCGGCTCGACGAACTGGCTGCAGCGGGGCTGGTCACCAGCACCGGTTCCGTGTGGCAGACCCTGACCGCCTGCTACGGCAAGCCCTGCAACAACGCACTCGTGGACACCCGGGACATCGCCTGGGCCGTGGCGAGTCAGCACCCGGAGGCCTTTCCGGAACTCGTCCACCTGTCAGGCTGCGACCGGGTGTGCGGGGAACCGGGGGGTGAGCACGTCGGCCTCGTCGCGCCCAGGGACGCGGCAGCGGTGCTCGAGGCTGTCGTAGGGTGACCCGCATGACCACGCGCCCCACCCGCCGCTACGAGTACGTCACCAACGGTTCCGCCATCTACACCGAGTCCTTCCGTCGGATCCGTGAGGGGGCCGATCTCAGCGCCTTCTCACCGGAAGAGGCGCAGGTGGCGGTGCGGATGATCCACGCGGCCGGTGATCTCGACCTGCCGTCGGCCATCGCCTTCCACCCCGATCTCGTCGACGCGGCGCGGCGGGCCCTGCGCTCCGGGGCCCCGATCTTCGTCGACGCCCATATGATCGACTCGGGCATCACCCGGCGACGGCTGCCCGCCGACAACGAGGTCCGTTGCCTGCTCCGCGACGACCGCGCCACGGCGCTGGCGACTCAGTGGGGCACCACGAGATCCGCGGCGGCCGTGTCCCTGTGGGGTGAGGCGCTGGCCGGCGCGGTCGTCGCCATCGGCAACGCGCCGACCGCGCTGTTCCACCTTCTCGAGATCATCGCGGACGGTGGCCCGCGGCCTGCGGCGATCATCGGGGTGCCCGTCGGGTTCGTGGGTTCCGCGGAGTCGAAGCAGGCCCTCGTCGACAGCGAGCTCGGGGTGCCGTGGCTCGTCGTCCACGGCAACCGCGGCGGGTCCGCCATGGCCGCGTCAGCCGTCAACGCGCTCGCCAGCGAGTCCGAGCTGTGAGCGGGATCCTCTGGTCGCTGGGTGTCGGCCCGGGCGACCCGGAACTCCTGACCCTCAAGGCCGCCCGGCTGCTGGGGGAGGTGCGCGCGGTGGCGTGTTTCAGCGGTCCCGGCCGCCCGTCGAACGCGTTGCGAATCGTCCAGGATCACGTGAGGGTGCCGGTGGTGACCTTCGAGTACCCGGTGACGACGGGAACGACGCAGCATCCCTTCGGCTACGACGGGGCGATGACGGAGTTCTACGACGCCGCGGCGGTCCAGCTGCGGGAGCTGCTCGCCGAGGGGGACGTGGCGCTGCTGGCGGAGGGGGACCCGCTGTTCTACTCCACCAACATGTACCTGTTGGACCGGCTCGCGGATCTGGACTGCCGGGTGGTGCCGGGGGTGACCTCGGTGCAGGGGGCCACCGCGGCGGCGGCCAGGTCGCTGTGCCGCCACGAGGACGTCGTGACGATCCTGCCGGGCACCCTGCCGGAGGCGGAGCTGGCGTGGCGTCTCGCCCAGACCGAGGCCGCCGTCGTCATGAAGCTGGGCCGTAACTTCCCGAAGGTGCGGGCCGCGCTCGCCGCCGCCGGGCTGCTGGAGCGGGCCGTCTACGTCGAGCGGGCCACCTGGGACGCCGAACGGGTGCTCCCCGTCACCGAGGTGGATCCGGGCAGCGTGCCCTACTTCGCCCTCGTTCTGGTACCCGGCGAGGACCGCCGTGCCGACGACGCCGGGCGACACATCGCCCCCGAGGCGGTTCCTGCGGCACGGGGCGACACCGTCGTGCACGTCGTCGGGCTGGGGCCGGGGCCCGACCGGTGGCTGAGCCCCGAGGCCAGCCAGGTGCTGGCGGAGGTCGACGACGTGTTCGGTTACGCGCCCTACGTGCGTCGAGTGCCCGCCCGGCCGGGGCTCACCCTCCACCCCTCCGGCAACACCGTCGAGGTCGAACGTGCCCGGGAGGCCCTCGATGCCGCCCTCACCGGGCGTCGGGTCGCAATCGTCTCAGGCGGTGACGCCGGGGTGTTCGCGATGGCGGCGGCGACGTTCGAGGCCGCCCAGGACGAGCGGTACGCCCGGGTCGGGATCCGTGTCGTCCCGGGCATCACGGCGGCCCAGGCCGCATCGGCCCTCGCCGGGGCGCCCCTCGGTGGGGACTTCGCCTGCGTCTCCCTGTCGGACCGGCTCAAGCCCTGGCAGGTCGTCGAGGACCGGCTCAGGCATCTGAGCCGGGCGGACATGGCGGTGGCGATCTACAACCCCAGGTCCAACGCCCGCCCCCAGCAGCTCCACGACGCCAGGCGCATCCTGCTCGAGGAACGCGACCCACGGACGATCGTCGTGCTCGCCCGTGACGTGGGACGCGGGGAGGAATCGGTGACGGTGACCACGCTGGCGGAGTTCGATCCCGATGTGGTGGACATGAAGACCCTCGTCATCATCGGTTCCTCGACCACGAGGCGGACCCCGGACGACAGGGTCTGGACCCCGCGGTTCGTCACGGCTGCACAGAATCCGGGCATGACCTCCTGAGGCTGCTGAGCTGCGATACGCTCACCGCAAGCGTGGGTTCGTCACGAGGAACCCGGTGTGAATCCGGGGCTGTCGCGCAACTGTGAGCCAACCCCGGCGAGCCAGGAACTCGTCCCGCGCACCTCAGGCGAGGCGCCGGACCTCGCAGAAGGAGTGCATCATGCACATTGCCGAGGGGTTCCTACCCCCGATCCAGGCCGCGGCATGGTTCGCGGCATCCGCCCCCTTCGTCATCCACGGCGCGACGGCGGTCGTCAAGCAGGTCCGCAAGGACCCCGAGTCGAAGCTGCTGCTCGCCGCCGCCGGGGCCTTCACCTTTGCCCTGTCCGCCGTGAAACTGCCCTCGGTGACGGGTTCGTCGTCCCACCCGACCGGGACCGGGGCCGGCGCAATCCTGTTCCGCCCGCCCGTCATGGCATTCCTCGGCACGATCGTGCTGTTGTTCCAGGCGATCCTGCTCGCTCATGGCGGTCTGACGACGCTCGGCGCGAACGTGTTCTCCATGGCGATCGCCGGTCCGTGGTGCGGCTACCTCATGTGGGTGCTGTTCCGGAGGGTCAACAAGATGCTCGCGGTCTTCATGGCCATGGCGATCGCGGACCTGTCGACCTACGTCGTGACGTCCTTCCAACTCGCGATCGCCTACCCGGGTGCCGAGGGTGACTTCATGGCCTCCTTGGCCAAGTTCGCCTCCGTGTTCGCCCTCACCCAGATCCCCCTCGCCATCGCGGAGGGTGTGCTCGGGGTGCTCCTGTTCGCCTTCCTCACGAGGGTGGCGGGTCCGGAGCTGACCCGACTCGGTGTGTTCACGAAGAAGGAGATGGAGGTCGCGGCATGAGGCTCGGCAAGTGGGGCGTCCTCGGCGCCGTCGTCATCCTGGTGGTGCTCTTCTGCATCCCGTTCTACACCGCACCCAAGGACTCCGAGTTCGGGGGCACGGATGCCTCCGTCACCGAGTTCCTCGAGGAACAGGGGGCCGAACCCTGGTTCCAACCCATCGCGCCCCCCGCCGGTGGTGAGATCGAGTCCGGGCTCTTCGCGATGCAGGCCGCCATCGGTTCCGGAATCTTCTTCTACGCGCTGGGCAGGCTGTCCGGCAAGCGTCGGGCGGAGAAGGAACTGAACCAGGCTCCCCTTGAGGGTTAGCGGCATCGACGAGGCCGCCTGGGGTAGCCCGTGGCGGCACATTCCCGTGGGGGCCAAGGCCGGCTTGACGATCGCGCTGGTGCTGGTGGCGCTCGTGGCCCGGCCCTGGCCCACCGCCGTTCTCATCCTGGGGCTGTGCCTCGTGACGCTGGCGGCGGCGCGGATCCCCGCCCGGTTCGTCGCGGTGGCGCTCAGCGCCCCGGGGACATTCATCGTCGTGGGTGCAGTCTCCGCGATGGTCACCGTCGGTGACTTCGCAGGACCCGGGTGGCGTCTCGGCCCGCTCGGGATCCGTGCCGACGATGTCTGGCTGGGGCTGGGACTGATGCTGCGCGCCCTCGCGGGCACCTCGGCGATCCTCGTGCTCGCCATGACCACCCCGATGGTGGACCTCCTGGCCTGGTTGCGGCGGCTCCGGGTGCCCGATCCACTCATCGAGGTGGCTTCACTGATGTACCGGATGATCTTCACGGCGTGGAACTCCCTGCTCCAAGTGCGTCACGCACAGCGGCAACGACTGGGCGGGACCGGGTCGCTGCGACGACGGCTCGGGGAGACGAGTCAACTCGTCGGGGCGGTCGCGGTGCGAACCTGGCTGGGGTCGAAACGTCTCGCCGATGGGCTCGCCATCCGTGGGCACGAGTCGGCCTTGGCGACGCTGCCGCCGCGTCGGCGGAGTCGTCCGCTGCCTTGGTGGAGCGTTGTCACTGTTGGTGTGATCGTGGGGGTGGCGTGGTGGACACGGTGAGGATGCAGGCCTGTGGGCTCGTCGCCGGATTCGAGGGGCACGAGGTGCTCCGCGGCCTCGACCTCGTGGTCCCGGCAGGGGCGAGGCTCGCGCTGCTGGGGGCCAACGGCTCGGGCAAGACCACCCTGCTGCGCTGCCTCGCCGGGGCCCACCGTCCCGGCGCCGGTCAGGTGCTGCTCGACGGTGAGCCGCTCCGTTTCGACCGGTCGGGACTGAGGGCCCACCGTCGTCGGGTGCAGCTGGTCCTCCAGGACCCCGATGACCAGCTGTTCTCCGCGGATGTCCGGCAGGACGTCAGTTTCGGACCCCTCAACCTGGGGCTCACCGAGTCGGAGGCCGCCTCCGCGACGGACGCGGCCCTCGAGGCCCTCGGCATCACCCATCTGGCCGACCGCCCCACCCATCAGCTCAGCTACGGGGAACGCAAACGTGTGGTCATCGCGGGCGCCCTGGCGATGCACGTCGACGTCCTGCTCCTTGATGAACCCACGGCCGGGCTCGACCCCGCCGGTGTCGAGGCCCTCCTGGCGACGCTGCGTCAGGTCAACGAGGCCGGGACCACCCTGATCCTCTCCACCCATGAGGTGGACAACGCCCTCGCGTTCGCCACCGACGCCGCGGTCATGACCGACGGGACGCTGCGGCAGGGCAGCGTCGTCGACCTGCTCCGTGACGAGGACCTGCTGGCCCGCGCCCGACTGCGGCAGCCGATCCTCCTGGCGCTGGCCAACGAACTCGGCTGGGAGACCCCCGCCACGACCGTCACCGAGGCGGCTGCTCGACTCAGGCCTCCGGACGCCTGAGGGCAGGAAGGGAGTCCTCGTCGACGGGGCGGAATCCGGTGAGCCGGGTGAGGGGGTTCTCCCATCGCTTGCCCCGGTGCGCCTTCACCGCGGCCACGATCGTCAGGGCGGCCCAGGTCAGACCCCACACCACCCGCGGCGCGCCGAGGCCCAGCCAGCCCAGCAGCATCGTCGCGACGAAGATCCCCACCGAGAGCAGCTGGAAGTTCAACGCGTCGGTGGAGGCGCGGCGAGCGGGGCTGCCCGGTTGGGAGGCCAGGTGGGCCACGCCGGGCAGGATCGGTCCCGAGATCAGACCGGACAGGTGGATGAGGGCGCTCGCGGGATGGTCCTGATTCCTGACGGGTGCGGGGGTCGCTGCGGGAACGGGGGCGGCGGGGAGCCCCTCGAGGGCCAGCCGGAGCTGCGCATGGCCTGTGGCGGTGAGGATGAGGTCGAGCCGTCGCTCCAACTCGGGCTCGTCGATCCGCCCGTCCACGAAGGCCTGCTGCACCCGGTCGACGGCGACGTTGATGGTGCTCTCATGGAGGATCTCGATCATGGATCCAGCGTGCTCCCGTCGCGGGCCGCGCCGCCTCGGGGAACGGCCCGGAGAGACCCCGGATCAGGCCCCGGGGCCTCCCCGATCCGTCAGCGTTGCTGACCCTCGACGACGGAGCGCAGGTCGGCCTCCGCCCGGGCCGAGACGGGCAGATCCTCGATGCCGATGATCCCGAGGAAGGAGGTCTCGTAGCGGCCCTCCACCTCCACCCGGATGGTGGTGCCGGAGGTGAGTTCCGCCGACGCCGTCAACCCCGTCGCGGAGGCGTAGGCGGTGGCTGCCCGGCGGGCGGCCACCGGGTCGAGGATCATCCTTCCGGAGTCGATGCGGACCTGCTGGCCACCCGCCCGTGCCGCCTGGGCCGCGATGGCCCGGGCCTCCGCGGCCCGGCCCGCGTGCCCGGCGAGATCGACCCCGAGCCCCACGGCGACGATGAACCCGATGAGGGACACGGCCGCCCACACGGCGATCGCGCCACGTTCATCAACCCGGCGTGACATGGCGTCCCTCAGTGGGTCGGGGCGCACCGGGAGCTGTACAGGTGGGACTCCACGAAGTCCTCGGCCCTCAGCGCCTCGCCCACGAGGATGATCGCGGCCTGCCGCAGCCCTGAGGCCACCGCAGCCTCGTGCATACCGTCGACGGTGGTGCGCAGCACCGTCTGATCCGGCTGGGTGGCGTTGCCGACGATGACGACGGGGCAGTCCGCGCCGTAGTGGGGGAGCAGCTGCTCCCGCAGCCGCTGGGTGTGGCGGATCGCCAGGTGGATGGCCAGCGTCGCCCGAGAGGCCGCGAGGTGCTCCAGCCGCTCCGTCCCCGGCATCGCCGTCGAGTCCTTCTGCGCCCGGGTGAGGATGACCGTCTGCGCCACCTCCGGGACGGTGAGCTCCCGGCCGAGGAGGGCCGCGGCCGCGGCATAGGCGGGCACCCCGGGCGTGACGTCCCACGGCACCCCGGCCGCATCCAGACGGCGGGTCTGCTCGGCGATGGCCGAGTAGATCGACGGGTCACCCGAGCACAACCGGGCGACATCCTTGCCCTCGCGGTGGGCCCTCACCAGGTGTTCGGTGATGGCGTCGAGGTTGAGGTGCTGCGTGTCGATCCGCTCCGCGTCGGGGGAGCAGTGGGCGAGCACCTGGTCGATGTAGGTGCCGGCGTACAGACACACCTGGGAGGATCGGATCAGCTCCGCCCCACGCAGGGTGAGCAGGTCGGCGGCTCCGGGGCCCGCGCCGATGAAGTGGACGGTCATGGATGCTCCTTCTCAGGACTGTTTCGTGAGGCTGTAGCTGGTGACGTAACGACTGGGTTGCCAGCCGCGGAAGGACCCGAGCGGCCGGGCGTACTCCATGTGCATGCGGATGAGCTCGCCGCCGTGCTCCGCGTGCAACTCGGCCAGCAACGTCTCGGTCTCCAGGGTCACGGAGTGCACGACGAGTCGGCCGCCGGGGGAGAGGGCGGCGAGCGCGGTGGCGACGGAGGACCGGTTGCAGCCGCCGCCGAAGAACACCGCGTCCGGGCGGGGCAGGCTCGGGTCCTCCAGCAGTGAGTGGGCGTCGCCGACCCGGACCTCGAGGCGGTCGGCCACCCCCAGACGGGTGGCGTTGCCCCTGGCCCTGGCGGCTCGGTCGCCGCGTTTCTCGAAGCCGACCGCCCTGGCGCGGGCAGCGGCACGACACCAGGAGATGGCGATGCTGCCCGAACCGAGGCCCACATCCCACAGAACCTGTCCCGGGGCGGGGGCGAGGGCCGCCAGGGCGACGAGCCGCAACGGCTGCCGGGTGAGCTGGCCGTCGTTGGTGAAGGCGTGATCCGGCAGCAGCGGTCCCGGCACCACCGCCCCGAGGGGCCGGGAGAACTCGACGGCGACGACGTTGAGGCGCGGCAACTGCGGGGTGAGCGCCGTGAGCTCCGTCGCCGTGAACTCCGCGCGGCTCTCCCGCTCGGTCCCCAGGTCACCGAGCACGGTGAGTCGGGACTCCCCCCAACCCTCGGCGGTGAGGATGCGGGCCAGCTCGGCCGGGGTGTGCTCGTCGGCGGACAGGACCAGCAGCCTCTCCCCCGGAGCGGCGAACGCGAGGACACGGTGCGGATCGCGCCCGACGAGGGACAGCCAGGACGTGCTCTCCGCCGACCACAGCATGCGGGCCCTGGCCAGGGTTTCCGACGAGAGCCCGGGGTGGACGCGGATCCGCTCGGCGCCGAGTTCCTCGATGAGAGTCGTCGCGACCCCGGACAGCAGGGGATCCCCTGAGGCGAGGACCACGACCTCGTCGCCGAGACCCTCGAAGAGGGGACGCAGCCCGCTGCGCAACGGCTTCGGCCACGGGACTCCACGGTCCGGGTCGGACAGCATGGCCAGATGACGGGCTCCACCCACCACCACCGGGGCCGAAAGCACCAGATCACGCAGCGGGGCAGGAAGGTCGGCCAGGCCCGTGGCGGGGACTCCAACGACATCGATCACGGTCGGCAGCCTATCCCGTGTCGCCACCCCCGTTTCCGGGTGTGGAAGAATGACCCCGTCGGGTGAGGAATGCGGTGTGAATCCGCAGCGGTCCCGCCACTGTGAACCCCAAGGGGTGAGCCAGGTCATCCGCCCGGCCGAAACTGTCGTGGGCGCGGACCCACAGGAAGGCTCAGATGAAGTTCCCATTCACGGCGGTCCTCGGGGCCGACGACATGGCCCGTGCCCTGATCCTGGCCAGCATCTCCCCGGAGATCGGCGGCGTCCTGGTGCGTGGCGAGAAGGGGACCGCGAAATCCACCATCGTGCGCGGTCTGACGGAGGTGCTGCCGGAGCAGCGCGTCCTGGTCGGGTGCCGGTTCCGGTGCGACCCGGATCATCTCGACGCCGACTGCATGGACCTCGACGTCGCCGGTCGGGAGGTGGCCACGGTGGCGGTGCCGCTGGTGGAGCTCCCGGTGGGTGCGTCCGAGGACCGGGTCACCGGGTCGCTCGACCTGCAGGCCGCGCTCGGCAAGGGGGAGACCGCCTTCGAGCCGGGGCTGCTCGCCGCCGCCCACCGCGGCATCCTCTACGTCGACGAGGTGAACCTCCTCCACGACCATCTGGTGGACCTGCTGCTCGATGCCGCGGCCATGGGACGCAACACCGTCGAGCGTGACGGGGTGTCGGTCTCCCATGCGGCCCGGTTCATGCTCGTGGGCACGATGAACCCCGAGGAGGGGGAACTGCGTCCCCAGCTGCTGGACCGGTTCGGGCTCACCGTCGAGGTCCACGCCCCCCGCGACCCGCAGACCCGAGTGGGGATCGTGCGTCGCCGGATGGCCTTCGACGCCGATGCCGCGGGGTTCAGGGCGACCTACGCCGAGCAGCAGGAGGCCCTCGCCCGGAGGATCGCCGCCGCCCAGCGTCTCGTCGGGCAGGTCGAATTGAGCGATGCGATGCTCGCGAAGATCGCGGAGGTGTGTGCGGCCTTCGACGTCGACGGCATGCGCGCCGACATCGTCACGGCACGGGCGGCCGTCGCCAATGCCGCCTGGGAGGGACGCTCACGGGTGACGAAGGCGGACATCCGGGTCGCGGCCCTGCTGTCCCTCCCGCATCGCCGTCGCCGCAAGCCCTTCGACGCCCCCGGACTGGACGAGGAACTCCTCGATCAGCTGCTGGGCGACGACGAGCCGGAACCTGAGCCCGAACCGCCGACGGATCCCGACCAGGGGCCGGATGAGGACTCCCCGCGCCCCGGCGACGCCACCCCGGAGCAGCCGTCGGAGCCTCCCGCCCCCGAAACGCCGGAGCCCCCGGAACCGCAGGATCCCGGTCGATCCGACACCCCGGAGCCCCCGGAACCGACCGGGCTCGCCCCCGTGGGGCTCGCCACGGCGGACGCCCCGTTCCGTCCCCGGGTGCTGCGTGCCAGGGGGCTCGGCGAGGGCACGCCGGGGCGCCGCTCCCGAGCGCTGACCAGTCACGGCCGCGTCGTCGGGGTGGATCCCAGGGCGAGGGCCGGGGCGTGGCACGTGCCCGCCACGATCAAGGCCGCGGCTCCCAGGCAGGCGGAGCGGGGCAAACGCGTCGGGCAGCCGCTGCGCATCCAGGGCGACGACGTGCGTCGCGCCAGACGCGAGGGGCGTGAGTCGAATCTCGTGCTGTTCGTCGTCGACGCGTCCGGATCGATGGGGGCCAGGCGGCGCATGGCGGCCGTGAAGACGGCGATCCTCTCCCTGCTGCTCGACGCGTACCAGCGCCGTGACAAGGTGGGCATGGTCACCTTCCGTGGTGAGGGCGCCGAACTCGCACTGCCCCCCACCACCTCGGTGGAGGCGGCGGCCGCCCGGCTCGACGAGCTGCCGCACGGCGGCCGGACCCCGCTTGCGGAGGGACTCGAGTGCGCCGCCCAGGTGCTCGCCACCGAGGCCGTGAAGGATCCGACGAGGCGTCCCATCGTCGTGCTGCTCAGCGACGGACGGGCCACAGCGGGCAAGGGCGCCTTGGCGCGCTCCCGTGCCGCCGCCGACGCGCTGGCGATGCAGGGGCTCGACTGCGTCGTCATCGACTGCGAGTCCGGCCCCATGCGGCTCGGCCTCGCCGGGGATCTGGCCGCGCGTCTCGGCGCGGAACTGGTCCCGATGGCTGAACTCGATCCCGCCGCGATCACCGACGTGGTCCGCGGCCAGTACCAGGAGGTTGCGTGATGGCACAGGGAACCCCGACGACGGTGCCGGACGACGGTCTCACCACGAGGCAGCGACGCAACCGGCCGCTCGTCATCGTCAACCAGGGCGAGGGCAAGGGCAAGTCAACGGCCGCCTTCGGGCTGGCGCTGCGTGCCTGGAACCAGGGATGGAGCATCGGGGTGTTCCAATTCGTGAAGTCCGCCAAGTGGCGGATCGGCGAGCAGAGCGCCCTGGAGGCCCTCGGCAGGCTCCACGACAGCACCGGCGAGGGCGGCGCCGTCGAGTGGAACAAGATGGGATCCGGCTGGTCCTGGACCCGCAAGGCCGCCGACGAGGACCCCGCCGAGGCCGCCCGTGACGGCTGGGCCGAGGTGAGACGTCGCCTCGCGGAACAGACCCACACCCTCTACATCCTCGACGAGTTCACCTACCCCATGGAATGGGGGTGGATCGATCCCGAGGAGGTGGCCCGGGTGCTGGCGGAGCGACCCGGCTTCCAGCACGTCGTCATCACCGGCAGGCGCTGTCCCGAACCGATCCTCGAGGTGGCGCAGCTCGTGACCAACATGACCAAGATCAAGCATCCCTTCGACGAGGGCCAGAAGGGCCAGAAGGGCATCGAGTGGTGACCCTGCCCCGGTTCGTGGTGGCCGCGGCCGCCTCAGGTCAGGGAAAGACCACCATCACCACCGGGATCATCGCCGCCCTGGCAGCGCGAGGGGTGACCGTCCAGGGCTTCAAGGTCGGCCCCGACTTCATCGACCCCGGATACCACGCCATGGCCTCCGGGCGGGTCGGTCGCAACCTCGACCCCTTCCTGACCGGCGAGGAGCGCATCGCCCCGCTGCTCGCCCACGGGGCCGGCGGCGCGGACATCAGCGTCATCGAGGGGGTCATGGGGCTCTTCGACGGCCAGCTCGGCACGTTCGGACTCGGCTCCACGGCCCACGTCGCCGCGCTGACCTCCTCGCCGATCGTCCTGTGTCTCGACGCCTCCGCCACCTCCCGGTCCATCGCGGCCGTCGCGCTCGGGCTGACCCACTACGATCCGTCGCTGCGGTTCGCCGGCGTCATCGTCAACAAGGTCGCCACGCCCCGGCACCGCGCTGAGGTCCTCTCCGCTCTTGACGGGCTGGGCCTGCCGATCCTGGGGGTGCTGCCCCGGGACGCCGCCATCGAGGCACCCTCACGGCACCTCGGCCTCGTCCCCGTCGAGGAACGGGGTGACGCCGAGGCGACCATGCGTCGTCTCGCCGAGCAGGTGGCGGCCCACATCGACCTCGACGCCCTCATCGAGGCGGCCGGGACGGCGCTGGAGCTGGACGTCGAGCCCTGGCGCCCGCACGCGGTGGTCACCCCACCCTCACCGCGACGCCCCGTCGTGGCGGTGGCGGGCGGACGGGCCTTCACCTTCCGTTACGCCGAGACCGTGGAACTGCTGGAGGCGGCGGGCTGCCGCCCCGTGATCTTCGACCCCGCGGTGGACCAGCAGCTGCCGGAGGGGACCGCGGGCATCTATCTCGGGGGTGGCTTCCCTGAAGTGCACGCCGCGGCCATCAGTTCCCGGGAGAGCCTGCTGGCCGACATCCGTGCCCACATCGCCGCGGGGGTCCCCGTCGTCGCGGAGTGCGCCGGAATGCTCTACCTGTCGCGCAGCGTCGACGGTTCCCCGATGGTCGGCGCCGTCCCGGGGGTCGCGGCGATGGGGCCCCGTCTCACCCTCGGGTACCGCCGGGCCACGGCGGTCACGGACGGCTTTTATGCCCGGGAGGGGGAGGAGATCACCGGGCACGAGTTCCACCGCACCACCACACAGTTTCCCCCGGGCGACCCCGGTGGCTGGGCGTGGACCGGACCGAACGGCTCCTGGGTCGACGGTTGGGCCAGCGGGAACGTCCACGCCTCCTACCTGCACGTCCACTGGGCCGGGCAACCGCACCTGGCCCAGCGATTCGCCGACGCTGTCCACGCGTTCCGGGGAGTGGTCCCCTCGGTGGAGTCGGCGGCGGCCCCGCAGCGAGCCGTCGAACCGGACCTCCACCACCACGGCGACGCCGAGCTGAGCCCCGGCGTGGTGGACCTGGCCGTGAACGTGCGACTCCCCGAACCCCCGAGCTGGCTGCTGGCGCGGATCCAGGCGACCCCGCTGGCCCCCTACCCGGACAGCCGCGAGGCGACTGCCACCCTCGCCACCTGGCACGGCGTCGATGAGGAGAGCGTGCTGCCGGTCGCCGGGGTGGCCGAGGCGTTCACCCTCATCGCGCGGGGACTCACGTACCGGCATCCCGTCGTCGTCCACCCGCAGTTCACCGAACCCGAGGCGGCATTGCGGGCGGCCGGTGCCGTCCCGCAACGGGTCCTCACCTGGCCGGAGGACGGGTTCCGGCTCCATGCCGACCGGATCCCGCCCGGTGCTGACCTCGTGATGATCGGCAACCCGACGAACCCCACGGGGGTGCTGCATCCGGCCGAGACGATCCGGCGGATCTGCCGACCCGGCCGGGTCGTCGTCGTGGACGAGGCCTTCATGGATGCGGTGCCGGGGGAGTCCGAGTCGATGCTCGTCGGCGGGCTGACGGGGGTGCTCGTGCTGCGGTCGCTGACCAAGACGTGGGGGCTGGCGGGGCTGCGGGTCGGCTGTGTCATCGGGGATGCGGATCTGGTCGCCCAACTGCGGCGGGTGCAGACCCCATGGGCGGTGAGCTCCCCGGCTCTGGCGGCCATGACCGCCGTGTGCTCGACGGAGGCCCACGACGAGGTCTCCCGGTGGCGGGAGCAGCTGGGTCGTGATCGTGACGCACTCGTCGATGGGCTTCGCGGCCTCGGGCTCCACGTGGTGGACTCCGCAGCCCCCTTCCTCCTGGTGAAGGGGCCGGTCGGGCTGCGCGAGAGGGTGAGGGCGCGTGGTCTGGGGCTTCGGAGGGGTGATACCTTCCCGGGGCTGGGTGAGGGCTGGTTCCGGGTGCGGATTCCCGGAGCCGAACTCCGCACCCGATTGCTTGACGTCGTGAAGGAGGAACTGGCATGAGCGGACGCGTGGTCCTGGTGGGAGCCGGGCCGGGTGATCCCGATCTCATCACCGTCGCCGGTCTGAAGGCGCTGCGTGAGGCGGACGTGGTGGTCACGGATCGGCTGGTTCCCCTGGAGTTGTTGACGGAGGTCCGTGAGGGTGCGGAGGTGATCCACGTCGGGAAGATCCCGCGCGGCGAGTTCACCCCCCAGGAGACCATCAACCAACTGCTCGTGGATCACGCCCTGGCCGGGCGCCACGTCGTGCGGTTCAAGGGCGGCGACCCGTTCGTCTTCGGGCGTGGTTTCGAGGAGTGGCAGGCCTGCGAACGGGCCGGGATCCCGGTGACCTACATCCCGGGGATCTCCTCCTCGATCGCCGGTGCCGGGCTCGCGGGCATCCCCGTCACCCATCGGGGTGCGGTGCAGGGCTACACCGTCGTCAGCGGGCATGTGCCGCCGTCGGATCCCCGGTGCGACATCGACTGGGACCACCTCGCCACGTCGGGGCTGACGATTGTGGTCATGATGGGGGTGCAGAACCTACCGGTCATCGCGCAGCACCTCGTGGGTGCCGGGCTCGCCGCCGACACCCCGGCCGCCATCATCGAGAACGCCGGCCTGCCGTCGATGCGGGTGCTCCGTGCCCCGATCACCGAGCTGCCGCAGGTCGCCGAGGAGGCGAAGGTCCAACCGCCCGCGGTGACGATCATCGGGCAGGTCGCGGGTCTGTCGGGCTGATCGGCGGGGGGTTCCGCTTCAGCCGCCCTTGACCGCGCCGGTGTTTCGGTTCGCCGGCCCTATTCCGGTTTCGCCTGTCTTGTCCCGGGTTCGCCTGTGTTGGGTGTGGCTGCCTGCCTTGACGGCGCGGCGGTACCACGGAGGAAGGAGGAACCGAGGGAACCAGATGAGACTTCCAACGAGGAAGATGATTCCGCTGATCAGCCAGATGATGCTGGCCGCCTGCATGAGGACCTTGGGGGCGTCACACACATCATCGCCTCCCTCGACTCGTCAGGTGCAGGACACTACGAGGCCCCACCGACGAGGAGAACGCCTCGCGCGAGTCGCAAACGAGGGATGCTGTCCGTCGGATGGGCGACGGGCTGCCCCGGCGTGGTGTCAGACCCCCGTGGCCTCGACCCGCAAGGGCACATGGCAGACGTCCTCGCCGACGACCAACTCACCGCAGGCCACACGTGAACCGCTGAGGAAACCCTCGAGAAGGCCCTGATGCACGGCGCACACCAGGGGCAGGAGCTCCGGATCGACGTTGTTGCGGAACGGGCAGCGCAGGAAGCACAGGGTCCCCTCGTCCTGGAAGGCCGTGAACCCCCGTTGTCCGAGTAGGGTCACCAGATCCGTGATGGTCTCCTCCGGCTGCTGCTCGGCTGAGGAGTCCCTCGAGGCCAGGCGGCGTCCCCACAGCTGCCCGGCCTGTTTGGCCGACTCCTCCGGTTCCGGGGCGGTTTCCCTGATCTGGCCCAACAGGGTCTCGGTCAGTTCGACGAAATGGGTGTGCTGCAACTCCGGGGCCCGGGTCGTCGCATGGTAGAGCGTCGGTGGGCGTCCGGGACCCTCCGTCGCCGCCGGGCCTCGGGCGGCGTAACCGGAGGAGACGAGGGCCTCGAGGTGGAAACGTGAGGAGTTCGGGTGCAGGTCGAGCCGCCCCGCGACCTCGGTGATGGTCACCGGTGCCGCGGAGGTCTGGAGCACGGCCAGCACCTTGGCGCGCGTTGGTCCCAGCCCATGGGCGAGTCTCGTCACGGGTCCATTGTTGCAAGTCGGGGGCCATGTAGCATTTTCACCATGCGCTTGGTGAAATTGCTCGACGCTCACGGTCGTGTCGCCGAGGACCTGCGGGTGTCGCTCACCGATCGCTGCAACCTCCGGTGCACCTACTGCATGCCCGCGGAAGGAATGCAGTGGTTGCCCACGGAGCAGACGCTGACCGACGACGAGGTGATCCGACTGATCCGGGTGGCGGTGTCACGCCTCGGGGTCCGGAGTGTCCGATTCACCGGCGGTGAACCCTTGTTGCGAGGAGGGCTGGAGGACATCGTCGCCGCGACCAGCGCGATGCACGGCCCCGACGGAAGGCCGGAGGTCTCGCTGACCACCAACGGACTCGGCCTGGACAAACGGATCGACGGCCTGGTCCGCGCCGGACTGGACAGGGTCAACATCTCCGTCGACTCCCTGGACCCGGTCCGCTACGCCCGGCTGACCCGGCGCGATCGGCTGCCGGACCTGATGCGCAGCATCGAGGCCATCGAACGGAAGGGGCTTCGCCCCCTGAAACTGAACTCGGTCATCATGCGCGGACTCAATGAGGACGACATCCTCCCGCTCGCCCTGTTCGCCCTGCAGCGGGGCCATGAACTGCGTTTCATCGAGCAGATGCCCATCGGGCCGAGGGATGGCTGGCGCCGTGAGGACATGGTGGCCGCCGAGGAGATCCTGGCGGTCCTGGGGGGCCGGTTCGCGATGGTCCCGGAGGGCGGGTCCCGGGGGAGTTCGCCCGCCGAGATCTGGCGGGTTGAGCCCGATGCCGAACAGCCGGGCGGGAGGCTGGGGGTGATCGCCTCGGTCACCAACCCTTTCTGCGGGGCGTGTGACCGCACCCGGATCACATCGGACGGTCAGGTGAGGACCTGCCTCTTCGCCCGGACGGAGACCGACCTGCGGGGAATCCTGCGTGGTGGTGGCGGTGACGACGACATCGTCGCCGCCTGGGTGGGGGCCCACCTCGCCAAGCCCCGGGCCCATGGGATCGACGAGGCGGGGTTCGTTCCGCCCGAGCGGACGATGAGTGCGATCGGTGGCTAGCCCGAGGTGGCGGGGACATCCGGCGCTCGCGGGGCCCTGACACGATGGGGTGAACATGACCCGTCACCCGGCGGTCATGGAGGAGAGAGGAAGTGATGATGAAGGTTCGGTTCTTCGCGGCGGCGGCGGAGGCGGCGGGTACGGATGAGACGGAGCTTGATGCCACCGGTTTGACGCTGGCCGAGGTGCAGCAACGCCTGGGGGAGGGCAATTCACGGCTGTCCGAGGTCCTCGCGGTGAGCTCCATGTTGGTTGACGGCAGGCGCGTCAGCGATGCGACCGTTCGTCTGGGTGACGAGGAGCAGATGGATGTGCTGCCTCCCTTCGCGGGCGGGTGAGTCCCGGATCGGTGTGGTGCTCGCCGGGGGGCGGTCCTCCCGGATGGGCGTCGACAAGCTCGAGCTGAGTCGGGAGGGGGAGACCCTGCTCCAGGGGTGCGTGACGGCCGCTCTCGACGTGTGCGAGCGTGTCCTGATCGTGTCCCCGGACCGCCCCGGGTTCCGTGACGACCGCGTCGACTTCCTGCTGGAGGATCCTCCGCACGGCGGCCCGGCTGCCGGTCTGGCGGCCGCGGTGGCAACGCTCGAGGGATCTCCCGATGACACCGAGGTCCTTGTTCTTGCGGGGGACCTCGTCGATCCCGCCGCCGTGGTGGGTGCCCTGACGGACGCCGCGTTCGGCGGAGACGGGGTGGTGCTGGAGGACGAGGAGGGCTGGCCGCAGTACCTCGCCGCACGGTATCGGCTCCTTTCCCTGCGCCGAGTCCTCGAGGCATGGGGACATGCGCGGGGCCTGTCCGTTCGGCGCGTTCTGAAACCGCTGAATTTGGAAAGAAAAAACGTTTCAAATTCTGTGACGATGGACCTCGACACCCCCGATTTGGCCCGCAGATACGGGTTCATGGCGCCGTGAAGCCCGCGGATGCGGATTTGACCAAAACTATGTGAAATTGTGTGGAAGTCATGCCAAGCTAAGCCCATGAGCACCGATGCAGCACGCTTGGACGGCCCCGCCTCAGAGGCCCTGTTGAAGGTAGGGAAGTTCTTCACCCGGTGGGAACAGACCGACGATGGCAGGGCCGTCTTTCGCGAGGGAGATCGGGCCGGGGACGTCTTCTACCGGGACCGCTGGAGTCACGACAAGGTTGTCCGTTCCACCCATGGCGTCAACTGCACCGGGTCCTGCTCCTGGAAGGTCTACGTCAAGGACGGACTGATCACCTGGGAGTCCCAGCAGACCGACTACCCCTCCACCGGACCCGATCGCCCCGAGTACGAGCCGCGCGGCTGCCCGCGTGGGGCCTCCTTCTCCTGGTACACCTACTCGCCCACCCGGGTGCGGTACCCCTATGCCCGCGGTGTGCTCGTCGAGATGTACCGGGAGGCGAAGGCCCGCCTCGGCGACCCCGTGGAGGCCTTTCGTGACGTCGTCAACGATCCGGTCAGGCGGCGCCGCTACCAGCAGGCCCGCGGCAAGGGCGGACTGGTGCGCATCTCCTGGGAGGAGGCGTTGGAGATCGCGGCCGCCAGCTACGTCAACACGATCCAGCACTACGGCCCGGACCGCTGCGTCTCCTTCTCACCGATCCCGGCGATGAGCATGGTCTCCCACGCCATCGGTACCCGCTTCACGCACCTCATCGGTGGGGCCATGACCAGCTTCTACGACTGGTACGCGGACCTCCCCGTCGCCAGTCCCCAGGTGTTCGGGGACCAGACGGATGTCTGCGAGTCCGGGGACTGGTGGGACGCCACCTATCTCATGATGTGGGGCTCCAACGTGCCCGTGACCCGGACCCCCGACGCGCACTGGATGGCGGAGGTCCGCTACCGCGGGACCAAGGTCGTCACCGTCAGCCCTGACTACGCGGACAACGTCAAGTTCGCCGACGAGTGGCTGCCCGCCCAGGCGGGCACGGATGCCGCCCTCGCCATGGCGATGGGGCACGTGATCCTCAAGGAGAACTTCGTCGATCGCAAGGTCGACTACTTCGACAACTACGTCAAGCACTACACGGACATGGGCATGCTCGTGACCCTGGAGGAGCATCCGGACGGTCATGGCCTCACCGCGTCGAAGTTCCTCACCGCCGCGGATCTGGCGGCTCGTCGTCGGGACTCCGACGCCAACTTCAAGACCGTGATGTGGGATCTGGCGACGGGCTCGCCGGCCGTCCCCAACGGGTCGATGGGATTCCGCTACTCCGCCGACGGGGAGGGCAGGTGGAACCTCGATCTGGGGGACATCGACCCGGCCCTGACCCTGCACGGGCTCCCGGGCACGGAAGCCGTCGAGATCGCGTTGCCGTGCTTCGAGGATCCCAGGGGACAGGGGACGATCATCCGACGGGGTGTTCCCGCCCGCCGTGTGGACGGCAGGCTCGTCACCACCGTCCTCGACCTCATGCTGGCCCAGTACGGCGTGCAGCGTGACGGGCTTCCGGGCGTCTGGCCGAGCGGCTACGACGACGCGGAGACCCCCTACACCCCGGCATGGCAGGAGACCATCACCTCGGTGCCGGCCGAGGCCTGCCTCCGTGCCGCCCGGGAGTTCGCCGCCAACGCGGAGGAGTCCGAGGGGCGCAGCATGGTCATCATCGGCGCAGGCATCTGCCACTGGTTCCACGCCGACGTCACGTACCGCTCGATCATGGCGCTGCTCATGATGTGCGGCTGCATCGGCCGCAACGGTGGTGGCTGGGCCCACTACGTCGGCCAGGAGAAGTGCCGCCCCATGACCGGGTGGTTCAACATGGCCAACGCGACCGACTGGACGCGGCCGCCGCGCACCATGATCGGCACCGCCTACTGGTACATGCACACCGACCAGTGGCGTACCGACGGGTACTCGGCCGACCGCATCACCTCGCCCCTGTCGAAGGGGAAGCTGGACGGGATGCACGCGGCGGACTCCATCGCGATGGCCCAGCGGCTCGGCTGGATGCCGTTCTACCCGTCATTCGACATGAACCCGCTCGATCTCGCGGACGAGGCGCTGGCCGCCGTGGACCGTGGCGAGTACGCGACGCCGCAGGAGTACGTGGCGGCCCGACTGAAGTCGGGGGACCTGAAGAGCGCCCTGGAGGACATCGACGCCCCGGAGAACTGGCCGAGGACCATGATTCTCTGGCGCTCCAACCTCTTCGGTTCCTCGGCCAAGGGAGCCGAGTACTTCAGCAAGCACCTGCTCGGCACCCACAACAACGTCATGGAGAACGGGCACGGTGCGGACCGACGTCCCGAGGTGGTGGCCTGGCGGGACGAGGCGCCGGAGGGGAAGCTGGATCTCCTCATCGTCTCCGACTTCCGCATGACCTCCTCCACCCTGCTCAGCGACATCGTGCTGCCCGCCGCCACGTGGTACGAGAAGTACGACCTCAGCTCGACGGACATGCACCCCTTCGTCCATGCGTTCACCCCTGCGATCCCACCGCCCTGGGAGGCCAGGACGGACTTCCGGATGTTCACCGATCTCGCCCGGAAGATCGGGGAACTGGCCAAGGGACGACTCGATGTCCGCAAGGACCTGGTGGCCGTGCCCATGCAGCACGACACCCCCGGCCAGATCGCCCAGCCCGGTGGCACCGTCCCCGACTGGCGGGGGACGGATCTGCCCGCGGTCGCCGGGAAGAACCTGCCCGTCCTGGCCATCGTCGAGCGTGACTACACGGCGATCGCCGACAAGCTGTTGACGGTGGGGCCCCTGGCGGATCAGCTGGGCTTCACGACCAAGAACATCACCTACGACGTCTCGCACGAGGTGGAACGTCTGGCCAGGCAGCACGGCGTCTTCCCCTCCGGGGCCGCAGCCGGACGTCCGGCCATCGACACCGACGAGCGACTCGCCGAGGCCATCCTGACCTTCTCCGGGACCACCAACGGTGAACTGGCGGTCCAGGGGTTCAAGAACCTGGAACGCAAGACGGGGCGCGACCTCGTCGACTACGCCGCCGGTGCCGAGGAGAAGCGGGTCACCTACATCCAGACCCAGCAGGCTCCCCAGTCGGTCATCACCTCGCCCGAGTGGTCGGGATCCGAGACGGGAGGGCGGCGCTACGCCGCGTTCACCATCAACACGGAGCGGCTCAAGCCCTGGCACACGTTGTCCGGCCGGATGCACTTCTTCCTCGATCACGACTGGATCTCGGATGCCGGGGAGAACCTCCCCATCTTCCGCCCGCCGCTCGACATGGTGCGTGACTACGGTGAGCCCGCCGTGGGCAGCACGGGGGAGCGAGCCATCACCGTGCGCTACCTGACCGTGCACAACAAGTGGGCCATCCACTCGCAGTACCAGGACAACCCCTTCATGCTGACGCTCGGTCGCGGTGGGTCCCAGGCCTGGTTGAGTGTCGAGGATGCCGCAGCCATCGGTGTAGCGGACAACGACTGGGTGGAGTTGACCAACGCCAACGGCGTCTTCGTCGCCCGGGCGATCGTCTCCCCGAAACTGCCCACCGGGGTCGCCTACGTGCAGCACGCCCAGGAACGCGTGGTGGACACGCCCAAGTCCCAGGCAACCGGACGTCGAGGGGGCATCCACAACTCGGTGACCCGCATTCTCCTGAAGGCCACCCATCTCATCGGTGGATACGCCCACCTGGCCTACGCCTTCAACTACCTCGGGCCGAGTGGGGTCCAACGTGACATCGTCTCGACGGTGCGCCGTCGCTCGCAGGAGGTGACCTACTGATGCCCAAGCGTCGTCGTGTCATGGCCCAGGTGGCCATGGTGATGAATCTGGACAAGTGCATCGGCTGCCACACCTGTTCGGTGACCTGCAAGCAGGCCTGGACGAACCGGGCGGGCACGGAGTACGTGTGGTTCAACAACGTGGAGACCCGCCCCGGACAGGGCTATCCGCGAACCTACGAGGACCAGGAGAAGTGGCAGGGCGGGTGGGTGCGCACCCGGTCGGGACGGCTCAAGCTGCGTTCCGGTGGCCGGTTCAAGAAGCTGTTGAGCATCTTCGCCTCGCCGGCCCATCCCGAGATCGGCGACTACTACGAGCCGTGGACCTACGACTACGAGAACCTCACCCGGGCCCCGCTGGGGGACGACTTCCCGGTCGCGCGGCCGAAGTCGCTCGTCACCGGCAAGGACATGGCCATCACGATGTCGGCCAACTGGGACGACTCCCTGGGCGGTATCCACGAGACGGGTCACGACGACCCCATCGTGAGGAAGCTCCGCGAGGAGGCCAACCTGCAGATCAAGTTCGAGTACGAGAAGACCTTCATGTTCTACGTACCGAGGATCTGCGAGCACTGCCTCAACCCGTCGTGCATGGCCTCGTGTCCTTCCGGCGCCATCTACAAGCGGGTCGAGGACGGCATCGTGCTCGTCGACCAGGACAAGTGCCGGGGCTGGAGGCAGTGCATCACCGGCTGCCCCTACAAGAAGATCTACTTCAACCACCGCACGGGCAAGGCGGAGAAGTGCACCCTGTGCTATCCCCGGCTCGAGGTGGGCATGCCGACGGTGTGCTCCGAGACCTGCGTCGGTCGGCTCCGCTACATCGGCATCATCCTCTACGACCCGGATCAGGTCACCAAGGCGGCCCTGGCTGACGACAAGGACCTCTACGAGGCGCAGCTCGACGTGATGCTGGACCCGAACGACCCGCAGGTCATCGCGGATGCCCGTGAGAGCGGCATTCCCGCCGACTGGATCCTCGCGGCACAGCGTTCCCCCGTGTACGCACTCATCAAGCACTTCAAGGTCGCCCTGCCGCTGCATCCGGAGTACCGGACCATGCCCATGGTCTGGTACGTGCCGCCGCTGTCCCCCGTCGTGGACCTGCTCAAGTCGCAGGGCCATGATTCCGAGGCGGGGGGCAACCTGTTCGGGGCCATCGACGCCCTCAGGATTCCCGTGGAATACCTGGCCGAGCTCTTCACGGCGGGTGACACCGAGGTGGTGACCCTCGTGCTGCAGCGGCTCGCCGCCATGCGTTCCTACATGCGGGACATCACGCTGAACCGGGAACCCCAACCCGAACTCGCCCATGCGGTGGGGATGACCCCGGAGGCCATGGAGCAGATGTACCGGCTGCTCGCCATCGCCAAGTACGACGAGAGGTACGTCATCCCGCAGGCCCACTACGAGCGGGCCCACAGCCTGGAGGAGATGGCCTGCTCGCTGGACTTCGAGGGCGGACCGGGAGCGGGCGGGACCGGACCCTATGCCAGCACGATGGGCAACGTGGTCCCCGTCACCATCGAGAGCTATGCCTCGGCCAAGGCCAGGCGCGGGGAGTGACGCCGATGGATGCCTCAGTGGTCTTCAGCGCGGCCGCCCTCGTCCTCAGCTATCCGGAGGAGGAACTCCTCGGTCGACTCGACGCGATCGAGGACGCGGTGGCCCGCGCGGACGCGGCGGAGTTCTTCGCGCCGACGCTGGAACACCTCCGATCCGCTCCGCTGATGGAGCTGCAGGCCTGGCACGTCCAGGAGTTCGACCTGTCGCGCCGTCATGCCCTCCACCTCACCTACTGGACGGACGGGGACACCCGTCGACGGGGTGAGTCCCTGCTCCACTTCAAGCGGGCCTACCGCGATTCCGGCCTCGTCGTGCACCTGGCCGGGGAACTTCCCGACCACCTTCCGGTGGTCCTCGAGTTCGCCGCCGAGGGTGACCCGACGGCGGGGCGCCGCCTGCTGGACGAGTACCGGGTCTCGTTGGAGTTGTTGCGCATCGGACTCACTGAGGACGGGCTTCCCCAGGCCGGGGTCGTCGACGCGGTGTGTCGGGTGCTCGGCGGTCCGTCGCCACGGACCCGGGCCGAGGTCGCCAAGCTCCTCCAGGGGCCACCAACCGAAACCGTCGGCCTCGGCGCCGATCTGCTTCCCTACCCCCAGTTCCTAGGACACTGAGATGCATGTTCTGCTCAAGACCGAGAATCCCGTGACCGGCCTCGACATCTTCCTGTGGGGTGTCCTTCCCTATCTGGTGGCTGCCGTGCTCATCGGTGGCACCATCTGGCGGGCCCGCTACGACCAGTTCGGCTGGACCACCCGCTCCTCACAGCTGTACGAATCGAAGTTGTTGAGGATTGCCTCCCCGCTGTTCCACTTCGCGATGCTCGCCGTTTTCATGGGACACGTCGTCGGGTTGTTGATCCCCAAGGCGCTCACCGACTGGATCGGCATCAGCCAGGAGATGTACCACGCGGGGGCCCTGTACGGCGGTGGCCTGGCCGGTCTCGCCCTGGTGGTGGGACTCGTGCTGCTGCTGTGGCGCCGGTTCTCGAACCGGGCGGTGACCCGCGCGACGACCCTCAACGACACGCTCATGTACGTTCTCATGGCCACGGTGATCGGTGTGGGCATGGTGGCCACGTTGACCGGGGATCACACACCGACGGGTGAGCACCACAACTACCGGGAGACCGTGTCGGTGTGGTTCCGGTCGCTGTTCGTGCTGCAGCCCGACCTCGGTGCGATGAAATCCGCCACGTGGCAGTTCCAGACCCATGTGGTGCTGGGGCTGGTGCTCATCGCCTCCATACCCTTCACCCGTCTCATCCACGCCTTCTCGGCGCCGATCCATTATCTGTTCCGTCCCTACATCGTCTACCGTTCCCACAGCCCTCGGGATCGTGCCTCCGCCACCACACAGGGGCGGGGCTGGGATCCGGTCGGCACCCCTGACAACCATCGCAGTCAACGCTGACCCTGCAGCCCCGTCACAGTAAGGAATCACCAAGTTGAGCAAGCACCTGATCGAGGTCGCGCCCATCCATGACACCGGCAAGGGGGCCGGGCGGGTCCTCACGATCTCCACCATCGCCTTCACCCTGATGTTCGCGGTGTGGCTGATGTTCGGGATCCTGGGCATCCCGATCCAGAAGGAACTGGGACTGAGCGACGAGCAGTTGGCGTGGATCTCCGCCGTGGCCGTGTTGAACGGTTCCATGTGGCGGCTACCCGCGGGCATTCTCGCGGATCGCATGGGTGGCCGCAGGGTCACCCTGTTCATGTTGTTCGCGACCGCGATCCCCGCGTTCTTCGTCTCCTTCGCGCAGAACTACATGATGCTGCTCGTGTTGGCGTTCCTCGTCGGCTTCGCGGGCAACCTCTTCTCGGTGGGGACCGCGTGGAACTCCGCGTGGTTCTCCAAGGAACGGCAGGGGCTGGCGCTGGGCGTCTTCGGGGCGGGCAACGTCGGTGCCTCCGTGACGAAGTTCATCGGCCCCGGGCTCATCGCGGCGACGGCGGGCAGCACCTATGTCCTCGGCATCCAGGGCGGCTGGCGTCTCATCCCGGTGATCTACGCGATCCTGCTCGTCCTGGTGGGTGTCATCACGTGGTTCGTCGTGCCGAAGGTGGACCGCGCCCCCGGAACCGCCAAGCCGATCCGGGAGATGCTGCAGCCCCTGCGTCACATGCGGGTGTGGCGGTTCAGCCTCTACTACGTGGCCGTGTTCGGTGCCTACGTCGCCCTGTCGGCCTGGCTGCCCAAGTACTACACGGACAACTTCTCGGTGGACCTCGGGACGGCAGCCCTGCTCACCGCGACCTTCATCTTCCCCGCATCCCTGCTGCGGCCGCTCGGCGGCTGGTTCAGTGACCGCTGGGGAGCGCGTCGGGTGATGTACTGGACCTTCGGCCTGATGCTGTTGACCAGCGGCATCCTCATGATGCCCAGCGGATACCTGACCATCGTTCATCCGGACGGTCACGAGAGCCATCACATGCACTACGCGATGCAACTGCCGTGGTTCGTCATCCTGGTCTTCATCCTCGGCTGCGCGATGGGCATCGGGAAGGCCGCGGTCTACAAGCACATCCCTGAGTACTTCCCGGACAACGTCGGGTCGGTCGGAGGACTCGTCGGGATGCTGGGCGGACTCGGAGGCTTCGTGCTGCCGCCGCTGTTCGCCTACACCAAGACTTGGTCCGGGTTCCCGAGCAGCACCTTCTTCTGCATCTTCGTCCTGGTGGCGATCTGTGCCGTGTGGATGCACGTGACGATCCACCGGATGCTCCACGAGGCCACCCCGGAACTGGCGAACAAGATCGACAAGGAAAGTGAGTGACGATGGGCCCCAAGATCGAGACCAGCGGTGACTGGCTCAAGCACTGGGATCCCGAGGACGAGGCCACGTGGGATCGCGGTCTCGCATGGACCACCCTCACGGTGACGACGATCAGTCTGACCCTCTGCTTCGCGGCCTGGTTCCTGCCCAGCGCCTACGTACCCAAGCTCAAGGCCCTCGGGTATGACATCGACAAGACCGGGTTGTACTGGCTGGCGGCGATGCCCGGACTCTCGGGCGGTCTCATGCGGCTGGTGTGGATGGTCCTCCCGCCGATCATGGGCACCCGGAAACTGGTCACCCTCACCACGGCTGCGCTGGTTCTGCCGCTGCTGGGGTGGGCCTTCGCCATCCAGAACAACCAGACGCCCTACTGGGTGCTGATGATCCTGGCCTTCCTGGCCGGGATCGGCGGTGGCGCGTTCTCTGGATTCATGCCCTCCACATCCTTCTTCTTCCCCCGCAAGGCCCAGGGCACCGCCCTCGGCATCCAGGCGGGGATCGGCAACTTCGGGGTCTCGCTGGTGCAGCTGTTGACCCCGTGGCTCATCGGTTTCGGCATGATCGGTGCGGCCCAGGTCATTCCGCAGCCCTCCGGCGGGACCCGGGAGGTCTTCTACCAGAACGCCGCCCTGGTCTACGTCCCCATCGCCCTCGCGGTGGCGATCTGGGCCTACGTGGTACTGCGTTCCGTGCCCGTGAAGGCCAACATCCGGCAGCAGTTCGACATCTTCGGCAACCAGGACACCTGGTGGATGACGCTGCTCTACATCATGACCTTCGGCACGTTCTCGGGGCTCTCGGCGCAGTTCGGTCTGCTCATGGGGAATCTCTACGGTTCCGGCAACTCCGCGATCGTCGACGGAGGGACGGTGCTCGTGGACGGGTACTCGGTTCCGGACCCGGTGGCCTTCGTCTTCCTCGGGCCCCTCGTCGGGGCGGGGGCGAGGGTGCTGTTCGCGCCGTTGACGGACCGGATGGGAGGCGCCATCTGGACCCTCATCTCCGGTGTCGGGCTGGTGGCCGCCATCGGCTTCACCATCCCCGCCCTGACCCCCGACACGTCGAGCGCTGCGGCCCTCCAGGCCGGATTCAGCCAGTTCCTGTGGGGGATGCTCGCCATCTTCCTGTTCTCGGGGATCGGAAACGCGTCGACCTTCAAGCAGATGCCCATGATCTTCGAGCGGCGCCAGGCCGGTGGGGTGATCGGATGGACCGCGGCGGTGGCTGCCTTCGGCCCGTTCCTCTTCGGCGTCGGCCTGTCCATGCTCGGCCCGGTGGTGTTCTACTGGATCGGCGTGGTGTGGTGTCTCGTCTGCATCGGGATCACGTGGTGGCGCTACGCCCGCAAGGGCGCGGCGAAGCCCAGCTGAGGACGCCGTGACGTATCACGCATCCGTGGTGGACACGGACATCGATGGCGGGTCCGTGCTGCGGCTCGTCGAGGACGAGCGGGCCGGCGCGGTGATCAGCTTCTCCGGGGTGGTGCGCAACCACGACCACGGGGTCGCGGTCACCGGCATCGAGTACGTCGCGCACCCCTCCGCGGAGCAGGTCCTGCAGGAGGTGGTCGCCGAGTTCGCTCCGAGGGTCCACCACGTGGCGGTCCAGCACCGCATCGGCTGGCTCGACGTGGGCGGGGTCGCGTTGTACGTGGCGGTTGCGGCCTCCCACCGCAAGGAGGCCATCCGCTGTCTCGACGAGTTGATCGACGAGATCAAGGCGAGAGTCCCCATCTGGAAGAAGCAGTTCCTCGCCGACGGAGGGTATGAGTGGTCCCAATGCCCCTGAGCCGGGAGCAATGGGAGAGATACGCCCGCAACATCGACGTGGTCGGTCTCGGGGTGGCAGGTCAGGAGCGGCTGCTGGCCTCATCCGTCCTGGTGATCGGGGCCGGTGGGCTCGGCTCGGCCGCCCTGCCGTACCTCGCGGCCGCCGGGGTGGGAAGGATCGGCGTCGTCGACGGCGACGTCGTGGAACTGGGCAACATGCAGCGACAGGTACTGCACACCGAGCTCGGGGCGTCAAAGGCCGTGTCGGCGGGGGAGCGGTTGTCCGCACTCAATCCGGGCGTCGTCGTGGAGGTGTTCCCCGAGCACCTGAACTCCCAACGCGCACTCGAACTGTTCCCCCGGTTCGATCTGGTGCTGGACTGCTGTGACACCTTCGAGGCCAAGTTCCTCATCGCCGATGCCGCCTCGGCGGCGGGCAGACCCGTGGTGTGGGCGTCCGCCGTCGGGATGCAGGGGCAGTGCAGCGTGTTCGGCGTCCCGGATGCCCACGGGGATGTGCTGCACCTCAGGGATCTCATCCCCGACGAACCGCCGGAGGGCACCTATCCGAGGGCGGCGGAGGTGGGGGTCCTGGGGGCCGTCGTGGGACAGATCGGGACGCTGCAGGCGACGGAGGCCATCAAACTGCTCGCCGGCCTCGGCGAACCCCTGGTCGGCAGGGTTGCGGTGTTCGACGCCCTGCGTTGCCGTTGGGATCACCTGCTGTTACGGAGGTCACGTTGAGAACCGTCGAGGAACACCTCGCCCACGTGGTGGGGTTGGGTAGCCGGCTGGAGGCGGAACCCTGCCCGATCGGGGAGGGGGACGGCAGGGGGCTGGCCGAGGACCTGAGCGCCAGGGTTCCGGTGCCGCCGTTCGACAACTCAGCCATGGATGGGTTCGCGGTCCGGGCCGCGGACCTCGCCCCGGGGGTGGTGCTGCGGGTGGTGGGGGACATCCCCGCCGGCGCGGCCACACTGCCGACGGTCGGCGTGGGGGAGTCGGCCCGGATCATGACCGGGGCGCCGATGCCGGAGGGGGCCGACACCGTGGTGCCGGTGGAGCTCACGGATCAACCTCCCGGGGCCGCGCCCCTGCCGGATGCGGTACGCATCGTGGAGCCCGTGACCCCGGGGCGGCACGTACGTCGTCGTGGCGAGGATCTCCCCGCCGGAGCGGTGGCACTCCCCAAGGGCCTGCGGTGGAGTCCTGCTGCTGCGTCAGCGGCTGCCTCCATCGGGTACTCCGAGGTCCCGTTGATCCGGCGTCCCCGCGTGGCGGTCCTCGCGACGGGGTCGGAACTCGTCGAGGCGGGCCAGGAACTGGGTACCGGTCAGATCCCGGACTCGAACTCCTTGCTGTTGGGTGGCCTCGTGCGTCAGTTCGGTGCCCACGTGCTGAGCGCCGGGAGGGTCGGCGACGATCCGGAGGAGTTCGCCCACGCCTTGGCGGCGGCGGGACGGGCCGACCTGGTGCTGACCACCGGGGGGGTCTCGGTGGGTGCCTTCGAGGTCGTGCGGCAGGTCACCCAGGGAGACCTGGATTTCGTGAAGGTCTCGATGCAGCCCGGGAAACCCCAGGCCTGCGGCCTGCTGCACACCGACGATGGGCGGCAGGTTCCGATGATCGGCCTGCCCGGCAACCCGGTCAGCGTCTTCGTCTCGGCCTGGGTGTTCGTGCGCCCCCTGATCGCGGTGCTGGGGGGTGTGGATGCGGCCGACGACATCGTGGAGACCGTCGCAGCGCAGGGATGGAGCGGGCCGCCGGACCGGTGCCAGTACATCCCCGTCGCCTTCACCCCGGAGGGGGTGGTGCCGCTCCACCGGCTCGGGTCCGGTTCCCATCTGGTGGCGAGTCTGGCCTCCGCTGAGGGGCTGGCCATCGTGCCGGCGGGGGTGGCTGAGGTGCGTCCCGGGGACCGGGTCAGGTGCCTTAGGGTGTGATGCCATGAAGTTCACCCACCTCGACGAACGTGGCCAGGCCCGCATGGTCGATGTCACGGCGAAGCAGCCCACGGTGCGGGAGGCATCGGCGGAGGCCGTCGTCTCGTGCTCCCCCCGGGTCGTGGCCGCGCTGCGGGAGGGAACGGTGCCGAAGGGCGACGTGCTGGCCGTGGCCCGGGTCGCCGGTATCGCGGCGGCGAAGAAGGTACCCGATCTGCTCCCGCTGGCCCATGTCATCGGTGTGCACGGGGTGACGGTCGACCTGGTGGTGGTCGACGACGGAGTGACCATCTCGGCGACGGTGCGGACCGCGGACCGGACCGGGGTGGAGATGGAGGCCCTGACAGCCGTGACCGTCGCCGCTCTGGCCGTTGTGGACATGATCAAGGGCAGTGATCGTCTGGCCGAGATCACCTCCGCCAGGGTGGTGGCGAAGTCCGGGGGACGCTCCGGCGACTGGGTCCGCCCGTCAGAGTGACGGGGGACGGCTGAGATCGTGGTCGGCGCCGTCCAACTGCTCGACCAGGTGCTGGAGCAGGGGTCCGACCACGGCGATGGTGTCGCGGGCCCCGCCCCGTGACCCGGGGGCGTTGATGATGACCACCCGTGGGGTGCCCTCCATCACGCCGGCCAGCCCCCGGGAGAGGAGCGCTCTCGGCTCCTTCTCCGCTCCCAGTCGACGCACGGCCTCCATGAGCCCGGGCAACTCGAGGGAGATCAGCTCCCGCACCGCCTCGACCGTCACGTCGCGGGGACCCACGCCGGTGCCGCCCGTGGTGAGGATGACGCGGCTGCCCTCGCGTTGCGCCGCCAGGACAGCCTCCCGGATCCGTGCCGCATCATCCGGGACGATGACGGGCTCGGCGACCTCGAAACCGAGCTCGGTCAGGGCGTCGCGGAGGATCGGTCCGGAGCGGTCCTCGTAGATGTCGCGGGAGGCCCGATCCGAACAGGTGATGACGGCAGCTCGTGTCATGTCGTCACTCTAGCGTTGATGTCTGTTCCACCCCATGGGGGAGGGAAGACGGAGCGCTTCCGCTTCTGCGGTGATAAAGTCCAATTCATGGAGAGAATTCGTGTTTCCGGTGCTGCCGCTTTGCTCGGAGTGAGCGATGACACCGTGCGCAGGTGGATCGAGGCGGGCCGTCTCACCGCTGACCGGGACGATGCCGGCAGGCAGGTCGTGGACGGAGCTGCCCTGGCAGATCTGGCCGTCGAGTTGGCTGACGACTCCCTCGATGCGATGGACGACGGTGTCGGACGCAGGTCCGCCCGGAACCACCTGACCGGCTTGGTCACCAAGGTCGTCTCCGACAAGGTCATGAGCCAGGTGGAGTTGCAGTGTGGTCGTTACCGGATCGTGTCGTTGATCTCGACCGAGGCGGTCCAGGAGCTTGGTCTGGAGCCCGGTTCGGTGGCGACGGCCGTCATCAAGGCCACCAACGTGACCATCGAGGGATGCCGCAGGTGAGGCGCTGCCTCGCGGTCCTGGCCGCCCTGGTTCTCTGTTCCTGTGCCTCCGCGGTTCAGGGCGGGGGAGCGACATCGGTTCCCGGCAGCCCTGCGGAGTCGATGGCCGCCCCGGCCTCGCAGTCGGTCGGCGATGTCGACACCGCCGGGGTCGTCGTCTTCGCCGCCGCTTCGCTGAACAAGGTGTTCCCCGAGATCGCCCCGGCGGCCTACTCCTTCGACGGCTCATCGGGGCTGGTGGATCAGCTCAAGGGCGGCGCCCCGGCGGAGGTCTTCGCCTCTGCGGACCGCAAGAACATGGACAAGGCCATCGAGGCGGGATTGATCGACGGTGAACCGGTCATGTTCGCCACCAACCATCTCGTGCTCATCACCCCGGCGGACAATCCCGGCGGGATCACCGGACTCGACTCCTCCCTCGAAGGGAGGAAACTCGTCATCTGTGCCGCCGAGGTGCCCTGTGGGGCGGCCACGCTGAAGGTCGCGGAGAAGGCGGGGGTGACGCTGGCCCCGGTCTCCGAGGAGTCCAAGGTCACCGATGTGCTCGGCAAGGTCTCCTCCGGTGAGGCCGACGCCGGCCTTGTCTACGCCACCGACGCCACCAGTGCGGGCGATGCGGTCAAGACCTTCCAGATCCCCGGTGCCGACGAGGAGCCGAACACCTACTGGATCGCGAAGGTCAAGGGTGCTGGGAACACCGAGGGCGCGGACGCCTTCATCGCAAGGATCACGGGAGAGGGAACTGCCGTACTCGCGAAGTACGGGTTCGGACCCGCACGGTGAACCAGTTCCCTCGATGGCTGTGGGCTCCCTTCGCGGCAGGGATCCTGCTCTTGGTCGCTCCGTTGCTGGGGATGGTCACCCGGGTTGACTGGGTCAGGCTTCCGGAACTGCTGACCTCGCAGCGGGCCCTGGACGCCCTGCGGCTCAGCATGACCACCTGCTCCCTGTCCACCCTGACGGTCGTCATCGTGGGTGTCCCTCTCGCGGTGGTCCTGGCACGCAGCCGTGGGTGGTGGGCATCGGCGATCCGCACCTTCGTGACGGTGCCGATGGTGTTGCCCCCGGTCGTCGCCGGTCTGGCCCTCCTGGTCACCTTCGGACGGCGTGGACCGGTGGGAGGGCCGTTGGCGGCCGTGGGCATCGAGATCGGTTTCAGCACCCTCGCGGTCATCGTCGCCCAGGCATTCGTGTCCCTCCCGTTCCTGGTGGTCTCCCTCGAGGGGGCCCTGCGGTCCTTCGGGGGACGGTACGAGCGGGTGGCGGCGAACCTGGGCGCGACCCCGAGCCGCGTGTTCTGGTGGATCACCGTTCCGGTGATGGCACCGGCCCTCGCCTCGGGGGTGGCGCTGTCCTTCGCGCGATCCCTCGGCGAGTTCGGGGCGACGCTCACCTTCGCCGGCTCGCTCCAGGGGGTGACGAGGACCCTCCCCCTGGAGATCTACCTCCTGAGGGAGTCCGATTCCGACATCGCCCTGGCCCTGTCCCTGGTGCTCATCGTCATCGCCGTGCTCATCGTCGCACTGTCGACCCGGCTCAGGAAGTGGGGTGGCCATGGGTGACTTGCTGTGCCTCGACGCCTCCGTCCGGGAGCGGGACGTCAGTGTGCGGCTCCACGTCCCGGAGGGCCGGACCCTCGCCGTCGTGGGGCCCAACGGGGCGGGGAAGTCGACCCTGCTGGATCTCATCGCCGGGGTGCTGCGACCCAGCTCCGGAACGGTCCGGCTGCGGGGTGAGGAGGTGTCCGGACCGCATCGGCACCTGCTGCCGTACCGACGTCGCATCTCCTACGTGGAGCAGCGGGCCCTGTTGTTCCCCCATCTCGACGTCCTCGGCAACGTGACCTTCGGTCCCCGGTCCCGGGGGGTGCCGGCGAAGGTCGCCCGGCAACGAGCCCTCGACGAACTCGCCGCCGTGAACTGCCTCGATCTGGCCGGGTGCCGGGCCACCGAGCTCTCGGGTGGGCAGGCCCAGCGCGTCGCCGTGGCGAGGGCCTTGGCCGTCGATCCGGACATCGTCCTGCTGGATGAGCCCTTCGCCGCACTCGACGCCACGGTCACCCCGGAGTTGCGGCAGCTGCTGAGAGCGCGGCTCGTGGGACAGACAGCCATCCTGGTCACCCATGATCTCGTCGATGTCGTCGCCCTCGCCGATCATGTCGTCGAGCTGGCCCGCGGGCGGGTGGTCGCCGATGGTCCCGTGGATGAACTGGTGCAGGCCCCCTCGACCCCCTTCCTCGCCGACTTCGTCGGGATGAACCTCCTGCACGGTCAGGGCGAGGGGAAACGGGTCCGGCTGGACGCGACGACGGTCATCACCGGCATGGGGGAGGTGACCGCGGGTCCGGCTCGCGCGGTGTTCTCGCCGTCGGCGGTGGGGTTGTTCGAGGAGGCTCCCCACGGCAGCCCCCGGAATCAACTGGCGGCACGGGTGGTCGGGGTGGAGGACCGCCCCTTCGGCCAGCGAATCAGCCTGGAGGTCTGCGGGCAACGTTTCGCCGCGGACATCACCGCTGCTGCGGCCGCGGAACTCGGGATCGTCGAGGGGATGAGTCTCGTGGCGGTGGTCAAGGCCAGTGAGGTCACCCTGCACCCCGGTGGGGGCGGCCAGCTCAACGACGTGCCTTGGCGGCCTGTTCCCTGAAGTTGTGGTTGATGAGATGACCGAATCCCTGCGCCTCCAGTCGCGCGACGACCGAGGGGACGTCGATGCGGAGGGCCTCGGCGGCGGAGGGGAGGTGCCAGTCGTGCTCTCCGAGGACGGAGAGCAGGTGGGCGCGGCGGGTCTGCGACGCCGTGAGTCGCAGTGTGTTGAGGTGCAGCACCTCTCCGTCGTCACGCAGGATCCGCTCCCCGATGTGGTTGGCCGCCCCCAGTTCCAGTGAGGTGACGAAACGTTCCAGTCGCATCCCGGGCAGCGAGTAGATCGTCTCGGTGCGCAACCCGCGGTGCGTCAGATCACCCAGCAGCACCTCGTTGGTCACCTGGGCCCACTCCCTTCGGAGTGAGGCCAGTCCTTCCCGGAGCTCTGTGACGGTGCTCGCGCCCTCGAAGTGCGGAGCGGGATCCACGATCCACCGGGTGGGATGGTGGCACGCGTAGGTGATCATGAGGTCGCAGTAGAGGCTGTCCAGCAGTCCGAGGTGCAGTCTCCGATAGTCCCGGGGAGAGGGAACGACGAAGGCCGCGGCGAGAGCGTCGGAGACGAAGACAAGCACCCCGACCTGTCGCGGATGGATCTCGAAGGTCCTGAGCGCGGTGTCGAAACCGGGGATCTCCGTGCCGGGCTCGAAACTCTCCATCCGCATGCCCAGACCGTCACGCATGAAGGTCTGCGAGAGTTCCGGCCATGCGATCGTCGGCGGGTTGAAGTGCATGCTGAGCAGCCCCTCGATGGCGAGGTGTTGGGGCAGGAACCGCAACCGGCCCGGCGACAGTCGCTTCCGAGCCCGATGCGTGACCAGCCAGTTCCGACCCCGATCCTTCGGGTCCTTGAACACCTGGGTGCCGAGGGCGATTCCCCAGTCCAGATGGTAGGCGTGCGGGACGAAACCGAAGCTCAACCGATCCCCGTCGATGACGAAACGGTTCCCCGGCTCCCATCCCGCGTCGACGAGCCGGACGTCCTCGCAGTCCCGGTCCCGCAGCAACGGGACAAGTCGGAACGTACCGCACACCTGGGACGGTGCCGGGGTCAGCCCCGTCAGGGACAGCGGTGCTGCGAGCTCACGCATCGTGACCTCCCTCGATGAAACGACGGACCTGCCCTGCGAGGTTCCCCTCCAGTTCGGCGAGTGTCCCGTCGCCGACGACGTATCGGGCGAACCCGAGGGCCGTCGGCAGATCTTCCGCCCGATGCAGCCCCAGTGCGCGGGCATGCGTGGTGAGGTTCGCCACCTCCAGCTGCTGCGGGTCGAACACCGGGTTGAGGTGCAGCACCTGCACCTCGGCTGGGAGCCGTGCCATGATGCTGCGGAAGGCCCCGGCAGGGTCGTTCTCCACCCCATCCGAGATCACCAGCACCGTCGTCGCTCCCCAATCCAAGGCATCCAACAGCCGCTCCGACAGGTTCGACTGCCCCTCAGGACGGGGCCTCCCCTCGAACGGGGAGGTCCAGAAGCCCCGGTAGTCGGCGTGGCCGAGTCGCAGCAGCCGGTCCGCGGCGAAGGCGATGGCGAGGGGACGCCCCCGTCGCTCCCTCGACGCCGAGGCCGAGAACGAGTTGTCCAGCACAGCGGCCACCCGGCCCGTCAGGGCCAGTGGGCCGCTGCGGTGCAGCACCGCCGTGGCGGCTCGGTCCAGCCACTGGTCGGCCTGCTCGTCGAGTTCCTTCCGGCTGAGCAGCCACGACGTGAGTTCCGTCAACGACAACCGTTCGGGACGGATCTCCACGTCCTCGGTGCGGCCAGCCACCCGAAGACGTTCCTTGTCCGTGAGCCGGGTCTTCATCCGGGAGGCCAGCGTCTCGGGGGCCATGCCGTGCTTCGCTGCGAGGCCCTGGGCAACGGAGTAGGGCAGCCGCAGCACCGCCTGCTGGCTGTACCTCGCCTGACGGTACGTCTCGAGCAGTTCGGTCCCGAACGGGGAACGGTGGTCCCCGAACAGGAACTCGGCCAGTTCCCCGTCGGGATGGATGTGGGCGTGGCGGAAGGCCCCGGCCACCTTGCGACGGTATTTCACCGCCTGGAAGGTCGGGTCCGGATGCGTGTCGAACCAGTGCCGGATCATCGCTCGGGCCCGGCGGTTGTTCACCCCCTCCCGGCGGAGCCTGGCGGTGAGCTTCCAGAACCGCTGTGGCGGGAGGCGACGGGCACCGGCACGGATCAGCGCGTTCTCCTCCTCCCGGAAGTCTTCAGGGGTCTCTCGCCCCGTCGCGAGGAGACCGCGGAGGATCTCCGCCGTGTGGAAGTCGTTGATGCCGACGGCGAGCAACCGCGCGTAGAGCCGCCGGTAGTTGCCCCGAACGTACTCGTGGAGGAAGTCGATGCCCAGTCGTTGTTCCTCAGCCGTCGAGGCGAACTCGGCCTGCCCCGTCGAGACGAAGGCGGCGTTGAGGAAGGTCAACAGATCCTCGCGGGCCACCTCGTCCGCGCTGCGCATGGGTCCTCCTGGAGACATTCGGGGTGCCCGGGGAGGAGCAGGGTGATGTGGAAGGTATTCCAGTCTAGGGAAGCTCGGTAATCACCCAGAGGTCCCACGGGCACCGTCACGAGGCTACCACGGTCCGGCCCTTGTCAGCGCTGTTCCCGCAGCCAGGTGATGGCCTCCTCGGCGGTGGCGACCGCCGGGACCCCCTCCGGGGTGGGGGAGCGGCCGATGACGATGACGGCGACGTCCAGTTCAGCGGCGGCCCGCAGCTTCGGTTCGGTGAGGCGGCCACCCGAGTCCTTCGTGACCAACGCGGTGACCCGCGTCGTCTCCAGCAGCCGCCGCTCCGAGTCGATGTCGAAGGGGCCCCGGTCCAGCCGGACCTCCCACGTGTTCGGCAGCGGATGCTCCGGCAGTTCCACCATCCGCGCAACCACCCCTGTGAGCTCCCGGTAGTGCTCCAGTGCCTGACGTCCCACCGTCAGCAGCACCCGCTCGTACCCGGCAGCCGCACGGGCGGCCTCGTCGTGATCCGCCACCCACAGCCACCGATCCGCCAAGGGGTGGTCACGCCAGCTCGGACGCTCGATGCGCAGCAGCGGCGTGCCCGAACTGTGGCAGGCCGCCGCAGCGTTGGCGCTGATCCGCTCCGCGAACGGGTGCGTGGCATCCACCACCGCCTGCACCCCCTCCGTCGCGAGATAGGCCTCGAGCCCCGCCACGCCACCGAACCCGCCGACCCGCACCGTCCCCGCGATCCTCGCCGGTGCCGAGACGCGGCCGGCCAGCGACGTGACGACGTGATGGCCGCCGTCGGTCAGCCGTGTGGCCAGGTCACGTCCCTCGCGGGTGCCACCAAGGATGAGAACCTTCATGATCGCCATTCAACCGCACCCGGTCGCGCCCAGTAGTCTGGGCCCCATGACTGTGAGCCTCGGCATGCCCGCGCCCGCCGCCAAGGTGTTGGCCCCGCGTCGGAAGACCCGCAAGATCAAGGTCGGCACCACGTGGGTCGGTGGAGACGCCCCCATCGCCGTGCAGTCCATGACCACCACGAAGACCACGGACATCAACGGCACCCTCCAGCAGATCGCCGAACTCACCGCCAGCGGCTGCGACATCGTGCGGGTCGCCGTCCCCTCCGCCGACGACGCCCAGGCGCTGCCCATCATCGCCATGAAGGCGAAGATCCCGGTCATCGCCGACATCCACTTCCAGCCCAAGTACGTCTTCGCCGCCATCGACGCCGGATGCGCTGCGGTCCGGGTCAACCCCGGCAACATCAAGCAGTTCGACGACAAGGTCGCCGAGATCGCCAAGGCCGCGTCCGAGGCGGGGGTGAGCCTCAGGATCGGCGTCAACGCCGGTTCCCTCGACAAGCGACTCCTGGCCAAGTACGGTTCACCCACTCCGGAGGCCCTCGTCGAGTCGGCGCTCTGGGAGGCCTCGTTGTTCGAGGAGGTCGGCTTCCACGACTTCAAGATCTCCGTCAAGCACAACGACCCCGTCGTCATGGTCCGCGCCTACGAGATGCTCTCCGAGAAGTGCGAGTACCCGCTCCACCTCGGCGTCACCGAGGCCGGGCCCGCCTTCCAGGGGACCATCAAGTCGGCGGTGGCCTTCGGCGCGCTTCTCAGCCAGGGGATCGGCGACACCATCCGGGTGTCCCTGTCCGCCCCGCCCGCCGAGGAGGTGAAGGTGGGCAACAAGATCCTCGAATCCCTCAATCTGCGGCCCCGCAAGCTCGACATCGTGTCCTGCCCCTCCTGCGGTCGCGCCCAGGTGGATGTCTACACCCTCGCTGAGCAGGTGACCAAGGGTCTGGAGGGTATGACCGCTCCGTTGCGGGTCGCTGTGATGGGGTGCGTCGTCAACGGACCGGGCGAGGCCCGCGAGGCCGACCTCGGAGTGGCCTCGGGCAACGGCAAGGGTCAGATCTTCGTCAAGGGTGAGGTCATCAGGACCGTCCCCGAGGATCAGATCGTCGAAACCCTGCTCGTCGAGGCCCGGCGTCTCGCCGCTGAGATGGGCGAGGTCGGCGAGCCCCAGGTCTCGGTCTCCTGACATGACGGTGCGGCTGCGCACCCTCGGCCCGAAGGACGCCGACGCTCTCCGTGCCTTTCTCGCGCAACGTCCCGTCGAGAACCTGTTCTTCGCCTCCAGGCTCGACCAGTGCGGCATGGATGAGCGTTGTCTCGGCACCGTCCACGGCTTCGAACGTAACGGGATCCTCACCGCCGCCTGCCTCGACGGGGGCACGTTGTTTCCTGCGGGACTCGATGCGGAGGCCATCCCGCACTTCGTGGCTGCGATCGGGAGGACCCGGCACTGCGCGTCCATCCTCGGCAACTGCCTCATGGCGCTGGGCGTGCACCTGGGGCTGTCGTCGCGTTTCCGCGGTGCCTGGGCGAGGGAGGTCAACATCCGTCGTCGGCAACCACTCATGGTGCTGACCTCGGCGCCGGCCGTCGCCCCCGATCCCAGGGTCCGCCCCATCGGGATGCGGGACTTCGAGTCCTACCTGGCGGCTTCGGTGGCCATGTACACCGACGAGATTGGCTCGTCCCCGTTCCGGCACGGCCCCGGCTACGGGTCCTTCGTCCGGGCCCGCGTCGAGGCGGGCGACGCCTGGGGGGTGGTCGAGAACGGCGAGGTGATCTTCAAGGCCGACATCGGCCCCCGCTACGCCAACCAGACCCAGCTCCAAGGAGTGTGGCTCGACCCGAGACTCCGGGGCCAGGGACTCTCGGCCTCACTCCTGGCCGGCATGCTCGTCCAGGCCCAGCAGCGCTTCCCCGTGATCAGCCTCTACGTCAACGACTTCAACACCCCCGCCATCCGGGTCTATGAAAAACTGGGCTTCCAGGAGGTCGGCTCCTTGGCGACGGTGCACTACTGACCCGCCCGGAGCCTCGGGAAGGGGTGGTCGTGGCAAAGGATAGCGCGAGGGAGCGGGAAGTTGGTGTGTACAGTAACTTGCCGCAGGACAACTTCCGATCTGATCTTACAATGGCGGTGGTTTCAGCCTTCATCTTGCAGTTCATGGAGTTCTACTTTGTCTTTGGGGTGCATGCTCTCGAGCCCAAGGAATGGGGGACTGCCTTTCTGCTTTGGGTAGACCGAGGGCGTCAGCCCGGACTGGATTTTGTGTTGGGAGTGGTGACTATAGGCGTCGGATTATTTGTCGGCGTGGTTTTTTCAGGCTCCACCGTCACGAAGAGACTGGATCGCCGGGTAGTGGGGGAGGTCGTGGAAATGTGCCGCTCCATCCTGCTCATGCTCACAATCCTGCTCTTTTGGACCGGGCTGGCTACCTTTCTGGTCTTCGTAGTGAACTGGGGGCGTTTTGTCAGTTCGGATGTCCTGGTTGACAAGATGGGGATATTGACGGCTGTTCTCTCTTTCGCTTCCGGCTATTTTTTGCTGATGCTTGGATCTCGGGTTGTGGTCAGTCGAGGGGTGGCTGATGAGCGGGCGAGAATTATCGAAAGTCGGCGGGATCGTGTGTTTCGGCTGGCTGTTTTTTTGGGATGTTCATCCGGTATCTCTTTTCAAGATTCCCGATCGTTCCAATCTCAGTCGGACTGGCTCTCTCAAGGGTTGGATGGGGTGTCATTTTCGGTGGAGGGAGGGTTTCAACCCTTGCCTCCGTGGGAGTTGGAGAGCGGAGAGAGAAGAAAGTGGCTGCCGACTCTCGGGGTCTGGGCGTGGTGGCTTCACGTTGCCTTGGTGATGGTTGCCATCTGCGTGGCGTTCATCGCGCGCCTTCCCGCTCATGCTGCTTTGATCTTTGTTGGTTTTGGCTTCTCGCTCATGCTGTACCGGAGTTGTAGGGCCGAGTTCAGGGCGAGGGTGAGGATGCTCGTTGCGCTCTCATCAACTTCAGTTCTGAGCGGGTTTCGAGTTTTGGGGGCTATCCTGCTGTGGGGTGCCTTGGTGTTGTCTTCTTTGACCTTCTTTTCGCCTACTGTTGATAACGCATCAGGCCTTGTTTCCCGCCCTTGGGTTTCCGGGCTTATGGCGCTCCTCGTGGGTTTTTGTTGGCTTCTCTTGGTTTTCCACTTGGTGGCGCTAGCTGGATCGTGGGTTCGTCGAGACGACGTAGCCATGCAGCGACGAATGTGGCTGCGATGGGAGGCTGTGGATGATTCTGAGAGCTCGATCGGGTGGATGGAGGCCAGAGATCTCGTGGTCCTCCGACGGCTGTGGGCCACGCCCTATCTAAAGCGCAAAAGGGCGGAGCGTACACTTCTGTTGACGTGGAGGGAATTGGGGCGACAAGTTGGAGAGTGGAAGAAGGGGGAGGGGTTCGGGATTTCAGACGGGTAGGGCGTTGTTCATGGGGGTGAGGGAGTTGTTCATGACGGCGTGGTTCTCCTGCCCTCCGCTGGCCGAGCCGGGTCCCGAGCTTGCGGAGGACCCGTGTCGAGACCCCGTTGGACTCCCGCTCAACTCGAGTTCCAGCACCGTGTGCCAGAAGTCTCGCCACGGACGGCGCGCTGGCGCACGCAGTCCGATGTGAGCCGCGGAGAAGAAGGGCGTGGATAACACCTTCAGGAGATGGCCCGCTCGGACACAACGCGGGAGAAACCGCCGTTCGGGCAGGAGGCGGGGCGAGTAGGATGCGGTGCAGCCCGTCAGGAAGGACCTCCGCAGTGATCACTCGTCTCAGCCAGCTGTTCGTCCGGACCCTCCGCGACGACCCGGCCGACGCCGAAGTCGCCAGCCACCGCTGGCTCGTGCGCGCCGGGTACATCCGTCGCGTGGCCCCGGGGGTGTACTCGTGGCTGCCTCTTGGACTGAAGGTGCTGCAGAAGGTCGAGTCCGTCGTCCGCGAGGAGATGGACGCGATGGGGGCCCAGGAGGTGCGGTTCCCGGCCCTGCTGCCGCGCGACCCCTACGAGGCCACCCAGCGGTGGACCGAGTACGGAGACAACCTGTTCCGTCTCAAGGATCGCAAGGGCACCGACATGCTGCTCGGCCCCACCCATGAGGAGATGTTCACCCTCATGGTCAAGGACATGTACAGCTCCTACAAGGACCTGCCGCTGTCGCTCTACCAGATCCAGACCAAGTACCGCGATGAGGCCCGGCCCCGCGCGGGCATCCTCCGCGGCCGCGAGTTCATCATGAAGGACTCGTACTCGTTCGATGTCGACGAGGCCGGACTCCAGGCCAGCTACGACGCCCACCGCCAGGCCTACATCCGGATCTTTGACAGGCTGGGCCTCGACTACGTCATCGTGCAGGCGACCTCGGGCGCGATGGGTGGCTCCGCATCGGAGGAGTTCCTGGCGGTGCTGCCCGCCGGTGAGGACACCTTCGTGCGCTCGCCGGGAGGGTATGCGGCCAACGTCGAGGCCGTCGCCACGCCCGCCCCCGAGTCCCGCGACTTCTCCGCCGAGCCGGAGGCCGTGGTGCTGGACACCCCGGACACCCCGACCATCGCGACGCTGGTGGATCTTCTCAACGCCGAACACCCCCGTGAGGACCGTCCCTGGACTGCGGCGGACACCCTCAAGAACGTCGTGCTCAAGGTCACCGACCCGGACGGCTCCAGCTGGCCGCTGGTCATCGGACTGCCCGGTGACCGTGAGGTCGACCCCAAGCGCCTGGAGGCGGCTCTGGCGCCCGCGGAGGCCGCCCCGTTCGAGGAGAAGGACTTCAATGAGCACCCGAGCCTGGTGAAGGGGTACATCGGTCCTCGGGTGCTGGGAGAGAAGTCGGTCTCCAAGGTGAGGTACCTCGTCGACCCGCGCGTCGTCACCGGGACCGCCTGGGTCACCGGGACCGATGAGGTGAACCGGCACGTCGCCCATCTCGTCTGCGGTCGTGACTTCACCCCCGACGGGACCATCGACGTCGCGGAGGTCCGCGAGGGCGACCCGGCTCCGGACGGTTCCGGTCCCCTCACCCTTGCCAGGGGCATCGAGATGGGCCACATCTTCCAGCTCGGCCGCAAGTACGCCGAGGCCCTGGACCTCAAGGTGCTGGACAGCAACGGCAAGCTCGTCACGGTGACGATGGGCTCCTACGGGATCGGGGTCTCGCGTGCGGTGGCCGCCGTCGCCGAGGCCACCTGCGACGACAAGGGCCTCGCCTGGCCCGTTGACCTGGCGCCGTTCCAGGTCCACCTCGTGGTCACGGGCAAGGGAGAGGAGCTGTTCGGGGCGGCCGAGGAACTCGCCGGCCAGCTCTCCGAGGCCGGACTCGACGTCCTCCTCGACGACCGAAAGGCCAGCCCCGGCGTGAAGTTCGCCGATGCCGAACTGCTGGGCATGCCCATCACCGTCGTCGTGGGGCGTGGTCTCGCCGAAGGCGTCGTCGAGGTGCGCAACCGGGCGACGGGGGAGCGGCGGGATCTCCCGGTCGCGGAGGTCGTCGGCGCGGTGAGGGAACTCGCCGCGCGGTGACCTTCCCAGGGCCTAGCCTTGGGAGTCATGAACGCTGAACCCGTCGCGACGAGAGCCTCGGGGCCGAAGAAGTCACGGCCGCACCGATTTCCCCTCGTCGTCGGTGCGGTTTCCGTGGGCGTGGCGTCACTCCTCGTGGTGTGGTCCGGCTTTCATCCCCACGGGAACTTCGAGGCCTCCCTGCTCGGGCTGGGCGCCCTCGCCGTGGCTGCGCCCGCCTGGCTGTGGTTGCTCATTCAGTGCATTCGACGGTCACGCTTCCATCCCGGCCTGGTCGCCCTGCCGCTGACCCTTCTCCTCGCCCTCGGGGCGACCCGGGTCGGCGTGGTGAGGAACCTCGGCTGGGAGCTGGCCCGCCCGAGCCTGGAACATGCGGTCGCGGAGGGCACCTGCCCCGGCTGGGCAGGTCCTGTCCCCGTGAGCCGCTGCGTCTCCCTCGGCGACAGGGCCACCGCCTTCCACATCAGGAATGACGGCTTCCTGGTATCCGGGGGTTGGGCCCACATCGCGGACCCCGAGGTCGCCGCGGAGCTGTTGACCCGCTCACACTTGCAGAATGAGGGGTACCGGTTCAAGGAGATCGGGGACAGCTGGTACCTCTTCGAAGTGGTGTGGTGACTCCCACGTCGTGATCCCTGTTCGACTCCGGGTCGTCACTGACGATCGTCAGGATGCGATCCAGTGCGGCGTCCGCAGTTGAGGGTCGCGATCTCGGCCATGTCCCGGTCGTCGAGGACGAAACCCTCGATCTGCCGGTTGCTCCGCAGCCGATCCGGGTTCGTCGAGCGGGGGAGCACCGCCCCGCCGAGCTGGACATGCCATCTCACGATGACCTGGGCGGTGGACACCCCGTGACGTCTCGCCACGGCCCCAAGGACGGGGTCCTCCAACAGCCGACCACGACCCAGCGGACTCCAGGCCTGCGTGACGATGCCGTGCCTCGCGTGGAAGGCCCGCAGCTCGTGCTGGGGCAGCCACGGGTGGGTCTCCACCTGGTTGATCGCCGGAGCCACCCCGGTCTCATCGATGAGGCGCTGCAGGTGGGCCTCGGTGAAGTTGCTCACACCGATGGTGCGCACTCGGCCAGCGTCCCGCAGCTCGATGAGGGTGCGCCACACATCGACGTACTGGTTCCTGCTGGCCCGCGGCCAGTGGATGAGATAGATGTCCAGTCCGTCCAGGGCCCGTTCCGAGGCGTCGAAGGATCGCAGCACCGCGTCGCGGTCCTGACTCTCCTCACCCCAGAACTTCGACGCCACTCTTAGATCGCTGCGGTCGGCCACGGCCAGCGCCCGGCCCGCCTCGACCTCGTTGGCGTAGAACTCCGCCCCGTCGAGGAGGCGATACCCGGCGGCAAGGCCGTCCCGCACCACCTGCTCGGTGATCTCGGCGGGTACCTGGAACAGCCCGAATCCGATGGCCGGGAGCAGCGAGCCGTCATTGAGTCTGAGATCGTCGGTCATGTCCTCTCCTCAGGCCACCCGGCGCAGGATGCCGGTGAGATCGTCGGCCGTCACGGCGACGGGGTTCGGTGGGGTGCAGCCGTCCGCGAGGGCCGCCGCAACGAGTTCCGGGATGTCCTGGAAGAGGTCCTGCCTGGCCACCCCGGCCTCCCCGAGACGGGAGGGCATCCCGAGCTGTTCCTGGAGGCGACGCACGGTGCTGATGAGTGAGGTGATCGCCGCCCGACCCGTCGCCGACGGGGAGACGAGGCGGCCCAGCCGGACGTAACGGTCGAAGGCGTGCTGGGAGCGTTCCGCGTTGAACTCGATGACGTGGGGCAGCAGCATGGCGTTGAGACGGCCGTGGGCGATGGGGTAGTGGCCGCCGAGGGCGTGGGCCAGGGAATGGGTGATCCCGAGCCCGACGTTGTCGAAGGCCATCGCGGCCATGCAGGAGGCGTTGTGCATGTGTTCCCGGGCCTCGAGGTCATCGCCGTGGCTGTGACAGCGCGGCAGGTACCGGACCGTGAGTTCCACGGCCTTCTCGGCGAGGGCGTCGGAGAAGTCGCACGCCGTGCGAGCCACGTAGGCCTCTACGGCGTGGGTGAGGGTGTCCATCCCGGAATCGGCGGTGATGTGGGCCGGGGCCCCCATGACGGCGCGGGGATCCAGGATCGCCAGCCTCGCCACCATGTCGGCCGAGACGATGGGGATCTTCACGTGCGTCTCCTCGTCGGTGACGACCGCGAAGGACGTGACCTCGGAGCCGGAGCCGCTCGTCGTGGGGATCGCGACGATCCCCTCCGGTGCCCCGAAACCCGCATCCAGGGCCGCCTTGTGCATCACCTTCGCGGCATCCATGACGGAACCTCCGCCGTAGGCGACGACGACGTGCGGTTTCGCGCGGAGGTACTCGGCGACCCCGAGCCCGATCTCGTGGGTCCCCGGATTCGGCAGGACGCCCGTGAACAGCGTCACCCGATCACCCAGGTGGCCGAGGGCCTCCTTGAACACCGGCGTGGTGGTGAGGAACTCGTCGGTCACCATGAACACCGACTCGCCGCGGTACCGGGTGAGGGCGGTGAGGGCCTCCGGCCCCAGCCGGACCAGGGTGCTCAGACGGAACTCTTTCATGGCCTTCTTCCTTGTGTGCCGTGGTTCGAGGCGCCGGTCACGTCACCGGATCCAGTTCGTGATGGGTGCCCAGGACCTCCCTGACGCGGCCGAAGCCCTTGCCGCTGATCGAGTCGACAGCGATCACGGGATCAGCGCCGGCGCGTTTCAGGTGAAGGATCGCCTGGTGGACCTGGTGCTCGGTGGCGAGCCCCGTCTTCGTGACGATGCCGATGACCTCCCGGTTGAACGAGGTGGCGAAGCCCGGCGGGTAGCGGGTCTCCTCCACGTCGGCGGCCTGGATCAGGACCACGGTGTCCACGTCGTAGGAGGCGAGCATGAGGGCGTGCTTGTAGCGCCCCACCTCCAGGTACTCCCCCGGGGTGTCGATGGTGGTGCCGAAGGTCTCAATGGCCTGGGTCTTGGCGTACTCGATGGGCATGCCCTTCAGGCGCTGCATGAAGGTGGTCTTCCCGGCGCCGATGCTGCCGACGAGCAGGATCTTCCTCATGTCTGCGTGATGGGGGCCGGCGTGAACGACAGCACGGACTGGAGGGTGGTGACGATGCCGGAGACCGCGGCCTCGACGTCGGCGACCTGACCGGTGACGATGAGGGAGCCCGAGAAACGGTCGACGAAGGCGAGCTCCACCCCTGCGGACTTGGTGGCGATGTCCGCGGCGATGACGGCGGCCTCGCCGGGGGTGATGGTGAGCACCCCGATGGCCCCGCGGGTTCCGGAGGGCAGGCCGATCTTCGGGTAGAGGTGGGGATCCGGGTTCGCGATGATGTGCGCGAGCGTCACCTGCTTGCCGGGGACGAACTCCTGGATGATCCGCTGTTTGTCGCTCCACTCCGCCATTGACCACTCCGTCTCACAACGCTGTCCGGACGCTCACCACACTAGGGCCCCACCCACACGCGCGCAATGAGGCGACGGCTCCTGATCCGGGGCCCGGGGGTGGTCCCTCCTTTCCGTGCTAAGTGGTCCCCCGGCAGGTGGTTCCCCGACGTCTCCCCGCCGGGCTACAGTGGACCCGACCCCAAGGGCCGCAGCGGTGCGGATCCCGGGTCGGAGCCGACGAGGACGTGAGGGAACTGGCCAGATGAACACCGCTTCCGCCGACAGACCGAACGTCCTCGTGCTGTTCACCGGGGCCCTGCTCGGATTCGAGGACTCCGTGGCGAGTCTCCGCAGGCTCGTCTCCGATGGATGGGTGCTCGACTGGCGGCAGACCCCGGCGGCAAGTCGCATCCTCGACCAAGGGGCCATCGAGTCCATCGGGATGACCCCCGCCGGTCCCGAACTGGTGCGCAACCATGAGGTGCTCCTCATCCCCACCATGACCGTCAACGTGGCCGCCAAGGTGGCCCACGGCATCGGTGACTGTCTCGCCTCCAACCTCATGGCCGAGTTCATCATGACGAACAAGACGATCGTGGCCTCCGTGGCGGGTTCCTGTCCCGATGCGCCGGAGAAGCGCGGCTGGTTCCCGACGATGCCGGAGGGCTACGCCGAGATGCTGAGGGGCAACCTGGCTCGGCTGAGGGCCTTCGGCGTGCACCTGGCCACACCCGGCCGTCTCGACGCCGCCATGCTCCGCGCCCTGGACACGACGGCGCAACCGCACGGGGCGGCCGTCGTCGACCACCACGCCCAGCTGGTGACCGCCACGACGGTGGCGGGGCTGCCGGACGGGGCCACGGTGCGCCTCGAGCCCGGAACCGTCGTGACACCGCTCGCACGCGAGGCCGCCCGATCCCGGGGCATCGTCCTGACCCACCGCGAGGAGAACTGAACATGTACCTGGCCAAGGTTGTCGGCACCGTGGTGTCCACCAGCAAGGACCAACGCCTCGTCGGGTTCAAGCTGCTGCTCACCCAGCGGGTGGAGGACGACGGCACCAGGGTCGGCAACCAGGAGGTCGCCGTCGACACGGTCGGTGCCGGGGTGGGCGAGACGGTCATCATCACGAAGGGCAGTTCGGCCCGCGTCGCCGTCGACAGTCAGCACGCCCCACTCGACGCCACCATCGTGGGGATCGTCGACACGGTCGAGGTGGAGGCCGGGGTCACGGCGTGACCCATCCGGGCCAGGTCGGCAACCCGCCCCCCGCCGCCTGGACCTTCCCGACCTGGGCGGTCATGCGGTCCCGCCACGGATCGGGTGTCGCCGCCGCCAGCGCCGTGACCGCGTCGAGCACGGCGAGCTCAAGGGTCACCCAGGTGCTGCGGAACGAGTCGGCGTCGACGACGGCCGGGAACTCGTAGTGGGCGTCCTGCAACGGGCGTCGGGTCCCCAACGTCGTGAGGATCTCGTTGCGCAGGAACCGCACCTCCTCCCGTCGGGCGAGGACCCCGTCACGCAACGGGTCATCCGTGGCGATCACGCCGAGCCCCCGCTCGATCCCCTGGAGCAACGCCCAGACGTGAGTGAGGGCTCGGGTGGCGAGTTCATCCTGGGCCATCTCCTCGAAAGGGGCCGGCTCGGCCTCCCGGGGTGAGGGGGCGAGGGAGGTGTTGGCCAGCCCGGTGCTTCCCGCGAGGATCGAGAGATGGAGCAGCCGTTCCGGCTGGGTCCCGGACGCCTCCACGCAGCGGGACGCCGCCGCCACGGCCGCAGCGATGGCCTCGGAGAGGTCGCCGGGGGAGGGGGCGGGTGGTTCGGGGAAGAACGGCTCACCGGCGGTGAGGGGATCGAGACGACGCAGCCGCCCGAGCCACGCCTGGACCTGCGCGGTGGCGCCCGATGCGAAGGGATCCGGCTGGCCCGGCAACGCGGCGAGCACCCCGACGAGCCGGACCGTGAGGTCAGCCACATGGGAGGGTTGTGTCGGCTCGGGGGAGGGGGAAGCGGCGGTGGGGACCCCGTGGATCGTCGGGTCGGGGACACAGGCCGAGACGGTGCACACACCGAGGACGGCCAGAAGGCGACGGCGGGGGAGACGCATGGGGGAAGTGTAGTGAGTGGTTTCGCACCCACTTCTCGGTGGTTCGGCCGAACGGCGGACGGACAGGATGCGCGGGCCACGTAGTATGGCCAGCACAACTTGACCCACAATCGAATCGGAGAGCGACATGCAGGACACAGAGCTCACACGGCTGGTGGAGCCGATCCTGGCTGAGGCCGGACTCGAGCTGGATAGCCTCGAGGTGACACCCATCGGGAAACGACGCCTGCTCAGGATCACCGTCGACGGCGACGGACCCGTCGGGCGTGGACCCCTGCTCGACGACATCTCAGCGGCCTCGATGAGGATCTCGGCCGCCCTCGACGCCAGTGACGCGGTCGGCAACGCGCCCTACACCCTCGAGGTGTCGAGCCGAGGCGTCGGCGCGCCGTTGACCGAGAGCAAGCACTACCGGCGCAATCGCGGCAGGCTCGTCAAGCTGAGCCTCGCCGAGGAGGGACTCACCGCGCGCATTCTCGACGTGACCGACGACGTCGTGCGCCTCGGTATCGACGGGGCGGAACGGGAGATCCCCCTGAGCGACATCCGCAAGGCGGTTGTGCAGGTCGAACTGAATCCGCCCAAGGAGTTCGCCCTCCCGGGGGACCACGACAACGAGGACGAGGAGGCCTGACATGGACATCGACATGGCTGCCCTGCGCGCCATCGAGCGTGACAAGGAGATTCCCTTCGAATACCTGGTCAACACGCTCGAGGCCGCCCTGCTCGGGGCCTACCAGAAGACCGATCACCCATTGCGCGGCGTGAAGGTCGAACTGAACCAGAGGACCGGGCAGGTGGCGGTGCTCGCCCCCGAGTTCGACGATGACGACAACGTGATCGGGTACTACGACTGCACGCCGGAGGACTTCGGGCGGGTGGCGGCGTCGACGGCACGTCAGGTGATCTTCCAGCGCATCCGCGAGGCGGAGGACGACCAGAAGTACGGGCACTTCTCGGGGTCCGAGGGAGACATCCTCACGGGGGTCATCCAGGCGGACCGGGATTCCCGGGCCGTGCGGGTCGATCTGGGAACCCTCGAGGCGATCATGCCGCTGTCGGAACAGGTGCCGGGGGAGGACTACTCCCACGGCAAACGCATCCGCGTCTACGTCGTCAGCGTGAGGCGCGAGGCGCGCGGTCCCCAGGTCCTGGTCTCCCGGACCCACCCCAACCTGGTGCGGAAACTCTTCGCCCTGGAGGTCCCGGAGATCGCCCAGGGCGTCGTCGAGATCAAGGAGGTGGCCCGTGAGGCGGGGCACCGTTCCAAGATCGCGGTGGTGAGCAGCAACCCCGACGTCTCCGCCAAGGGGGCCTGCATCGGTCCCATGGGCCAGCGGGTCCGGGCCGTCACCAATGAACTCAACGACGAGAAGATCGACATCGTCGACTGGTCGGAGGATCCCACGAAGTTCGTGGCGGCAGCGCTGTCCCCCGCCAAGGTCCTCTCCGTGACGGTGATCGACGAGGCGGGCCACGCCTGTCGGGCGATCGTTCCGGACTACCAGCTGTCGTTGGCCATCGGCCGGGAGGGGCAGAACGCCCGGCTGGCTGCTCGACTCACCGGGTGGCGGATCGACATCCAGCCGGACGCCTGAAAGGGGGTTCTGCGGTCAGGTCTACCGGCGACCACCCCCTGGGCCGGCCGGGCCGACCAACCCGGCGGCTGCGGCCTTGGCCACGGCGTCGGCCTCGGTCTGGGTGAGGGTGCCGTCGGTCACGGCCTGCTCCAGTACGGAGGTGAGGCGGGCGGCGTGCTCCCTGTTCCTTGCCTCATGCATCTCCGTGAGGGCCGAGGAGACCGTCGCCTTGTCGAGCCCCAGTTTCTCGGCCAGGGCCTTGGCGAGTTCCTCGTGCCGTTGCTCCCGGGCCTCGGCCGAGGGGGGTTGTCCCTTCTCGGACCAGGAGGGGGCCGAGGGTCGGATCGCCTCGAAGGCCTCCTTGAGGGCCGATTCCTCGACTCCGAGACGTTCCGCGAGGGCGGACAGGTCGAGGTGCTGGGGGCCCTTGCCCGGGCCGGGACGAGGCGTCGATGAGCTGGAGGCGCTCGGGCCATCGCTCGGTTGATCGGTCTCGGCGTGGGAGATCTGGGGAATCCCCAGAAGGAGTCCGGCACTGGCCAGGGTCGCCGCTCCCGTGAGGGCGAGTTTCCTCATGGTGTTCTCTTCCTTTCCCAGTCGGTCTCTGCCAACTGATGGGTTCCACTCTCGGAGCCGTGACTGTCAGCAACCTGTGGCCATGCTGGGCATTCGATGAGGGTGTGAGAACCTTGGGGCGTGGAACCCCAACGCACCTGCATCGGATGTCGACGCCGTGACGACCAGTCGCGGCTGGTGCGCATCGTGCGGATCGGCGACGTGCTCGTCGACGCCACCCGACCCCGTCTGGAGGGGCGTGGAGCCTACCTCCACAGGGGTTGTCTGGACGTCGCGATGAAACGGCAGGCCCTGCGTCGGGTGCTCGGTGGGGGAGCGAAGCTCTCGGAGGCCTTGGAACGCAGGCTTCGAGGCGATGCGCCAGTTGGATATTGACGTGCCCTGAGCGGTAGGATGCCCGTTGGCCCTCGGACCATTCCGCGTGGCCCATCACCCGCGCGACATCCAGTCGCGCTCCCCAGAAAGTGAGTTAACGCTCATGACCACTCGATGAGTACATGAGATGACCCAGCAAACCAGCTAGTGGGCCGAGGATGCGTGTCCGGCGGCCCTGACGAAGGAGACAAGTGGCCAAGCCCCGCGTCCACGAGATCGCAAAAGAGATCGGGATCACAAGCAAGGAGCTTCTAGGAAAGCTCAAGGAGATGGGCGAATTCGTCAGCAGCCCGTCATCGACCCTCGAGGCCCCCGTCGTGCGACGGATCCGAGAGGCCTACGCGCCCGCCCCCGAGGCCCCGAAGGAGGCCGCGAAGGCCCCGGCGAAGGAAGCGCCCAAGGACAAGGAGAAGAAGGACCCTGCTCCGGCGAAGCCCGCGGCACGCCCGAACTCCCCGAAGCCGTCCGCCCCGGCGGCTCCCGTCGCCACCCCCGGTGCCCCGACGGTGAGCCAGCCCGCCGAGGTGTCGCGTCCGACCCCCGCGCCCCGTCCGGGTGCCCCGCGGCCCGGTGGTGCTCCGCGGCCCGGTGGTGCTCCGCGTCCTGGTGGTGCACGCCCTGCCGCCCCCGGACCCAAGCCGACCCCGCCCGCCCAGCGTCAGGGCGGTGAGACGACGCCGCGTCCCTCCGAGGCGGCCCCTCGTCCCGGTTCCGGAGCACGTCCGGGCCCGCGTCCCGCCGTTCCCGGTCAGGCTCCCGGAGCCGGGGCGCGCCGTCCCGGAGCGCCTCGTCCCGGGAACAACCCCTTCGCCGCGTCCCAGGGCATGGGTGTCGGCCGTCCCGGTGCGCAGCGGCGCCCCGAGGGCGGCGCCGGTGGTGGTGCACGACCCGGTGACGGGCAGCGGATGCCCCGCCCCGGTGGCACCGGGGGTCTGCCGCGCCCCAACCCGGCCATGATGCCGAAGACGCAGAACTCGAACCTCGGCCAGGCGGCCGTGCGTGGGTCGGGTCGCCCCGGCCCCGGCCGTGGCCGTCCCGGCGGCGGTGGCCCCGGTCGTCCCGGTGGTGGCGGCGGCTTCGGCGGCCCCCCGATGGGCGGCGGCGGTGGTGGCGGTCGTGGCGGCGGCGGTGGCCGCGGTCGTGGCGGCTCCACGCAGGGTGCCTTCGGTCGCGGTGGTGCCGGTGGCCGACGCGGTCGCAAGTCGAAGAAGCAGCGCAGGCAGGAGTTCGACCAGATGGAGGCCCCCTCCATCGGAGGTGTGCGCGTCCGCAAGGGCGACGGGCAGACGGTGCGCCTGCGCCGTGGCGCCTCGCTGACGGATCTGGCCGAGAAGATCGGCGTCGAGCCGGCGTCGTTGGTGCAGGTGCTGTTCCACCTCGGTGAGATGGTCACCGCCACCCAGTCCGTCGCCGACGACACTCTCGAGGTGCTCGGTGCGGAACTCGACTACAACATCGAGGTCGTCTCCCCCGAGGACGAGGACCGCGAGCTGCTGGAGTCCTTCGACCTCGAGTTCGGCGAGAACATCGGTGGCGAGGAGGACCTCGAGGCCCGTCCGCCGGTCGTCACCGTCATGGGTCACGTCGACCACGGCAAGACCAAGCTGCTGGATGCCCTGCGGCACACCAACGTCGTCGCGGGCGAGGCCGGTGGCATCACGCAGGCCATCGGTGCCTACCAGGTCGAGACCGAGGTCGACGGCGAGGAACGTGCCATCACGTTCATCGACACCCCCGGTCACGAGGCCTTCACGGCCATGCGGGCCCGTGGCGCCAAGTCCACCGACATCGCGGTGCTCGTGGTCGCGGCCGATGACGGCGTCATGCCCCAGACCATCGAGGCGCTCAACCACGCGAAGGCGGCCGATGTGCCGATCGTCGTGGCCGTCAACAAGGTCGACAAGCCGACCGCTGACCCGGTTCGGGTGCGCGGCCAGCTCTCCGAGTTCGGCGTCGTGCCGGAGGAGTACGGCGGTGACACCCAGTTCGTCGACGTGTCCGCCGTGACGAAGCAGGGCCTCGACAACCTGCTCGAGGCGATCGTCCTGACCGCGGATGCGGCCCTGGACCTGCGCGCCAACCCGGACATGCCTGCGCAGGGCGTGGCCATCGAGGCCCACCTCGACAAGGGACGTGGTCCGGTTGCGACGGTGCTGGTGCACCGTGGCACGTTGCGCATCGGCGACTCGATCGTCGCGGGGTCGGCCCATGGCCGCGTCCGTGCGCTGATCGACGACCAGGGCCGCAACGTGACGGAGGCCCCGCCGTCGATGCCCGTCCAGGTGCTCGGCCTCACCTCGGTCCCCGGCGCCGGCGACAACTTCCTGGTCGTCGAGGACGACCGCATGGCGCGGCAGATCGCCGACAAGCGCGAGGCGCGCATGCGGGCGGCCCAGCAGGCCAAGACGAGCCGCCGCAAGACCTTGGACCAGCTGTTCGACGAGCTGCAGAAGGGCGAGACCCAGGAGCTGCTGCTCATCCTCAAGGGCGACGGCGCCGGTTCCGTCGAGGCCCTCGAGGACGCCCTGTCGCAGATCGATGTCGGCGACGAGGTCAGCCTGCGCGTCATCGACCGTGGTGTGGGTGCCATCACCGAGACCAACGTGTCGCTGGCTGCCGCGTCGAAGGCCGTCATCATCGGCTTCAATGTCCGTGCCACGGCCCATGCGGCCCAGCTCGCGGACCGCGAGAACGTCGACATCCGGTACCACTCGGTCATCTACGCCGCCATCGACGAGATCGAGGCAGCCCTCAAGGGCATGCTCAAGCCGATCTACGCGGAGGAGATCCGTGGTCAGGCCGAGATCCGCGAGATCTTCCGTTCCTCCAAGTTCGGCAACATCGCGGGCTGCATGATCATCGACGGTGCCATCAAGCGGAACCAGAAGGCCCGGCTCCTGCGCGACGGCATCGTCGTGGCGGAGACCTCCATCGCGTCGCTCAGGCGTGAGAAGGACGACGTCACCGAGGTCCGTGAGGGCTTCGAGTGCGGTATGACCCTGGCCAACTACGGCGACATCCGCATCGGCGACATCATCGAGACCTTCGAGATGGTCGAGCGCGAGCGCTCCTGACGGAAGGGAAGACATGGCCAATCCCAGGAATGCCAAGCTGGCTGACCAGATCAAGGTGATTCTCGCCTCTGCGATCGAGCGGCGGGTGAAGGACCCGAGGCTCGGCTTCGTGACGCTCACCGATGTGAGGCTGACCGGTGACAACCGCGAGGCGACCGTGTTCTACACGGTCATGGGTGACGATTCGGAGCGGGCGGGCACTGCTGCGGCTCTGACCTCCGCGACGGGGATGCTGCGCTCCACGCTGGGATCCCAGCTGGGGCTGCGGCACACCCCCTCGCTGACCTTCGTGCTGGACGCCACCCCCGAGGCGGCGCGCAGCATCGAGGATCTGCTCGCGAAGGCCGCCGCCCAGGACGCGGAGGTGGCGGCCCAGGCCGTCGGCAAGACCTTCGCGGGCGAGTCCGATCCGTACCAGAAGCCGCGCGAGTCCGACGAGGACGAGTGACCGCGGCCTCAGGCCTCGTGGTCGTCGACAAGGCGACGGGGGTGACCTCACACCAGGTGGTGGGGCGCCTCCGTCGCCTGTTGGGCACCAGGAGGGTCGGTCATGCCGGCACCCTCGATCCGATGGCCACGGGGGTGCTCATTCTCGGCGTCAACCGGGCGACGAAGCTGCTCGGTCATCTTGCACTGCACGACAAGCGGTACCTGGCCACGATCCGGCTGGGGGAGTCGTCGAACACCGATGATGCCGACGGTGAGGTGACGGCCGTTGCCGACGCCTCCGCGGTCACCCACGAGGAGATCGAGGCGGCACTTGCCCCGATGCGGGGAGCCGTGTGGCAGACCCCGTCGGCGGTGTCGGCGATCAAGGTGCAGGGCAGGCGTGCCTACGACCTGGTGCGGCAGGGCGTGGACGTCGAACTCAAGGCCCGGCGGGTGGAGATCACCCGGTTGGACGTGCTGGACGTGCGCGTCGGCGACGGTGTGGTGGATCTGGACGTCGACGTGGAGTGCAGTTCAGGTACCTACATCCGCGCGATCGCCCGCGACCTGGGGGCCGCCCTCGGTGTGGGCGGGCATCTCACCTCGCTGCGACGCACGAGGGTCGGTGGGTTCGATCTCGCCGCCGCGGTGCAACTCGGCGACGAGGCCCCCGAACTGATGTCGATGGCCGACGCAGCCCGACGCAGTTTCCCCTGCATCGATGTCGACGAGGTCACGGCCCGGGATGTCCGGTTCGGGCGGCGTATCGACCATGCGGTTCCCGCGGAGGTGACCGGAGTGATCTCCCCGGAGGGGGAACTGCTGGCACTCTACCGCCCCGACGGTGAGGGGGCCCGCCCCGTCGCCGTGCTCGTGCCGTGAGGGGTCACAGCTCCGGGCGGAGGATGGCGTAGGCGCTCCGGATGTGCTGGTCCATGCGTTCAGCGGCGGCATCGGCGTCCCTGTCGGCGATCGACTCGAAGATGCCCCGGTGCTGTTCACAGAGGTTGGTGCGGAGAGCCTGCCAGTCCGGCATGGCCACGGAGGCCCGGTGGATGGGGTCTCGCAGGGCGACACGGATGGCACACGTCAGGTCCCCGATGAAGGCGTGGCGGGCCGCCTGAGCGATCTCCAGGTGGAAGTCCGTGTCGAGGAGGTTGAACTCCTCGAGGCGGTGCTCCTCATCCATGCGCGTGACGAGTTCCTCCAGACGACGCAGAGCGTGGTCGTCGCGATGTCTGGCCGCGAGGGAGACCGTGGAACGCTCCAGGGCCCGTCGCGTCTCGGTGAGATCGCCCGCGGAGGTCGATGTGACCGCGAGGTGGAGGCGGAGCAGTTTGCTGAGCGCCTCGGTGTGTCCCGCGATGGTGCGGGTGCCGCGACCGGGGCCGGGCAGGGACTCGAGGATACCCTGGGCCTGAAGGACGCGGATCGCCTCACGCACTGCCCCTCGGCTGATCCCGAGATGTTCGGCGAGTTCCCGCTCCGAGGGCAGTTTGGTGCCGACGGGGTAGTTCCCCGTCAGCAGCTCGCTCTCGATGTGATCGAGGGCGATCTGGTGGGCTTTCCTGTCTTCACCGGCCACGTGCCCATTCTGGCACCCCTGCGGAACTTCGGCCCACACCTCGCAGGGAAGTTGAGGTTTGTGCAGTCTTTTTCGACCCCGACAGTGTGTCGCGAACGGGTGGATGTTAAGGTCGGACCAATTCGGGCTCGCGGTGGGCCCGGTGGACGATGGAGTTCTGTCTATGTTCATCCCGCTCGAGGGCTTCCAGCCCATAGCTGACCCGCTGGGTACCCAGTGGCTCTCGGCGCTCGTGGCGCTCATACCGATCGCCTGCATGCTCATCACCCTGGGAGCTCTCAGGTGGAAGGCACACGTGGCAGGTGCCGTCTCCTGGGCGCTCGCCTTCCTTGTGGCGATCCTTGCCTTCAAGATGCCCGTGCTCATGGCCCTGTCGACCAGCGTGCACGGCTTCCTCTACGGCCTGTTCCCGATCGTGTGGATCCTCCTCATGGCGATCTGGATGTACCAGGTCACGGTGATCTCCGGCCGCTTCGAGGACCTGCGCAACACGTTCTTCCTCATCAGCGACGATCCTCGCGTGCTCGGCCTGCTCATCGCGTTCTGCTTCGGCGGCCTGCTCGAGGCGCTGGCGGGGTTCGGTGCCCCGGTCGCCATCACAGCCGTGATGCTCGTGGCCATCGGGTTCTCCAAGATCAGGGCAGCCCTCATCGCCCTGCTGGCGAACACGGTTCCCGTGGCCTTCGGTGCCGTCGGCCTTCCCGTCATCCAGGCGGCGAAGGAGGGCAACTTCGGCGACAACGTCCTGGCGATCTCCCCGATCACGGGGCAGATCACCGCGATGCTCTGCCTCGTGGTGCCGTTCCTGCTGCTGGCCGTCATGGACGGCAAGCAAGGAGTCAAGCAGTGCTGGCCCGTCGGACTGGTCGTCGGCATCACCTTCGGTGTGGTCAAGTGGATCGTCTCCGCCACCCCGTTGTACAACCTGACCGAGCTCATCGCCGCCGTCGTCACCGTCGGGGTGGCCATCGTCTTCACCCGCTTCTGGAAGGCCCAGGGAGGGGCCGAGGCAATCCCACGCATCGGCGAGCCCGTCGATGCCGAGCTGGAAACCGAGCCCGTCGAGGTGCAGACGCCGGACACCTCCAACCTCACCGGGGGCCGCATCTTCATGGCCCTCGTGCCCTACATCATGGTGATCGTGGTGTTCAGCCTCGCGGCCCTTCCCGCGGTGAAGGCCGCGATGAAGCGCCTGGACGTCAACGTCCCCTGGCCCGCCCTCGAGGGACTTGTCGACTTCGCGGGCAAGCCTGCCAAGCACATCACCTACACCTTCGGATGGGCCTCCACGCCCGGCATCCTCCTGGCGCTCGTCGCACTCCTCACCGCGCTCGTCTACCGGGTCTCCCTGGCCGACGCTTTCAAGGAACTGTGGGTCAACGTCAAGAAGATGAAGTTCGCGATGCTGACCATCGGCTCGGTCGTCGCTCTGGCCTACGTGATGGGCGACTCCGGGCAGACCCTCGCCCTCGGAACCTTCATCGCGGGTGTTGGCGTCCTCTACCCGTTCTTCGCTCCCGTGCTCGGCTGGATCGGTACCTATGTCACCGGGTCCGACACCTCGGCGAACATCCTGTTCTCCGGTCTCCAGTCGAACATCGGCACCGAGATCGGAGAGGCCTCCGCGCTGGGTGTGGAGAAGATGCGGGCCCTCCTCGTCGGCTCCAATGCCGCGGGTGGCGTCGTGGGCAAGATGATCTCGCCCCAGTCCTTGGCCATTGCGGCCAGCGCCATCGGGCTCGCGGGCAGCGAGTCCGCCATCCTGCGTCGCATCATCGCCTGGAGCTTCATCCTGCTCTTCCTGCTGTGCCTCATCTCAGGACTCATGTCGACGCCGGTCCTGAGCTGGCTGCTTCCCTGACCCCCACTGGACTGCCTCGTCGAAAAGGAGAGAGACATGGCACCCGGAACCGGAAAGACGGTGGCGCTGTTCGCCACCTGCATCAATGACACGATGTTCCCCGGCACCCCCATCGCGGTGGTGAAGGTGTTGGAGCGTCTCGGCTGCAAGGTCGTGTTCCCGAAGGAACAGACCTGCTGTGGACAGATGCACGCCAACACCGGCTACTTCAAGGAGGCCTTGGCCTCCGTGAAGAGCTACGCGAGGGCCTTCGAGCCCTACGACTACATCGTCGGCCCGTCCGGCTCCTGCATCGGAGCGGTTCGGCACCAGCACCCGATGCTGGCCGAGAGAGCGGGCGATGAGGGCCTCAAGGCAACCGCCGAGTCGCTGGTCCGAAGGTCCTACGACTTCACGGAGTTCCTCGTCGACGTGCTCGGCGTCACCGATGTGGGCGCCTACTTCCCCCATCGGGTCACCTACCACCCGACCTGCCACTCGGTACGGGTCGCGAAGGTCGGCGATCGTCCCTACCAGCTGCTCCAGGCGGTCCGTGGCATCGACCTGGCGCCGCTGCCCGACGCGGACCAGTGCTGCGGCTTCGGCGGCACCTTCTCCGTGAAGAACCCCGACGTCTCCGTCGCCATGGGGTCCGACAAGGCCCGCAACGTGAAGTCCACGGGCGCTGAGTTCGTGGTCACGGGAGACAACGCCTGTCTCATGCACATCACCGGCATTCTCCACCGCATGAAGGCCGGAGTGAAACCCATCCACCTGGCCGAGATCCTCGCCCACACGGAAGGAGACGCAGCATGACCGTCACCGAGTCCCGTCGCCGCCTCACCCCGGCGCCCCCGTCCGGCACCTATCTGGGGATGCCTGCCTTCCCCAAGTCGGCGAAGGCCGCCCTGGACAACCAGCAGCTGCGCAAGAACCTCCACCACGCCACGTCGGTGATCCGCGCCAAGCGGGCCACCCGCGCCTCCGAGGTCGCCAACTGGGAGGAACTGCGTGAGGCCGGGGAACAGATCAAGAATCGGGTCGGCCGTCACCTCGACCAGTACCTCGTCCAGGCGGAGGCCGCCATGACCGCCGCCGGGATCAAGGTCCACTGGGCCCGGGACGCGGAGGAGGCCAACCGGATCGTCATCGACCTCGTCAAGAGCAAGAACACCACCGAGGTCGTCAAGATCAAGTCGATGGCGACGCAGGAGATCGACCTCAACGAGGCCCTGGAGGAGGCCGGCATCGCCGCCTGGGAGACCGACCTCGCCGAGCTCATCGTCCAGCTCGGACACGATCGGCCCTCCCACATCCTCGTCCCGGCCATCCACCGCAACCGCTCCGAGGTGCGCGAGATCTTCCTCGAGGAGATGGGGCAGTGGGGGACGCCGGCGCCGCAGGGCATCAGCGACAACCCCCCGGAACTCGCCGGTGCGGCCCGCGTCCATCTCCGCGAGAAGTTCCTCCGGGCCAAGGTCGCCGTGTCCGGTGGCAACTTCATCGTGGCGGAGACCGGATCGTTGGTGATCGTGGAGTCCGAGGGCAACGGGCGCATGTGTCTGACGCTGCCCGAGACGCTCATCTCGGTGGTGGGCATCGAGAAGCTGGTGCCGACCTTCGAGGACCTGGAGGTCTTCCTCCGGTTGCTGCCCCGAAGCTCCACCGGCGAGCGGATGAACCCCTACACCTCCATCTGGACCGGTGTCACCCCGGGTGATGGTCCCCAGGACCTGCATGTCGTCCTCGTCGACAACGGGCGCACCAACGTGCTGGCGGATCCGGTGGGTCGTGAGGCGCTGCGCTGCATCCGCTGCTCGGCATGCATGAACGTCTGCCCCGTCTACGAACGGGTCGGCGGTCACACCTACGGGTCGGTCTACCCCGGGCCGATCGGGGCGATCCTCACCCCCCAGCTGCGGGGCGTCGCGTCAGCCGTGGACAAGTCGTTGCCCTACGCGTCCAGTCTCTGTGGTGCCTGCAATGATGTCTGCCCGGTGAAGATCCCCATCGCCGACATCCTCGTCCACATGCGGAACAAGGTGGTGCAGAAGAAGACGGAACATCGCCCAACCGTTGAATCGCTCATCTTCAAGGTCGTCGCCTGGGTCTTCGCGAAGAGCCGAAACTTCGCCTTCGTGCAGTTCTTCACGAAGATGGCGGGACGGATGTTCGGTAAACGCAGTCACTTCGGGGCGCTCCCGTGGCCCGCCTCAGGATGGAGCAGCGCCCGCGACCTGCCCGTGCCACCCAAACAGACCTTCCGCGACTGGTGGAAGGAACGAGAGCGAGAGGAGGCCTCCAAGTGAGCGCCCGAGAGGAGATCCTGGAGCGGATCCGCAAGGCGACGAAGGACGTCGTCGAGAAGGATCCCGTCAAGGACGTCGCCGTGACGTGGAAGTACAACCAGCCGACTCCGCTGGAGGACGTCCTCGAGACCTTCGTCGAGAACATCCTCGACTACAAGGCGCGGATCACGAGGACCCCTGCCACGGGGACCCCCGGAGCGATCGTCGCCGCGTTGAAGGAGTTGGGGGCCCGCACCGTGGTGGTACCGGACGGTGCACCCCAGGCGTGGGTCGAGGCCGTGTCCGCGGCCGGGATGCAGGTGGTGCGGGACGAGCAGCTGAGCCATCAGCAGCTCAACGACATCGACGCCGTCCTGACCGGTTCCGCGGTCTCGATGGCCGAGACGGGAACCATCTGTCTCGACCACGCCGCCGATCAGGGACGTCGTGCACTGACCCTGGTGCCGGACCGTCACGTGTGCGTCGTTCGGGCCGAGTCCGTCGTCTCCGATGTCCCAGAGGCGGTGCACCGGCTGAAGGAGGCCGTGGTCGCGGGTCGACCCGTCACGTGGATCAGCGGTGGCTCCGCGACGAGTGACATCGAGTTGAGCCGTGTCGAGGGCGTGCATGGTCCCCGGCAGCTCTACGTCGTCCTCGAGGACGGCTGACACCAGCCCTGAGGTATCGCACCCGCACACCGCCAGCCCGGTGTCGCGGGTGCGATCCTTGTTGTGCACGGCTAACGTATGGGCCGTGAATCAGGGATCCCGTGTCGTGGCCGTCGGAAACTTCGACGGTGTCCATCTCGGACACCGTAGTGTTCTCGAGGCCGAAAGAGGTGATGGAGAACTCGCGGTCATCACCTTCTGGCCCCACCCGCTCCTGGTGCTGCGTCCCGAATCCGCGCCGAAACTCCTGACCGACCTCGAGGCGCGGATCGAACTGCTCAAGGATGCAGGGGCACATGAGGTGAGGGTGGTGCGTTTCGACGAGAAGGTCGCGCAGCTGAGCCCGGCCGAGTTCGTCGAGCGGTTCGTGGCGCCATTGGAACCACGCGTGGTGGTGGTGGGGGAGAACTTCCGGTTCGGGCATCGGGCGGCGGGCGACGTCGAGACCCTGATGACCCTCTCGCAGGGGCGCTTCGAGGTGCGGGCCCTGGCATTGGCGACGGTGGCTGAACAGGCCACGTGCTCCACCCTCATCCGGGACGCCCTCGAGGTGGGTGATGTCGCTCTCGCTGCGGAGCACCTGGGACGCTGGTTCCGCTTCAGCGGGCTCGTCGTGGTGGGGGACCAGCGGGGCCGGGAACTGGGGTTCCCGACGGCGAACCTGACGGTTCCCTCGGAGATGGCGGTGCCGGCGGACGGTGTCTACGCCGGGTGGCTGACCCCGCAGGGTGGTGAACCCTTGCCCGCTGCGATCTCGGTTGGCTCCAACCCGACCTTCGAGGGTGCCGATCGTCGGGTCGAGAGCCATGTCATCGACCACACGGATCTCGAGCTGTACGGCGTCCGGGTGGACGTGGACTTCGTCGCCCGGCTGCGCGGTCAGGTGCGTTTCGACGGCGTCGAGGGCCTCATCAGCCAGATGCGCACCGACGTCGCGGAGTGCCGTCGGATCCTCGGTGTCGAGTGAGGGCGGGCTCCGGACCCGGTGATTCCCGGTCAGATGGTGAACAGGGATTTCTGGTAGATGGCGTAGTGTCGGCTGGGCTGTGAGTCGCCGCTGACCTGGGGAACCTCGGGGGAGTCGACGAGGATGTGCTCGCCCGTGGGGAGGTAGTCCAGCGAGACGTAGAGCGGGATGGCGCGCTCATTGTTCGGGTCGACCGCGAGGAAGACCTCCCGGTACCCGGCTGCGCGGGCCTGATCCTCCACCCACCGGGTGAGCGCGCGGCCGGCACCGCGTCGGCGTGCATGGGGGTGGACGTACATGTTCCGCAACTCAGGTACCAGTGCCTCCGGGCCGAAGTCCAGGAGCGCGGTTCCCAGCACCTCGTCGTCCTCGATGGCGACGGCGAAGATGAGCGTACCGGCCTGGGCGGCCGCGAAGTGTTCGTCGACCAGGCCCAGCTCTGGGCGGGCCTGATGCTCCCGCAACGTGGGGAGATCGGCTTCGTTGACGGGGCGAACGATGACAGCCATGGCATGGTCCTCTCTGCGAAGCGTTGGCCTCACCCTAGTGCCTCCCGGCAGATCAGGTGGAGATGAGGTCCATCCGGTCATCCTTTGGACAGCCGTTGGGTCCACATCCGGGGTGATTGTTTCCCGATTGGGGGCAGGGGCGCCGAGGTGCTAGGATCCTCAGGTTGCCGTAGATCGGCCACGGCCCTGTAAGAGCCCCAACCGCACCCGCAACGGGGGCGCCGTGCAGCGAACCGGAGAGGAACCCAGACATGGATGCTGCCGAGAAGAAGAAGATCATCGAAGAGTACGCCAAGACCCCGGGTGACACCGGATCGCCGGACGTGCAGATCGCTCTGCTGACCAAGAAGATCGCTCACCTGACCGAGCACCTCAAGGTCCACAAGGGCGACCACCACAGCCGTCGTGGTCTCATGCTGATGGTCGGCCAGCGCCGCCGTCTGCTCAACTACGTCGCGCGTGAGGACATCGAGCACTACCGCGAACTGATCGCCCGCCTCGGCCTGCGTCGCTGATCTGCAAACGAAACGTATCCTGAGGACAGCCCCGCTCCCACGGGGCTGTCCTCGTGTTCTTTTCGTGGGAAGCCGGTAGGATTCCCACGACACAACTTCATCATTCATCTCCCCGCTGCCACCCAGGGGTTCTCACCTGGTCCTCGGTAGTGGCCCTCGGGTTCGGACAACGGCCCCGCGGGTCTCGATCGAAGGCCGGTGGAACTGGCGGCATGACCGCGTCCTGCGGGTAGCCAACCACCGAAAGGAGCCAGCTTTGTCCATGGAAGGACCTGGTCTCGAGTTCACCGAAGCCGTCATCGACAATGGCAAGTACGGCCGTCACGTCATCCGCTTCGAATCCGGCATTCTCGCCCAGCAGGCCGACGGATCAGCCGCCGTCTACCTCGACGGCGACACCATGCTGCTGGCGGCCACCACCGCCGCGAAGGCGCCCCGTGACGCCATCGACTTCTTCCCGCTCACCGTCGACATCGAGGAGCGGATGTACGCCGCCGGGCGCATCCCCGGCTCGTTCTTCCGCCGCGAGGGACGTCCGGGTGAGGCCGCCATCCTCGCCGCCCGCCTCATCGACCGGCCGCTGCGTCCCGCCTTCGTCAAGGGGCTGCGCAACGAGGTCCAGGTGATCGTCGACGTCCTGTCCCTCAACCCGACCCACTACTACGACGTCGTGGCCATCAACGCGGCCTCCATGGCCACCACGCTGGCGGGCCTGCCGTTCTCGGGCCCCATCGGCGGCATCCGCATCGCTCTCATCGACGACACCTGGGTCTGCTTCCCGACCGTCGAGCAGGTGACGAAGTCCTCCTTCCAGATGGTGGTCGCCGGGCGTGTCCTGGCTGACGGTGACGTCGCCATCATGATGGTCGAGGCCGGCGGTACCGAGTCGACGTGGGAGAACGTCCGCGCCGGGCGCACCGCGCCCACGGAGGAGGTTGTCGGCCAGGGGCTCGAGGCGGCCAAGCCGTTCATCAAGATCCTCTGCGACGCCCAGTCGGAGCTCAAGGCGAAGCTGCCGAAGGAGACCTACGACTTCCCGGTCTTCCGCGACTACGAGGACGACGTCTACGCCGCGGTCGAGAAGCTGGCCGCGGATCGGGTGGCGGAGGCCATGCAGATCCCCGGCAAGCAGGACCGCGACGACGCCACGCACGCCATCCGCGCGGATGTCGTCGAGCAGCTCGCCGAGCAGTTCGAGGGCCGCGGCAACGAGGTGTCCGCCGCTCTGAAGGCGCTCACCAAGAAGATCGTTCGACACCGCACCCTCACCGAGGGCGTCCGCATCGACGGGCGTGGCACCCGTGACATCCGGACCCTGTCCGCGGAGGTCGCGGTGATCCCGCGCGTCCACGGCTCGGCCCTGTTCCAGCGGGGCGAGACCCAGATCCTCGGCGTCTCCACCCTCAACATGCTCGACCTCGAGCAGAAGATCGACTCCCTCTCGCCGGAGACGACCAAGCGCTACATGCACAACTACAACTTCCCGCCCTTCTCGACCGGCGAGACCGGCCGCGTGGGTTCGCCCAAGCGTCGTGAGATCGGCCATGGGGCGCTCGCCGAGCGCGCCCTGTTCCCGGTGCTGCCGACCCGCGAGGAGTTCCCCTACGCGATCCGTCAGGTCTCGGAGGCGCTCGGCTCCAACGGCTCCACCTCCATGGGTTCGGTGTGTGCGTCGACCCTGTCCCTCCTCAACGCCGGTGTGCCCCTCAAAGCCGCCGTCGCGGGTATCGCCATGGGTCTCATGAGCGAGGAGATCGACGGCGAGACGAAGTACGTGGCCCTCACCGACATCCTCGGTGCCGAGGATGCCCTTGGCGACATGGACTTCAAGGTGGCCGGGACCAAGGACTTCGTCACGGCGCTGCAGCTGGACACCAAGCTCAACGGCATCCCGGCCGAGGAGCTCCAGAAGGCGCTCCTGCAGGCCCGGGAGGCCAGGCACACCCTGCTGGAAGTGATGGGTGAGGCCATCGACACCCCGGATGAGATGAGCCCCTACGCTCCCCGGATCGTGACCATCCGCATCCCCGTCGACAAGATCGGTGAGGTCATCGGGCCCAAGGGCAAGGTCATCAACCAGATCCAGGACGACACCGGCGCCAGCATCGCGATCGAGGACGACGGCACGATCTACGTCGGCGCCGAGACCGGAGAGTCCGCGGACGCCGCCGTCGCCGCGATCAACGCCATCGCGAACCCGCACATGCCGGAGAAGGGCGAGCGTTTCCTCGGCACGGTGGTCAAGACCACCACCTTCGGTGCTTTCGTGTCTCTGCTGCCGGGCAAGGACGGCCTGCTCCACATCAGCAAGCTGCGTTCCTTGGCGGGGGGTAAGCGTGTCGAGAACGTCGAGGACGTCGTGAGCGTCGGCCAGAAGCTGCAGGTCGAGATCTCCGAGATCGACGACCGTGGCAAGCTCAGCCTGATCCCCGTGGTCGAGGAGACCGAGGAGAAGGCGGAGGACTCCGAGCAGGAGTGATGCCATGACGTGAACGGCCGGGGAGGTTCTCCCCGGCCGTTTGTCACACCCGGGCCGAAGAGTGGTTGACTGGTCCCATCAATGAGGAAGGAAGGGCGCAGCAATGGACAGAATCCTGGTGGGGATCTTTGGGTCCAGCGGGCGGATGGGTTCCGAGGTGGTGCGGGCCGTCACCCAGGCCGAGGACATGAACGCCATCGCGGGGGTGGACATCGGGGAACCGAGGGAGCAGATCGGGCGCGCCCAGGTCGCCGTCGACTTCACCCATCCCGACTCGGTGATGGACAACATCGAGTGGTGCCTCAGCCGTGACATCCACATGGTCATCGGCACCACCGGGTTCACCCCGGAACGGCTCGATCGGGTACGGGAACTGTGCGACGCCCACCCCGAGGTGGGGGTGCTCATCGCGTCGAACTTCTCGATCGGGGCAGTGCTCATGATGCAGTTCGCCGCCAAGGCGGCCCCATTCTTCCCCAGCGTGGAGATCGTGGAACTGCACCACCCGAACAAGGCGGACGCACCCTCGGGGACGTCGGTGTCGACGGCTGGCAGGATCGCCGAGGCCCGCCGGGCCGCCGGGCTCGGTCCGGTCCCGGACGCGACGGTGCACGACGACGGGGCTCGGGGGGCCGTCGTGGACGGCATCCACGTCCATGGGGTCCGGCTCATGGGGCTCGTGGCCCATCAGGAGGTGCTGCTCGGGGCGTCAGGGGAGACCCTCACCATCCGTCACGACAGCTATGACCGGGCCAGTTTCATGCCCGGGGTCCTGGCGGGGATCCGGCACGTCGTCGGCCATCACGGCCTGACCCTGGGGATCGAGTCAGTCCTCGGTATCTGAACCGATCCTGGTCATCAACCGTACTTGTTTGATGGCGTCCGTCTCCTCCTCGAATCCGAGGCTGCGATGGGCGCCGTCCGCTGCCCAGCCGCACTCGACGAGGAAGCCACGCAGGGCGTCGTCCTCGCTGCGCACCCACCACGTGGCGGTCTCGTAGCCGTCCGCTCGGAGGGTGTCCACCGCTGCGTTGAGCAGCCGGGAGGCGTCATCCCCGAGTTCGTCACCGTCCACGACGAACTCGGCGATCATCCCGTCATCAACTGCGGCATCGGGGTCGTCGCTGGGGCCGGTGACGGCGAAACCGACGACCTGCCCTTGCTGGAGGGCGACGAGGACCCGGCAGTGTGCCAGCGGGGGTTTGACGATGGCCTCGTGCCAGGTGCGGACCGCCTGGTCGGCGGTGAACGCTGCCAAGGCTGGTGCCATGCCCTTGATCCGGGACCAGGACCGTCGCTGCAGACGGGCCACGTCGACGGCCTCGGAGGGAAGGGCGAGTCGCACGGAATCGGGAGTGGGCATGACCGCCAGTGTATTAGAGGTTGTGACGGCGCCATTGCGACGACGGGGGGCGGACCCTGCTCGAGGTCGTGTGGGGCAGCGCGCGTGCGGTGAACCTCGCTCACCTATAGTGAACGTTGGTGAGACTCCAGGAAGATGGGTGGGACTGTGAAGCTCGATGATGCCAACCTCGACAACCTCAAGGGTTTGCCTGATGTCGCCTACGACTTCAGTGTCTCGTCGAGCTTGCAGACGGCGTTCAAGAATGCCGCAACCGTGTTGGAGGGGCAGCGTGGGTCGCGTTCGACGTACCGGACCAACGGTCTCACCGACTTCGAGGGCTACTACTCGTCGCTGTTCAAGGCCAATGGCGCCACTCAGTTGAGTGATCTGGATGAGATCGCGAGGTACCTGCGGCTGGTTGCGACGAGGGTTGCGGAGGTTGATGTCAAGGCCCGTGAGGAGAACAAGCGCCGTCGTCAGGCCCGGGAGTGGGCGGAGCGCCGGGCGAACCGTAATTTGTTGCAGAAGACTTGGGATGGCATCTGGCAGTGCGGAGAGACCCCGCCCTTCCCGGAGATCGATGAGGATTCGAAGGGGCCGAGTGAGTCGGTGACGCCGCCGGCTCCGGTTGAGCGTTCGCCTTTGGAGGGGCGGGGGGCTGGGTCGACGTCGTCGGCGAGGCCGTCGAATCTGCGGAGTTTCGCGAAGAACTCGCGGGCCGCTGATGAGGAGGTGAGGTCGACTCCGGGGACGCTGCGGACGCATTGTTCGTCGTTTGCGACGTCGTGTTCGTGGGCCACGTTGGATGCTTCGAGTGTGATCTCTGGTTACGAGGCGTGGTTGGCTGCGAATGAGACGGATGCGGTGTGGGCTGATACTGTGGCGCAGGCCTTTGAGGAGGCGGGGGGTGGGGATGGGCCGGTCTCGGTCTCTGATGCCACTTTGGATGCTGCTTTGGCGGCGGCGGGGGTCGCGGATCAGCGCACGGATATCCAGATTGATCCGCCGACGGCTTACGGTTCGCCTCCCACCACTGGGTATTCCAATGATCCGGTGAACGCTGCCTCGGGTGGTTTCCTTGAGAATGAGGAGGATCTTCCGTTCACTGGTCCTGCGGTGTCCTTGGGGGTGACGAGGGCTTACAGTTCCTTGAATCCTGCGGTTGGGGCTTTCGGGCCGGGTTGGTCGTGGTGGACGGAGGCGGGGCTTGAGTTCACTGGGGAGACGGCCCGGTTGACTTTGTTCGATGGCCGCGTTGTTGTGTTTCCTCGTCTTGGTGAGGGTTGGGGTCGGGCCAGGGGTGAGAACCTGTGGTTGGAGAGTACTTCGAGTGGTCACGTGGTGACCTCCTCGTGGGGGATGCGTTGGTTGTTGGATGCTGCGGGCCGGGTGCGGAGCATCTCGTCGGGTCCGGGTACCGGGGTGATCTTTGACCACGACGCGGATGGGCGGCTGGTGGGGATGCGGCACGAGTTCGGGCGCGGCATCGAGGTCTGTTGGGATGGCAGTGGTGAGCGTGTGGTGGCGGTGGCCGCTACGGACGGCCGCAGCGTCGCTTATGGCTATGACGAGGTCGGGCGTTTGGTTGAGGTTCGGGCGCCGGGGCGGATCCGTCGTTACGGCTGGGATGATGTGGGTCGCATCGTCGAGGTGAGGGATGCCGACGGGGTCGTTGAGGTGCGCAACACCTATGACGATCGGGGGCGGGTGGTCACGCAGTTGTCGCCTTTTGGTCGTAGCACGAGGTTTGTGTATCTCTCGGGTGGGATCACGGAGACCAGTGATGAGGATGGTTCCCGGGCCAACACGTGGATTCATGATCGGCGGGGTCGTCTGATCGGGCTGATCGATGCTGATGGTCGTCGCCAGTCCACCGCCTATGACCAGTGGGGCAACCCGGTCATGGTGCGTCGGCGTGACGGTGCGATGACCGTCAGCAGTTACGACGCCCGTGGACGTCTGGTGATCAGGCAGTTGCCCTCGGGAATGGTGGAGGAGCGCCAGTGGGATGACCAGGATCGGCTGGTCAGCCTGAGGGTGCGCGCCGAGGAGGGGGAGCCGGATGCGGTGACCCGTTACTTCTACGAGGGCACGGATCGTTCGCCTTCGCGGGTGGTGGACGCCGAGGGTGGGGTCACCGCGATGTTGTGGGAGAACGGGCTGCTGCGGCGGATCACTGATCCGAGCGGGGTGAGTGTGGACTTCGCCTACGACGAGCACGGGGAACTGGTTTCCTCCACCGATGCCATGGGCGCCACCGCCCGTTTGGAGCGCGATGAGGTGGGGCGGGTTGTTGCTGCGGTCACCCCGCTGGGGCACCGGACGACCTTCCGTTACGACCCGGCGACAGGACTGTTGACCTCGCGTACCGACCCGACGGGGGCGCGTTGGAGTTTTGAACACAGCTCGGCGGGGCGTCTGATCGCTGTCATCGATCCTGAGGGTGCCCGCACCGAGATGGCCTATGACGATTCGGGTGAGAATTCCGAGACGGTGGATCCGCTGGGTCGGAGGTTGCGGAAGAGCTACGACGACTTGGGGAACCTTGCCTCGGTGGAACTGCCGGATGGTTCGTCGTGGCGTTTCGGCTACGACGCCCTGTCGCGGCTGGTGACCATGACCGACGCGGCCGAGGGGGCCCGCACCCTGACCTACGGTGAGGATGGTGAGCTGGCCCGCACCGTGGATCCGACGGGTGTGGTGCGTTTGGTGGAGCGTGATGCCTCCGGTGCACCGACGAAGGTGTGTGATGGTGGCGATGATCTGTCGGCGAGGTATGACCTGCAGGGGCGGCTCGTCGCGATGGCGGGTGCTGACGGGCAGGAGGTCGTCAATCGTTATGACCTGTGTGGTCGGTTGGTGGAGCAGGTGGCGGCTGATGGTGCGGTCACCCGGATGCAGCGGGATGCCGCGGGGCGGCTGATCGCGGTCACTCAGCCCACCGGTGGCACCTATCGGTACGAGTACGATGCGTGCGGGCGGTGGGTGGCGACCGTCTCCACGGGTGGGGATCGTTACGAGTTGATCCACGACGCGGACTCTCGGGTCGTGGGTGAGGTGTGGCCGACCGGGGAGCGTGTGACGACGCGCTTCGACGAGGCGGGTCGGATCATCGAGCGTCGACAGCCGGGGCGCGGCACGGTGCGGTTCCGGTACGACCGCTGTGGCCGGATTGTGAGCATCCGGGATCCGTGGCATGGGCACCGGAGGTTCCGCTACGACGCCGCAGGGCAGTTGGTCGAGGCGGTGGATGCCCTGGGTGGGGTGACGCGGTTCGTCTATGACGAGTTGGCCCATCAGGTCGAGGTCATTGATCCTGCCGGGGGAGTGACCCGGCGCACCTTCGACCAGATGGGGCGGGTCACCTCCGAGACCGACCCGCTGGGTCGCACCACCGTGTGGACGCGGGATGCTGCCGGACGGGTGGTGCGTTCGGTGCGGCCGTCGGGGCAGGTGCTGGCCTGGGAGTGGGATGAGAAGGGCCGCCTGTCGCGGACGTTGGCCGATGGCAGGTTGCTGTCGGGGTTTGAGCGGGACTTCTCGGCGCGGACCATGACGCTGACCGAGGGCAGCGGTACCCGGGTGGAGATGGCGTGGGATGCGCGCGGTCATCTGCTGCGGCGGCTGCGCGATGGTGCCGGGGTGTGGTGGACCTACGACGAGGGGGGGAGACGCTCGTCGATGTGCCGTCCGGACGGGTCCATCACCCGCTATGACTACGACGCCAACAACCGTCTCGCCGCGGTGGAGCATCCTGCGACGGGACGCATCGAGATCAGTCGTGACGCGATTGGGCGGATCACCCGGGTGGTCGGGGACGGTCTGGACGCCACGTGGACGTGGCGAGGCGGCGCCGTGGTCGGGAACCGGGTCAATCGGCGTGGGTTCATCCAGGAGCTGGTGCTGGAGCGGGACGACGATGACCGGGTGGTGGCCCAGGTCAGCGACGGGTTGCGCACGGAGTTCAGCTACGACGATGCCGGGCGTCTGGTCGGCTCGGTCACCAGCGAGGGCCTGGTCAGTGCCTATGAATGGGACGCGGGCGGCCGTCTGGTCTCGCAGGTCGTGGGAGGGGCCCGATCCGAGTTCAGCTATGACGTGGCTGGTCAGTTGGTCTCCGCCACCGGCCCCGGCGGGGTGGTGACCACCTTCAGCTATGACGCGGACGGGCAGCGGATCCGTGAGGTCGGCCCGGATGCGGAACGCATCTTCACCTGGGACCCGCGCGGCTTCCTGGCGTCGGTGACGAGTGTGGTCCATGACGGCGACAGTGTGCGCGTGACCTCGCGTCGGGATCTCGAAACCGATGCGGGTGGGCAACTGGCCCGGGTGGATGGCGCGGAGGTGTACTGGGACTCCGCGGCGGCGGCACCGTCGTTGGCGCAGGTGGGCAGCCAGGTCGTGGTTGATGCCCTGGCCGCCGTTGCTCTGGCGGGGGAGCCGAGCCGGGCCGATGCGGGCAGCGGCGGAGGGTCGTGGCTGGTGCCGGAGATCGACGGTGCCGGCGCGGACGCCTGGCTGATCCCCTCGATCGAGGTCCCCGGCGCCGCCGGGTTCGGCGATGCCGCCCAGCAAGGGGCTGGTGAGGTGGGGATCGGTCCGTGGGGTGCGTTGAATCTGGAGGGGCTGTCCCTGACCGGGGTGAGGGCCTACGATCCCGCGACCCGTTCGTTCCTCTCGCCCGATCCGTTGTTGCCGGTGACGGCGTCGGGTTGGGCAGGGAACCCGTATGCGTGGGCCGGGAACGACCCGGTGGGCGCGTCGGATCCGCTGGGGCTGCGGCCGGTGTCCGAGGACGACCTCAAGGTGTACCAGCAGGCCTCGAACGGGTGGCTGGCCAACACGGCTGCTGCGGCGACCTCCTGGGTGAAGAACAACTGGGAGTACATCGCCGCCGGTGCGGTGATCGTCGCCGGGGTTGCGGTGATGTGCACCGGTGTCGGCGGGCCGATCGGTGCCGCGATGATCGGTGGCGCGCTCATGGGCGCCGGGAGTTCCATCGCGACCCAGAAGTTCACCACCGGGTCCGTCGACTGGGGCAAGGTGGCTGTTGATGGCGCCATCGGTACTGTTTCTGGTCTGGCCGGTGGCGGCGCGGCGGCCGCTGTGGGCCGTGCGGCGCAGGGAGCGTCGTGCCTGGGAAGGAACATCCTCACCGGGGCGGCGGAGTCGGCAGTCGACGGAGCCGTCTCCGGAGGACTCAGCTACCTCACCGGCCCCGGCCCCCACACCGTCGCCGGATTCGCCTCCGCCGCGGGCAGCGGAGGCCTCGAAGGCGGAGTCATGGGCGGCGCTGGTGGTGCCCTGTCCAAGGTGAGCGGGGTGTCACGGTACGGCTGCTTCACCGCGGGCACCCAGGTGCTCATGGCCGACGGCACGACCACACCGATCGAGGAGGTCGCAGTCGGCGATCGTGTGGTCTCGCACGACCCGGTGTCGGGAAACAACGTCGAGGGCACCGTCGAGCAGGTCCACGTCCACGAGGACGTGCCAACGCTCACACTGACCACAACGGCGGGCGAGATCACCACCACAACAACCCACCCGTTCTACGTCGAGGACAAGGGCTGGCTCCCAGCAGGCGACCTCCAAGAAGGCGACCGCCTCAGACCCGCCGACGGCACAACCGACACCACCGTCGAAATCATCAGCCTGCAAGCAACCGGCCACACCGAAACGGTGTACAACATCACGGTCACCGGCTGGCACAACTACCACGTCCTCACCAAGGACAACCCGGACAACACCCCAGTCCTGGTCCACAACGATGGAGCATGCACTACAGAAGATCTATGGGCCGCTGGCAACAGAGCTGCGCCACGTCCTCCACGCACCTCTGATTTTGGCGTAGCGGATGGCACAGACATGGTCGGGTCAGGGCCAAAACCCACAGTCCCGACTGATGAAGTGAAAGGGGCTTCGACGTTCAAGTCCTATGAAGATCTGGCGGATAATTTAAATGGCCAAGCCCATCGACTCCCCAAGGGAAGTGAACTGCCCGATGGGCTCGCAGTTCATGCAGACGGAAAAGACGTTGGTGGAGAGATGCCCTGGGGGCACAGAACGGTCTACCCGGACAAGCCTATGACCTTTGATGAGTTCAGCAGCAAGTTCAGTTCAATGGAATGGGGATATGAGCGAAAGATCAAGTGACAGCATCAAAGTTGGTATCACTCAAAAATTCAAAGACACCTGCAATGCTCTGAGTCAAGCCAGCAAAGAACTCAGTGTTCTCTCTGTGGAGTGCGATGCCACGGCAATCCTTCGAAGCATGATGGAAGGCAAAGAAGTCAAGGAGGTTGCAGCCGCTCTGCGCGTTCTTCGCCACTTTGATCCGAAGCAAATTCTAGAGCTGCTTCCCCTCATCTACGGGTTGACCGAGGTCAGCGTCCATTACTATGATGCCCTCAGGGTGATGGCTATGGTGCCGGCAAAAAAGCTGAGACGCGCCTTGATTCCACTGGTCTTCGAAAGACTGTTGGACCCTGACAACAACTACGACTACTACTCTTGGCGACTGACTGTTTCAATCTTGCAGTACTGCGGGTTTGACGAGGAAGCTCAACAAGTCGCAGTACTTGCCTTGGCAAGTGATGACCCGGAGGTGCGCGAAGTTGGAGCAGAGCTCATCGCCGAGTTGGCCTCACGTTAGTGCAGCTGGCTCACGTGTTTGGATACAGGGCCGTGCAGGGATGCTATGTGGCCTTCCTCCGGGGACGGTCGGAACAAGTGGCGGCGAACCAACGAATTGGATCAATGTCTACCGGAATCAAAGCAATATAGTTCATGGGTGTCCGGGTAACCCGCCAAGTTGAGGATTTCTTTTATGATTGATATTGGTAAGATCCTCGAAAACGCGGAGCAGGGGAGAGACGGGTGGGGCAGTAGCGTTGGGCTTCCTGTCCTCGAAAGAGTCGCAAGAGAAAATGAACTTGTCTTGGAGTGGGATGAGGGTGCCGGTGAAGATTGGGTGCTAATGAGAAAAGCGGGTGAGTTGCAGGTAGTCGCGGGGGTTGAACTTCCGCTGGCTTTCCTGCTGGATAGCAATGGGATAAATCTGCCTCCGCCAGTTGTCTTGGTGAGAGTTTCATCGATGACGCGGCCGATTCTTTGTTGCACTCGGAGCGTTCTCGAGGTCGCATTTCGGCGCCAGTTTAAGGCTATTGACTTCTATCCCGCGGGATTCAGTGTGCTTGATCTCGCGATGGCCACTATTTAGGGGAAGGTTTTATTTCGTGATGAGTCTGACTGAAGCTGTTGCGATGCTTCGCTCGGCCAAGGAGGGAATTGCGGCACTTCCTTCTGCTGAGGTGCTGTCATGTGTTCAGACACTTCTGAATAGTGGTGAGAAAATAGTTGACGGGCTTCAGCTGGCGCAGGAGCTTCCCTCTCGAGAGCTGATGGAGCTGATTCCAGATCTTGTGCGCATGGCCCGTGACGAAGTACTTCACGAGTTGATCTGCAAGCTGCTCGGAAAATTGCCATTTGATGCTGCGGCGGAACTCATCGTCCCTGAAGCTTTCCGGGTCCTGCGTGAGCCCTCGAGTGACTATTGGGTGGTGTGGATGCAGGCTCGCTTGTTCCATTACCTCGGTTATCATCGAGCGCTTCGCCATATTGTCACTATGACAGAGGAAACCATGGACGAGGGGTGGCGCATGGTCGGGGAGTGGGTCGAAGTGGAGCTCCTGAGTGAAGCGAGCTCGGAGGCTTCGCGGATATGATGTGCGATGCGGTACTCGGCGTTGGCGCGGAGACTCAAGATGGTTTTGTTGAATGTCTTCTCTCAGTCGGCTCTGGGCTGGTTGGATTTCTTCTTGACCGGGGTAAGAGCGGTGGTGGGGTAGGCGATCCAGTCGGCATGTGCCTCAGCCAGGAGAACTCCAACCACATTCTTGGATCACTCTCGGGGCATGACGGGATCCGGGCAACGGGTTGGAGACCGCCACGGGGTCTCCCCGGTCGGTGGAGGCGACCTGGATGTGAGGCACTGGATCTTGCGTTTCCCGGAGTGGCTCGCAGCTGTCTGTCCGCTGCCTGGGTGGTTCCCACTCGGGATGTAGGTGTCATCGACCAGCAGGAGGTGCCCCTGCTGGATCGCCTCGGTGAGTCCGCAGGGGAGGAGGACCAGGACTGCCTCAAGGAGGGAGGTGATTACGTCACCAGATCCTGGAGATCGTGGGTTGGGAGACTCCCAGGAGGCCGGAGACCGCCATCTGGGGCAGGTTCTGGCGAAGGACCAGCAGGCAGACCACCATCTGATCGCGTAAGGGGATACGGCATCTGGACAGATCCATTCCACGACTCGCGATCACGTCAGCGAAACGGCAGGTGATCTTGTCAATTGTTCCTCGCAAAGGCCTGGAGGGTTATTCAGAGGATGCCAAAAATGATCCCGAGTACGGCTTTGATGGTGGTTTCGAATGTCGTGTATGGGCGGCGGTGGATGGTGCTGAGGATGTGCCATGTTTTGAGGTGGGCGATGGCTCGTTCGATGGACCATCGGATGTGGTTGATGTTTCGGTTGTGTTCTTCGTCGTCCGAGGTGCGGTGTTCGCGGGGTGGGGTTCTGACTGGTGTGGTGAGGCCTCGTCCGATGTAGCTCTTGTCGGCGATGATCTTGGTCGGGTCGAGGTGGGTGAGGATGTCGTGGGTGTCGAGGGCTGTCGCGTCAGGGGTGCTGCCGGGGAGTGGGTTGGAGATCCAGTGGGGTCGTCCCGGGGTGTCGGTGATGACCTGGATGTTGACGCAGGTGTGGTGGTGCTTGACCGAGTACAGGCTGGGCTGGTCGGCCCAGTCGTGACTGGGCGGGATGGTGCCGTCGATCAGGAGGGCGGTGTTGGTGGGGATGTCTGCCAGGGTGGGGATGTCCTCCTCGAGGGTGTTGGCCAGGAGGGTGGTGACTGTGGCGATGGCTCTGCTGATGGTGGACTGGGACACGCCATGGCTTTCGGCGAGTTCGGCCTGCACGTGGTTGCG